>JAYODW010000017.1:0-47167 GCA_038116745.1 Gammaproteobacteria bacterium
TTCTTGGCTGGCGCTTTCTTGGCCGGCGCCTTCTTGGCCGGCGCCTTCTTGGCCGTGGCCGCTACGGGTTTTTTCGCTGCTTTTGCCATTGCCGGCACCTCTTTGCGCTCGCGGAACGCCCCAATTCAAGTCGGATTTTCTTGCGGGTCGCTGCGGCTGCTGTAAAAAATCCGGCGCACAGTAATCATTTTCAGGGAGTCGCGCAATGCGAGAGCAACGTCTGATGGCGCGCACAAAAATGCGCCACGGCTCATCTGAAGCGCTATCACCCCAGGGCGAAGGACAGGCGCACCTGGGGCACGGGAACGGCCGCTTTCAGCGCGCGTTCCGCCCGATGATGTCCTGCATTGCTGAGAACATCTTTGATTCAGGGTTGCGGTGGCAGAAATCGGCCATGGCGCTGAGCATGCTCGGGGCATCGAGCGTGACATTAAGTTGCCGGACGTTGGCCCAGTTAAAGCCGCTCACAAAACCCTGCGCCCAGGCGACGTACGCGTCGAGTGCCGCCTCTGATTCCTGCGCCAGGGCCGTATCAAACGCACTACAGTCGCGTGCACCGATCCCGATTGCGCTGACCGGTGCACCCTGGGTGTCTGCGAACATCAGCAGCAAGCAAAGCACTGACAGGCCCGGCCGGCCATAAGCTGAGGCAATTTGTCGTTGCAGGCGCGAGGTGAGCAAGGTCGGGTTAACGGAATGCATGATGATCCAGCTCCATCACCAGTGTGCCACGGTCTATTGCTGCGCTATCCATGACTTCCTCCCGTTCCATGCGGACCATCCCGATGCCAGGTGCGTACCACTCGCGCGCGGTGATGCGAATGTGCGTGTTGCCGATCAAGGTACCTGCGTTTCGGGTCTCAGAGGCGGTGCCAAGGATGAGCAGGCAGTGTTCGAAGTGGCCGGCCGGGGTGGTTACCGAGGCGTCCAGATCCTCAACCTGATAGTCCATCAACAGCTGTGTCCGCACGCGAAACAGCGTTTCCCAGGGTGGGGCAGAGCTCTCGAGCAGGCTGGTCCGCGCGGGCGAGCGCCAGGTGCTGTCCTGTGTCGGCGTGTGTGGTAGCACCAGTTCCGAGATGGTCGCAGGACCGCTGTGCTCTGCTCGCCTTTCAGGAGCGAGCCTGTGTATGCCCTGCGCGTCGCTTGTGTAGAAGGTTGTACGTCCATCAAGACCCGCTTTCGCGCCGGTGATGCCTGCCATCTGTGCCGGTGGCGCAATGGAGCGCACGATGTGTCGCAGTTCCTCAGTGCCGTCCATGGTGGATCGCTGCACTCGATACTGCCATTCATGTCCAGGCTCCAGGGGGAAGTAGCTTGTCGTCTGGTCCGCATTGCGGCAGCCGGTGAGCTCAAAGCACAGCGGGGCGAGGATCGTCAGTCCGAGAACCCAGGGAAAAGCCGCTGAAAATGCTCCTCTTCGCATGATTGAACGATGTGATGGCGCTGTAGAGCTGTCTTGTGAACTCAGGGTGGCGAGGAGCAAGCCTGTGCCGAATCATAAGTTATCGTGCCACGGGCGCGCCCCGGACTCCTGTAAGGGCCGCGTCTGCTTCCCCATTCTGAGAGGGTTTAGTAGTATTCGCTCGCGTTCGACGGGTGGGGCCGGCGCGCGTAGCCTGCAGACCAGATAGCCCAAGCGTCATAGCCGTTGCGCATGACCGCACGGGGCAGCGTTGGCACTATGCGAGCGGCAGGCAATCGCGCAGTGATATCCGCTTGTTTGAGGTGACCGGCCCGGTCTGGCGCAAACAGATGTCTGTGCCGCAGCGCGCTTGAGATCGCAGTGCGATCGACGAGCATCAGTGCCGCGGCCAAGCAGGAAAAGGAACCTATCAAATGAGACGTAGCATCTTCGCATTGACTTTTGTGGGTGCGCTGACGGTTATTGCACCCGTGCACGCCGAAGGTGACGCAGCTGCGGGTCGAGAAAAAGCCTACACATGCCTCGGCTGTCACGCGGTCGAAGGCTATTTCAATGTCTATCCCAGTTACAAAGTGCCGAAACTTGGCGGGCAAAGCGCGGGTTACATCGAGTCCGCATTGAAAGCCTACCGGGCAGGCAGTCGTCAGCACGATTCAATGCATGCGAACGCCTCACGACTGAGCGATCAGGACATGGCTGACGTCGCCGCTTTCTTCGCGAGCTCCGGGAACTGAACCGGTCCGCATGCACGGTTGGAGTATTTAAAGGCATGAATAACCACTTGAAGACACGAATTGCTGCAGCTGCCCTGTTTGCTCTGACCTGTGTAGGGGCGAGCGCGAACGACGACAGCGACGACAGTGGCCTCGCGTATGAGGACAAGCTCCAGGCATGCGGTGCCTGCCATGGAGAGAATGGAGACAAGCCCCTGGCGCCGGACTATCCGATACTTGCCGGACAACATCCGAGCTACCTGGAGGCGGCGCTCAAAGCCTATCGCTCCGGACGCCGCGACCACCCGATCATGAAAATGCAGGTAGAGGCTCTCGGCTTGACCGATGGCGATATCGCCCGCCTCGCGGCCTATTTCGGCTCCAAGCCGGGTCTCAAAGGACTGACCCGGGATTAAGCATCCCGCTGCTTCCAGGCGTCAGCTTCAAAGCTAGACACCCTCTTTCCTTCCTCGCGCCAGCGGCAGCATTCGCCGCTGGCCTATAATCTCGAGACCCAAGCGGCGTCGAATGTGTTGTATTCGGCGGCGAACGACATGAACCAGACAGCGGCTTCGGCCGCATGTGGCGCCGGGCCATTTTGGAGGCGTCACCGTCGAACGACAGACCCGCACTCCGCACAAGGACAGTCGGGAGCTGCCTGCAAGGGAAACTAAAAATGACTATGCCCATCACCCTTAAGCGGTGCACGACCGAGCCGGCTGCGCCCAAATTCCGCGTCTTCAATGAGCGGCAGCTGGATCAGATCCCCGCTCTGCAGAAACTGGATGCCGAGCTCCTGCGAGACATGCAGGTGGTTTCGCAGGTGCTGCCGTTCAGAGTGAACCAGTTCGTGATCGATGAGCTCATCGACTGGAACAACGTACCGGAAGATCCGATCTTTCAGCTCACCTTTCCGCAGCGCGGCATGTTGAGCGCTGAACATTACGCACGCATGTCCGCTCTTCTCGATGGCCAGCCGGTCGCACAGGAAATCCGCGCGCAGGCCGACGAGATCCGCGCTGAACTGAATCCGCACCCGGCCGGACAGCAGACGTTAAATGTGCCTATGCTGGATGGGGCTGAGCTCACAGGGATCCAGCACAAATACGCCGAAACGGTGCTGTTTTTTCCAAGCCAGGGGCAGGTCTGCCACAGCTACTGCACCTTCTGTTTCCGCTGGGCGCAGTTCGTCGGCAACAAGGCGTTGCGTTTCGCTGCAGCCGAGGCGGGGGAGCTCAAGCGTTACCTGCTTGCGCATCCGGAGGTGACAGACGTTCTGATCACAGGCGGTGATCCGCTGGTGATGAAAACGTCGAACCTCAAAGCCTATCTGGAGGCGCTGCTTGATCCCGCTCTGGAGCACATCCGCTCGATTCGGATTGGTAGCAAAGCGCTGACTTACTGGCCGTATCGCTTTGTCAGCGACCCCGACGCGGGCGATCTGCTGCGCCTGTTCGAGCGGGTCATTGCGAACGGGAAGCAGCTGGCGTTGATGACGCACATTAATCACTGGCGTGAGCTGACGCCGCCGATCGTCACCAAGGCGGTGGCCAATCTGCGCAGCACGGGAGCGGTTCTGCGGGCGCAGGCTCCGTTGCTCGCTCATATCAACGACGATCCCGCGGTGTGGTCGCGCCTGTGGCAGGACGAAGTCAGTCTGGGCATCTATCCGTATTACATGTTCGTTGAGCGAGATACCGGCGCCGCGCGCTACTTCGAACTACCGCTTGTGAAGGCGTGGGAGATCTATCGCGCCGCGATTTCCTCGGTCTCAGGGCTCGCGCGTACGGCACGCGGACCGTCTATGAGCGCGGGGCCTGGCAAGGTCGAGATTCAGGGCGTAGCCGAGGTGCATGGTGAGCGTGTCTTCGTGCTCCGCTTCCTGCAGGGTCGTAATCCTGCGTGGGTACAGCAGCCCTTTTTCGCTGCCTATGATGAGGAAGCAACCTGGCTGGATCAGCTCAGGCCCGCTTTCGGCGCAGAGAGATTCTTTTTTGAGCAGGAGTATGCGGCCATGCAGGTCGGCGCAGACGAGAACGCCGGAGCTGTTCCTGACGACCGCTGATGGCGCCTCCCGTGGCGCGGAAGTTTTCTGCACCGCCGTGGTCTAATACGCGCCCCATCGGTTTACCTTCCGGCGTATTACCCGTGTTATGAGAGCAGGCCTGACCCATTTCCTGCCACCACGCTTGCGCGTGCTCAGCCTGCCCTTTGGGATCATCGTTGTAGCGCTGTTGCTGGCAAGCTGGTTTGCCTCCATGCGGCCACGCGCGTTGCCCTCCGAGCCTGCGGAAAAAGTCTGGGCGGTGCCGGTAAAGTCGGTCTCGGCCCTTGCTGTGCAGCCGCAGATCGTGGCTTTCGGCGAGGTGCGGGCAGCGCGCGAAGCCGAACTCAGAGCGCTGGTGTCCGGGCGACTGGTGAGTCTGGAGCCGGATTTCCGGGATGGCGCGTTGCTGGCGTCGGGGCAGGAGCTGGCTCGGATCGATCCCGTGGACTACGAAAACCGCCTCGCCGAACAGCGCGCGGAGCTGGAACGCATTGCGGCGCTGCTGCAGGAATTGCGCGGCGAGCTCAAGTGGGAGCAGAACCTCGCTGACAATGCAGAACGCCAGGTCGAGCTGGCTCGGCGCTCGCTGGGACGGACCGAGGAGCTGGCCCGTTCAGGTCGGGAAAGCAAACGTGCAAGGGACGAAGACGAGCTGGCGTTGTTTGCCAGCCAGCAGTCCTTGATGCTGCGTCAGCAGGCCGTTGCGCGGCTCAAGACGCGAATCGCCCAACAGGTCGCGCAGCGGGAGCAGACCCAGGTGGCGCTGGCGGCAGCAGAGCGGGAGCTCGCACACACACGCGTGATTGCGCCGTTCGCCGGGTACGTGACCGAGGTGCGTCTCGCGTTGGGGCAGCTGGTGTCGATGGGGGAGAAGCTCGGCAGGCTGCTTTCGCAGGACCAGCTGGAGGTCCGTTTCGAGCTTACGGAACGTGATTTCGCGAGGATTCTGGAAGCGGAAGGGGAGCAGGCCCTGACCGGACGCCCGCTGGTCATCGTCTGGCGGGTTGGCGAAGCCGTGCTGGAGTTCGCCGGCGAGTTGACCCGCACCGGTGCTGAGATCGATCCCAGCCTGGGCGGCATCGAGGTATTTGCCACGCTGGACAGTCAGGCCAGTACGCGCGGGTTGCGGGCGGGGGCGTTCGTCGAGATCCAGGTGCCCGATGTGGCGTACGAGAATGTCTTTCGGGTGCCAGAGCGTGCGCTCGATAACGAAAATGCGGTGTATCAGCTTGTCGGTGAGCGGCTCAATCGGGTTGCGGTTAAACCGGTCCGCGACCTTGGCGAGGATCTGCTTGTGCGCGGCGATATTGATCCTGCCTATCCGCTTGTAACCAGGACTTTCGCCGGCATCGGGCCCGGACTGCTGGCGCGCGCGCTGTGACGCCGACACCGCCGGCTGGCGGATTCCTCGCAAGTTTTGTCCGTCACCCGACTGCGGCAAATCTGCTGCTCGCGGTGATGTTTATCTGCGGGCTTGCTGCCCTCACGCAGATTAATCGCCAGTTCTTTCCTGATTTCGGCATCGACATGGTGACGGTCCAGATCGCGTGGCCCGGGGCCGCGGCCGACGATGTGGATCGAACGATCGTTCAGGCGGTTGAGCCGGAGCTGCGTTTTCTGGACAGTGTCGACAAAGTCACCTCGTCGTCCTACGAAGGGCTGGCGAACCTGATTATCGAGTTTGAGCCGGGCGCCGATATGCAGCGAGCGCTGGCTGACGTCGTTTCAGCGGTGGGCCAGGTTCGCACCCTGCCCGAAGACTCTGAGCGGCCGGAGATCAGGCGGGTAGTGCGCTATGAGACGGTTTCGCGACTGCTCATCTCCGGGCCGTTTTCCGAACAGGCGCTTAAAGCGCACGCCAAGCGGATCCGTGATGACCTGCTGGCGCTGGGTATCGACCGGATCGATCTCTACGGCGCACGCAACGAAGAGATCTGGGTGGAGGTCGCGCCGAGCACCCTGCGGCGGCTGGATCTCAAGCTCGGGGACATCGCCGAGCAGATCCGTGTGACCTCACAGGACCTGCCGGCGGGTGACCTCTCCCGAGGGGAGCAGCAGGTGCGCAGCGTTGGATTGCTGCGCGAGGCGCGCGGACTGGGGCGGATAGAGATCAAGGCGCGACCAGACGGCAGGCGTCTGTTGCTGGACGATATTGCCGAGGTGTCAGAGGCGTTCCGGGAAGGCGGCCAGCGCGCTTTCCGGCACGGCCTGCCCGCAATTGAGCTTGAGATCCGCCGCGCCTTGAACACCGACGCGCTGACGGTATCGGAGACCGTCAGCCGCTACACGCGGACCCTGCAGCAGACCATGCCGGCCGACCTCGTCATCGAACAGTACGACGTGCGCGCCGATTCGATCCGCGAGCGCATCGACCTGCTGGTGCGCAATGGTCTGAGTGGTCTGGTGCTGGTGCTCGGTGTGCTGTTTCTGTTCCTGAACATGCGGGTAGCGCTCTGGGTGGCAGTCGGCATCCCCGCGAGCCTGTTGGCGACGGTGGCAATCATGCTGGCCAGCGGACAGACCATCAACATGATCAGCCTGTTCGGCATGATCATGGCGATAGGCATCGTTGTGGACGATGCGATCATCGTTGGCGAGCATGCCGAGCATCTGCATCGGCAGGGACTCTCGCCGCTGGAAGCGTCGTTGAACGGCGTCAGGCGTATGGCCGCGCCCGTGTCGAGCTCGACGCTGACCACCGTGGCGGCATTTCTGCCGCTGTTCGTCATTTCAGGGATCATGGGCCAGATCATCTCGGCAATCCCTTTCGTGGTGGTCACGGTCCTGGCCGCAAGTCTGGTCGAGTGTTTTCTGGTGCTGCCGGCGCATCTCAATAGAGCGCTCAGCGCCCCTGCGACGAGCGGTCGGATTGATCGTTATCGACAGCGTTTTGACGGAGGCTTCTCGCGCTTCCGGGATCACGCTTTTCGCCGTCTGGTCGAGCGGGCAGTCAAATTTCGCTACGTCACTGTCGCGCTCGCCGTAGCCTCCCTGATCGTGTCGGTCGGCGCGATGCGCGGCGGTCTGGTCGGTTACCAGTTTTTTCCTTCCCCTGAGCCGGACAAGCTCTACGCGAATCTCGAAATGACGGCTGGAAGCTCGCGCGATGAAACCCGTGCCGCCTTGCTCGAAGTGGAACAGGCCCTGTATCGGGCAGCCGCCGACCTGGCTGGTTCGGCGGATGCCGTGGTGCTGATGGCGCTGGGCAAGGTCGGCACGACGGTGGGCGGGCGCAGCTCAACGCTCCAGGCAGCTGACAGCGACACGCTTGGCGGCGTCATCGTAGAGCTGGTGTCGTCTGAGAAGCGCGAAGTGCGTGCCGCTGATTTGATTAAGGCCTGGCGCGAGGCGGTCGTGACGCCTGCGGGTGTGGAATCGCTCAGCTTCGAAGGCGCCCGGACCGGACCATCCGGTGGCGATATGGATGTTCAGCTGAAGGGCGGCAGCATTGAACAGCTGAAAGCTGCGGCCGGTGAGGTCGGGGCGTTGCTGGCTGGTTACGCCGGCGTATCTGACGTCGAGGATGACCTGCCGTACAGCAAACCTGAATCGATTCTCAAGGTGAACGAACGCGGACTCGCCCTGGGTTTCAGCACCAGCGAGGTGGCACGCCAGGTCCGGGATGCGGTCGACGGCGCGGTGGCCATGCGCTTTCCGCGCGGCGACGAGGAGGTCTGGGTGCGCGTGCAGTTCGCTCGCCGTTACGTGGAAAAAGGTCTGCTGAACGAGCTGTTCATCCGCGCGCCGGGCGGCGCCGAGGTACCGCTGCGCTCGGTGGTGGATATCGAACATGAGCGCGGATTCGCCCGCATTCAGCGCGAGGACGGTAAGCGGCGGGTGTCAGTCCGGGCGGAGATTGATATGCACCAGACCCGCCCGGCGCAGATCCACTCGGCCCTGTTGCACGATGGCTTGAAGGATATTGCCGCGCGTTACGGCCTGGAGCATGAATTCGCGGGGCGTGCCGAAGACCAGCGACGGGCCAACTCCGACATGCTGCTCGGCACCGTGCTCGGTCTTACCTTCATCTACATTGTGCTGGCCTGGGTGTTTGCGAGCTACAGCAGGCCGTTGGTCGTGATGGCGGTTATTCCGGTCGGTCTGGTGGGCGCCGTGCTGGGTCACTGGGTCTGGGGTTTTGACGTCACCATTCTCAGCATATTTGCGATTCTGGGCCTGTCCGGCATTGTGATTAACGATTCCATTGTGCTGGTGACGACCGTCGATGAGCGTAAGCGGTCGGAGCCCCTTGAGCAGGCGATTATCAATGGCGCCTGCGATCGCCTGCGTGCAGTAGTGCTGACCTCGGCGACCACGATCGGTGGCCTCACGCCGTTGCTGTTTGAAACAAGCCTGCAGGCCCAGTTTCTGATCCCGATGGCGCTGACGCTTGTGTTCGGCCTGGCGGTGACGACCTTCGTGGTGCTGCTGCTCGTCCCGGCGCTGCTCGCCGCGCAGGGTGATCTGGGGGTGTGGTGGCGCCGACAGCTGCGGCGCGGCGCGCCTGCACTGATCGATGAGCCCGTGTAGTAGCGAGTGACAGCTGGATCTCGCCTGTCAGCTGTCGAGTACTACGGCCCCACTCGCCGCCATCGCCTCGAGTTCGACGGCGCTCAGTCCGAGCTCGGTCAGGATCTCCGCAGTGTGCTGACCCAGTCGCGGCGCTCCGAACCTGATCCGTGCGGGCGTTGCTGAAAACTGCGCCGCCGGACGCGCCTGGCGCAGCTCGCCGGCATCGGGATGCTGGTAACGTTCGAGCAAGGCATTCGCCGCAATCTGGGGATGTTCGACCATAGCGTTCCGTGTCTGTACCGGCGCGCATGGCACCTGCTCTGCTTCGAGGCGCCGCAGCCACTCCTGCGTCGTGCGTTCGATTATGGCGCTCTGGATCAGCTCGAGTCGTGCGTTGAGATTGCGGTCGCGCAGTGCCGGCGTTTTGAAACGCTCGTCCTCCAGCCACTGAGGTCGCTCAACCGCCCGGCTCAGGCCGGCCCATTCCCGATCCGACATTACAGCCACGCTCATGTAGCCATCCGCGGTTTCATAAATCAGGTCGATGAAGCTCGCTGCCGACTGCTGTGGAATGTTGTCTCCAATCAGCGTCTGGCTGGCCATGTCTGAGTGCCACAGGAAAGAGACGATGGCATCGAGCATCGACAGTCGCACGTGCTGACCCTTGCCGGTCCGCTCTCGCGAGAGTAAAGCCGCGGTAATCGCCTGGGCCGCGGTGATGGCGCTGACTTTGTCGGGCACGATGGTGCGCACCAGGCGGGGGCGGGCTTCATCGGAGCCGGCCTGGATCGTGGCCAGGCCCGACAGCGCCTGAATCAAGGGGTCATAGACCGGCTTTGGTGCGTAAGGACCTTCGAAACCGAAGCCCGCGATTGATACGTACACGATCTCCGGCCGAATCTCGCGGATGACAGACTCGCCGAAGCCCATGCGTTCGATGACGCCGGGGCGGAAGTTCTGAATAAAAACATCGGCGCTTTCGACCAGTTGGAACAGGATTTTTTTCCCCGCTTCCTGCTTCAGGTCGAGTGCCAGAGAACGTTTGTTGCGATTGTTGTTCAGAAAGTTGGCGGAAAACCCGTGGCGTCGGTTGCCACTACGGCGGACGAAATCGCCGCCCGCGGGGTTTTCCACTTTGATGACGTCGGCGCCCTGATCGGCCAGGAACATGGTGGCCAGGGGGCCCGAGATCATCGAAGTGAGATCGATAACGCGATACCCCGACAGCGGGCCGGCGCTATCAGCCGTTAGCTCATCCATGTCCGGAAGCATAGCGCGATTGCGCTGGGGGCAGCGGCAGCAAGCTGCGTGCAGCGACATTTCACGTGGCGCTTGCCGGATTGCCAGATGGCATTCGATGTTGAGGCCTCGCCTGACGTAAAGTGAAGCCGACGTGTAATTGAGACCCTTCGAGAATCCTGTTTTGTCACAGCCCGAGCCGCAGCAGCTTTCCAGGGTGGCGTTGTTCCTGGATTTCGATGGCACGCTGATTGAATTTGCCGAAACGCCGATGGCCGTCCAGGTGCCGGCAGAGCTGCGAACACTTCTGACCGACCTCCATGCCGCGACCGATGGCGCGCTCGCTATTGTGAGCGGGCGCAGCGTTGACGTCCTGGACGCGCTGCTCGCGCTGCCGTTTCTGCATCTCGCGGGTCTGCATGGCCTGCAGCGGCGCGCCCCCGGGCAGCCCGTGAAACTGACTGTGAGGATGGACGATGGTCGGCTTTCCGGAATCCGGGCATCGTTGCAGGCTTTCGTCGACGCTCACCCTCTGTGCGTGCTGGAAGATAAACGCGTAAGTCTTGCGCTCCATGTCCGGCGCGCTCCGGAACTGGCGGGGGAGGCGCAGGCGCTCTGCTCAGCACTGATAGCGCCCCATACCGGTGAGCTCGAACTGCAGTCGGGTGTAGACGTGGTCGAGATCCGGCCGACGGGTGCAGATAAGGGCTCCGTGGTCGGCGACCTGATGACAATTCATCCGTTCTGCGGCCGTCGACCAATTTTCATTGGCGACGACCAGACCGATGAGCATGGTTTCAGGGCGGTAAACCGCCTCGACGGTCTCAGCGTAAAAATTGGCAAGGGGCAAACAGACGCCGTGTGTCGCCTGCCCTCTCCCGCGGGCCTGCTCCGCTGGCTGCGACGCACATTGTCAGTGGGGGAGCAATGAACGGCGCATCGCAGAATTCGCTTGAGCTGGGACTGATTGGTAACTGCACGATAGCCGCGCTTGTCGATCAGCGCGCCAACATCGTCTGGGGCTGTCTACCGCACTTTGAAGGCACGCCTGTCTTCGATGCGCTGCTACGTGGCGGTGATGCGTCGTCGCAGTCCGGCCTGTTCGGCATCGGGCTGGAGCAGTTCAGCCACAGCGAGCAGCACTATGTAAACAACACTGCGGTGTTGATCACCCGCCTGTTCGCGTCCGACGGCGCGTGCGTAGAGGTGACGGACTTCGCGCCGCGCTTCAAGCAATTCGGGCGTATGTACCGGCCGGTGATGATCGTGCGGCAGATAAGACGTGTCGCCGGTGCACCCAGGGTCCGGGTCAGGCTCGATCCGCAGGCGGCTCACGGCGCGGTACCGGTTGGCGTCACTCACGGCAGCAATCATGTGCGCTATGTCCTGCCCGACCAGGTCCTCAGGCTGACTACCGATGCGTCCGTCACGGCTGTTATCGACCAGGTACCGTTCGTGCTGGAGGACACTTTGACCCTACTGCTCGGCCCGGACGAGACCTGCCCCGAAGCGGTAACGCCGCTGGGTCGGCGGCTGTTCGAGCAGACCTGTGGCTACTGGTACGAATGGGTCCGCTATCTCGGGATCCCGTTCGAATGGCAGGAGTCGGTTATCCGGGCGGCACTGACTCTCAAGCTGAATGCGTTCGAGGACACCGGTGCGGTGATCGCTGCCGTGACAACCTCCATTCCTGAAGCGCCGGACAGTGGCCGCAACTGGGACTACCGCTACTGCTGGTTACGTGATGCCTGGTTTGTGGTTTCCGCGCTGAACCGGCTGGGCGCGACACAGACGATGGAACGCTACCTGGCCTTCATCATCAACCGTATTGCGGATTCGACCGACGGAGAGCTGCAGCCTGTCTATCGCATCAATGGGCTTGCCGAAATGGAGGAGCGGGAGGTCGCTGCGCTGGCCGGTTACCGCGGCATGGGGCCAGTGCGCATTGGTAATGATGCCTATACGCAGGTGCAGAACGACGTCTACGGCGCCGCGGTACTGGCTGCCGCGCACGTTTTCTTCGACGCTCGTCTGCGCAACCCGGGCGATGTGGCGCTATTCGAGAAGCTGGAGATCCTGGGTCATCGCGCAGCGGAAAAATACGATCAGGCCGATGCCGGCCTCTGGGAGTACCGCGGCATTTCAAAGATCCACACGTTTTCCAGCGTCCTGTGCTGGGCCGCCTGCGACAGGCTGGCGCGGATCGCAGGGCGCCTCGCGCTCGATGAGCGCCAGCAGCACTGGCGGGCCTGTGCCGATGAAATGCACGCTGTAATCTCCGAGCGCGGCTGGAACGCTGAGCTAGGGTCGTTCGTGGAAAGTTTTGGCGGGCGGGATCTCGACGCCAGCCTGCTGTTGCTGGCGCAGCTCGGTTTCGTGACGGCGGAGGATCCCCGGTTCCACGGAACGCTGGCTGCGGTCGAGCGTACGCTCAAGCGCGGTCGTTATCTGCTGCGCTACGCGACAGCCGACGACTTCGGCATGCCGGAGACAGCGTTCACGGTGTGCACCTTCTGGTACATCGATGCGCTGCATGCGGTCGGACGCGAGCAGGAAGCGCGCGAGCTGTTCGAGCACCTGCTGACCTGCCGCTCCGCTCTCGGTCTGTTGTCTGAGGATCTCAGCCACGAAACCGGCGAGCTGTGGGGGAATTTTCCCCAGACCTATTCAATGGTCGGACTGATCAACTCAGCTCTGCGCTTATCCCGACCGTGGGAGGGGGAGTTTTGAGCCGTCTGGTGGTTGCCTCTAACCGCTGCACGGTGCCGCGAGCGGGAGCCGCGCCCGGAGGGCTTGCGGTCGCGTTGAACTCCGCGCTGACGGCGCGCCAGGGCATATGGTTCGGCTGGGACGGCTCGGTGGGAGAGGAATCGCGCAGGCGCGCGCAGCGCGAGAAGAGAGACGGGATCGACTACGCCACGGTGCCGCTGGCGCGGAGGGACTACGAGGGCTACTACAAGGGATATGCGAACCGCGTTCTCTGGCCCTTATTTCACTATCGGGTGGACGCGGTGCAGTTTGATGCTTCCTATCGCGAAGCCTATTACAGAACCAACGACTACCTGGCACGCAAGCTGCACCACCTTCTCGAAGTCGATGACACGGTATGGGTGCAGGACTACCACCTTATTCCGCTGGCACACGGGCTGCGCGCAGCAGGTTTTCGGGGTGCGCTGGGATTTTTCCTGCACATCCCTTTCCCGCCCTATGACGTTCTGCGCGCGCTGCCGGGACATAAGCACCTGCTCGGGCATTTCGCTGCCTACGACCTGATTGGCTTCCAGACTGACAACGATCTGCGGAATTTTCTGGACGCCGTGCGCCGTGCGCTGGGCGCGGAAACAGACGACCATGGCCGGATCCGCTGGGGCGATAGTCAGTCACGCGCCGCCGCCTTTCCGATCAGCATTGACGCTGACGAAGTCCGCGCTATGGTCGGCACCGGCCGGGACGCGAAAATCGTGCAACAGCTCAAGGAGAGCCTGCGCAATCGCGCGCTGGTGGTCGGCGTCGATCGCCTGGACTACAGCAAGGGCTTGCCGGACCGGTTCCAGGCTTATCAGCGCATGCTGTCTAAATACCCCGAGACCATTGGTCAGGTCGTCTATCTGCAGGTGGCGCAGCCGTCGCGTGGGGACGTGCCCGAGTACGGCAGTCTGCGCCACAGGCTTGAAGGTATCGTGGGTGAGATCAACGGCCGCTTCGCCGAGTTCGACTGGGTCCCTCTGCGCTACGTGAACAAATCCTATTCGCGTCCCACGGTGATGAATTTTCTTGCCCTCGCCCGGGTCGGTCTCGTGACACCGCTGCGCGACGGAATGAATCTCGTAGCAAAGGAATACATCGCCTGCCAGAACCCCGCTGATCCGGGTGTGCTCGTGTTGTCCGAGATGGCGGGAGCGGCAGCGGAACTGCTCAGCGCCGTGCTGGTGAATCCCCACGATTACGACGCCGTAGCTAATGCCATCCTGCTCGCATTGCGGATGCCGCTGGAAGAGAGGCGGGCGCGCTGGGAGGACGCATACAGTGTTGTAGCCGGGCAGGACGTGTTCGCCTGGTCGGCGCAGTTCCTGCGGGCGCTGGACTCTGCAGCACTGGCCGGATGAGTTCACCCACGGTCGTCCTTGGCGATATCGGGGGCACGAACACCCGGCTCGGACTGGCCGTTGGCGGACGTCCGGCGCAGGTCCGGCGCTATCTCAATGCCGCCTACGGTTCACTGGACGCTTGTCTTAGCGACTTTCTCAGCGCCAACGCGATTGACGCGAGGGATGCACGATTGCATCTGGCGCTGGCGGCGCCCACCGATGCGCAGAGCGTGCGTCTGACTAACTGCGCGTGGACAGTGTCTGCGGCCGATCTCGCTGCGCGTTTTGGCTTTTCGGAAGTCATCCTGCAGAACGACTTTGCAGCGCTCGCGATGTCGATGCCAGCGATGGAGGCGGGTGACAAAGTGGTGATCTGCCAGGGTCAGGCATCCATAGAGCATCCCAGCCTCTTCCTGGGCGCGGGCACCGGGTTTGGCGCCAGCCTGAGGCTGCCGTCCGGCGAAATTGTCGCCAGCGAAGCGGGTCATGCGCTGATGGCGCCGGTCACTGAGGCAGAAGCGGCAGTGCTTGAACGGCTGCGGAGCGGTACCGTTGCTGTTTCGATCGAGGACGTGTGCTCGGGGCGGGGACTGGGCAATCTTTATCGTGCTGTTGCCAGGGTCCCGCAGACAGATCTGACGGCCGAGGATGTAACCCGTCTGGCGTTGTTAGAGCGCGACGACTTTGCTCGGCAGGCGCTGGCGTTGTTTTTCTCTTTTCTCGGCACTGCCGCGCGCAATCTCGCGCTTTCTACTGGGGCGCGGGGCGGTGTCTATATCGCCGGCGGGATAGTGCCGCGCTTCGAGGCTGCATTAAGAGCATCCGAGTTCTGCGCACGCTTCAGGCTGCCAGCGCCGCTTGAGGGCTATCTGACGAGCATCCCTGTTTTCCTGGTGACCTGCCCGGACCCGACTTTGCTTGGCTTGAGTCAGCTGGGACGGCATCGCTAGTGGGTTCGCCCACAGGGAGGGGTGCGCGGTCCACCGGCGTTCCCCTGAAGATTTAACGATATGATCAAATTTTCTGTCACCGGCCCAGCCGGGCGAGCCCGATGGACCCATTTGATCTGATCCCGGCCAGCGAATTGCGCACCAGACTCCGATTCCAGCCAGATTCGGGGCAGATCTGGCTGGACCAGCAGCGCATGATCATGGTTCATGCAGGCGCGATGGGTGAGCTGCGGCGGGAGCTGATCGATACCCTTGGCCGGGAGCGGGCACGCGGCGTCCTGACCCGTATGGGCTATTCGTCCGGACTCAGAGACGCCCGTTTTGCGCGGCGTTTGTTCCCGAACGCCAGCGACTCCGAGGTGTTCGGGATCGGACCGCAGCTGCACAACCTTGAAGGCATCGTGAAAGTGCGGCCGGTGAGGTTCGACATGGACGTAGCGCAGGGGATCTGCGAGGGCGAGTTCATCTGGGAAAACTCTTTTGAGGCTGAGGTGCACCGCGGTCTCTACGGCATCGATACCGACAGCGCCTGCTGGATGCAGATCGGCTATGCATCGGGCTACACCACCGAGCTTTTCGGGCAGCCGGTTCTGTTCCGGGAGGTTGAGTGCACCGGCAAGGGGGATGGCCACTGCCGCATCGTGGGCAAGCCGGCGGCAGCTTGGACGGACGCCGAGCGTGACCTCAAATACCTGCAGCCAGAAAGTCTTGCCGACCGCCTGCTGGAGCTTCAGGTGCAGGTCGAGCAGCTGCGCCAGACCGTGCGTGAGCAATCGGCCGACGAGGAGCTGGTCGGGAGCAGCGAGAGCTTCCGCGCCGCGTGCGACATGCTCGCCAAGGTGGCCGGCAGCACCGTCACCGTGATGCTGCTCGGCGAAACCGGTGTCGGGAAGGAAATGTTCGCCCAGAGAATCCACCAGACCAGTACTCGGGCCAATGGCCATTTTGTCGCCGTGAACTGCGCAGCTATTCCAGAGGAACTGATTGAATCCGAGCTCTTCGGCGTTGAGAAAGGCGCCTTTACCGGTGCCAGCCGCTCACGTCCCGGGCGCTTCGAGCGCGCCCACGGTGGCACCCTGTTTCTGGACGAAGTCAGTGAGCTGTCACCCGCGGCGCAGGCAAAGCTGTTGCGGGTACTGCAGGAGGGCGAGATCGAGCGGATCGGCGATACGGCGACGCGCAAGGTCGATGTCCGCGTAGTGGTAGCCACGAACATCGAGCTGGAAAGCGCCGTAGAAGCGGGTGATTTCCGTGCTGATCTGTTCTATCGCCTGAATCCCTATCCCGTGCGGATCCCACCATTGCGTGAGCGTCTGGCGGATATCCCGCTGCTCGTGCGCCATTTTGTGCAACGTTACAGCGTGCAGCACGGCAAGCGGATCCCGGGGGTGACCGAAGAGGCGCTGTCCGCTCTGCTCAGCTACGGCTGGCCAGGCAATATCCGTGAACTCAAGAATATCGTCGAACGTGGCGTCATCCTGACCGGCTCCGGCGAGCTGATCGGCGCGGACAGCCTCATCCCCGGCGCGAAGTCCGCAGGGGGGCAGGCCAGTGGTCAGGAAGCCCAGGGGCTGGACAACCTGCTCGAGCTCGCGGTGCATCAGGGCGCCTCATTGCCGTCTATCGAGCAACGATTGCTGGAACTCGCGGTCGCAAGGGCGCGGGGCAATTTGTCCGCTGCCGCGCGTTCCCTGGGTCTCACGCGTCCGCAGCTGGCTTATCGGTTGAAAAAGGCAGAGCGTCATTGAGGACGCTGGGACCAAATGTCGCCCTCCGGCCTAATGGAATGGTGCGGACCTGGTCTCGGCGATCCTGTCTTCTCCGCCGGTCATCTTTCTCGAGAGTATCAAGCTGGCAAGTTCTGGTAGTCGGAGCAATGGAGTGACGAGTCGGAACCTTAGGATCCTGATTTCCGGAGCCGGTGTGGCCGGGCTGACGGCCGCGACTTGGCTCGGCCGACAAGGAGTCGAGCCGCTGGTGGTGGAGCATGCGCCGGACGTCCGTGCTGACGGGTATATCATCTCGCTCTCCCATCGCTCCTATCAGTATGCGAAGCAGCTGGACCTGCTGTCGGTTATTGAACAGCGCGCCGCTGGTATTCGTGCGTCCAGCTATCATCGAGGCGCTAACACGCTGCTGAAATTGAATTACGAGCGGCTTTTTCACGGCGTGGACGTCCTGCAGATCATGCGGGACGACCTGCAGGACCTGCTGTACGAGCGCGCATCCCAGGTGGCGGATTTCAAATTCTCTACGTCAATCAAAGAGCTTTTCGAGCAGGAAAACGCAGTATGCGTCCGTTTCAGTGATGGCTCCGAGCGGGAGTTTGATGTTGTCATCGGAGCAGACGGAGCGCATTCGAATGTCCGCCGTTTGAACTTTTGTCCCGATGCGGTTGATGAGCGGCACCTGGGGCTTTGTGCTGCTGCGTTCCGCCTACCGAACATCGCCGATCTTCGCTGGAAGTTCGAAACCCACATGGAGCGGGATCGCTACATGGTTCTTTTCACCACACCGCACAACGGCCTCGCGGCAGTTTTTGTCTGGGCAAGCGGGCTGGCTTGCGCGCCTCCTGTTGAAGCGCGCGCTGCCGTTCTGCGGTCCGCATTCCGGAACAGCAGCGAACTTGCGAGCCGAGTGCTCGAGTACGTGCCGGAAGATGGCATGTTTTACATCGACCCCTTGGTGCAGATCCGAATGAATAAATGGCACACCAGTCGCACTGTCCTCATTGGAGATGCGGCCCACTGCATGACTCTCATCTCAGGTCAGGGCGCGACTATGGCCTTTACCGGCGCATGCAGCCTTGCTGAGCGTCTACTGGAGCTGCCCGTTGAACAGGCGTTTCTGTCGTACGACGCAGATCTTCGGCGCACTGTGCATGAGGTACAGGAACGAACCTGCGCCGCGTCTCGTTGGTATGTGCCGCGCTCCGTTTGGCGGCAATGCGCTCGGGACCTAGCTATGTACTTGTTCCCGACACGGGTTTTCGAACGCTATTTCCGCGATAAGTATTCTAGGGCCTAGCAAGTGGAGGTCGCTGAGGTCTCGCTGACATTGGACTTGGAAGACCACCGCATGGGCGGCGATCCGAGTTATCGCTTCGTGCACAACGCCGAGAAACTGCTCGACTTTCTGCGGGCGCTCGACGCGCGTGCAACAATCTTTGTTGTCGGCGACGCCATCGACAAGCTTGTCGGACTGATTCGGCGTGCGGCCGACGAAGGTCACGAGCTTGCGTTGCACTCGTTCACCCACGTGCCGTTGCAGCAGTGCGCCCCCGGTGTGTTGGCGACGGAACTGAAGGAAGCCAGGCGGCGCCTCGAAGATCTCACTGGAAATCGAGTGAGCGGTTTTCGCGCCCCGTTGTTTTCGTTGACCCGTGAGACGGTCTGGGTGACCGATATGCTGGCTGAACTGGACTTCGATTATTCCTCCAGCGTCCTGCCCGCACGCAACCCACAGTTTGGCTATCGCGATGCACCGAGGGTCCCATTCTGTTGGCCTTCCGGTCTGCTTGAGCTGCCTGTGCCGGTGCTGTCGATGGGTCTCTGGGAGCTGCCATTCCTCGGGGGGCTGTATCTTCGCTATATGCCGCTGTCATTGATAATCCGCGGCGCGCGGGAGCGTGCGAATGAATGCCTGTGGAGTTACCTGCACCCTTACGATATTGATGCCGAAGAGGGGTTCTATAGATTCCCTGGAACATCACTTCTAACGAGCGTTTTGCTCTGGCGCCGGCGTCGCAACACGCTGGCTAGGCTGGCAAAGCTGTCGCAAATGACGGGCGGGCCCGCCCCGCCTTTGTGTGAGCGAAGCAGGCAGATTGCGATAGAGGGTGGTGCTCCCTGCTACCACCCAGCATAAGTTGGAGTTAACGAAGCTGCCACCTTGCAGCGCGATCAAAAAAGTCTGCGCGATAGTGCGGGCCCCAGTGTGTTAGCCACAGCGAGCGGTAGACGTGACCAACCGGCACGAGCCAGGCGGTTGATACGACTCTCGGGGTTCAGTGTGTTGTGACCGCGAATGTCGATAATCTGGTAGTTCAACGGCGTTGGTTTGAATCCCCAGTTTTTTTTGAAAGCGTAGGCGCCGCTGCCAATAAGGCTGCGACCAAAATTGAAGCGGACGCTGCCCAGCTCTGCCACGGATTGACTCAGAAGACTCCAGTACATGAAGTCGTAAGCATGCATGCTGCGTGCGCGTGGCAATCCACCGGCGTAGTAGGGCATCACCCAATCTTTGTAGAAAAAGCTCATGACTGAGGTGACCACGCCCAGCCTGTCCCGCACAGTGAGAATGCGAGTTTGCGGTTTCAAATGTCGATAGACCGCATCAAACAATAATCGGGAGAAAGCAGGGGTTCCCAGGTTGCGGACGCTTTGAGCATAGAGCGTGTAGAACTCCTGGAGATCGTCGCTCTCTCCAGCTATCAAACCTCGGCCTGCACTCTTGCGGATCACCGCACGATGCTTGCGCGGAATAACGCTCATGTTGAATTCAGGCCCGTTGTGGAAGCTTTTTTCAAAGCTGGCATAGGGTGTGCTGCAGGGCCTTGCCGGGTTTGGGTTCTCGCTTTGGCGCACTTCTAGGAATCGAGCCCTGCGGCGTCGAGCGTACTCCAGGGCCGCCTGCTCTAAGGCTGGTGCAACATCCGGTTCTGCAGCAAGAGGGCCGGCCTGCACGCAATAGGGCGCAGATACCAGCGCTTTTCCTCTCCAGCCCCATCGGACTTCAGCCAGCGGCATTACGCCCACCAGCGAGCCCTGGCGCTCCGCGGCCAGAAAACAGGGTTTCAGCCAGGATAGTTCAGCGTAGACCGCTCCCCAGTCGCTCAGGTGAAACAGCTGGCCTTCGGGGTGCTGGTCGACGAATCTGTTCCAGTCAGGATCGGGGTACCGCTCAAGCGCCCTGATGGAAATCGATTCACTCATCGTTTTTATAGGCCACAAGAATGCAGGATGCGCCGATTACCGTGCCAAGTAGCCCGTGAATATTCCGTGATCGCCAGCCGAGAGGGGGGCAACTCAGCTCAGCGTGCTCCACGGTAAAGCCGGCGCCCCCAAGCGCATGGATCACCTCAGGAAAAGAGTGAGTAAGCTGTGGGAAGTCCGGGAAGCCGCGCAGGTGGTCAACGATTCTCAAGCACGCATGCGACAGCCGATGAATGATTGCGTTTGCGTTTCGCCAGACGAGAATCAGACGGCCTCGATGACGCAGGATCCGCGCCGCCTCGGCGATGAAAGCCAAGACGCCAGTAGCATCCTGCTGATTAAAAAACTGGCAGTTGACGATTTCGTCCACAGAGCCATCTGCGAATGGCATCTGGTAGACATCCCCTTGTGTGACGGGAATGTTGTTACTGCGCGCAGCGCGGCAGGCATCAGCGTTGAAATCAATGCCGAGAACCTGACTGGCAACCCCTAGCAACGGTTGCAGCATGAGGCCGGAGCCGCAGCAGGCGTCGAGAATGATTTTTCCCTCCGGGTTGACCAGAGACAACACAATTGTCTGTTCCCGCTCGAAATATCGGGTGTATCGGTATCCGTTAGCTCGCGGGTTCGTGTCGCCGAAACGCCCACGCAGTGTTGCGTAGAGGGCATCGGTATCTCCGTCGCCGCGCTTCATGTTTCTATTCTGCTCTGCTCGCAGATGACCATTTCCAGATCCAGCTGTTGATTATCACCAGCAGCCAGAACGTTAATGGGGCGATAATCAGCGCGCCACGCATCACCAGCGCCGCCGCCGCCGCAGTCTCAGTTGAGACGCCAAACCAGCTAAAACCGCCGGTGAAAACGGTCTCGCCCAGACCGATACCTCCAACCGTCTGGATCGGTACGATTGCCGCAAAATTCGAAAGCGTGCTCACAATGACTGCCGCCACAAATGGTAAGGCGGGCAGCGTTGCTGTCACGACAAGAGCCAGGCCAAAGAGGTTGCAGCACCATTTAAGGGTCGTTATGAATCCCAAGGAAGCGAATGACACGCTTCTGGACACATCTTTGGCCGCGCGCCGCGCGCTGAGCACGTGGCCAAGCAACAGGCGTGCAAAACGCTGCGCACGGTAACTTGCCAGGCTTTTTGCTATCAATGAAAAAAAAACAGGCAGGTTGTAGACCAGGCCCAAAGCTGTGACCGCGCCGGCCAGCGCAAGGATGCTTACACTATCCAGGTGTCCGCGCGTGTTCAGCAGCAACGCGGCACTGCCCAGTAATGCCAGCAGCAAGATGTCGAAAAGCCGCTGCACCAGCAGGCTGTTGAACGCGCCACCGGGCGTCCAGCTGAGTTTCCGGTGGAGCAGGTCGAGTCCGACAAGCTCCCCCAGACGTGCGGGCAGCAACGCAAGGGATGCGACCCACCAGCCGGTCACCAGCATGCAGTCTGAGAGCGGAGGACGAATAGGAGCCAACAGGCTGAGCCGGAGAGCGGTGCACAAACCCTCCAGTTGCAGCACTACCAGGCCGAGTAGCATCGGCTTAAGGGTCACAGCCCCCAGCACGGCGCGAAATTGAGACAGGTCGGTCAGCGAAAAAACCAAGGTAAGGAGTAAAGCACTGCCTAGTAGTGCGACTGACCACAGGGTGCCGCGCTTCATGTGTCTGGGACTCCCGGCTGGCGTCGCGCATAGAAGGCGCCGACTAGCGCAAGGGAAAAAGCCGGTACGAAACAGATCGCGTAGCGTGGGATGCTGACCGAGACACTGGCGTAGAAGCCAAGCATGAAAACAGCTGGTGCGCTCACCGCGAGTAATCGGCGGCGCAGGTGCGTTCGTCTCACGCACACGAATATGAAGGTGAGAAGAGCCAGTAGCCCCCAAAGCTTGCCGACAAAAATACCGCGCCACGCAAGAGGCAGGCTGACTACAGCATGCTGAAACGGATGAAGCAGGATGTCCTGGTGAATGATTGAGGCCGTAGCCGCCTTTTCACCCACTCGAGAAGCGACTTTTTCGAAGTACGCCAGGCCTTCGTCCACGTAAGTGCCCGGGCCGAAATTAAGTCGACGGTAAAGTTCTGAGGGAAAGAGCCGCTGCGCAAGGCTGTCGCCGAAATCGGGTAGCCAGTAGATAAACGCCACAGCGATCTCCGCGGGCGACATCTGGTTGTACATGACTCTCTGAGCAAGAATCCGGCCGCCGTAGCCATCGGTCAACGCGGGGTCACCGAAAGTGTGATAGTTCCGCACCAGCCAGGGTAAGAGTACCAGCGAGGCACCGAGAGTCAGCGCACAGAGATTGTTTCTGGCAGCCGGGCTAAACCCTGTGCGAAGAGTTGTGAGGCTTTTAAGCGCAACGAAAGCGTAGAGGAGGTACAGGAACTCAGGACGGGTGAGCGCTAAGAGTCCGAGTGTGAGCCCGGTGAACGCGCTGCGGAGCCAGTCGTGTCGCCATCGCCTGAGGACTAAAAGCGTGAGTAGGCTGAACAAAAACAGGGATACGTTTTCCGTCAGCACCATCTCGGCGAAGGCCGTCAGCTGTCCGGAGAGCAGTCCCGCAAGCAGACAACCCCAGGCGCCCCTGCGCCCGAAAAGTATCCAGCCGCACGCCCAAAAGATGAGCGCCGTGCAGCCCGACAGGAGCGACTGCGCGGTCGTTACAGGTGCAAGTACCGCGGTGCTGCAGCCTGCTGCGATCGGGAGTTCCCGCAGGCAACGCACGTGTTCGACCTCGGGTTCTGCGAGGAAGAGCACTGTTGCGATAAAAGCGGGATAAAGCGGTGAATTTGCGCGACCTGCTTGAGGGGCGCCGTCTTTCGCGCTTGACAAGCCGAAGACTCCGAATTCGTAAATATTCGCGGCATAGTCGAAATATCGAGCAGCGTCAGCGCGTGGCGGCTCTATTTCTGGGCGCGTGTTGTGCCAAATGAGTAGGGCGACCGTCAGGACGGCAGCAAGTGCCAGGAAATCTAGTCGGCGTGGTAGCGTCAGGCATTCGGGAGTCCCGAACGGGTCATCTCCTGCTGACCGGTTTGCAGCCTCCATGATCAGGGCGTCTCTTCTTCCGAAGCATGCGTCAACGTTCCCTCATCGTGCTCGAAGCCCATCAGCGTTAGGCCGTGCAACGCAGCAACCTCGTTAACAGGGATGCTCATTCTGGGGCTGGCATTTTGTCGGCCAGACGTTGCACAAGAGGAATGCTTGGTTCGCTGCTGATGTCGAAGTGAATTGCGGACAGCAGCATCTGCGTGCCTACGATAGTGGGCAGAGACGCGAGCATGACAGTCCCTGCTGTGGCAGCGTTGCCGGCCTGAGCGGCTTCGATCCATTGCGTGACACCAAAAACCACCCCGAAGATGATGAGTAGGGGACCCAGCAGCCACTCAACCGACGCAACGCTGAAACCGCGCAGGAAATAGTTATAAAAAAGTCGTTTGAAAAAATTTGCTGTGTGCAGCCAGGCAAACTTTATCGCTGTGCTGGGAAGGTCGACGTTGCTTACCTCCGTGCCGTAGCGGGCTTTCATGGGAATATCGAGAACAACTGCACGCACTGTGTTGAGCCGGAACAGCATGTCAGATTCGAAAAAATAACCTTCGTGCAGCGATTCAAGCGGGAGCATTCCCAGAACTCTTGAATCCACTGCGGTATAGCCGTTGTTGGGGTCAAACAGGCGCCAGTATCCGGTTGACAGTTTGCTCACAAAAGACAGTGCGGTGTTCCCGAGCAGCCTGACCAACGGCATGGATGTAAGGTCCGCAAGCCGGAAAAAACGATTGCCTTTGGTGTAGTCGGCTAAACCGCGAACGATGGGGTCGACAAACTTAGGGATATCTTGCGGGTCCATCTGCCCATCGCCATCGACCTTGATGATGATGTCGCTGCCGTCGGCCAGCGCCGCGCGGTAGCCCGTGCACATAGCCGCGCCGACGCCGCGGTTAGCGCCGTGGTAAAGCACTCTTACTCGAGGATCCTGAGTTCTTTCCTCAACATAGTTTCCTGACTTCTCGGGACAGCCGTCATCCACGCAGTAAATCCGGGACACCGCAGGTGGAACCGCAGCGATCACGGCTGCGACGTGTTTTGTCACGCGGTAGCAGGGGATTACCACGGCCAGTTCCGGCGGAACCCCGAGCAGTGATGCATGGTTGCGGGGGCTGTGGGTGGCTGTATTTGAAGACAGAACTTGTTCTCGCTGTTCCGGGGAACTATCCAGAGGCGGCGCAACTGAACACCCCTCAGAGAGATCCGTCAAAGATGACTTCCCTGCTCCAGAAAACTGTTGGTGCCGAATCCGCTCTTTCCAGGGAGCAGCCGCCCGGCGGGTCCGGATGAGCCCGCTGCGTGTTCATTTTAATCCAGTCGGGCCCTGGTTCCGTCCCTCTGGCCCACCCGGGGGCAGCCCTGTTCGTCGTCGCCATATTTGTAAGGTAGTGCCCGGCTCCACTGGAAGACGGGAGCACGGCTTCGGGTCAGAGCAGCCACGTTCAGTGGAGACAGCCTTTTTAAGCACCGTGACACAGATATCCTCTGGCCACGAGTGATGGTGAGAGGCATCCACTCGAAGCGCCCTAAACAGCGTGCGAGCATTCGAGGATCCTGAGATTGAGAAATAGAGACCCTTGTGTACGGCATTGAATTTAACTATTTGGTAAAAATCACAGAATAAAAATATATTATTTGGTCATATTGCTGCAGTGCATGATGAATTCAGATAGCTCTTTTACCCATTTCCTCAGCCACTTACACGTCATGGCATGGCGTTCGCTTATGCTTCAACGAAGATTTCTGCGGGAGACCCCCTTTGGGCACCGTGTCACAGCTGAAGCGCAGATCCCATCAGGAGCAGGCAACCAGCCCGCAGCGTTACGTGCGCGTCACGCGTCAGGACCATCGTGGCTATGTCGAATTTCAGTTCTCCATCGGCGATCCGTCGCTTTACCTGGAGATGACCCTGCCGCCTGAAGCATTCACCGAATTCTGCCGCGAGCATGCCGTCAGGCATCTGAGCGATGAGGAAGCGCGGCGAGTCGACGCCGCAGAAGACATCTGGCGCTACGGCGTCGCCAGCGAGGAAAAAACCGATGTCGATTGATCTGAAAACCGCGAGCGTCGAGCCGCTGCGACGGACCTTTGACCATATCGAGGCCAAACTGGGCCCGGACAAAACGCCGACGCGATACCAGGAAGCGGTCTGGGGGCTGCAGCCTGCCTGCAACTTCCATTACCGGCCGACGTGGGAACCAGAGCGCGAACTGTACGACGCGTCGCGCAGCGCGCTCAGCATGGACGACTACGATGATCTGGTCGATCCGCGGCAGTATTTCTACGGGACCTGGACCCTGCAGCGCGGTCGCCAGCAGGAATCGCAGGAGAAGAATTTCGACTTTGTCGAGAAGCGCGGGCTGTTGAGCACACTGGAACCTGCCTGGCGCGAACGCGTTGAACGGCTGGTCATTCCGCTGCGCCATGTCGCCTGGGCGGGCAATACCAATAACAGCTACATCACCGCCTACAGCCTCGGCGCGCCGCTCAGTTCGGCCTGCTCCATGCAGATGATGGACCACCTGGGGATCGCGCAGTACATCAGCCGCATCGGGCTGCTTCTGCGTGACAACGAAATGACGGTTCTGGATGACGCCAAGGCGCTGTGGATGGACGACGCTATGTGGCAGCCGATGCGCGCGCTGATGGAGGAATCTATGGTCACCCGCGACTGGGGCGAGTTGTTTGTACTGCAGAATCTGCTCATCGATGGCACGGTTCATCCGCTCGTCTTCAACCGCTTCGACGCCGAGCTCGTGCAGCACGGCGGTGCCGTCTTTTCCATGCTGACAGAGTTCATGAATGACTGGTTCGCGGAATCGACCCGCTGGGTGGATGCCGTGGTCAAGCGCCTGGCGGCCGAGTCAGACGCCAACAGGGCGCACCTTGAGAGCTGGATCACAGGCTGGCTGCCGCGGGTCCAGGGAGCGCTGCAACCGCTGGGCGACTATGCGTTCGCAGGTCGCGCAGCGGAGGTCATCGACAGCGTCGTCGACGAGCTGCAGGGCCGGGCACAGAAGGCCGGGCTGAACCTTTAGGACACCACTATGGCAGACAAAGTTTTCATCGCGCTGCAGAACAATGCCGACGCGCAGCCGATCATCGAGGCGATCGTCGATGACAATCCAGGCGCTGTGCGGAGCGACACGCCCGGCATGGTCAAAATTGACTGCGCTGGACGTCTGGTGATCCGTCGGGAGTCGATCGAAGAGCGCATGGGGCGCGACTTCGATTTACAGGAACTGCACGTCAACCT
The DNA here is from genome assembly GCA_038116745.1 of Gammaproteobacteria bacterium. Classification (GTDB taxonomy): domain Bacteria; phylum Pseudomonadota; class Gammaproteobacteria; genus JAYODW01. Next base: position 26,212 of record JAYODW010000017.1, read on the forward strand.
GATCTCCCTGAGCGGGAATATCGATGAGGATGACGACGAATTCGTGTTGTCCTGGGGCGTCTGAGACGTATCCAGGCAGACCAGGGGCGCGCGCTGCACAGCGTGGCGCCCAATAGCAGGAGGAAAAGCACATGGCCAAGGCAAAACGACTCGGACTCAAGGAGCGCTATGCCGCGCTGACCCGAGGGCTGGACTGGGAGACCACCTACCAGCCGATGGATCGGGTGTTCCCATATGACACCTACGAGGGGATCAAGATCGTCGACTGGGATAAGTGGGCCGATCCCTTCCGGCTGACGATGGATGCTTACTGGAAGTACCAGGCTGAGAAGGAGCGCAAGCTGTACGCCATCCTGGATGCTTTCCAGCAGAACAACGGTCAGCTGAACATTTCCGACGCGCGCTATATGAGCGCGGTAAAAATCTGGCTGCAGGGCGTCACGCCTCTCGAATACGCCGCCCATCGAGGCTTTGCGCATGCGGCGCGGGCGTTCCGGGGTGCGGGTGCGCGCGTGGCCTGTCAGATGCAGTCGGTTGACGAGCTGCGTCACGCTCAGACCCAGCTGCATGCCTTCAGCCACTACAACAAGTACTTCAACGGCATGCACAACTTCGCGCACATGCGCGACCGGGCCTGGTACCTGTCGATTCCCAAGAGCTTTTTCGAAGACGCCATGACGGCGGGGCCGTTTGAGTTCGTGACCTCGATCTCATTCGCGTTTGAATACGTGCTGACCAACCTGCTGTTCATGCCTTTCGTGTCGGGTGCGGCTTACAACGGTGATATGGCGACCACGACCTTCGGCTTCTCAGCGCAGTCCGACGAATCACGTCACATGACGCTGGGCCTGGAGGTGGTCAAGTTCATGCTGGAACAGCACGAGGACAACGTTCCGATCGTGCAGGCCTGGCTCGACAAGTGGTTCTGGCGCGGATATCGCCTGCTTGGTCTGGTCGGAACCATGATGGACTACATGTTGCCGAAGAAGGTCATGTCCTGGAAAGAAGCCTGGGAAATCTACTGGGAAGAAAACGGCGTGGCTCTGTTCCACGATCTCGGTCGCTATGGGATCCGCCTTCCGCGGCATCACGAGGTGGCGGGCAAGGAGAAACACCGCCTGACGCACGAACTCTGGGCAACCCTGTACCAGTATCGGAATGCGTTGGGCCTGCACACCTGGATCCCGACTGACGAAGAGCTCGACTGGTTCAGCGATAAATACGGTGCGCTGTTCGACAAAATGTACCGCCCGCGGCTGCTGCACTGGCGTGAGCTGGAGGAGAGCGGTAACGGCTACTACAACAACCGCCTGCCGATGGTGTGCCAGGTCTGTCAGATCCCCGTGTTCTTCACCGAGCCGGATGACCCGGAGACCCAGTGCGTGCGCATTGTCGAGCATGGCGGCACGAAGCATCACTGCTGCTCGGATGGCTGCAGAGACATTTTCGAGCGCGAGCCGGAAAAATACGTGCAGGCACTCATCCCGCCGCAGCAGGTCTACCGCGGTGAAGCCGGCGGCGCGACCAACATCTTCGAATACGCCGCGTGGCTGCACCTGGAGAAAGACGTCGATACGGGCAGCTATCTCAACTCACCAGAGCAGAAGCAGTGGGAAGCGTGGCAGCGCTCGCACCGCGCGACGTCCTCCGACGAAGCGGCCTGAGGAGGATTCACGATGACCGTGCAGCACCTCGGCGAGTCTTACGAGTTTCCGTCGCAGAACCGCGAAGAGCGTTATGGCGGCGACATCAATTTCTACATTCAGTGGGAGCGCCACCTCATGTTCGCCTGCCCTTTAGCGTATCGGGCACCGGTGGGGATGAGCCTGCGGGACTTCCTGGAGACCATGCTGCGCCCTGATTACGCCGTGCATCCGGATACCGACAAGCTCGTTTTTGAACGTTGCGAGTGGAAATTCGACCAGCAGCCCTGGCAGCCCGACCTGGATAAATCCCTGTCGGATAACGGCATCGGTCATATGAGCTACCTGCAGTTTCGCTCCCCGGAGCTCGACGGCCTGTTCGGCGCGGGTATCTGAATCCTCTGCGCCTCCCTGCCGCGGGTCATGCCGTCAGGAGCGCTATGAACAGGCGATATTGATGGCGTTCCAACTCACGGTCGAGCCGCTTGGCGAAGCGATCGAAATCGAAGAGGGGCAGACAGTTCTGGACGCTGCCCTGCGGGCCGGGATCTGGCTGCCGTACGCGTGTAACCACGGACTGTGCGGGACCTGCAAGATCGACGTCGTGGAGGGCGAGGTTGAGCATAACCACGCCTCAGCATTCGCACTCATGGATCTCGAGCGCGAGGAAGGCAAGTGCCTTGCCTGCTGTGCGACGGCGAACTCCGACCTGGTCATCGAAGCTGATGTTGAAGAGGATCCTGACGCCCGCGCGATTCCGATCGAGGATTTCCGCGCCGTGGTCTCTCGTCTTGAGGACCTGACCCCGACGATCAAAGGGATCTGGCTGGCCGTTGACGGTGACGGGCTCGAGTTTCAGGCAGGTCAGTACGTCAACGTGCACATTCCGGGACTCGAGCAGCCGCGAGCTTTTTCGATCGCCAGCCCGCCCTCTTCGCGAAACGAAATCGAGCTCAATGTGCGGCGCGTGCCGGAAGGCGCAGGAACCGCCTGGCTGCACGACCAACTCAAGGTGGGTGATCCGCTGACGATAACAGCGCCTTTGGGACGTTTCTTTGTCCGGCAATCTGCCCCGGAACCTGTTCTGTTCATCGCGGGCGGATCCGGGTTATCCAGCCCGCGGTCCATGATTCTGGACCTGCTGGAGCAGGGGGACGGGCGCTCCATCACGCTGCTGTACGGCGCGCGAAATCGCGCCGAGCTTTACTACCACGAGCTGTTCCAGGAGCTCACGCTGGCGCACCCGAATTTCGCTTACCAGGCGGCCCTGTCCGACGCTGAAGACGACACAGACTGGGCTGGTTTTCGTGGCTTCGTGCATGAGCTTGCTGAGCAGGTCTTTGAGGGGAGGTTCTCCGGCCACAAGGCTTACCTGTGTGGTCCGCCGCCGATGATCGATGCGGCTATCACCACCCTTATGCAGGGGCGTCTGTTCGAAGAGCACATCTACATGGAGAACTTCTTCACCGCGGCAGACGCCAGCGCGCCGCCGCGGCGCAGCGCGCTGTTCAAGAAGTTCTGACGGTGTCCGACTACGCCATTACCCTGGAGGCCAGCGGCGAGACCTTTACCTGTCGGGACGGGCAGAATGTCCTCGCCGCCATGGAGCGTCTCGGGCGACGTGGGATTCCGGTCGGCTGCCGCGGTGGCGGCTGTGGCGTGTGCAAAGTGCAGGTACTCGGACAGGCGGGTTATCGTACGCTGAAGATGAGTCGCGCCCAGGTGTCAGTCGCCGAGGAAGCGCAGGGGATCTGTCTGGCCTGTAAGCTGATCCCGGAAAGTGACCTGCTGCTGCGGCCACTGGGTGTGCTGCAGAGCCGACTTGCCGGGCTGTCGCCAGGCCGACCACGCTAGAACAGCATCACAGAGGAGAAGAGCTATGTCGTTCACTGGGGTACTCAGACCTGGTCATGCCGTGATCCGGGTGATGGAAATGGAGCCGGCGGTGACGCACTACGTCGAAAGGCTGGGTTTGATTAAAACGAATGAGGATGCGCAGGGCCGCGTGTATCTCAAAGCCTGGGATGAGCACGACGCCTTTTCTATCGTTCTGCGCGAGGCGGACTCACCGGGTCTCGACCATACAGCGTTCAAGGTCATGAGCGTCGCCGATCTGGATCGGCTGGAGGCCGATCTGCGTGCTTACGGGGCGAGCTGCGAGCGTATTCCGGCGGGAGAGCTGGAGGATTGCGGGCACCGCGTGCGCTTCGAGATCCCGTCCGGTCACCAGATCGAGCTCTACGCCGAGAAAAAGACCGTCGGCAACGGCGTGGGCTACCGCAACCCGAATCCCTGGCCGGAGGGTCTCAAAGGAATGCAGGCCAATCGGTTCGATCACTGCCTGCTCTACGGACCGAATCTCGCGGACAACCTCGACCTGTTCACTAACGTGCTCGGCTTCAATCTCACCGAGCGTGTTGTGACCCCGGACGGGGGGCTGCTGGCGACTTTCTTCACCTGCTCAAACAAGGCGCATGACATCGCGTTCGTTCATCATGAGGAGCCGAACAAGTTTCATCATGCTTCGTTTCTGCTCGGTTCCTGGGAAGAGGTGCTGCGTGCGGCGGACATCATGAGCATGCACGATATTTCTATTGATATCGGGCCCACGCGTCACGGGATAACCCGTGGCCGGACGATCTATTTCTTCGACCCGTCCGGTAACCGCAACGAGGTGTTCTGCGGTGACTACACCTGGTACCCGGATCGCGAGCCGATCACCTGGGATGCAGACGAGCTCGGTCGGGCGATCTTCTTCCACGACCGCCGGCTGAATGAAAACTTCCTCGGGGTGGTGACCTGAGCTCAGGTTGCGGGACCGCTAGCCTGCGGTCCCCACAACAAATGCGGCGATAGTCGTCGTGCTGCCACCGATGTTCAGCACGCCAACCCGTGTGGCCCCAGCGACCTGGTAATCACCGGCCTGACCCGTGGTCTGTTTGTAAGCATCGAGCAGCATCCTCGCGCCGGTTGCGCCAACCGGGTGGCCGAGCCCGATGAGACCACCCGACGGATTGATCGGCAGACGCCCGCGCATGGTGATGGTGCCGTCCTCAACTGCGCGCCAGCTCTCGCCCGGGGCAGTAATGCCGAGGTGATCGATCGCCATGTATTCGGTCATGGCCGTGCAGTCGTGGAGTTCGATCGCATTCAGCGCGAAAACATCCGGGATTGCAGCGCGGCGAAACGCGTCAGTGACCGCACCGTTAACGTGCTTCAGCAGGAACGGGGAATCCTTCGACTCGGCAATCTTGTCGCTCAGGCGCATGGTCGCTGTGCGGTGACCCCAGCCCTCGATGCGAGGTAGCTGCTCCAGCGTCATGCCGCGGCTGCGCGCGTAATCGGCTGCCCGTTCCGGCGAAGCCAGGAAGATGGCGACCGCCCCATCGGTGATCTGGCCGAGATCGTTTTTGCGCACCCGTCCCTCGATCACGGGGTTATGTTCGGCATCCTCAGTAAAACTCATGTCGGAGAACTGCCAGGCGCGTGACTGCGCATTGGGGTTGCGTTTGGCGTTGGCGAAGTTGTTCTGCGCGATGGCGCCCAGATGGGCGTACGACACTTCTCCGTACCGCTCGCCGTAGTAGTCCGTGAGATCAGAAAACGCGCGCGGCCAGAGGAATTTCGCGTCCTGCCATTCGTGTCCGGCCCACGCGGCGGCGCCGAGGTGTTCGGCGGCGATCTGCCCCGGGACGTTGCGCATGTATTCAACGCCCAGCACACAGGTCAGCTCGTAGCGCCCGGCCTCGATGTCCGCCATTGCCGCGAGTGCGGCCATAGAGCCTGAAGCACAGGCGGCTTCATGACGTGAGGTCGGGATCCCGGAGAGCGCAGGATCAAGGGCGCTGAACAGACCGCCCAGCTGACCCTGACCGCAGAACAGTTCCCCGGTGAAATTCCCGATATGGGCACTGTCTATGTCCGTTGCCTCGAGCCCGGTGGCTGCCAGTCCCTCTTCCAGCGCAGCCCGCATCAGGCCGTCGATCTCGATCCCTTCACGCGACCAGTTGCGCGCAAAATCAGTTTGCGCGCCGCCGAGGATGTAAACGCTTCTGCTCATATTGAGGACTCCGTGCGTAAGGCGACGGGTAATGTGTCATTGTTGGGTTGGGTCAGGGCGGCAATCGCTTCGGCTCGTCTCCCTGCGCCACGCAGAGCAGCGACTATACTGAGTTGCATCAAGTCAGTCTCACGAGGGGAAGCGCAATGTCCGATCTCAGCTGGAAAATCAGCGGCCAGTACATGGAAAGCTGCAACTGTGACTATCTGTGTCCCTGCATATTCACCAATCCTCAGGCCGAGGTCACTTACGACCACTGCACAGCACTGCTGATCTTCCGCATCGATCAGGGCAGCTGTGGTGAGGTAGACCTGTCCGGGCTCAAGTTCGCCCTGGTGGTCAAGTCGGGAAAGGTGATGAGTCAGGGCGGGTGGGTTTTCGGCGCAATCGTCGATGAAGCCGCCAGTGACGCCCAGCGCGAGGTTCTGACGCGCATTGCCAGCGGAGAGGCCGGCGGACCGCCCGGGATGATTCGTGACAATCTGGTGAGCGACTATCGAGGCGTCGAATACCACCCGATTGAGTTCAACATGGAGGGAGTGCAGCGGTCGGTGTCGATCGCTGACAAGCTGCGTTTCGCGATCGAGGGCGTCCTGTCACGGCTGGGCAACGGCGAGCCGTATTACATCGACAACGTCGGGCATCCGGCCGGTCGTCGCATCGCGCTGGCGCGCTCCAAAGAAACACACGTGCATTGCTTCGGTCTGGATATGGATATCGAAGGCGCGGGCAACAACGGCCATTTCGCGCCTTTTTCCTGGGCTGCATAGGACCGCCAGTTCGTTTTTGGGGAGTGCGAGGTTCGCTCTGCCATGGCTGAGCAGGCGGAACAGGTCATCGTCATAGGCAGTGGCTTCGGTGGGTCTGTCGCCGCCGCGCGCCTGGCCGAAGCGGGCTTCAAAGTGACCCTGCTTGAGCGCGGCCCCTGGCGCGATACCGTCCCGGTTCGCTCCATGGGCATTAAGAAACGCTCGCCGTTGCCACGCGGCTGGCGCCTGTTTACCAGCCTGCTGCGCTCGGTCGGCGGCAACCGGGTTCCCGGTGAGCGACTGCGCTGCAGTCGTCATGGACTGTTCGAACTGTTCTTCGGGCATGGTGCGACGGTGGTCTGCTCATCCGGCGTTGGTGGCGGGAGCCACGTTTATTCGGCGATCAACGTCCGACCCATGGCTGAGAATTTCTGGGAAGGCCATTGCGCAGACATATCCGATGCGGTGATGTCGCCTCACTATGACGCCGTGCTCGAGCGCATGGGAGCCGTTACTCCCATGGCCGACCACCGGATCCCGAATACATCGAAGGTGCGTTTTGCGAATGAGCCGGATCTCGCGCCGGCTATTCCTCCGCCGGACCCCAGGATCGGCTACCTGTTGCCGGACGATCCGGAAAACCCGCAGACAGTAGTTGATGAGCATGGCGTGGAACGCCGGGAGGTGGATTACCGCGCTGGGGATGACGGGTTCCTGGGCTCCCCGAGCGGCAGCAAGACCACGCTGGACGCGGTCTATCTGGCGCCTGCCATGCAGCAAGGCCTGACGGTCCGTGACCTTGCCGAAGTGACCCGCATTGCGCGGATAGAGGGGGCGCGTTGTTATCGGGTTGAATATCGCGACCATCATGCCGGGCGCGATACGCAGATTGAGGCTGCGCACGTGATCGTTGCTGCGGGAGGTCTGAACACGCTGCGCATCCTGCTGCACAGTCGTGCTTCCGGTGGGCTCAGCGGCATGCCGATGCTGGGCAAGCGCTTTGGCACCAATGGTGACCTGCTCGGTTTCTGGGACTACAACGATCCCGAGGTCGATCAGACCATCGGGCTGCCAACCAGTGGGGGCGTGCGTCTGGCAGATGATGACCACTCGCCCATGATCGGTGGCGGCGGATTTCCGTCCGTTAACAGCTATCCGCTGCCGGGCTTCATCAAGGACCGCCTGCGCCGCGCTTATATGATCGCCGGTCTGGGGGAAGACGCGATGGATGGCGAAGTCAGGGTTGAGAGGGGCCGTCTGCGAATTGACTACAACCCGGGCGGGAGCCCGATTTTTGCCCGCATACGCGAAGTTTTCGCGGAAATTTCCCGACGCACGGGGCGACGCGTTTATACCCCGCGCACGCCGATTACGGTCCACCCGACCGGGGGCGCGTGTCTTGCAGACTCAATAGAGTGCGGAGTAGTCGATGCCAACGGCGAGGTATTCGATAACCCGGGCCTTTACGTTGCCGACTCTGCAGCGCTGCCGCGGGCGCCGGGTGGGCCACCGTCGATGACCATCGCTGCGTGGGCCAATCACCTGGCGACGCAGTTCATCGCGCGCCACGCGCACTGAGCATCAGCGCCGCGGTGACGGGCCGGCTGGACGGTGCATCGCCTGTACACCCGGGCGTGCCCGCCAAGCAGTCAGCCCAGTCGGAAGCGGGCAAAGGCGTCCTGCAGCGAGGTGGCCGTGTCGTTCAGTTCGGCAATAGCTTTGTTGGTATCGCTAAGCGCGGAGGCAGTCGAGTGGGTGGCTTCGCTCAACTGCGACATCGCTTCGCTGATGCCACGCGCAGAGTGAGACTGCGAGCGGACACCTTCCTGTACTTCAAAAAAGCGGCTGGCGGTGCTCTGCACGTCAGCGATGATTCCGGACAGGGCCTCGCTCGTGCGGGACGCTGTTGCAACGCTCTCCCGCAGACGATCTGAGAACGCCTGCATGCTGCCCTCGCCGGCAACCACAGCAAGCTTCATCTCCTGCACCATTTTTTCAATCTCCAGCGTGGCGCTGGCGGTCTGGTCAGCGAGCCGCCGGATTTCCCGGGCCACCACTGCGAAGCCCTGGCCATGCTCCCCCGCTTTCTCGGCTTCGATTGCGGCGTTCAGCGACAGCAGGTTGGTCTGATTGGCGACCTTGGCGATCGTGGTGACGACCGCCTCAATGCTGACCGCACGCTCATTAATGGCGCTCAGTCTGGTCGACACGCTGCGGTAGTCGCGTTCCATGTTGGTCGCCTGCTGCTCCATCTCGGTCAGGTCCTGCTTACCGGTGCCGGCGGAAGCCGCCATGAATTTGCTGGCCGTGGTGACGTCATCCACGGTGCTTGAGAGACCTTCGGCGGTTTCCGAGATCTGTCTGGCCGTTGCGGCAACCTCGTTGGTTGAGGCGACCTGTTCGTTCATGGTCGCTTCAAGCTGCTGCGCGCCGGCCGCAATGCGCGCCGTGTTGCCGGTCATCTGGCCACCGAAAGACAGCACCTGGGCGATCAGTCCGCCAAGTTTTTCCATAAACAGGTTGAAGCTGGATGAGAGCTGACCGATCTCATCATCGTTTTTTACCGGCAGCCGCCTGGTCAGGTCGGCCTCGGCAGTTGCCAGTTCATGGAGGGCATCGGCAACACGCCGGATGGGGGCAGTCAGGGATCGGGAGAGGAGTACCGCAGCGACGGCAATAATGGTAGCCAGGATCAGACCAGTCAGAATCGTGGCTGCCAGGAGTGCGCGTTTACCTGCCAGGGCTTCATGATCATCAACGCTGGCGATAACAGCCCACCCCACGCCTGGGTAGGACGAATAGCCGCGCGAGCGGAAGTAGCCAACCGTCTGCTTGTTGTCGGTGGCGGCGAGATTAGCGCCGGTGATCATTGATACGCCCTCGGTGACTTCACTGTCCTCCACCTCTGAGTCCATGAGCGCGATGCCGCCAGAATAGCCGCGTGCTGCAGGCTTGAGCGCCGTGCTGACGATGGGCGCATTCAGGCGCAGCTGCAGGATGTCTGTGGGGTCGGGTGAGGCGAGCGAGAGTCGCTGCGAGTTGATGACGTGCAGCTGCAGGCTCTCCCGATTGGTTTCCGACGCCACTGCCTCGCTCACGATCTGCATGGCTGCATGCCAGTTGAAGCGATTGCTCCATACGCCTACAACCTGTCCCTGGGCGTCACGGATCGGGGCTGAGAAACTCATGGCATAGGAGCGCGGACCCGCGCCGTAGATACGAGCCACCAGATCATCTGCATGCAGATCCTCGACAAAGCTGACGCCGTCCGACAACGCCAAGGCTTCCTGGAACCAGTTGGTCTCCGATACATCAAGGCCAATCAGCGCCTCGGTCCGAAGGGCTTTACCGTCAAGGTCGACCGTGTTCGCGCTGATGATGTGTCCCGAGCGATCGGCCGCGACCATCAAGACATAGACGGGCGAATACGTCGCCATCATGGTGTCCATCCAGGCCGTGATCCCCGTCGGTTCCATCGAGCGGGCTGCGATAGAGCGCGCAAAAGCCTGTACGTCGCCGTAGCGCTCGAACAGGTTGCGGTCGAGCTTGTCAGCCGTATTGAAAGCCAGCAGTTCGAGGGCGTGGCCGACGTCGTGCTGCAGGCGTTGCGCTGCAAGATTCACGGCAATGCTGCCCAACGTAATCAGCGGGATCAGTCCGGCGAGCAGAAAGAGTGCGACCAGTCGGGTGCGCATGGACCAGCGCGCGGTCGCATGAAAGAGCTTTTGATAGAGGTTTTTCATACCTGGCAGCTTGCCGGACATCGTCTGCACCCGAAGTGGGCGAAATCATAACGCCAAAGTTTTGCGCGCAGGGCGCGAAGTTAGGGTGACGGGCGACAGCGCTGTCAGGACGCGCCCAGGTTTGATGCCGCGCTACTGCCCTTGGCTGTAGCGGGAAAAAGCGACCCGGGTGGTTTCCGCGGTGAGAGCAACATGTTCCCCGATGGCCTGACGGGCCGCGGCGGTGTCGCGGGCGAGCACCGCATCGAGGATGGCTTTGTGCTCCGCCTGGACGTCGCGCGAGTCGTCGTTGTCGAGCAGCGAGATGAGGCGGTAGCGTTTGTGCTGTTCAAACAAGGTCTCACGCAGGCGGCGTAGCCAGGCGGAATCGCACGCGGCGATCAGCGCCTCATGGAAAGCCTGATTGCGGGCTTCCCATTCGGCTACCTGCGAATGACGCTGTGCTTCGGTTTTGCTCAGGTGATGGTAGGCGGCTACTACGCCGGCTTCCCACTCATCGTCACCCTGGCGGATCGCGTCTTCCACAGCCTCGCATTCAAGCAGGATCCGCAGTCGCGTGATGTCATCGAGCTCTTTGAGCGAGATTGGCGCGACATAGAAGCCGCGCTGCCCTTCGGCGGTCACGAAACCTTCCCCGGCCAGCCGGTTCAGCGCTTCGCGCAGCGGACTGGCGCTGGTCTCATAGGTCTCGCGCAGTTCCTCGATACGCAGCTTCGCCGTCGGCTCAAGGCGTCCCGCAATGATGTCATTGCGCAGGCGCTCGTAGATGGATTCACCCAGCGTACGGCTGGTGAAACGACGGGGCAGGTTAGCGTTGCTTTCGTGCATGGGCGCGAGGTAGCTGATACTTCGATGAGTGGGGGCAAATAATATCGACGAAAATAAAAAATATCGATATTCCTGAGATCTGTCGTTATAATCCCGCGCCCTCCACCCGGCACAAGCTCGATCAGGACTTCCTAGCGGCGAAGCACACAATGGCCCTGCAGCTCTATACCCATCCCATGTCTCCGTGCGCACAGAAAGTCCGGATTGTGCTCGAGGAGAAGGCCCTGACCTGGGAGGCAGTCTTTGTAGACCTGCCCGCCAAAGCCAATCTGGAACCCGGGTATCTGAAGCTCAATCCCCTGGGCGTCGTCCCGACGCTGGTGGATGAAGGCAGGCCGGTCATCGAGTCCTCCATCATCTGCGAGTACCTGGATGACGCTTTTCCTGCAGTCTCTCTGCGCCCGCAGGACCCCTGGGCGTGCGCGCGTATGCGCTTCTGGATGAAACACGTCGACATCAAGCTGCACCCCGCCTGCGGCGCGCTGCAATGGCCGCTGGTGATGGCGGACAAGCTGAAAACGATGACCCCGGCAGAGCAGGAGGCCATGATTGACCGGGTGGTGGAGAAGCCGCGGCGCGAGCGACAGCGGCGCCTGCTCAAACTCGGCTACGACGCGCCCGATGTTGCTGAGGCAGTCGCGGTGTACGAGCGCACGATGGTGGACATGGACGCGGAGCTCGGCGAGCGCGACTGGATATGCGGCGACAGCTTCTCGCTGGCCGACGCGGCGCTTGCGCCCTACTTCCAGACGCTCAGCCAGTTCGGCTGGAGCGACTGGTACGAAACGCATCCCCGCGTGGCTGCCTGGTACGCGCGCTGTGTGGCGCGTCCGTCTTATCAACGTGGTGTGGCGGCGGATTTCAGCGCCGAGAAGCTCGTCGACCTCAGTGAGCGCGGCCGCCCCGCGTGGCAACGGATCTCAGAGCTGCTGGCCGCCGGCGCGCCAGCCTGACCTGCAAGGACTTCATCAGAAAAAATGGCAACTCCGATCTCAAAACTGCACGCGTCTCAGTCGCAGCCGATGCTGCATTTTATCGACGGTGCGTATCACCCCTCTGCCGACGGCGGCGAATTCGAGACGCTTGATCCGACCACCGGCCTGGCCTATGCCACGGTTCACGAAGCCGGCCGTGCTGATGTTGATCGGGCTGTCGCTGCGGCGAAAGCGGCGCTGAAAGGTCCGTGGGGACGTATGAGCACCACCGAGCGCAGCGCGTTACTGGTGCGTCTGGCGGAGCGCATCAACGAGCGGTTCGACGAATTCCTGGTGGCGGAATGCCTCGATACCGGCAAACCCCATTCGCTCGCGCGCCACATCGATATCCCGCGCGGCGCGTCTAACTTCCAGGTCTTCGCTGATCTCATCCGCAGTGTGCCGACGGAGTGCTTCCGCATGGAAACCCCTGACGGCGCGGGTGCGCTGAACTACGGGGTAAGGGTGCCGAAAGGCGTCATTGCGGTGATCAGCCCGTGGAATCTGCCGCTGCTGCTGATGACCTGGAAGGTAGGGCCCGCGCTGGCCTGCGGTAATACCGTGGTCGTGAAGCCGTCCGAAGAAACGCCGGCGACGACCACGCTGTTAGGCGAGGTGATGAATGAGGTCGGGATCCCGCCCGGTGTCTACAACGTGGTCAACGGTCGTGGTGCCGACTCAACCGGCGAGTTCCTGACGCAGCATCCCGATGTGGATGCCATCACTTTCACCGGCGAGACGGTTACCGGCACCGCCATCATGAAGAACGCCGCGGTCGGCATTCGCGATGTGTCGTTTGAGCTCGGCGGCAAAAATGCCGGCGTGGTGTTTGCAGACGCGGATTTTGAAGCGGCGGTCGACGGCATCGCGCGTTCCTCGTTCGCTAATTGCGGTCAGGTCTGCCTGGGTACGGAACGTGTTTACGTTCAGCGCCCGATCTTCGAGCGGTTTGTGGAGGCGCTGAAAGGCCGCGCAGAGGGTCTGAAAATCGGGCTGCCCGAGGACCCGGCGACTGGTCTCGGACCGATGGTGTCCAGTCAGCAGCGCAACAAAGTCCTGTCCTACTACAGACAGGCTGCCGATCTCGGCGCAACGGTTGTCACCGGCGGTGGCATCCCCGAGATAGACGATGCACACGCCGGCGGTTTCTGGATCCAGCCGACCATCTGGACCGGCCTGTCTGAGGATTCGCCGATCATCCGTGAAGAGATCTTCGGACCGTGCTGCCATCTGCGCCCGTTCGACGACGAGGACGAGGTGATCGCGCTGGCCAACGACACGCCCTACGGGCTGTGTACCACCGTGTGGACGCAGGAAGCGGCGCGTGCGCATCGCGTCGCCGAGCAGATTGACGTCGGGATCACCTGGGTGAACTGCTGGTTCCTGCGCGACCTGCGCACCTCTTTCGGCGGTGCCGGGCAGTCCGGCATCGGGCGCGAGGGCGGCGTCCATTCGCTTGAGTTCTATACCGAACTGCGCAACGTGTGCCTGAAACTCTGAGGACGGAGCGGACGATGGATAAACAACAGATCGAGGGTTTCGGTGATGCGCTCTACGAGGCGTTGGTCGCGCGCAAGACGATTGCACCGCTGACCGAGCAGGCCCCGGACATCACTATCGAGGACGCCTACCAGATCTCGCTGCGCATGCTGGCGCGCCGGACGGCCGCCGGCGAGCAGGTGGTGGGCAAGAAGATCGGCGTGACCAGCAAGGCGGTGATGGACATGCTCGACGTGCGGCAGCCGGATTTCGGCTATCTCACCGACGCCATGATGTTCGCCACCGGCAGCGAAGTGCCGGCCTCAAACGCCATGATCCAGCCGCGCGCAGAAGGCGAGATCGCGTTCGTGCTGAAACGCGATCTGGAAGGCCCGGGGATCACGAATGCAGATGTCATACGGGCCACCGACTTCGTCATGCCGTGCTTCGAAATCGTCGATTCGCGTATCCACGACTGGAAAATCAAGATCCAGGATACGGTCGCTGACAACGCGTCATGCGGGGTGGTTGTGATGGGCGACCGCGCCGTGGCGCCAACCGATGTGGACCTCGCCACCTGCGGCATGGTGGTGACCCTGAACGGTGACATCGTCTCGACCGGGGCTGGAGCCGCAGCGCTGGGGTCGCCGGTCAACTGCGTCACCTGGCTGGCTAACACGCTGGGGCGGATCGGGATCCCACTCAAGGCCGGTGAGGTCATTCTCTCCGGCTCCCTCGTCCCTCTGCAGCCGGTCAAGCCCGGTGACAACATGCACCTTGCCATTGGCGGTATCGGCCAGTGCCAGGTGCGCTTCGTCTGAATCTGCACGCAAGGAGAAGCAGCCGTGGCGGTGAATGCAGCGATTATCGGTTCCGGCAATATCGGCACCGACCTGATGGTGAAAGCTTTGCGCAGCGCGTCGATCAATCCAGTCTGGATGGTCGGTATCGATGCCGATTCGGATGGCCTGCGCCGCGCGCGCGAGGCGGGTCTCAAGACGACCCATGAAGGGGTCGCGGGTCTGCTGCCGCACATTGCAGAGGATGGCGTGCAGATGGCTTTTGACGCGACCTCGGCCTATGTGCATGCGGAGAATGCGGCCCAGCTCGGTGCCCGGGGGGTGCTGATGATCGATCTCACGCCGGCTGCGATCGGACCTTACTGCGTGCCGCCGGTGAATCTGAAAGAGCATGTCGGCAAGCAGGAAATGAACGTCAACATGGTGACCTGCGGCGGGCAGGCCACGATCCCCATGGTGGCCGCGGTGTCGCGCGTGCAGCCGGTGGAGTACGCGGAGATCATCGCGACCGTGGCGAGCCGTTCGGCGGGGCCGGGCACGCGCAAGAATATCGATGAATTCACGCGCACCACAGCGGGCGCCGTCGAGCGGATCGGCGGCGCGGCCAGGGGCAAGGCCATCATCATCCTGAACCCGGCCGAGCCACCGCTGATCATGCGCGACACGGTCCACTGCCTGACCGCAGAAAAACCCGACGAAGAGGCCATCACGCAGTCGGTACACGCGATGATTGCCGAGGTGCAGAAATATGTACCCGGCTATCGCCTGAAAAACGGCCCGGTGTTCGACGACCGCCGGGTGTCGATCTATCTCGAAGTTGAGGGCCTCGGTGACTACCTGCCCAAGTACGCCGGCAACCTCGACATCATGACCGCCGCTGCCCTGCGTACGGCAGAAATGTTCGCGGCCGAGATCATGGATGGCTCGCTGCAGCTGGCAGCTGCCAGCGCCTGACAGGAGGAAAGCGCATGGACCTAACCGGTAAACAGGTCAAGCTGCACGACATGTGCCTGCGTGACGGCATGCATGCCAAGCGTCACCAGATCCTGCTTGATGAAATGATCACCGTCGCCTCCGCGCTGGACGCGGCCGGTGTACCCCTGATCGAGGTAACCCATGGCGACGGCCTGGGTGGTTCGTCCATCAACTACGGCTTCCCCGCGTTTACCGACGAGCAGTACCTCAAAGCCGTTGTCCCGGCGATGAAACAGGCCACCATCTCGGCGCTGCTGATCCCCGGGATCGGGACAGTTGAGCACCTGCACATGGCGCGCGATTGCGGCGTCGGCACGATTCGCATTGCCACGCACTGCACCGAGGCGGACGTGGCTGAGCAGCATATCGGCGAATCCGCCCGGCTGGGGCTCGATACCGTCGGCTTTCTGATGATGGCGCACATGGTCACGCCGGAAGAGCTGCTGCGGCAGGCACGGCTGATGGTCGATTTCGGCGCCAACTGCATCTACTGCACGGACTCGGCGGGCTACATGCTGCCGGATGATGTCAGCGCCCGGATCGGCGCCCTGCGTGCGGGTATCGACCCATCCATCGAGATCGGGTTCCACGGCCACCACAACATGGCCATGGGCGTAGCCAACTCGCTCGCCGCGCTCGCGGCTGGCGCAGTGCGTATCGATGGCTCGGTAGCGGGCCTGGGCGCGGGCGCGGGTAACACCCCGCTCGAAACATTTGCCGCAGTGCTCGACCGTATGGGTGCGGTGACGGGCGTGGATCTGTTCAAGCTGATGGATGTGGCAGAAGACGTGGTTACGCCGATGATGGACCAGCCGATCCGGGTCGATCGCGATTCCCTGATCCTCGGCTACGCCGGCGTTTATTCGTCCTTCCTGCTGCATGCAAAACGGGCGGGCGAAAAGCATGGCGTGGCCTCAAGCGACATCCTGGTTGAGCTCGGACGTATGAAGACCGTCGGTGGACAGGAAGACATGATTGAAGACGTGGCGCTCAACCTCAAAGCCGCACGCACAGGAGCTGCACAGTGACGCTGGACGACAACACTCTCGATATGCTCGCCGCGCGCCTCGACCGGGCCGAACGGGAGCGCCAGGCCATCACCAAGCTGACCGACGACTATCCGGACATGGACTGGGAGGATGCCTACGCCATTCAGGACCGGCTGCGTGCCGGCAAGATTGGGCAGGGCGCCCGCGTTGCGGGTCTCAAGGCCGGACTGACGTCGCAGGCAAAGATGAAGCAGATGAAAGTCGACGAGCCGGTGTTCGGCTTCATGTGCGATTACGGCGCCTGGCCGGACGGCGGTGAAATTGACCGCGACCGCTATATCGCGCCGCGTATCGAGGCGGAGATCGCGGTGGTGACCTCGCGTGAGCTGAGCGGCCCCGGATGCCACCTCGCGCAGGTGCTGAGCGCGATCGAGTGCGTGCTGCCGGCGGTCGAGGTGCTCGATTCGCGCTACGAGAATTTTCGTTTTGACCTGGTCTCGGTGGTCGCCGACAACACATCCGCCGCGGGGTTTGTCACCGGCGGCCGGGCGCGTCGATTGTCCGCATTGGACCTGCCGACCCTGGGGCTGGTGGTCGAGAAAAACGGCGCCGTGGTCGAAGTCGGCGCAGGCGCCGCGGTACTGGGGCATCCCCTGCAGTCCGTGGCCATGCTGGCCAACAACCTGGCGCGGCGCGGCGAAGTGATCCCGGCCGGGACGTTCATCATGACCGGTGGCGTCACCGCCGCCGTCGGGGTTGAACGCGGAGACGCGATCAACGTCAGGTTTCAGGATCTGGGCAGCATCTCCATGCGCTTTGCGTGAGGTGAGGTCGAGTGGGCGGGGGGGAGACATGCTGAGGGCGCGACGCAGACAAGCGCATAGAGGGGACTGTATGGAGACTCGGACGACCGGGCAGCACGCGTCAGGACATCGTAGCTTTTCATGGCTGATAGTCCTGTCTGCGCTGCTGCTCAGCGGCTGCGAGGCGCCGCTGGTGCTGGACGGTGTTGAAGCGCGGCGAGCTGAGCCGATCCACCGGATGGATCGCTATCAGGCGGCGGCGCGGCAGGGCGACAACATGGTGGTCGTTGGCAATCAGGGTGTCATTCTGCGTTCAGCCGATCAGGGCGCGCAGTGGCAGCGCCAGGTGCTCGCTGGCTGGCCGGCCCTGATCGATGTGACGGCGTGTCCCAATGGACATTTCGTGGCGCTCGCGTATGACAAGACCATCTACGTTTCTGCCGACCAGGGCGCCAGCTGGACGGAGAAGTCCATCAACAACACGGAAGAGACGCCCCAGGCGATAGCCTGCGCGCCAGACGGCAAGCTGTGGATCGTCGGCAGCTTTGCCTACGTGTGGTCCAGCCCGGACGAGGGCGAAAGCTGGACGGAAAGTTCCAGCGGCGAAGACGCCATTCTGACCACGGTGCAGTTCTTTGACGCGGACAACGGCATCGTCACCGGCGAATTCGGCACCGTGATGCGCACCACCGACAGCGGGGAGAACTGGGATCTTCTCGCCCCGCTGCCGGATGAGTTTTATCCCGAAGGTGCCTACTTCTCTGATGCTGAACACGGCTGGGTCGTGGGCCTCGGCGGCACTGTGCTGTACACCAGCGACGGCGGTGACAGCTGGGTGCAGCAGCCGACAGGAACCCAGGTTTCTCTGTTCTCACTGGAGGCGCAGGGGGACGCGCTGTACGCCGTCGGCGGCGAGGGCACCATGCTCAGGTATGCGGACGGGCGCTGGGTGCCAGTGGATCACGGCAAACCGGTGCGGCTTTACCTGCGGGTGCTGCAGGCGCTCGACTCCGGGCGGTTGCTGATCGGCGGTATCGCCGGCGCGCTGCACATTTTTGACCCGACCGGCGCATAAGGGCAGCAGGCATGGATACCAGCCAGATATTTCCCAAGTTCGGCAATTTCCTGTTCAAAAACCGCAAGGCTGTGCTTGCGGTAATTCTGGGCATCACGGTGTTCTTCGCGACCCAGATCCCGGCGGTGCGCATGCTTTCGGATTTTGCCGATCTGCTGCCGCAGGAGCACCCCTATATCAAGCTCCACAATTCCATCCGCGATACGTTCGGCGGCGCCAACATCATCATCATTGCGCTCGAGGTGGAAGAGGGCACTATCTTCACCAACGAGACGCTCGATCGCATCCATCGCATCACGCAGAAGCTCGATAACGTCACCAATATCAACCACAACCTCGTTACCAGCCTGACCCATCGCAACACGCGGAAGATCTGGCTGACGCCGGACGGCACCATCAAGTCGGTTACTTACTACAACCCCAACCGCGAAGCGCCGTATACGGCGGAAGAGCTCGAGGCAATTCAGCGCGATGTGCTGTCGAGTACACGCGTGTTCGGGCTGCTGGTGTCGCCCGATCTGAAAGCCGCGCTGATCAAAGGCACGCTGAACGAGGGGCAGCTGGACTACGGCAAGGTGTTCGACGAACTGCAGCAGATCCGTACCGAGGAAGGTGCGCCCGGGGTCAGGATCTACGCCAACGGACATCCTGTTCTGGCCGGATGGGTTGATTCTTACTCCGAGCAGATCCTGCAGATCTTCCTCTACACCATCCTGGTGGTACTGCTGATTCTGATTGTCTATTCCCGCCGCCTGTACGGCGTGCTGTTGCCCCTGATCGGCATGATCCTGACCAGCATCTGGGGCGTCGGCTTCATGGGCGTGTTCGGCTACAACCTCGATCCGCTGATGCTGGTGGTGCCGTTCCTGATCTCGGCGCGCTCGATGTCGCACGGGATCCAGAAGGTCGAACGCTATTTCCTGGAGCTCGCGCTCACCAACGACAAGCAGGAGGCTGCCAGAAATACCTTTAACTCACTGTTCCGTCCGGGTGCACTGGCCATCGTTGCGGACGCCTGCGCGCTGGCGCTGATCGGGCTGGGTTCGGTGCCGATCAACGACAAGATGTCGATATACGCCTCCTTCTGGGCGTTATGCATGGTCGTGACGGTGCTGGTAACAGTGCCGATGCTGCTGTCAATCCTGCCGCAGCCTAAGAACGTCGCGATGAAGCCGAACGCGCTGCGCAAGATTTTTCCCAAGGTGGCGCAGGTGACCGCAACCAACGCCCGTGCCCGCGCGGTGCTGTGGACCTGCCTCGTGATCGCCGTGATCTCAGGCTACTTCAGCTCTTGGGTGAAGATCGGTGAGCCAGAGCCCGGTTCACCGCTGCTGTTCCGCGACCACGATTTCAACGTCTCCTCACAGGTTATCAACGAGCGTTTCCCGGGCTCCGAGGAGCTGTTCATCATTGCGCGCACGCCCGAACAGAATGGCCTGAAAAATCCAGAGATTCTGCGGGCTCTGGCCGATTTTCAGGCCCACATGATGTACGACGAAACCCTGGGCGGCACCAAAGGAGTGCCGGATCTGGTGATGCAGATCAACCAGATGACGCGCAACGACGACCCGCGCTGGGGCGTGATCCCCGGCACGGATTACGAAGCCGGCGGGCTGATGTTCACCTACATGATGTCAGCCCCGGTGCCGGGCGCTCTGCTCGAATACCAGGATCCTGAAGACAAAGTCGCCAACATGGTCTTCTACTACAAGGACCACACGGGCGAGACCATCCGTCGTGCGATCCATCTGGCCAAGGAATGGATCGATACCGTGGGCTCAAAAGTCGAGGGTCTCGAGATCGAGCTGGCCGGCGGTCCGGTCGGGGTGACGGCGGCGATCGATGAAGAGGCCTACGAGACCAATGTCATCGTGGTGCCGGCGGTGATGCTGCTGATCCTCGCGTTCACCCTCTGGTTCTACTCGTCGCTGCACGCAGGCGTGATGATTTTCGTCGCGATGGGGTTTGCGACCGCCATGTCCTACGCCTGCATGGGGATCATGGGCCTGGGTCTGAACGTGAACACCGTGCCGATGATCGCCGTAGGAATTGGGCTCGGCGTGGACTATGCGATCTACATGATGGACCGCATCAAGGAGGAGATGCACACGGCCGATTCGCTGCAGCAGGCGATCACCCGCGCCGTGAGCACCACCGGGGTGGCAATCGCGGTGACCGCCTGCACCCTGATCGGCGGCATCATCATGTGGGTGTTCGTTTCCGATCTGCGCTTTCAGGCCGACGCGGCGCGACTGCTGTTCATCATGCTGGTGCTGAACGCCGCTGCCGCGATGTTCCTGGTGCCTGCCTGGGTGGACGTGTTCAAACCGAAGTTCATCATGCAGGCCGGCGAGGAGCGCTGGGAAAAGGGCGAGGGCGCGACGGAGGCGCAGGCGCCGGCCTAGGGCGGCGCTGCCTGGGGGGGATAATTGTTGCGGGAACGCAACAGATAAAACTGCGGGAAACCTCGGCGTTGACGAGGAAAGCCGCATCGTTTGCAATGGAGCCATGGCTGCCTGTGGGAAATCTGCCACGTCCGGTGAGCCAAGGGGGAAATATGAAAACAGAAAAGACTTTTGAGGTTGCCTTGGCGCGTCGGGTCGCAGGGCTGTTGTCGGGGATCCTGCTCGGCTGCATGTCGAGCGGTGCTTATGCCTGGCTCAACGCCGACCAGACGCTTGAGCTCCACGGTTTTCTCGACAGCACCACGCATCAGCGTGCGCACGGCTATGGCCTGTCCAAACAGCGCTTCCGCGGCCAGCTAGAGTTCTCCAAGCAGCTGTCCAACATGGGGGCGTTCACCGGAATTTCGTTAAACGGCACGCTGCGCGCGACCTA
>JAYODW010000017.1:47267-82801 GCA_038116745.1 Gammaproteobacteria bacterium
AACTTCCGCGTGGGTCGGCAGCAGGTCGTCTGGGGTCGTACGGATCTCTTCCGCGTGCTCGACCAGATAAACCCGATCGACTTCTCGATTCAGAACATCTACGAAGAGTTTGAGGACAGCCGCATTCCGCTGGGAATCTTCTCCGCCGAGTGGCGTCTCGGCGCGACCAATATGTTCGAGGATCTCAACTTCCAGTTCATCTGGAATTTTGAAAAATTCACCCCGCACAACCTGGGACAGGGGGGGCAGCCGTACAACATCCTCCAGGCTGGGGACCTGTTCCGTGCGCTGGCTAACTGCTGGCAGAACGGGTGCACGGTGGCTAACTTCGCTTCGGTACCTCAAGTGTCTACCGGGAATCTAGCGACTGATTTCCCGGCTCAGACTATCGGTATCCGGAAAGTCCACATTCCCAGCGACCGCGAGCAGTTCGGTTTCCGTATGGAAGGCGTCGCCAAGAGCGTTGGCTTTTCTGTCAATGCGCTGACCTACCACTCTCAGCTGCCGTCTCTGCGCGCAGGAATTCCGTCAAGGAATCCGTTTACTGCGCGCGGATTTGATCTGAATTCCATCCCAGGTCTGGCGGGGTTCGATAATTGCGGCCCCGGCGGCTCCCTGTGCTCCCGCCCATTCGTCCCGGCCTTTGACGTTTACTTTCCGCGCATCTACCTGGTCGGTGGCTCAGCCGACTTCTACGTTGATAAGGTCAAATCGGCTTTTCGCGTGGAGTTTGCGTGGACCGATGGCGAAGAGTTCGCGGATACCTCGAAACAGCGGCTGTTCTCAGAGTCGGATGTCATCCGTTGGGTCGTGGGTTGGGACCGCCCGACCTACATCCGCTTCCTGAACCCGAACCGGACCTTCCTGCTATCGGCACAGATTTTTGGCCAGCACCTGCTCGACTACGAGCGATTTACCAGTCCTGACGGCACAGGCGGAAAGATCGGCTTCGCCGACTGGCAGCACAACTTCATCGGAACCCTGCTTTTCCAGGGCTTTTATATGAACGACCGCGTGCAGCCGCGCTTCATTCAGGCGTACGACGTGCGCGCGAAAGCGTATGTGATGTCTCCGGGCGTGGACTGGCTGGTCAACGACAGCTGGCGCGTGACTTTCGCTGCCAATCTTAAGTTCGGCCGCTCGCGCAACACGATCGACGACGGACGCACCTCAAACTCCTTCCCGCCGTTTACCTGCCCGCCCTGCGGTCCAGGTTCCGAGCACGCCAGCACCGGGGCACGTCTTGGCTTCGAGCCCCTGGGTCGTTTCCGCTCGGGTCCGATCGGCATGGCGCAGCACGAGGATGAGCTGCAGCTGCTGGTGCGCTATCGCTTCTGAGCAGGCCAAGGACATTTCAAGCTCCAGACGCCCGGGAAAGGATGTGCGATTTCCCCGACCCGGGCGCATCACTTAAGAATCAAGAGGACAGCACGATGCAACGATCAAACCTGAAGCGCCTTGCCGCTGTTGCAATTGCCGGTTTCCTGGCCAGCACTGCGCAGGCCGACGATTACGCCTATACCGAGGCTGAGGTCGAAAACAGCTTCTTCCCCTACAAGACCTATACGCCGGAATTTCCGGGCTATGAACCCGGCATGGTGATTAACGCGAGCAATGTCGACCAGTTTAAAGACGCGCTCGATCCCGGCTTCTATGACCATCTGAAGAACGGCCGCTTCGAGATGCAGACCAAGAAGACCGAATCTCTTGAGCTGCACCCGAACTACATCAAGGCCACGCGGGAAGCGGCTAACAACCCGCCCAAGCTGACCAGCGACGGTCTGGTGGAAAATTTCATCGCCGGACGCGCTTTCCCCAAAGAGCCCGACGGGAACGATCCCAATGCTGGCCTGAAACTGGCCTGGAACTATCAGTACGGCTACAACTGGGGCGACAACGCGGCTATCTGTCCGTTTTACTGGAAGTATAAGGACATGAAATCCGGCAAGCTGGAGCGCACCATCAAGTGGTGTTTTCACTTCCTCAACTGGAAGCACCGGGTGAATCAGGACCCGACGCCAGAGTTCGCGGATAACCCGGCGCAGCTGTTCCGCTCCATCTACTCCAAGGCCGACGAACCCTTCGACCTGCGCAATACGCAGCTGCTGATCCATCGCTACAAAAACGACCTCAAGCGCGATGACGCCTGGTTGTACCTCGGCTTCCAGCGCCGCGTGCGGCGTCTGGCGACCGGCCAGACAACAGATTCGTTCCTCGGAACGGACGTGATCATCGAGGACTTTGAGGGCTACAACGGCCGCGTCTCGGACTACGACTGGAAATATATCGGCACGAAAAACATCTTCCTGCCGTTCCACCGCCACAACGAGCTGCAGCTGACTGAAGACCACAAAGAGCCGGACGGCTTCCAGTATGTCGATTTCGGCGGCACCGGCGACTGCTTCCCGAAGACTACCTGGGAGCTGCGCAAGGTGTATCAGGTTGAAGCGACGCCCAAGGATCCCAACCATCCGCTCAGCCGCCGCGTGATGAACGTCGATGCACAGACCTTCACCATCCCGGCGCAGGCGCAGTTCGATCGCAAGGGCGACTTCTGGAAGACCTTCATGATCTGCCAGGCCTACCCGGACGAATACCATCCGCTCAGCGATGGGTCCGGCGTTTCTATCGACGACTGCTTTTCGGTCGCCGACGTGCAGGCGCAGCACTGCACCACCGGGCAGTTCAAAGGGCTGGTGACGCCTGAAATGAACCCGCCGCAGATGTTCACGGTGCAGAACCTGCGTAAGAGCGGTCAGTAAGACCACCTCGGGACAGGATTGAAAGGGCGCTGCGGCGCCCTTTCTTTTTTACATCGGTTACACAGGAGCAGACACACGTGAGCGGAGCGGAAAATCCCGAGATTGCCAACAGCGTCGTCGCTGGCGGCATTAACACCAACTACCACGACGTTGGCTCAGGCAGCCCTGTGGTGCTGCTGCACGGCTCCGGGCCCGGGGTCACGGCGTGGGCGAACTGGCGCCTGACCATGCCGGCGCTGGCGACAAGCTTCCGCGTGGTCGCGCCCGACATGGTGGGTTTCGGTTATACCGAGAGGCCGCCGGGCGTGCGCTATGCGCTGGATACCTGGGTCGCCCATGCGATTGGTGTGTTCGATGCGCTGGCGCTGGACCAGGTCAACCTGGTCGGCAACTCGTTCGGCGGGAGCCTCGCGCTGGCGCTGGCAATACGTCATCCGCACAGAGTGCGTCGCCTGGTGCTGATGGGGGCGGCCGGGTTGAGTTTTACCCTAACGCCGGGGCTGGACGCGGTCTGGGGTTACACGCCATCAATCGAGAACATGCGCGGGCTTCTCGACATCTTTGCGTTCAACCGCGAGCTGGTCTCAGACGAGCTCGCGAAGCTGCGCTACGAAGCGAGCATCCGGCCGGGGATTCAGGAGGCGTACAGCGCCATGTTTCCCGCGCCGAGGCAGCGCTGGATAGATATGCTCTCGAGCAGCGAGGCGGATATCGCGGCGCTGCCGCATGAGACGCTGGTGGTGCACGGGCGGGAGGATGAGGTCATCCCTCCGGAAAACTCTTACCGCCTGGCGCAGCTCATTCCGCGCTCTCAGCTGCATGTGTTCGGACGCTGTGGCCACTGGACGCAGATCGAGCATGCCGCGCGGTTCAATCAGCTGGTGGTGGACTTTTTCTCCGAGGGTTAAGGCGGCCATCCGTCTGGCCGCACCCGCGCCGCAGGTTTCAGGCTCAGCGCCCGCGGGTGCGCAGCGCCTGAACGGCGAAGTCTGACGGCTTTTGACCCGCGCTGCCGATGACCATGCGCGGCTCGAGCACGGTGCAGTGCTCAGCCTGCAGATCGATCATGGCGACCGCATCCAGGATGGGCACGAACGTTCCCTGGTTTTCCGGCAGGTGATGATCCGGGTGTGAATAGGCCGCCACGGCAAACTTCCACAGCTTGTCGCGGTTGTCATACAGGCGCCCGTAAGCCGGGGCGTAGGTTTCGGCGTCAACGTAATACAGCCGTCGCGACAGCGGATGCTCGTTCCACTTCGGCACGGCTTCAACGACATAAGCGCGCCGGAACTGCCAGGCGACCTGCGGAAAGCAGTGGCCCTTGCCGCCGAAATCGACAAAGCGGAAGCCGTCCGGCGTGCCGCGTTCGCCGAGGGTAATCCCATCATGGCGGAAGAAGGGCAGCAGCACGTCGCGTGCACCCAGGTAGCGCCATTCCATGTCCATGATGCGCCCGTTATAGCCGAGGAAGTCCTCGATCATGATGTCGCTGCCGAGGAAGGCATCCGTGTTCTGCCCCGTCGGCAGTCGCCGAACGCGCCGCTGCGTGCCGAGATAGAGCCAGCCCTCCTCCTGACGCGTGTCGTCTTCGAGGCGGTGGATGAGCAGCTGCGTATTACGGATGTCGGGCGGTGCTGCGACGCGGAGATAGAGGGCGTTGAAGATCCCGGACGGGTTCTGTGCAATCTCGGGAAGCGGTGCCTCGACGACCCGATGTTTGAAGCGCAGGCTGGCCGCCTCAAACGACAGTTCGCGCTCGGCCTTGTCCGCGCGCATGTTGCGGTAGCGCCAGTAGAACGGGCTGATGCTGCCGCCGTCGCCGGACCAGGCGTAGCGCATGTTCCAGGCGATTTTCTCTCCCGCCCGGGGATCATCTGCGCTCGGCTCAGCGGGAAAAGGACGTCCGGCGACATAGCCTTCAAGCTGTCCCGGTGCGCTGCCGAGTCGGGTCTGCCCGGCATGGCGCGCGGTGGCAGCGGCATAGTCAGGGTGTACCGGGAAAGGCTCGGTTGCGATGACGTTAAGCTCCAGCGCAGCGCTCTGCACCAGCTCGACCAGCGTCTCGTCCAGGAATTCGGTATAGCCTGCAACGTTACCGGCATCGATGCGGGTACCGGGTGGTGGTGGTCCGGCAGCGCCTGCGGTGAATGAGAGACTGATGCTGATGAGGGTGGCGCCCAGGCGGACGCTAAGGGAGAGTAGTGGAGGCATAATGCGATTAAGCGTACCGCATCCCGAAGGTACCATTCGCAAGCGGGATCGGGGGTACGGAAACCTGCAGTCGCCTGCGCCCAAGCGCCGCGGCGTCCGCGCTCTACCGGGGAGAAGATGCATGAAAGATTTTACCGTTGAGAACCTGACCGCTGAGGTCATCAAGGCCTACACCAGCCAGGCTGCCACACCGCGTCTGAAAGCTATTTTTGAGTCTTTGATCACGCACCTGCACGCGTTTGTGCGCGACGTGGAGCTGACCGAGGCCGAATGGTTCGAGGCTATCCAGTTCCTGACCGCAACGGGCAAAAAGTGCGACGACAAGCGCCAGGAGTTCATCCTGCTGTCCGACACGCTGGGTGTGTCGATGCTGGTTGACGCTATCAATCACCCCAAGGGCGGGGCCGGAACGGAGTCCACCGTGCTCGGCCCGTTCTATGTGCCGGGCGCGCCGGATATGCCCTTCGGCGGCGATGTGCGGCGGCGCCTGATCGACGGCGTGCAGCCCTGCCTGGTGACCGGCAGGGTCACCGATGCGGAAGGCAAGCCGATCGCGGGCGCCACGCTGGATATCTGGCAGACCGCTGCCAACGCTCTGTATGACGTGCAGGACGCGGATGCGCCCGAATGGAACCTGCGGGGCTGTTTCAGCACCAACGAGAACGGCGAGTACGCGCTGGTCACTGAAAAGCCTGTGTCGTATCCAGTGCCGACCGATGGTCCGGTAGGGCAGATGCTGTCCGCTGCTGGTCGGCATGCGTTCCGTCCGGCACATATCCACTTTGTCGCCAAGGCCGAGGGCTTCGAGCCGCTGACGACGCATATTTTTGTCAACGGCGATGCCTACCTCGACTCCGATGCCGTGTTTGCGACCAAGGCGAGCCTGGTTGGTGACTTTGTTGAATCCGAGGACAGCGCGCTGGCCGGGCGCTTTGGCCTGCCGACGCCGTTCACCCACCTTGAGTTCAATTTCGGCCTGATGGCCTCATAGCACGACCCGGGTCCAGCGGCGGCCGGACCAGAAGCCGGCGAAGATGACCGCCTGAAAGGCACGGTAGACCACCTGCAGCAGCCAGATGGCGGTGAGTCCATAGCCCAGGATCGGGCCGGCCAGGTAGGCCGCCGGGAGAAACAGCAGCCACTGGTTGGCGACGGCGACGAGCATTACCCGGCGCGTGTCGCCGGCGCCGAGCAGCGCGCTTTGCAGGATCGCGCCGACCGCTTCGAAAACCATACTGATCCCCACCAGCCGCAGCGGCCAGACGGTCAGGGCCAGGGTCTCCGGTTCCAGATCGTAGATTGCGCTCAGCAGCTGCTCGGGCACAAAGATCATCGGCAGGCCCAGAACACCCATCGCGATCATGGCTACCCGCACGCAGTCCCAGCCCCAGCGGAACGCGTCCTCCGGCTCATTTCGTCCCAGCGCCTGACCAACCAGGGTGGCAGCCGCCAGGCCGAATCCCATGCCGGGCAGAAACGCGATCAGCATCATGTTGATCAGCACGTTGGCACCCGCAACTTCCGCGGTTCCGACCTGACCGATGATCCAGAAGGTGGCGAGGAACCCGGCCGCAAAGAACATCTGCTGCACGCCGCTCGGCAGCGACAGTTTCACCAGCATGCGCACGTCACTGCGCGGCGGCAGCGAACGCAGGAAGCCGTAGTCCCTCGCGTAGCGCAGGCCGAACAGGACATAGGTCAGCGAGCCGCAGCCCATGGCGGTGACCGAGGCGATCGCGGCGCCGCGCACGCCGAGCGCGGGCGCGCCGAAGTGGCCGAAGATCAGCACGTAGTTGAGAAAAATATTGATCGCGTGCATCGCGATCAGTGTGAGCATATACACCCGCGTCATGTCGATCGCGTTCCAGTAGCCGCGGAAGGCGAAATTTGTCGCGACGAAAACGATCCCGAGCGCGCGGATCTGCAGATAGGGCACACCGATCGCAACCACGTCAGGGTCGCGATTGATGTGCGGATAGATACTCGGAATGAGCTGGATCAGGAGCAGCGAGAGCAGCGGGGCGGCGCAGACGACGATCAGCAGCGCGGCGTTCAGGAAATAAGCGGTCTCAGACAGCCGTCCCTGCCCTTTACGGCGTGAGGCGGTGGCCTGCACGCCGATGGACAGGCCGAGCAGGATCGCCTGCATGACGAACAGGGTGAAGCCGCCGTAGCCTACCGCCGCGAGCGCCGCATTGCTGTTGTCGAGCCGGCTGACCATGGCGGTATCGACCAGGTTCAGAATGTTCTGGGACACCATGCCGCCGATGATCGGCAGGGCCAGCCCGAGGATGCGATTGAGTCTTGTAGAGCTGAGCAAGTGGCGGTGCCGGGGATTGAGTGGGGCTGTCCGAATTGAGACAGTCTCGCAGGCGGTGTCTACCTGCTACCGGGGATTGTACTCGCTGCCGATCGCCACGGCGGGACTGCGCTGTGTCCCTCTGTCACCTGCCGTCCCCCTTATCGCCGTTTCATTTCCCGCTTGGCCGAGGTCGAGTACGCTGCGGCTCTTCCAGAACGGATGAGACCACGATGGAGAACAGGACGGACTTCGGGAACTACGATGCGCTCGGGCTTGCTGCACTGGTGCGCAGCGGTGAGGTCAGCGCGCTGGAACTGGTGGATGACGCCATCGCGCGCTGTGAGGCGGTCAACGGCGAGCTGAATGCGGTGATTACGCGCATGTTCGACGCAGCGCGCGCGCAGGCCGGCGAGCCGCTCGGCGGCGGCCCTTTTGCCGGGGTACCTTTCCTGATGAAAGATTTCGCAGCCGAGGTCGCCGGCGTGCCTTTCTTTGAGGGCAGCACATTTCTGGATGGCTATGTGCCGCAGCACGACTCGGAGATTGTGACCCGTTTCCGGCGGGCCGGCCTGATCACCATCGGCAAGACCAACCTGCCCGAACTCGCCATAGGCGTGACGACCGAGCCGCAGAAATTCGGGCCGAGCCATAACCCGTGGGATCTCACGCGCACCCCCGGCGGGTCGAGCGGCGGCTCGGGCGCCGCCGTAGCTGCTCGGGTTGTGCCGATGGCGCACGGCAATGACGTCGGCGGCTCGATCCGCATTCCGGCGTCCGCCTGTGGTCTGGTCGGACTCAAACCCTCGCGCGGGCGCAGCACGCTGGCGCCTCACTATGGCGACATCCTCGCGGGTTACTTTGTCGAACACGCGCTGACCCGCAGTGTGCGCGATTGTGCGACCTTGCTTGACGCGATCGCCGGGCCCGGGATCGGAGAACCTTATGTGGCGCCACCCGCGGGGCGGCCGTTTGCCGACGAAGTCGAGCGGGAACCGGGGCGGCTGCGGATCGGCTTCTCAACCGTGACGCCGCTTGGTGATCCGCTTGATCCTGAATGTGTCGCGGCCATTCTGGAGACCGCGAAGCTGTGCGAATCGCTGGGCCATGAGGTGGTCGAGGCCGCGCCTGAGTTCGACGCCATGGAGCTGTGGACCAAGTTCACCACGCTGCTGGCGTCACTGGTGGCCTGGGCAGTGGCGGACTGGGCGCGGCGTCTGGGGCGTGAGCCCGGGCCAGAATATTTTGAACCGTTCGTGTGGGCGTTTACCGAGCGCGGGCAGGGGCTCACCGCCGCCGATTACCTGCTGGCGATGCAGGACGTGCAGCAGCAGGTGCGCCTGCTGAGTCGTTTTTATGAAAATCACGATCTGTGGCTGACGACGACCCTGGGCCAGCCGCCGGTGCCGCTCGGAACGCTGGTCTATGCCGGTGACCCCTTCGAGCTGCGACGGCGCATGGCGGCCTTCTCGCCGTATACCTACCTGGCAAACGCGACCGGCCAGCCGGCAATCTCATTACCTCTGGCCTGGTCCAAAGCGGGATTGCCGATAGGATTGCATTTCACTGCGCGCTACGGGGCGGAGGATGTATTGATCCGGCTCGCCGCGCAGCTCGAACGCGCGCGTCCGTGGGCTGAGCGGCGTCCGCCGGTCTGCGCCTGACCTGCATCCAGCCGCTGAAGACCGAGGACCGCCCATGATTACCGCTGAGACTGGCTTTGCCATTTCCCACAACTACGCCATCTACGCGCGAGCGCTTGATGAAAAACGTTTCGAGCTGCTGACGGATGTGTTTGCCGACGACGCGACGCTCGCCTATTTCGTTGCCGGGCACGACTTCACCTGCAGCGGCCGCGAGGCTGCGGATGCTTTCGGCGCTTTCCTGCAGCGCTGCTACTGGACGCATCACCTGATCGCGCATCCGATGGTTGAGGCCGGTGGGCGCGGCGTGCTCGCGAGCGCGCGGGTGACCGCCACGCATATCCAGCATCACGATGACGGCACGGTCAACCGCTGGCTGGTGCGTGGCTCGTATCACGACGAGTTCGAGCAGCGCGGCGAGCGCTGGCTAATCGTCGACCGCAAGGTCTATTGCTACGACGCCGAGGGCGATTTCGTGGAGGACGGCGTGCAGACCTTTGCTGCGCCGCCGTGGCGGGGCAGCGCATAGCCCACCTAGACGAATCAGCCGGCGGGAACGCCGACCGCGTTGACCTGCGCGTAGAACACCTTCTGGTTGTGGATCTTGCCGAGCAGGGCATTGAGCGCCTGAACCTCGCCGCGCAGCTCGGTGCCGGTGGTCGGGTCGCCGTGGTGCCGTGCGCAGCGCGCGATCTCGCTGCGCAGTGCCTGCTCGATGAGATCGATATCCCGCGTATTGAGTCTGAAGTTTTCCTGGTATCTGGCCATCGCTCACGATTCCAAGTGGGTTGAGAAGGCGCGTATTTAGCCCGCCTGTCGAGGGGCTGTCAACGCGTAGTCCGCCCCTTCAACGGACGCGTTTCAGGCCCGCAATTCGGCGATTGTTCGTTCACCTTCAGTGCGTAGACCGACCGGTTCGCCGATGCGGTTTTCTGCGGTCAGGCTGGCCAGGGTTGCGGGGTCGTCAGCACTGTTGGCGATGAAGCGTCCGCCAGTTGCCGTGCGTCCGTAGATGATGCCGCGCACGGGTTCACGCTCGCGGCTGTACAGCACCGTCCAGGTCTCAATGGTGCCCTCGCCGGTCGGGCGCTCATCGAGCTCCACGGGCGGATTTCCCGCCTCCGGCTGGCCTTCGTCCTCCAGATCCGCACCGCGCAGATCATGCCTGCCTGCTTCGGTGCTGTAGATCCCGACCGCGTACTTGTGCATGAACCAGCCCAGCGCCGAGGTGAGTCCTGAGCGATAGCGCCCCGTCGCCAGCGTCTCGGCCATGCTGGCGACGCCGTGCAGGGCGTAATTGCTGCCGGGTCCACCGAAGAAGCCGAGCCCGCCGGTCTGGGTCAGCGGGCGCGGATCCGCATCCTCGATCCCGAGATGCTTTCGCGCCACATTCACGGCACAGGGAAAACAGGAGTAGAGGTCGAAGCATTCGACCTCGGCGGCGCGGAGGCCGGCACGGATCTCGGCTTTTGCTGCCGCTTTGGCCATGGCCGGGCTGCGCGTGTAGCTTTCTTTGTCTGCCATGAAACGCTGACGGTCCTTGGCAAAGCCGCCACCGCGGAAGTAGACGACTTTACCTGCACCGTCGCGCTGCGCGGCGGCCCGGTCTGCCGTGGTCAGGATGATGGCTGCGCCGATATCGGCCATGACCAGAGACACCATGCGCTTGGTATAGGGAAACGCGATCGGGCGGTTATCGGGGGAAGGGGTGGTGATGGTGTCCGCGCTGAGCGGCGTGCGCGTCCAGGCGTTCGGGTGACCAGCGGCGACTGTACTAAAGCCGGACCACATCGCGCCCACCCGAGCCAGCCAGGCCTGGCGGTCCAATCCTGACTCATGCCACAGGGCATTCTCGAACAGCGGGAAGCCGTGGATCGGCAGCGACAGGCCGTGGCGCATCTCGAGCGGACTTGC
Organism: Gammaproteobacteria bacterium; assembly: GCA_038116745.1. Classification (GTDB taxonomy): domain Bacteria; phylum Pseudomonadota; class Gammaproteobacteria; genus JAYODW01. The sequence continues at coordinate 58,097 of JAYODW010000017.1, forward strand.
GCCGACGGCATCCTCAGCGTCGTAGTCTGCGGGGATCCCCTGGGTCAGCGCCGCTTCGCCTCGCACGGCGCTGGCATCGCGTGGATAGTAGGTTTCTGCGCCGCAGATCAGGACGCTTTCGGCTTCGCCGCGCGCCAGCAGACCTGCCGCCTGGTTGACGAACTGCTGCGGCACCTGACCACCGATCCCCGAAACGCGACTGAGGCGGGGCCTGATCCCCAGGCGTCGCGCGAGCTCCTGTTCCGGGGCCGTCAGCGAGCGACTCTGTGAGCGCACCACGAGCAGTGTGTCGACGGCCCTGAGCGCATCGGGTCCGGCGACCTCGGCGGCCGCGCGTGCTGCGTGCTCCATCATGTCGAGCGGATCCATCCACGGTGGGCTGGCCTGTTTCGGCTGGGTGATCTGTCCCCAGCCGGTAATCACAATGGGCGCATGCATCCTGCTCTCCTTAACGTTTGTGCCGTGCGGCGATGTCCTGCAGGGTTTCCATCAAAACCGGACGGAAAAGATCGTAGTTCTCGCTCATGGGGAAGTGACCGAGTCCGTCGAGCTTGCGGTACGTCACGTTACCGATCCGCTCTGCGGCAGCCTCGACCAGCTCAGGCGGGCACGTGAAGTCGTACTCGCCAGCGTAGAGATACAGCGGCACACGGCTGGCGTCGATGCGGTCGGCGCGCGCCGGATCGGCGTTCTCCACGCCCCAGAAGTAAAGGTCGTTGCGCAGGCTGCGCGGCGGCGCGCCCTGCATGATGCGGTTCATCTGGCGGTCGGCGGCCGACAGGCCCGGCGCCATCACGGCGTCCATCATGCCAGGCACCATGTGATTGACGTTGACCGCAGGATCAATCCACCAGTCGTGGAAGAAACCGTAGGTCGGCACGGCGCCGGCCAGCCCGACCAGCGCGCGGAAGCGCTCTGGAAAACGCTCGGCGAGATGCGCGGCGATCACCCCGCCGATGCTGCAGCCCATGAAAATCGGCCGATCGAGGTGCAGCGCGTCGGCCAGCGCGACCACGAAGCGGGTGATCCAATCCGAGGTCAGCAGCTGATCTTCGGCGAAGAAGTCCCGGTCGCAGGACGGGTCTGATTTACCGTGTGCCGGCAGGTCATAAGCGATCACCCGGTAATGGCGGGTAAGCTCGCGGTCCTCGAGCAGGTGGCGCCATTGGCGATTTTCATTGCCCGCGGTATGTTGGCAAAGAAGCGGCGTTCCCTGACCGGCTTCGAAATAGAACACCTTGTGGCGGCATCCATCGATCTCGACGTTCACGTAGCGCCCGACCGCCTGCCAGTGCTCGTGCCACTCCGGGTCGGCGGCGACAGTCGACGGCCCCTGCAGCGCCCGACCGGCCAGCACCCAGTTGGACAGAGTGGTCATCTGCTGGAACAGCACGCGGATGTCCCCTTCAAAGCTCATCTGACCGCTTGCGATCGCGGCAAAGACCGCGTGCTGCATCGGCGGTGGATCGGGCTGGAACAGCGCTTCCCAGACGCTTTCTTCAGCGCTCAGGGTAAAGGTGCTGGGCTCGAGCGGACCACCATCAATGACAGTGCGCTCGATACGTCCATCCCGCACGTGCAGGGTGTAGCGCGCGGCGCCGATCGCCAGGGTGAACGAGGCGTGGAAGCCGCGCCCGCTGTTCTGACAGGCCGGATCGGCGTTCACCGCCTTCACCCAGCGTTCGATCCAGTCCGTATCGAGTTTCATTGCGCTTCGCTCCAGGTCGACGATTGATGATGGGGCAAGATGCTAGCAGCAAGGCCGCTGCACCGGCGCGTGCGTCTCTGCCGATCGACGCAATCCTGCCGGCCATCATCGAGCGTCTGAACACGCAGTGTCGACTGGTGATCGAGGCGTCGCCGGGCAGCGGTAAAACGACGCGTGTGCCGCCGGCGCTGATGTCAGCGTCCTGGTGCAGCGGTCGCGTACTCATGCTCGAGCCGCGACGACTGGCGGCGCGGGCCGCGGCGACTTTCATGGCGACAGAGCTTGGCGAACAGCCGGGTGGCGTTGTGGGTTACCGCATGCGCTTCGAGAACCGCGTGTCGCAGGCGACGCGCATCGAGGTAGTCACCGAGGGGATCCTGACCCGGCTGCTGCAGCGCGATCCGACCCTCGAAGGGGTCTCTGCGCTCGTGTTCGACGAGTTTCATGAACGCCATCTCACGACCGACCTGGGTCTCGCGCTGGCGCTTGATGTCCAGGCCGCGTTGCGACCGGATCTGCGCATTGTGCTGATGTCGGCCACGTTCGACGGCGCACAGATTGCTGCCCGCCTGGAGGCTGCTTATCTGCTGGCCGAGGGGCAGAACTACCCCGTTGAAATCCACTATCAGCCGCCCACCGCAGGACGGGAACAGCCCCTGGCGCTCCGCGTGCGGCGGGCGGTCGCTGCCGCGCTCGAACGGACTGCCGGTGACGTGCTGTGTTTCCTGCCGGGGAAGGCGGAGATCCGGCGCTGTGCCGCAGGACTGAGCGAAGCAGATCCCCGGCTCACGATCGAACAGCTGCACGGCGACCTCCCGGTGGCGGAGCAGGCGCGCCTGTTGAAGCCCGCTGATGCGGGGCGGCGAGTCATCCTTGCGACCAATATCGCGGAATCGAGTATCACCCTGCCGGGGATCAGTGCGGTGGTGGATAGCGGCCTCGCGCGGGAGCCGCGCTTCGATCCGGCCAGTGCGATGAGCCGTCTGGAGACGGTCATGATTAGCGCCCCGTCGGCTACGCAGCGGGCCGGCCGGGCGGGCCGGCTGGGGCCGGGCGTGTGCTACCGCCTGTGGGCGGAGGGGCAGCGGCTGGAGCGCGCCGCGCGACCTGAGCTGCTCAAGGCCGATCTCGCGGGGCTGGTGCTGGAGTTGCGTGCCTGGGGCAGCGATGCGGTGCGCTTTCTTGACCCGCCGCCGCCCGGCCCGCTGCGCCAGGCCGAGAGTCTGCTGATAGCGCTAGGCGCGCTCGACGGCAGTGGCCGGATCACCGCTCACGGTCGCGCCATGCTGGCTCTCGGCACCGCGCCCCGGTTGGCCAACGCCGTGCTGCGGGCACCGCCGGAGTCACGGGGGCTCGCCTGCGACCTGGTGGCGCTGCTCGAAGCCCGCGATCCCCTGATGCGCGCGGATGATGTGGCAGCCGATGACCTCTATGCCCGCCTGGAGAGCCTGTGGCGCTGGCGCAGACGTCAGGCGACGCCTGCTGACACGCGCGCGCTGGCCGACATCGACCGCGCCGCGCGCCATTGGCGGCGACGGGTGGAGGGCGACGCAACCGCGCCCACGGCCGGGGCCGCGCAGGCGTTGGGGCTGTTGCTGGCGCATGCTTACCCGGACCGCATCGCTGCCCGCGATCCAGGCGATCCGGGACGCTATCGTCTGAGCAACGGACGCGGCGCGCGTCTTGCGCCGGATTCCGCGCTGCGCGGGACGCCCTGGCTGGTAGTGGCAGACCTGGCCGCGGACAGCGGGGACAGCCGCGTGCAGCGGGCGCTGCCGCTGGCGCAGGAAGATCTCCTTGCTACGTTCGCCGCACGGTTCACCGAGCGGACGGAGATACGCTTCAACCCGCAGACCGGGACGGTCGAGTCAGAGCGTGTCGTGCGCTTCGAGGCCATTGTCCTCGAACGTCAACGCGTGCCGACGGTGCCCGGCACGGCCGTCGAGACCCTGTTACTGGAAGGCGTCCGATCTGCCGGTCTGAGGTACCTGGCCTGGAGCGCTGAGACTGTGGAGAAACGCGCCCGCATCGCCTTTCTGCGCGACAGCTGTCCGGAACTCGCGCTGCCCGACTGCAGCGACGCGGCGCTCAACGAAAGCCTTGAGGAATGGCTAGCGCCGCTGATTGCGGGCCGCACCCGGCTGGACGACGTGACATCTCAGGCACTCGAGCACGCGCTGACCACCAGACTCGGTTATGCCGGTGGGCGCGCGCTTGATGAACATGCGCCTACCCGGGTCCGCGTGCCGAGCGGTGCTGAGCGTCGACTGCGCTATGCGGAAGACGCGTCGCCCGTGCTCGAGGTCAAGCTGCAGGAGATGTTCGGTGCTGCCGAGGGGCCAACGGTTGCGCGCGGCCGGGTCGCAGTCGTGCTGCATCTGCTGTCGCCGCGCGGTGCGCCGATCCAGGTCACGAGCGATCTGCAGAGTTTCTGGGCTGGCGCCTACACCGAGGTGAAAAAAGAACTCAAAGGACGTTATCCACGTCACCCCTGGCCTGACGATCCGCTGACTGCCCCCGCTACCGTGCGCGCCAAGCCGCGACGGCGCTGACGTTTGTCAGTCGCGCCCTCGCTCCTGGCCAGGACTGCGCGACAGCAGCCAGCCGGCCAGCCCGATGACGCTCATGGCCAGTCCGATCACCACCGCGGCAAGCGCATTGACCTCGGGCGAAAGACCGAGGCGCACGCGTGAATAGATCAGCATCGGCAGGGTCGTCGCGCCCGGCCCGGAGACGAAGCTGGCGATCACCAGATCGTCTAAAGACAAAGTGAAAGCAAGCAGCCAGCCGGCAATCACAGCCGGCGCCAGCAGCGGCAGGGTGACGGTCAGAAAAGCGACCAGCGGAGACGCGCCGAGATCCATGGCGGCATCTTCGAGCGCGTGGTCCTGACCGGCGAGGCGCGACTGCACCACCAGGGTGACGAAAGCCATGGAAAAGGTGATGTGGGCAAGGGTGATGGTGAGCAGACCGCGACCTGCCGGCCAGCCGATCGCGCTTTCCAGCGCCACGAACAGCAGCAGAGTGGACAGGCCCATGATGACTTCGGGCATGACCAGCGGCGCGCCGACAAGGCCGCGGAGCAGGGCGCGGCCGCCGAGCCAGGGGGTGCGGGCGAGGCCGAGCGCGGCTGCGGTGCCGAGGACCACGGCGCAGGTTGCGTTGATCGCAGCGATGCGCAGGCTGAGCCACGCGGCCTCGAGAATCGCGCGGTCGTGCAGCAGCTCGCCGTACCAGCGCGTCGAAAAACCGCCCCACACGCTGACCAGCTTTGACGCATTGAAGGAGTAGAACACCAGCGACACGATGGGCAGGTAAAGAAAGCTGAGGCCCAGCAGCAGCGCGGCACGCTGGAAGCGACGGGCGCTGCTCATGACGGGCGCAACACGCGTTCGGCGCAGGCGCGGACAGCCACCGCGGCGGCGACAAGCAGCAGCATGGCGGTGGCGACGGCCGCGGCCAGGGGCCAGGCGCGGTTACCGAAGAATTCATCCCACAGCACCTTGCCCAGCATCAGCGTATCCGGCCCACCGAGCAGGTCGGGGATGACGAACTCGCCGAGCGCAGGAATGAACACGAGGGCCAGACCGGCGCTGATCCCAGGAAGCGACAGCGGCAGGGTGACCGTGAGAAACGCGCGCAGTGGCGTCGCGCCGAGGTCGGCGGCGGCTGCGAGCAGGCTGCGGTCATGCTTTTCCAGGTTGGCATAAAGCGGCAGGACCATGAACGGCAGATAGGCGTAAACGATGCCGAGATAAACCGCCGCCTCGGTTCGGAGCAGCACCAGTGGAGAGTCGCTCAGACCGCTCCATTGCAGCAGCTGGTTGACCAGACCTTCGCGCCCGAGCAGGCCCATCCAGGCGTAGACGCGCAGCAGAAAAGAGGTCCAGAAGGGCAGCACCACGGCCATCAGCAGCGGCAGGCGCCACACCCGTGGTGCGCGGGTGATGGCGTAGGCCATCGGATAGCCCAGCAGCAGACAAAGCAGGGCTGAGACGCCGGCGATGCGCACCGAGCCCAGCAAGGCGCGCCAGTAAAGATCGTCGGCGAGCAGAAAACGATAGTGCTCCAGAGTCGCACGGATCTGCATCCGGCCCGCATCGCCGAAGTCGATCAGCGGACCGTAGGGCGGCTGCGCAATGAGTTGTTCTGCGAGTGAGATTTTGACGGCGATCAGGCAGGGCAGGCAGAAAAAAACCAGCAGCCACAGGTAGGGCGGCAGGAGCAGGAGGCGGGCGCGGCGTGCAGCCCCGGGCGCGCGGGTCATCGGTCAGCTGGTCAGCACGGTGGTGCAGTCGATCGGCCAGCCCACGGTGACCGCGCTGCCGGGTGCGGGAGGTGCTTGCCCGCTGCGCGACATCGCGCGAACGACCGTGTCATCGGGCAGGCTGACGTGGTGTACCCAGGAAGCGCCGGTATAGACGCTCTGCATCAGCGTGCCGCTGAGGGTGTTCCACGCCGGCCCCGGCGGGTCTCCTGACGCCAGGCTGACGTGTTCGGGGCGCACGGCCAGCCATGCAGGCGCGCCATCTGCGCAGGGCGCCGATCTCGGTGCGGAAAGCGTGAGCGGTCCGGCGTTAAGAGCAATCTCGACGTGATCACCGCCGCCGGCGCGCACTGTGCCGGCGAGGATGTTGGCGGCGCCGAGAAATTCCGCCACGAAGCGGTTGGCGGGTTTTTCGTACACCTCCCGCGCCGGACCGATCTGGATCAGCCGACCACGCTCCATGATGCCGATACGGTCGCCCAGCATCATGGCTTCGTCCTGATCATGGGTGACGATGACGAAAGTGATCCCCAGTTCGCGCTGCAGGCGCTTGAGCTCCAGCTGGGTCGTCTCGCGCAGCTGGCGATCGAGCGCGCCGAGCGGCTCGTCGAGCAGCAGCACACGCGGTCGCTTGACCAGCGCGCGGGCCAGGGCCACGCGCTGGCGCTGGCCGCCGGAAAGCTGATGCGGCTTTCTCGCGTCGAGGCCATCAAGGCGGACCATGCTGAGCGCGGCGTGCACCCGACGGCGGATCTCGGCCCGAGCGAGGCCTTCGCGCTTGAGGCCGTAGGCGACGTTGCCCGCCACCGACAGATGCGGGAACAGCGCGTAGGACTGGAACATCATGTTGATCGCGCGCAGGTGCGGCGGGGTGCCTGCCAGCTCCTCACCGTCCAGGGAGATGCGTCCGGCGTCGGGTGTTTCGAGACCGGCGATGAGCCTGAGCAGGGTGCTCTTGCCGCAGCCGGAGGCGCCAAGCAGACACAGGACTTCGCCTGCATGTACGTCAAGCGTCAGGTCGTCGACGGCGGTTTCGGCGCCGTAGCGCTTGCTCAGCCCGGAAACCGCCAGCGCGCCTGCCTCGGGATCAGTCATGTCGCTGTCGGGCGTCAGTGACCGGTTTTGACCCGGGTCCAGGCGCGTGTACGCAGTCGTTCGTAATCCGGCGTGGTCGCGGTGACGGCAAACAGACGCGCGCGCGCTGCCGGGTCCGGGTATACGCCGGGGTCCTGGCGCAGCCTGAGCTCGACCAGCGGTTCTGCGGCGCGGTTGGCGCTGGCGTAATTGACCGCATTGCTGATCGATGCGGCGACCGCCGGCCGCAGGATGTAGTCGATGAAGCGGTGCGCATTGTCGACATGTGGGGCATCCACCGGGATAGCCAGCACATCGACCCACAGCATCGAGCCTTCGCGCGGCACGAAGTAGGCGACATCCTGTCCGTTTTCTGCTTCGCGCGCCCGGTCGCGGGCCTGCAGCACGTCCCCGTTCCAGCCGAAGGCGGCACAGATCTCACCGTTGGCAAGGTCATTGATGTACTGCGAGGAGTGGAAGTAGCGGATGCTCGGCCGCACGCCGTGCAGCAGCGCTTCAGCCTGCGCCAGGTGAGCCGGGTCGCGGCTGTTCGGCGGCAGTCCAAGGTAGTGCAGCACCGTGGGGAAGACCTCCGCGGGCGCGTCGACCAGGGCGATGCCGCAGTCGGCGATGCGTGCGGCGCTGGCCGCATCGAGCAGCAGGTCCCAGCTGACCGGGGCTGCGCCGGAAAAACGTTCGGCTATCCGCTGACGGTTATAGCCGATGCCGGTGGTGCCCCACATATAGGGCACGGCGTAACGGTTCCCGGGGTCGTAGGTCTGCATGAGATCCAGCAGCACGGGGTCCAGGTTGTCGAAGCCAGACAGGCGCGCGCGGTCGAGCGGCTGCAGCAGTCCGGCCTGGATCTGACGCGCCACGAAGTCGGCCGAAGGTACGACGATGTCGTAGCCGGAGTGCCCCGCGAGCAGCTTCGCTTCGAGGACCTCGTTGGTATCGAACACATCGTAGTTGACCTTGATCCCGGTCTCGCGCTCAAAGTCCGCGATCGTGTCCGGTGCGATGTAGTCCGACCAGTTGTAGACATTGAGCACCGCGCCGGCGCTCTCCCGATCGGCAGCCGTCCCCGGCGCTGGTCTGTCGGGTGTGGCGGTGTCGTCACCACAGCCGCCGAGCAGCGCCAGACAGAGGACCAGACGTACCCCGCGTGTCTGCGTGGTCGGTTTTCTCACGTTACACCTCCGCAGCGCAGGAAGATGCCAGGGGCGCGGCGTTTCAGGTCGGATCGTCCGCACGCGCCAGGTCGCGCGCGAGCAGTTTGCCGCCGATGTAGTAGTGCGCGGCGACCCAGAAATTGACCCCGCCGAACAGGAACAGACTCCAGCGCAGCGCGTCGGATCCGAACTCCGGGGTGAGAAGGTCGCTGACCGCGCCGACCGCCCAGGGGCCGACGCCGAGGCCGATGATGTTGGCGATGAACAACAGGATCGCGGAGGCCATCGCGCGCATGCGCAGGCGCACCAGACCCTGCGCCTGGGCAAAGCTCGTGGCCTGCCAGAAATTCGAGGCAAAGATGGGCGGGAGAAACAGGATGATGGCGAGATAGGGATCGTCAATGAGGTAGGCCACCGCGCCGAAGGGCATGGCCGCGAGCAGCGCGACCGCCGCAGACCACAGGTACCAGCGCGTGTCGCGCGCGCCGAGTTTGTCGGCCGTCCAGCCACCGATGAACATGCCGGCGCCGCCCGCGAGCCCCATCGCCAGACCGAGCCAGAGACCGATCTGACTGGTGCTCATGCCGTGGGTGCGGATCAGGAAAGCCGGGAACCAGGCCGCTACCCCGTAGCCGACAAAAGCCGCCAGCGCGCCGCCGAACGAGAGGTGGATGAACGCCGGCCGGCGCGCGAGAAAGCGGAAGGTTTCCATGATCCCCGGCCGGTCATCGGTGGCAACACGCTGCTCGGACAGGCCGCGCTCGGGCTCCGGCAGCGTGAACCGCACCAGCATGGCCAGGGCGAGGCCGGGCAGGCCGACGACAAAAAACGCATTGCGCCAGCCGAAGGCATCGTTGATCCAGCCGCCGATGAACAGCCCGAACATGATGCCGAAAGGGATCCCCAGGGCGTAGATGCCGAGGGCCGTGGCCCGCTCTTTGGGGGCGTAGTAGTCGGATATCAGGGAATGCGCCGGCGGGCTGCAGCCGGCTTCACCGACGCCCACCCCGATCCGCGCCAGCGCCAGCTGCCAGAAGTTCTGTGCCAGGCCGGACAGCGCCGTCATGGCGCTCCACAGCGCCAGCGCGAGGCTGATCAGGTTGCGGCGGTTACCGCGGTCGGCCCACAGAGCTAATGGCATGCCCATGGTGGCGTAGAAAGCCGCGAAGGCGAAGCCGGCGAGAAAGCCGAGCGCCTGATCCGACAGACCCAGGTCGGCTTTAATCGACTCCAGCAGAATGGACAGGATCTGCCGGTCGATGAAGTTGAAGGTGTACACCACGACCAGCACGGCGAGCACATAACGGCGCACGCGCCTGGTGCGATCGGCCGGCGGTGAGGAAGCCGCTGCGGTCTCTGCCGCGCTCAAGTGCCGGGTCTCCGGCGGCTCTCCAGGGACGCCACACGCAGCGGACCGACCGGCTTTGAGGCGCTGCGAAGCAGCTGCGTGAAAATCATCTTGGATGCGGCTCCCCTGCGACGCCTCGCCATCCTAGCCGCATTGTTTTGAGCTTGTCACTGTCCGGCGCGATGACCCATGATGGGCTCGTCCGAATAGGTCTCTGGGGGGATGACATGCTCACGAACGACGAAACCACAGAACTGCACCGACTGCTCAGCCGCCAGGCCATTGCTGACGTGATTTACCGCTACGCACGCGGCATCGACCGCCTGGATTTCGACCTGGTGCGCTCCTGCTATCACCCTGACGCCTACGACGATCACGGTAGTTTTGCCGGATCGGTGGAAGAATTTATTGATGCGGCCGCAAGCTTCCTGCCGCGCTGGACGGCAACCCAGCATTTCATGGGCAATTTGCTGATCGAGGTCGAAGGCGACCAGGCGCGTGCCGAGACCTATGCGGTGGCTTACCACCGGCGTGAGGATGCCGACGGCAACGGCAAGGATGACGTTCTCGGGATCCGCTATGTGGACCGCTTCGAGTGTCGCGACGGCGCGTGGAAGATTGCCCATCGCGTGGTCGTGACCGAGTGGCGCCGGGTCGATCCGGTGAGCGGCGCGCGCGGCCGCGGTGAGGTGGGCGTCTGGGGGCGCCGCGACGGCGAGGACGCTATCAACTGGATCATGACCGCCCGCGCGCCGGCGTGAGCCGCGCCGCCGCAGGAGAGCAGACACATGTTGGTTAACGGTCGGTGGGAGGGTGACTGGCAGCAGCGCAATCGCGCGGACGCCAGCGGACGCTTCGTGCGCGAGGTATCGACTTTCCGCCACTGGGTTACGGCGGACGGTGCACCCGGGCCCAGCGGCGACGGCGGGTTCAAAGCAGAGCCCGGGCGTTATCACCTGTATGTCGCACTGAACTGCCCGTGGGCCTGTCGAGCACTGCTCTACCGCAAGCTCAAAAAACTCGACGGGATTATCGGGCTGTCGGTGACGGCACCGGAGTTCACCGATCAGGGCTACGGTTTTGCTGACTACCCGGGCGCGATCCCGGACACGCTGCATGGCGTGCGTTACGTCCACCAGCTGTACACGCTGGCAGATCCCGTGTTCACCGGCCGGCCGACGGTGCCGGTGCTGTGGGACATAGAGCGCCACACGATCGTGAACAACGAGTCGAGCGACATCATCCGCATGTTCAACGAGGCCTTCGATGATTACGGCGACGCCTCGGTGGACTTCTACCCGCCCGCCCACCGCGCTGACATTAATGCGCTGAATGAGCGTGTCTACGAGGGCCTTAATAACGGCGTCTATCGTGCAGGCATGGCGGGCAGCCAGGTAGCCTACGAGCAGGCTGTGCAGGAGATCTTTACCTGCCTGGATGAACTCGAGCAGCGTCTCGAGGGGCGGTACTTCCTGCTTGGCGCGCAGCCGCTGGAAACGGACTGGCGCGTCTTCGTGACCCTGATCCGGTTCGACCTCGTCTATTACAGCCTGTTCAAGTGCAACCTCCGGCGCATCCTCGACTATCCGCGCCTCAGTGCGTATCTCAAGCGCCTGTACGAAGTGCCAGGCGTCGCCGATACGGTCAACTTCGAGCACATCAAGCAGACCTACTTCAGTATCCGCCGTCTGAACCCGAACGGGATCGTGCCAAGCGGCCCCGAACGGCTGTGGTAGCCAGCAACGGGAGACACAGAGCATGCAGGTGACCGGACAATGTCTATGTGGCGCGGTGACGTATCGCGCTGAAATCAAACAGGACGTCTGCCTCGTGTGTCACTGTACGGAATGTCAGCAGCACTCGGGGTCTCCGTACCGGGCCGTGGCGGCAGTTGCCGACCATGGTTTTGAACTGCTCACCGGCGAGCTGCGGGCGATCCAGCGCGTGGCCGACAGCGGCCGTCTGCGCGAGCGCGCGTTCTGCCCGGCCTGTGGTACCAATCTGTATGCCGCCGATGCTGGCGGTGGTGGGTTCATGGGGCTCAGGCTCGGGACTATCGATCAGCGCGCCGAGCTGGTGCCGCGGGTTCAGATCTGGTGCCGCTCGGCCCAGCCCTGGGCCTTGCTGCCCGGCGTGCCGCAGTTCCCGGGACAGCCTGCCTTCGAGGAGCTTGCCGCGCTGCTGCAGGGCTGAGGCGGGCCCTGCCCGCCGCGATCGCGGATCGTTTACTCTGCAGTCCGTCAGCGCTGAGGGGAGCGAGCATGAGCGGAATGTTGAGCGGCATTCGGGTGGTCGAGGCGGCAACCTTCGTTGCCGGGCCTGCGGCCAGCACAATCATGGGCGATTTCGGGGCCGAGGTAATTCACGTCGAGCCGCCGGGGATTGGTGATCCTTACCGCCTGCTCTACCAGCTGCGGCCGCTGCCGGAGTGCGGGGAAAACTACCCCTGGCTGCTCGACAGCCGCAACAAGCAGTCGGTGGTGCTGAATCTCAAGACCGAGGCGGGGCGCGAGGCCATGTACAAACTCGTGGCGACCGCCGATGTTTTTCTGACCAACTACCAGCCGTCTGTGCTGACTGACCTCGGCCTGCGTTACGAGGAGCTGGCGCCGCTGAACGAGCGGCTGATCTATGCGCACATCACCGGCTATGGCGAGGGCGGTCTGGAGGCTGAGCGGCCCGGCTACGACGCCAGCGCGTGGTGGGCGCGCTCGGGCATGATGGATCTGGTGCGCGCGCGCGGCAGCGAAATCCCGATGTCGGCACCGGGCATGGGAGACCACCCCACGGCGGTTGCCATGTACGGCGCGATCATGACCGGTCTGTACCGGCGCGAGCGCACCGGCAAGGGCACCAAGGTTGCGACCTCGCTCATGGCCAACGGCGTCTGGGCAAACAGCATCATGGCCCAGGCGGCGCTGTGCGAGGCATCGACATTCGTGCCATTCACCCATCGCGAAGCGGTCAACCCGCTGATGGGCGTGTACGAAACACGTGACGCTCGCGCCGTGTTCCTGGTGATGGTCAAAGAGGCTTTCGAGTGGGAGATGCTGTGTGACGCCATCGAGCGCGAGGATTTGAAACACGATCCGCGATTCGAAACGTCCGAGCAGCGGCGAGCGAACGCCCCCGAGCTGGTTGATTTACTCGATCGCACCTTTGCCGCCAGAGATCTGGCGCACTGGGTCGCTGCGCTTGAGCGCAACCGGATTACTTTCAGCATCGTGCAGCGCTATGACCAGCTGCCGCAAGACGCGCAGATGCAGGCGGAGAACCTGTTCCCGGAAATCGCGGATCTGCCCGGACGTCGGACGGTGGATTCACCCATTACCGTCGTCGGCGAAACCAAGCGTGCTCCGCATCGCGCGCCTGATCTCGGTGAGCACACCCTGAGCGTGCTGGCGAGCCTCGGCTATGACGAGGCTGCCATCGAGCGCCTGGCGCAGGCGGGCGTGATCGGCAGCTGAATGAGCCGCTGCCGCTTTCCTGCAGACGCCGGCATACCGCGCGATGGTCATCAACAGCTGAACACATGAGCTAAACATGGCAGAAACCAACGAGGCCCTGCGTGAACAGGTGCTGCTCGCCGCAATTACCGGCGCTAACGCCAACCCCAACTGGCTGACCAGCGATATGGTCGATGCGCTGCTCGGCGGCCATGGCATGCTCAACATTGCCGTGATCAATATTGCGGACGTGCTCACCAGCGAGCTCAAGCGCGGCCTGGATAACAAACTGCGTTTTGCCAACGCTGCGTCGCAGCCGGTTGATGAGATCCTGGCCAAGGCGATAGACGCTGCGCGTCGCGCCGGCGCCGCCCCTGCCAATGCCGCGCTGCTTGCCGCAGTGATGATGTATCTCACCGGAACCAAGGCCCAGGTCGGGATCCCGGCGGGCAACCGCAAGCTCGGCGCCAGTGCGCGCATGATTGCCGGCGTTGACCGCAGCGGTGTGGCGGCCATTCCAACCTCAAAAAAGAACAACAAGGTATCCGGCTTCGCCGCGGTGATGGCTATCCACCAGGCCATGATGGCCGGGGAGCTGTCACCGGTCAGCGGCTACAACATGGCGGTGTCAGGCGGACCGCTGGTCGGCCACGGACGTCTGGGCGAGGACATCATCTTCCCGGCCATGGCGGTCAACGGTGCGCGTATTGGCACTCAGGCCATGATGGACTGCATGGCCGGTGCGGGCATGAAGCCGCAGGCGTTGAACGCGGCGGTATTCGGCGCCGCCGCGATCCTCGAGATTATTCACCCGGATGCAGATATCGCCGAAGAGTACGGACCACACGGTAAAGTCACCACGGCCTTTCTCGCGGGCCGGACAGCGGCGGAGACCGCCGGCCTGCCGCCGCAGCTCACCGTGCGGCTGACCGGGCAGACCTATGAGACCGGCCAGGTGATCGGCGATCTCGGACTGATCCTCAAAGACGTCGGTGGTCCGACGGTGATCGGGATCATGGCGGTGGACGAGATCATGGGCGTGTTCCAGGAAGGGATCGCCGGATCTTCTGCCGGGCCGGTCAATCCGCCCCTGGGGCACGTGTGCACTGACGCGGTGATCGCGATGAAGTGTCTGCTCGAAGAGGGCGCGACCGTCCCCGACGTGGCGCGGGCGCTGCGCCAGCGACGCTTTGATTTCGCCTTTGACCCGGAAACCGCGATGGTGGCGATGAACATCGTGGCCAAGAAAGCGCAGCAGCTGCGCGGCGGGCCGGTGACTAACGCCATGCTGCTCGCCTCCGAACCGGTGCGCGCCCGTGCGCTGTACACGCGGGCCGCGCGCACCTATGACGCGCTCGAGGCCGGGCAGGATCTGGCAACCGTTGTGCGCACGCTCGATGAAGAGCGTAAGCGTCAGGTGGAGACGCGGGTCAGCGCCATGCTCACTCGCAATATGGGTAAATCGGTCGAGGTGCGTCTGACCCACATCGGCCCTGGCGCCAGACGCTCAAGCAAGCTGGCGCGTGAATGGTTCGCCTTCGATGCGCACATCGATGCCGAGGTGACGGTTGACGGGGTAACGACTCGCCTGGAGCGTTATTCAGACGAGATTATTCCGGACGTTGCGCTCGGCAAGCGCCCGGATATCGCCTGGGCCGTGCCGCTGGTGGTGCCGCTGGCCAGCGAGGTGATGCTGGCCTCCAATGTGGTAATCAACGTGACGGTGCCGGCCGCGGTAGCTGCGGCAATGGGTCTGCACAGTGCGGAAGACGCCGCGCGGATCGCGCAGCAGGCCGGTTTCGTGTCGTCCGGGATCCCGGGGTCGGATCGGAATGCCGAGGCCGCGGCTCGTCTGGCGCTGGATGTCATGAGTCTGTCGTGAGCGACGAACTCAGGCTGCTGCTGGCGCAGGTCGACGATGTCTCGGGGGAGGTGATGGGAGAATTCATCACCCAGGCCGAACGTATCGGGGTGCGCAACATCCAGGTAGTGCCAAGCCTGACGAAGAAGAACCGCCCGGGATACCTGGTCTATCTCGATGTGCCGGCCGCACTGGAAGATGAGGCCGCCGCGCTGCTTGGCGGCGAGCTCGGCACCTGCGGCTATCGGGTCCTGGCCGCGGAGCATCGGCATTTTGATATCCGACATGGACAGGTTGATGTCCGGGTCTCCAGCGGTGCTCTGGAACATTGCTTTGTCCAGCGCTTCAAACGTATTCAGACCGGCCCCGGCGTGCCGCGGGTCAAGGCCGAGCAGAGCGATCTCAGTGACGCCTGCGCGGCCTTGCGTGAGCTCGGCTGCAGCCTTCCGTTGGCGACTTTGAAAGCGCTGGTCGAGAGTCGCCTTCTGAGCGATGAAGCGCCGGCACAGATTGCCATTGAGTTGTGACGCGCAACTCGGTCAAAACAAGGAGAACGCTGGTGTTGCGCTGTACTCGGATTTTTCTCGTGGATGCGAGCGTTGCGCCGCCGGCTTGGGCCCACGAGGGTTTCACGCGCGACAGTGGTGTTCATCGGTGGCTCCACCAGGGTGGTGAATACTTTCTGGCCCTGGCATTGGCCACGGCTTGCGCTGCGCTCGGTTTGCTCTGGTTGCGAGCGAGACGTCGGCGTCGGGTCTGCGGGAGCAGCTGAATCTGATGAGGCATTTCCATCTCGACCCGCTCGGCGGCGTGGCGGGGGATATGTTTGTCGCGGCGCTTCTGGATCTGCGGCCGGAGCTCATTGACAGCGTTCTTGCTGCCGTGCGCAGTGCGGGCCTGTCGGACACCTGCGCGCTCGACTGCATTCCTCACACCGACGGCGTCCTCAGCGGACGTCGCTTTGTGGTTGGCGGACCTCGTGCGATCACCGCTGGCACGCGGCAGGCGCATCATCACGACCACGACCACGACCACGACCACGACCACGACCATGAGCACGAGCACGAGCACGAGCACGAGCACGAGCACGTCCGCTGGTCGATGCTGCGACAGCGCCTCGCAGACAGCAGCCTGGACTCGGGAGTGCGCGAGCGTGCCATCGCCATCTTCACCGGACTGGCTGACGCCGAGGCGCGCGTCCATGGCCGCGCGACCGATGACGTCAGTTTCCACGAGGTCGGTGCGTGGGATTCAATTGCGGATATCGTCGCCGCCGCTTTCCTGATCGAGACCCTCGGTCCCGCAACCTGGTCGCTCGCGCCCCTGCCGTTGGGGCGTGGCCGGGTCAACACTGCGCACGGCATGCTGCCGGTGCCGGCCCCGGCAACCGTGCTGCTGCTCGAGGGATTTCCCTGCTTTGACGATGGGTACGCAGGTGAGCGTGTGACGCCGACCGGGGCGGCCATCCTGCGCCATCTCGCGCCGGCCTTTGAGGTCGGACGTGCGCCGCGAACGCTCGGCGGCGTGGGCTACGGTTTCGGCACCCGGCGCTTCCCCGGCATGTCCAACGTGCTGCGTGTGACAGCTTTTACGCACACGGCGCCCGCGGCTGAAGGCATTGCCGCTGACACCGTGGCGCTGCTCTCCTTCGAGATTGACGATCAGACAGCTGAGGACCTGGCCATCGGTCTTGACCACCTGCGGCAGACGCGCGGCGTGCTCGATGTCAGTCAGCGCCCGATCACCGGCAAACAGGGACGCGCAGCCGCGTCTGTCCAGATCATTGCCGAGCCTGGGTTCGTGGAAACAATCGCAGAGCGGTGTTTCACCGAAACCACGACGCTGGGACTCAGGATCAGCTATGCCGAGCGACGTATCCTGCCGCGGGAAGAACATCGCCTTGATGACGGTCGCCGCGTCAAACGGGTGCGTAGGGGCGATGGCTACACGGCTAAAACCGACGTGGCGGACGTTGCCGGACTCGCCGGTCACGCTGCGCGTGATGCGCGGCGGCGTGAGAGCGAGGCGCGCGTGCTCGGCGAGCAATCTGATGGCGGTTGAAGCGGGCGACGGTGACGCAGCGCGTGCCGCGGTGGAAGCGGTGCTCGAGCGCCTGGCGCCGGTCACCGTCGCGGTATCCGGCGGCGTTGACAGTCTGACGCTGGCGACGCTCGCGCAGCGCCGTCTGGGCACGGGCGCAACCATGGTGCATGCCGTATCGCCTGCCGTACCGACAGCCGCAACCGCACGCGTGCGCGCGCTGGCGGCGGCGCAGGGTTGGCAGCTGCTCGAAGTGGACGCTGGCGAATTCGCCGATCGCCGTTACCTCGCCAACCCGGTCAACCGCTGTTATTTCTGCAAACACAATCTCTACACGACCCTGAGTGCGGTTACCGCTGGCTGCGTTGTGTCCGGCACCAATACCGACGATCTGGACGATTACCGTCCTGGACTCGAGGCTGCCCGCGAGCAGGGGGTGCGTCATCCGTTCGTCGAGGCCGGGGTGAATAAGGCGACCATCCGCGCTATCGCGCGCGACCTGGGGCTGGACGACGTGGCCGAGCTGCCCGCCGCGCCCTGCCTGTCGAGTCGGGTCGAGACCGGGATCCCGATCCGGGCGCAGGCGCTGGGTTTAATCGACGCGGCCGAAGCACTGGTGCGGGAGCGTATTTGCGCGACCACGGTGCGCTGCCGGTATCGCCGGGACGCGCTGGTGATCGAGCTCGACGCGGAGGCGCTTGCCGGGCTGGCTGACGACCGCGGCGCGACGCTGCGCGCGGCCCTGACGGCGCTGGCGCAGCATCATGGAATGAGCCTGCCTGTCGAACTGGCGCCCTACCGTCGCGGCAGCGCGTTCGTCGGGGCGCCGCGGTGACCGCGACCGACATCAAGCTCGACCTGGATCGTGCGTCACGCATAGGCCTGCCGGAGGCGGTGCTCTGCGAGCACAAAAGCGCTGCGCAGTTGAGTGCCATCCTGGCGCAGCTGGCCGCGGCCGGTCAGAGCGGTCTGCTCACGCGACTCGACCAGGCGCGCTACGACGCACTGTCGGCTGCAGAGCGTGCGCAGGTCGACTATGACCCGGTATCGAGAACCGGGTTCTATGCCTGGTCAGAGGTCGTGGGTATGAGGGATCAGGTGGCGGTCGTGACCGCCGGCAGCTCAGATGTGCCGGTGGCGCGAGAAGCGCTGCGCACGCTGCAGTTTTCCGGTATCGAGGCGCTGCCCGTTTTCGATGTCGGCGTCGCCGGGATGTGGCGCCTGCTCGAGCGTCTCGAAGAACTGCGACGTTTTCCCCTGCTGATCGTTGCTGCGGGTATGGACGCTGCCCTGCCCAGCGTTCTCGGCGGGCTGTACGGCGGGCTGATCGTGGCTGTACCGACTTCGACCGGTTACGGTGTTGCGAGCGGTGGCCGCACAGCGCTGAATGCAATCCTGGCGTCGTGCGCCTCGGGCGTGGTGTGCGTCAACATTGATAACGGTTACGGCGCAGCCTGTGCCGCGCTGCGTGCGCTCGGTGCAACGCGTCCAGCCTCAGAACAAAGCTCGGCCGCGACACAGTGAGGCACGTCCGCGTCAGATCAGCGGTGCCGTCACCGCATTGGTCAGGCGCTGCAGATCGAGCGGGCTCAGCTCCATATCGAGCCCCCGTCGGCCCCCGCTGACGTAGATGGTTTCAAAGCCGAGGGCGCTGTCATCCAGCGCTACCGCCAGGCGTTTTTTCTGTCCCAGCGGGCTGATCCCGCCCATGATGTAGCCCGTGGCGCGCTCCGCCGCCTGGCGCTCCGCCAGCGCAGCGCGCTTCGCCTTGAGGGCGCGCGCGGCTTGTTTCATGTTGAGCATCGCGTTCACCGGCAGGATGCCAACGGCCAGCGCGCCACCATCGAGTTCGATGATCAGCGTCTTGAACACTCTGGCCGGATCGAAACCGAGCTTTTCCGCGGCTTCCAGGCCGTAGGACTGCGTGTTGGGATCGTGCTCGTATTCGTGGAGCGTGAAGGGGATCCCTGCTTTGCGCGCGGCGTTGACGGCGGGGGTCATGGTGGGCCTAGAGCAGCGGTGCGGGCGTGGCGACGCCGAGCCGGCTGGCGCCGCCGATCTCGTAATTGAGCGGTGCTGCGGTCAGCGCGTGACGGATCCCGGTATGCACGTCTCGCCACAGGCGGCTGAGTGGATTCGACTCGGCAAACAGGGCGGTGCCGTGCAGCCAGGCGATGTCGTTCATCGCCTCGCCGAGGTTGTAAGTGGCATGTCCGATGTCGTTGCGGATCTGCGCGCGCGCATCGGGGGACAGCGGCGAGCTGTCGGCTGCAGCCGTATCGATGGTGTCGGCGGCGCGCAGCAGGCACAGCTCGGCAGTATCAATTTTGGCGCGTGCAGCCCCGATCCCCTGCGCGAAGGCGCCGGAGCTTGTCTGCGGGTGGTAGGTGGAATAAGTCACCGGCCGGGTGCGGGCCGCATCGGCGGTGAGGGCAAGTGCGGCCCGCGCCGCCCCCAGCGGTGGCGCGGCGATGGTCGTGCCGAACATCGACACCGGCGGCAGTCGCTGCGCAAACGTAGCCTCGGGGGATGCCTCGAACGCCGGACCCAGCAGGGTCTCGGCGCGGACTACCTGGTCCGGGGGCACCCGGGCGTCAGTAGCGATGAAGTTATTACTCCCGGTGCCGCGCATGCCAACGGTGTGCCACACATCCTCTACCCGGTACTGCGAGCGCTGCAGAAAGGCGAAGCCCGGTTCGGATGGGGCGTCTGCCGTTTCCTGGATTGCGACCACGCCCAGCGCCCACTCGGCATGCCAGATGTTCGACGCAAACGGCCATTGGCCGTTGATCACATAGCCGTCGCCGTCGCGCACCGCCGTACTGTGTGGCGAGACAATGACGGAGGACATCAGCACCGGCGCGCCGGCGTTGAACATGCGCGCGGAGAGCGACTTCGGGAAACGTGCCGGCAGCAGCGCCGATACGCTCGAGATCACCGCGATCCAGGCCGCATTGGTGCAGTACTGTCCGAGCGCGGTGGCGGCTTCAACCATTGCGCGTGCACCGCCCTCGTAGCCGCCATAACAGCTCGGCGTGTTGAGACCAAAGACACCGGTGCGGGTCAGTGCGGCAATCGTCTCCTCCGGCAGGCGACGCTCATGATCGGCGCGCTCGGCGTTGGCGCGCAGCTCAGGACCGGCCTCGTGGATCCGGGCAATCACTTCGCGCGGTGCTGGTCTGGTGCTCATGGTCTCGATTTCCGTCCTTGTCCGCGGACTGCTGAAGCGGACCTGCGCAGGATGCGCGAGGGGCTGCCGCCCATTCTCTGACTCAAAAGGGGTTCGGTCAGTGCCGAAGGCGGCCAGCTCCATCATGCGTTTGCCGCTTTCCATGAGGGCTGATTCTACTGTGTCCACCCGGGGCAGCTCAGCGTCGGGATGGTCGCAGAGACTTCTGATGAGGCGGGCGATCTTTTCGCCCTTGCGGTCGGAGCCTGAAGAATTTCGCGTTACGCGCGCAAAAGCGCAGCGATTTTTCCGTTTTCCCTGGCGGACTGCAGTGTATCGCGCAGTTCCTGCGGCTGGGCGCCGCGGCCGGAACGTCTTGGGAATTGACTATACTGTCGGCCCATTCGACGGAGAGAGAGGCGCATGAGCGAGCAGGCAGTCCAGACAGGCCGCAGTACGACACAGCCGGGTCTGAAACTCGATTACGACGTCATTGTCATCGGCGCCGGGGTGGCAGGCATCTACCAGATTAAACGCCTGACCGATGCCGGCATCAGGGCAACCGTTCTCGAGGCGCATGAGGACCTCGGCGGCACCTGGTACAAGAACCGTTATCCGGGGGCCAGATTCGACTCCGAGAGCTTCACCTATGGCTACTCCTTCTCTCAGGAGCTGCTCGATGAGTGGGACTGGAGCGAGCAGTTCTCCCCGCAGCCGGAGACCCTGCGTTATCTGAACTACGTCGCGGATAAATTTTCTCTGCGCCAGTACATGCAGTTCGGTTGTCGCGTCGAGTCGATGATCTTTAATGACGATACTGACAGCTGGGCACTGCACCTGTCTGATGGGCGCACTCTGACCACCCGTTTCGTGGTCACGGCCCTGGGTATTCTGTCGATGCCGACCCTGCCGTCGTTCGAAGGTATGGACGACTTCAAAGGGCTTTCCTTTCATCCGTTTCACTGGCCGCACGACCAGCCCGACCTGACCGGTAAACGGGTGGCCTGCATCGGCACCGGGGCGACGGCGATCCAATTCATCCCCGAGGTGGCAAAGGTCGCCGGACAGCTGACCGTGTTCCAGCGGCGTGCGAACTGGGCGGCGCCGCTGAACAATGACCGGATCAGCCGCGAGGAAATGGCGAAGATCCGGGCGCGCTACGACGAGATCTTCGCAGCCTGCGCGCGCACGCCGGGTGGTTTTGAGCATGAACCTGACCGGCGCGGCTTCTACGACGTCACCCCGGAAGAGCGTCGCGAGCTCTGGGATCGCCTTTACGACGAGCGAGGGTTCGGGATCTGGCTGTGCAACTTCGTTGAGATCTTCACCGACGAGGCGGCCAACGCGGAGTTTTCCGAATACATCGCCGACCGTATCCGCGCACGCGTCAACGACCCGGTGCTGGCCGAGAAACTGATCCCGAAAGACCACGGCTTCGGTATTCAGCGTGTCCCGCTGGAGACCGGCTATTTCGAGACCTACAACCGGGATAACGTTGAGTTGGTCGACTCTGCCGCCACGCCCATTGTGCGGGTCACGGAAAACGGCCTGTGCACCACCGACCGTGAGTTTGAGTTCGACGTCATCATCTACGCGACGGGTTTCGATTCCTTCAGCGGCGCCTTTGATCGCATCGATATTCGTGGCACGGGCGGTCAGCGACTGCGTGACAAGTGGGCGGACGGGCCCGTGACCTACCTCGGCGTGCTCATCGAAGGCTTCCCGAATATGGCCATGCTGGCCGGCCCGCAGACGGCGGCGACCAATTTTCCGCGCGGCGCGGAGCTTGCCGTGGACTGGGTGACACCGCTTCTGGAGCACTGCCTGCATAACGGCCTGACCCGTTTTGATGCGGATGCGGCCGCTGAGCAGCGCTGGTTCGAGCACGTCAAGAAGATGTACGAGGGTCTGCTGCTGCGTAAGGCAAAAAGTTGGATTACGGGCTACAACTCGAACGTTGAAGGCCACGAGTACGGCAAGATGCACTACAACATCTACAACGGCGGCGGCCCTAAATACGCCTCCACCCTGCGCAAAGCGGCAGAGAGCGGTTACGACGGCATCCGTTTCAGCTGATCCGGGCGCCCCTTGCGCGGTTCGAGGACACGGGGCTGCGCGACCAGCCTGCTCGTCTGGGCCTCCGTTTCCGCTGCCGCACAGTCCTGAACCAGACGAGGCTTTGCCATGCTGACAAAGAATCTACAGGCGGAAATTCTCAAACTCATCCGCGACCGTCTGCCGGATGTTGACCCTGGGCGCATGCAGGGTCTTGAGGCGGAGCTGCAGGGGCTGTTTACACAGTCGCAGGCCGCTTACTCCCGGCGCGAGCACGAGGTCACGATCCTGCTGTCCGATCTGCGCGGCTTCACCGCTTTGTCCGAGAGATTCGACGCGGCCAGCGTCGTGCAGGTTCTTAATCACTACTTCCCGCGCATGAACGAAATCATTTTTCGCTACGGCGGCGTGATTGATAAGTACATGGGCGACGCCATCATGGTCGTTTTCGGAGTGCCTGACGCCAGTGGCTCCGATGCCCGCAGGGCGGTAGCCTGCGCGATCGAAATGCAGATCGCGATGGACGACGTGAACAGGGAGATCGCAGCGGAGGGCCTGCCTGAGGTCTTCATGGGGATTGGTATTAATACGGGACGCGTTTCGGCCGGCCAGCTGGGCTCCGACCTGCACAGCGAATATACGGTGATCGGCGATGCGGTGAATCTTGCCTCGCGCATCGAGGCGCACAGTCTGCGCGGGCAGGTTCTGCTGAGTGAGAACACCTTCCAGAAGGTCCAGGATGTGGTCGATATCGGCGAGCGCCGGGAGGTGTCGGTCAAAGGCAAATCCGAGGCGGTGGTTCTTCACGAAGTGCTGTCTTGCCATTGGGGTGAACGGCTCGAGCTGCCGCGCCGGGAAATGCGCACCAGCCCCCGCGTACCGTTCAACGGTGTCTTCATGTTTCAGAAAGTCGACGGGAAGGATGTGCAGTCAGAGCAGCACCGTGCCGATGCGGTCGACCTGAGCTACATGGGGGTATCCGCCCGCTCGACTGTCGCCGTCGCTGAGAACAGCCAGATCAGGTTGTCGATTTCCGCCGGACTGCTGGCCAGTCGCAGCAGCGATATCTACGCCACCATCCGCATGGTCAGGCCGGAGGGCGAAAGCTGCTGGTGGGCGGCCGAGTTCACCTACATGGAGCCCGAGGCCAGAGACGCAATCAAGGCCACGGTTGACCGCATCGTGCTCGAGCGCTGATCGCGGTTCGTGCACATCGCGTCGAATTCGGTAACCGCTGCTCCTGCATGAGCACAACACCACTCTGCCAGTCAGTCTCTGGAGGTTTCATGTCTGTCACCAACACGCGAGCGCGTCTTAGCCTTTTTTTTCTACTCGCTTTCAACTGCTGTGTCTCGGCTGTTGCTGAAGAGGACTACGGCTGTACGGATTACGCTGAGGGCATGGCGGAGCGCATCAAAGCCATTCTGGGGCCGAGTTACGCCGGCGCGGACAACGCGGCGCCGCTCGAGGACAACCTGGAAAAGCTGCAGGCGCTCACCACGCTGGCCGGTCACTGCTCGGCAGCTGCCCGCTCGATTGAAAGCCACGGTCCTGATCGTCAGCGCAATATTTACGAGTGGCACTCAATTAACCAATGGCTGGCGCGCCTGGTGGGCGCTGTCTCGCTGAGTCTGAGCGGCAAAGCGGATCGCCCTTGGCAGGATGAGTACGAGCTCATCGCAGAGGTCTACGAGTTTCAGCCGTGATTCCACCGGCGGCGGACAGGTTCACGCAGGCGCCACGCTGAGCAAGCCCTTGCGTTCCAGTGGGCGAAATACCTGCAGCGCTGCAATCACCGTTGGCGGATGGCGGCAGCGGTGAGCTGGTCAATTGAGCCTGCCGGTATTGCTGACCGGGAGGTGCTGGAGCGTCTGGTGCGGAACTACCATGGGGACGCGGGGATCGCGCTAGACGACGCACAGCGCAGGCGCGCAATACAGACATTATTGGACGACCCGCGTGCCGGCACCTTGTGGTTAATCCGGTGCGCTCAGGAGCTGGCAGGATACGTGCTCGTATCACCAGGTTTCAGCCTAGAGTTCGGCGGCTTTGACGCTTTTGTGGATGAACTGTACTTGCTGCCCGACTATCGTGGTGCAGGCGGCGGCGGGTGCGTGCTCAAACTGTTGAAAGCCGCCGTGCGTGACGCCGGGATCCGGGCACTGCATCTTGAGGTCGAGCGAACCAACGAGCGAGCGCGGGCACTATACGAGAAGGCGGGATTTCGCCCCCGCGAACGTTATGTTCTGATGACGCTGGAACTCTGACGACCATGATGCTCCCCGCCGCTGAACGGCGTCCGGGGAGGCGGCGAGCAGGGTCCCTGGTCTGATCGGGCCGGCTGGAGGGGCGGCGGGGACTCACCCACGGTGCACCGGTGTCAGTGTCCGCGGAACACCCGCCTGGCAGGACGAGTACACCCTGATTGCATAGGTCTACGAGTTCGAACCCTGAGCCTGCGCTCCAGCCAGCAGCATCTGCGGGCACAACGCTGTCGGCATGACAGGGGAAGACGGGACGATGGTGAAGCTGAAACGGGTACTGATTGCCAATCGAGGTGAGATT
>JAYODW010000018.1:0-27163 GCA_038116745.1 Gammaproteobacteria bacterium
ACGATCGAGCGACTTTAGACAGCGCGCGAGCTCTGCAGCCCGCGCCCCGTTGGCGCACGACAAATCTGAAAAATGCCACTCGTCGACTAAGGGCATCAGCGGGCGCAGAAACTCCAGATGATTTTTGGTGTTCAACATCCCGGCAATGACAAACGTCCGCGCAGCAGGCGGCATCGTGCGCAAAGTCTCCGCAAATATCGCAGCGGCCTGCGGATTGTGGGCAACGTCCATGACGTATTCGACGCTGCCTTTGACGCGCTGAAAACGTCCGTTCAACTGCACCTCAGCAAGGCCGCGGGCAATGGCATCAAAATCCACCGCCATGCGTGGTTGCAGGATATCAATCACCTTGAGTACACCAGAGGCATTGCGCAGCTGGTGCGCTCCATCCAGACCCGGATAGGGAAGACATCGGAGTTCGGTAGCACCGCTCCACCAGGTCCAATCCTGCGACGCAGGCTCGAAGGCGAAATCGACACCCAGCAGCGCCAGCGATGCACCGATCCGATCGCTTTCTGACATTAACGTCTCGGGGGCCTCGTGATCGGAGCAGACGGCAGGCCTACTGGTCCGCATGATGCCGGCTTTTTCTATCGCAATGGCCTCGCGTGTGGTTCCAAGCCAGTCCTCGTGGTCAAGGCCGATAGCGGCGATTAGAGAGACGTCAGCATCAATTATGTTGACTGCGTCCAGCCGCCCGCCCAGGCCAACCTCAAGGATGACCAGATCCAGCTCTACACCGGCGAGATGGTGCAACGCGGCCAGTGTCGCGAACTCGAAATAGGTCAGAGGCACATCGCCTCGAGCGTCTTCGACCGCAGCAAAAGCCTGGCAGATGGCGCGCTCCTCCAAGGGCGCGCCCGCCACTCTGATCCGCTCACTGAAGCGCAGCAGATGAGGAGAGGTGTAAGTCCCGACCCGATAACCAGCCGCGCGCCAGATTGATTCCAGCATGGCCACGCTCGAACCCTTACCATTAGTTCCGGCTACCGTCACTACCACCGGCGCTGGGCGAGACAGTTTCAGTCTTTCTGCAACAGCGCGGCAACGCTCCAGGCCAAGCTCAATCTGCTCTCCGCGCGCAGCCTCAATCCACTGCAGCCACTCTGTCAGCGAAGCGTCAACCGCCGGCGGGACACTGCCACGAACCGGCTCGAAGTGCTGACTCGAAACAGCCATCAAACCTCAGGGACACTCATGCTGTCAGCGACCTCCAGCTCGATAGGGCGATGAGTCAGGATGGATAGCATAGACACAATAGTGGCCTTCAGCTCGCGCCTGTCGACAATCATGTCGATGGCGCCATGTTCAAGGAGAAACTCGCTACGTTGAAAGCCCTCGGGTAGAACCTGTCGGACGGTCTGTTCGATTACTCTCGGCCCGGCAAAACCGATCAGCGCGCCCGGTTCGGCGATGATGATGTCACCCAATGTTCCCAAGCTGGCTGATACCCCACCGGTTGTGGGGTCTGTGAGTACCACGATATAGGGGAGACCCTGCTCACGTAACTCAGCGATCGCGGCGCTGGTTTTGGCCATCTGCATGAGCGAGACCAGTGCCTCCTGCATCCGCGCGCCACCACTGGCACAGAAACAAACGAATGGCAGACGCGCTTTGATAGCCCTTTGTGCACCCTGATGGAAACGCTCGCCGACAACCGAGCCCATCGAACCGCCCATGAAAGCAAACTCAAACGCAGCGGCTACAAGGGGCAGTCCCCCCGCAATGCCTTCCATGACAACCAGCGCATCGGTCTCACCGGTTGCTTTCTGGGACGCGCTAAGTCGGTCTCTGTAGCGCTTGCCGTCTTTGAATTTCAAAAAATCGACGGGCGTGATGTCCGCGCCGATTTCGGTCGTTGATGAATCGTCGAAGAAGCGCAGCAGACGACTGCGTGCGGCAATACGCATGTGATGCCCGCACTTGATGCAGACCTCAAGATTGCGCTCCAGCTCAGCCCGATAAAGCACAGCCTTACACTCGGCGCAGCTGGTCCATAACCCCTCGGGGATTGCCTTTTTTGACGAACCGTCGGTCCTGATACTTGCCGGCAGGAGACGCTTGAACCAGTTCATCAGGCCGGTTCCGTTGCCGGAATATCATCCAGCGCACTACGCAGGGAGGTGACGAAATCCTCGATCGCAGCGGAAACCGCTGCGCGCCCGCCCCCGTTCTCTATCAGCTCCACGATCGCGCTGCCAACGATCACCGCATCAGCCAGAAGCGCCGCTTGCACTGCAGATTCTGCTGTACGGATCCCGAAGCCAATTCCGATAGGCAAATTACCGGCTTTGCGTATTTCAGCAACACATGCGCTGACCTCATCCATCGCCGCGGCCTTGGTACCAGTCACGCCTTTCACCGACACAAAATAAACAAAGCCTGAGGCTGCCGAGCAGACCTGCCGCATCCGCGCTGGCGGCGAGTTCGGCGCGACGAGAAATACCTGATCCAGGCCCTCAGCCGTCACTTCGGCATTGAATGTCACAGCCTCCTCCGGAGGCAGGTCAACTACCAGCACTCCGTCGACCCCCGCACTGCTGGCCAGCGCCGCGAAGCGCTTCGCGCCCATATGCTCAAAGGGGTTCAGGTAGCCCATCAAAACGACCGGTGTGTTCTGGTCACGCTGCCGGAATTCGCGCACCGTATTCAGAACATCATTCAGGCTGAATCCATGAGATAACGCCCGTTCACTGGCGCGTTGGATAGTTTCGCCATCTGCCATCGGGTCAGAAAACGGCACTCCCAGTTCAACGATATCGGCGCCACCACGGACCAGGGCATGCATCCATTCAACAGTCTCGGACGCGGATGGATCGCCGGCGGTAATGAAAGTAATCAGACCCTTACGGCCGTCCCGGGCCAGAGTGTCAAAACAACGGGCTATTCGACTCATGGAATGATCTCTCGTGACCTCACCGCTTAAAGTTCTATGTTCTGAATCGCGGCGACGGTCTGGATATCTTTGTCACCTCTTCCGGAGAGGTTCACCACTACAATCCGGTCGGGGCTCAGATCGCGGGCCAGTTTTTCGGCGTACGCAACCGCATGGCTCGATTCGAGCGCTGGAATGATGCCCTCCAGACGAGTCAGACGCTCAAACGCAGCCAATGCTTCTGAGTCGGTCACAGTCACGTACTTGGCGCGGCCACTATCTTTGAGCCAGGCGTGCTCGGGACCGACGCCTGGATAATCGAGCCCCGCAGAGATCGAATGGGTCGCCTCGATCTGCCCGCACTCGTCCTGCATTAGATAAGTGCGATTCCCGTGCAACACACCAGGAGAACCAGCACTCAACGGCGCAGAGTGGCGGCCGGACTCTACACCCTCGCCTCCGGCCTCGACACCAATCATCTGGACATCGCTGTCGTTGATGAACGGATAGAACATACCGATCGCATTGGAGCCGCCGCCAACGCAGGCCACTACCGCGTCGGGCAGTCTCCCCTCTCGAGCCAGAGTCTGTGCTCTGGTTTCCCGCCCGATAACCGCCTGAAAATCTCTGACCATGGCGGGGTAAGGGTGAGGGCCGGCAACTGTGCCGATGATGTAGAAAGTGTCGTCGACAAAGCTCACCCAATCTCGGAGCGCTTCATTAAGCGCGTCTTTGAGAGTCCGGGAGCCCGACGTCACTGCACGGACCTCGGCTCCGAGGAGCTTCATGCGGTAAACGTTCGGGGATTGGCGCTGGATATCATCTGCGCCCATGTACACACAGCAGCGCATACCGCCCCGGGCCGCGACAGTGGCAGTCGCAACACCATGCTGACCGGCTCCGGTTTCGGCGATCACACGCGGTTTGCCCATGCGTTGCGCGAGGAGCGCCTGGCCCACCGTGTTATTGACCTTGTGCGCACCGGTGTGATTCAGGTCTTCTCGCTTGAGGTAGATACGCGCACCACCTGCGTGCTGGGTAAGACGCCGGGCAAAGTACAGCGGCGAGGGGCGCCCGACGTAGTGCTGCAGATCTTCATCCAGCTCCGCAAGGAAATCCGGGTCACGCAGATATTTGAAATAAGCGCCTTCCAGCTCACGTAGCGGTTCAATCAGCGTTTCCGCGACGAAACGCCCACCAAATATTCCGAAATGACCATTCTCATCCGGAAACGGCGTCTCACTACCCACACTAGCAGCGGTTATCGCCTCAGCTCTCGCGCTCAACTTTCCTGACCTCCTCAACAAATCGATGCATTTTCGAGACGTCCTTGCGCCCCTTGGACAGCTCTATGCCACCGCTAACGTCAACCGCCCAAGGCGTTGTCATACGCACAGCCGAAGCAATATTTTCCGGGGTTAATCCGCCAGCAAGAATCAAGGGTTTCGGCAAATCTCGCGGAACGATTTTCCAATCGAAGACTCTACCCGTACCGCCATGAAGTTTTTCGTCCCAGGCATCCAGCAAAATTGCTTTCGCGCTCGTCTGTTCAGCGCGGACCGCTTCGATATCCGCTGAGGAGCGCACCTGCAGCGCCCTGATCCAAGGGCGGCCTGCGATCAACGGCTGCGTTGGGACATGAGCTCCATGATACTGGATGACATCAATCCCGGTGACCGCCACAGCCTCCATTAAGGTCTCCTCTGACGCGTCAACAAACAGTCCGACTGTACTTACGAATGGCGGAAGCTGAGCGATGATCCTGGCTGCGTCGGCAGGCGCGACGAAACGAGGGCTAGGCGGATAAAAAACAAATCCAAGCGCGTCCGCGCCCGCCTCAACGGCGGCCTTTGAATCATCCAGATTAGTCAGACCGCAGAACTTTATCTTGACGCGCATGGCAACGAACAGCGGTCTTCAGTGCCTTAATGTTGTGATTATCTCACTACCGTAGCTTGACTCACACCCACGCGCACCGCTGGTGCCTGTGCATAACGCAGTAAAAATAATGAGTCATTCGGAGCTGCGCCTCGACGCAGCACCGCGCTCCGCGCTTGCCGCCAGCACGTACCCGCGTAGCCGTGCACGGGGCGCTACTGAAACCCGGAGCCTCCGTAAGCAGGCAGCATCGGGGTTAGACGTGCAGCTCGCGGGAGATCGAACACTTCTGGGTATTCCACCGCAGCCAGATAGAGTCCATCTGGGGGCGCCGTTATACCGCCAAGTTCCCGGCGGCGACCAATCAGGACATCCAGCGCCCATTCCGGGGTCTGTTTACCTGCGCCAATCTGCAAAAGAACGCCGGCAAAATTTCTCACCATGTGCTGCAGGAAAGCGTTCGCTTCAACGCGCAGAAAAAAGAGATTCCCGCTTCTTCCAACATCAAACGTGTAGACCGTCCTCACTGGGTGTCGCGCCTGACAACCGCTTGCGCGAAAAGCCGAAAAGTCATGCTCCCCGAGCCAGTATCGTGCCGCAACGCGCATCCGCTCGAGGTCCAGCGGCAGACATTCCCAGGTCACTTTTCCCGCCCACAAGCTGGAGCGGGTTGGTCGATTGAGAATCAGGTAATCGTAAGCCCGACGTACAGCTGCGAATCGTGCGTGAAAACTCTTGGAGACTTCTCGCGCCCACAGGACGTTGATGTCCCGGGGTAACCGGCTGTTAGTTCCCAAAACCCAGGAGCGGCTGCTTCTGGTGACCTCGGAATCGAAATGGACGACCTGAAAGGCGGCGTGCACCCCCGCATCAGTGCGCCCGGCGCAATGCAGCCTGATGGAGTGGTTCGCGATCTTGCTTACAGCGCGCTCCAGTTCCGACTGAACGGTTCTGGTTCCCTCCTGGAACTGCCATCCATGAAAACCCCGACCGTCGTACTCAACCCCGAGCGCTATGCGCATGTCTGTCGACCGTTCACCTGCGTAGGCGATGCCCCGCTGTCGAGGGTCCTGATTAGAAGGCGCAGAACTCGGGCAAAAAGTTGGCTATTCCGTCAGTCCTTGGAGCAGAGTCTCAGCTTCGGATTGCTGCGCTGCGTCCCCTTGCTCCATGACTTCCCGCAGGATCGTAGCGGCGCCGTCAGTATCGCCGAGTTCGATATACGCCCTCGCAAGATTGAGCTTGGTATCGGCTTCATCAGCGTCAACCGGGATATCGACACTGTCGTCGGAATTGTCCGCCTCAGCGGCCATCGCCATAGTCTGCTCAAAGTCCATGTCCAGCTCGAGGTCCGCCCCGGCCGTATCGTCGAACCCCGAAACGCTCTCATTGCCTGACGCATCCGGCTCCGCGTCGAGATCGAGTTCTCCGGGCTCGATATCCAGGTCGCCTAGCTCGTCATCGGCGTCGTCACCTTGGAGATAGTTCGCCGTATTGTCTAGCAACGACTCCACTTCAGCGGTTCGCGTTGCAGCCAGAGCTTCTATATCGGTTGTCGCATCCAGGGCAACATCGAACTCGATATCGGCATCGTCATCCTCAGGAGCGATCTCCTGCTCTGCTTGCTCAAAAGAAGACTCTGAGCTGTCGAGAAGGTCGCTACCGTCGTCGACCAACGATGCCATGGTGATCTCAAGCCGACCCTCGGCATCCTCATTTTCTACGACACCCAGCCCTCCTGAGCCCTCGCCGCCATCCATGGTGATATCCAGGTCGATATCCATGTCGACCGCTTCGTCCACTGCCAGGCTTTCTTCAGCAGCATCAGCGGCGACGGCGAGGTCGTCCAGAATCGCACTGGTATCGGCACCATCACCTAGATCGAGGTCCCCAATGTCAAAATCGGAAGAGGACTCTCCAAGCTCCTCCCTCGCAGTTCCGCTGCTGGCCGGGGGCTCTTCATCTCCCCCAAATGCAGACGCAAGCGTCCCACTGATGTCAAAATCCAGCTCTGCTTCCTCGTCCTCGTCTACTTCATCCAGCGTGTCGCCATCCATCGCATCAAGACGCTCCTCCCGCAGGGGCGGGGTCGAGTCGAGCAGTTCTTCATCATCAGGACCTGCGTCCAGCGGGGCACCGGTTGCTTCAAGTAATCCACCGGAAGAAGTGCCTCCAGTGATGTCCATGAAGTCGTCCTCCGTACCATCACCCTGCGCATCCTGACTGCCAGGCACATCGACACCGAGGTCGAAATCAAGATCCAAGGCTTCTGCGTTATCAGCCGTGACGTCCAGCGGGTCAGCGAGCGCCCCTTCCGAACCAAGCGACGCTATATCGAGCACGTCTGCATCTCCAGCCCCCACCACCTCATCTCGGGGCGTGGTCACCGCCAGATCGCTGTCGCTTTCCGGTACCTGTCCCTGGGTAAGATCCAACACATCATCTTCTGAGTCCGCGCTGCTCTCATCCGAGGGCGTACTGTCGAGAACATCGTCCTCTGAACCGCCCAGGTCGAAATCCAGTGCATTCTCTGTAGTCCCGTCGTCTTCAGCTGTCAGGTCAACGAAAGCCTTCGCCGAATCAGCCTGCGATGTTGCATCTGAAACGTCGCCACCATCGGTGAACAAAGCACGATCCGGCGACATCTCTGACCACATCGCCACTGCACTGACCCATAACGGATCCTCGTCACCGACAGCTGCCTGCAGGTCGCGAGCCGCTGTCTCGTAGGCAGCGCGGTCGTTCGCTGAGTAGTACACCTCCAGCAAGCGGAGCTTGTATTCATGTCGATCCGGGTGCTCGTCAATAACCTCCTTAACAAGCTGCTCGGCCTGGTCAAAGCGCTCGTATGCAAGGTAGACATTCATTTCCTCCAGCGGATCGAGTTCCTCTTCCGCTGCTAGCTGCTCTACATCCAGGGGAGCATCGCTCGCAGGACTCTCTGGAATAGACTCGCGCGCGGCCTGCTGGTCGCGCACGTCCAGATCTATCGCGGTGGTGTTTGGGTCAAGTGCCTCGGTACTCTTGCGCGTCGTCTCCTCACCATCCGTCAGGTCAGGCATTTCCGTCACTGCAGCAACCGCCACCGTGTCGCTCGCAGGCGCCCGCTTCTGCTTCGGGGACGTTTCTTTGCCACCCGCTTTCCTGGCCCTGAGCAATGTCCGCAGAACCAGAATCAAGACCAGCAGGAGTAGAAAAGCCAACGCCCCCAGAACGGCCACAGCGCCGCCAGGAACCTGCGCCGCGATTTGAGCGGGGATTAAATTGAACGGGAAGTTCTGGGCTTCGGGCTGCATTGCCGGAGCCGTTTCCTTCGCTGAGCGAGGGCTAGGCAGCGTTATTTCAGTTTCGTCCTCGACTGCCTCGGCTAAATCGGTTACTGCCTCGCTCAGCGCAACAGCGGGACCTTCCTCTAAGCCGAGTTCGACGAGGCGAGCCTGAAGCGCAGCCAGCTCCTCGTCCTTGATATTCACCTGACGTTGGAGCAAGTCGATGATGTCTTCAGCTTCGGTGAGCTTGCCCTTCAGATCCTGGGTCTGTTGCGAGTGCGCTTCGAGCTCCTCACGCAGCAATTCCGCGTCGGACGTCCCAGACGCTTCGCCTGACGCGTTCCCTACTCCCTCGGCCCCTCCAGGCGCTACCAACTCCAGCCGAGCCTCAGTCTGCGTGCTGGGCGCTGCGGTATCAGGCTCTGTCACGGCAGACGCGCCCAGACTCTGTGAGCTCGGATTCGATGCGACCTGCTGTCGATAGGACTGCCATAGTTCGTGCTGGCGACGAACCTCAGCAATGGCCTCGGCCGTGCTCAGCTCACGCAGAGCGGCATCTGACGGCAGACGCAGGACTGAACCGCGCTGCAGCAAATTGATGTTCCCGCGGGAGAACGCTTGCGGATTTTCTCGCAGCATGGCCAGCATCATCTGCTGCACACTGATTCCTTGATCAGGACGATAGCGAGTCGCTAGTGCCCAAAGCGTATCGTTGGCGCCAACGGGGCCAATTTGTCCGCTTGCGGTAGCGGCGGTCGACGCTAGCTCGCTGCCTGCTTCCGGTTTTTCAGGGTCGGTAACGGTAGCTGGCTTCTGCTGCTCTGGCGGCGCGAGGTCTGCGGATGCCGCCTGGGGCGGCGCCCCTGGCGCATAGAGCGGCGGATCCAACAGTACTGTGTATTCACGGAGCAGGCGCCCTTGGGACCAGTTCACATCGAGCAGAAAATTCAGAAAGGGCTCCCTGATCGGCTCCCTCGATGTCACGGAAATCAGATTGTTTCCTGCGTCGTCAGTATCCAGCGCGAAACGCAGTTTGTAGAGAATCGGGTTCAGCTGCGCACCGGCACGCTCGAAGTCCTCGGGCGAGGCGAGCAAAATTTTCAGGGAATCAATGTCGTCGCCAGTCGCCCCGATGACGTTGATACGTCCGGCGAACGGTTCATTTAACCCGGACTTGGATTGAAGGGGACCTAGTCCTAAAGCAAACGCGACGGTGCTCGCCGCGCAGCAAACCAGCAGAGCAACTGCTCGTTTCCTCAGCATGACGTCATTCCTTCAAGTCAAATAGCTTCTGCGCCGCGTTTCGGATGACATCTGCAGGAACTTTCACATGGACTCCCGTAGCACCTGAACCCACTGCGGCACTCTAAACTTCGAATGTTCTTTACAATTTGTCGCTAACTATAGCTTACAAATAGTTTTTTACCAACAACTCCGCTATCTGAACACTATTCAGCGCAGCACCCTTGCGCACGTTGTCAGAAACAACCCAGAAGTTGATACCCCGTGGGTGGGAAATATCTTCGCGGATCCTCCCTACGAACACGGCGTCTGCGCCCGCGGCCTCAATCGCCGCAGTGGGATAACCTCCGTTGCATCGGTCATCGAGCACCGTTACGCCCGCGGCAGCCGTCAGCAGCTCCCGAACCTCCGCTGCCGTGATTTTCTGCTTGGTCTCGATATGGACTGCTTCTGAATGCCCATAGAAGACCGGAACACGCACGGCCGTCGGATTCACGTTAATCGAATCATCGCCCAGAATTTTGCGCGTTTCCCACACCATCTTCATTTCTTCTTTCGTATAGCCATTCTCCATAAAAGAATCGATATGGGGCAGGCAATTGAACGCAATCTGCTTGGGATATACCTGCGCTGTCGCTATCCCACCCTCGAGCAACGCCCGGGTTTGAATCCGCAGTTCCTCAATCGCCTCTTTACCCGTGCCGGAAACCGCCTGATAGGTAGCGACGTTGACGCGCTCGATCCCGACGGCGTCGTACAGCGGCTTAAGCGCCACAACCATCTGAATCGTCGAGCAATTCGGGTTCGCGATGATGTTGCGGTTCCGCGTCAGGTTCAAGGCCTCAGGATTTACCTCGGGCACTACAAGAGGAATGTCCTGTTGGTAGCGGAATTCGGAAGTGTTATCGATGACGATGCAGCCGGTTTCCGCCGCTCGAGGCGCGTGGATCGCTGAAACGGAGGCCCCTGGGGAGAAGAGTCCAATGTCTACTCCGCGAAAATCGAAAGCGTCCAGATCCTGGACTTCCAGAGTCGTTTTTCCGAATTGAACGCTGGAACCGGCGCTTCTCGCACTCGCTACCGCGTATACCTGGTCCGTTGGAAACTGCCGCTCCGCGAGGATTTCGAGCATCGACTCGCCGACAGCCCCGGTCGCTCCGACGACGGCAACTTTAAATTTTCTCGTCATAGAATTGCCTTGTTTCCCATCTGATTCAGGCTGCCAACGCCGCGATGACCGCGTCGGTCATGGCCTGAGTGCCTACCTTACTGCCGCCACCCTGCAGGTCTGCCGTCCGTACCCCGGCTTCCAGCACCTGCGCAACGGCTTGCTCTATGCGATCAGCAAGGGCAGTCTCATTCAGGGTGTAGCGCAGCATCATTGAGAGTGAAAGGAACGTTGCCAGGGGGTTGGCCAGGTCCTGTCCGGCAATGTCAGGCGCAGAGCCGTGTACCGGCTCAAACAGCCCCTTGCCGTCCGCTGCCAGGGATGCCGACGGCAGCATTCCTATGGAGCCGGTCAACATTGAGGCCAGGTCGGAGAGGATGTCGCCGAACATATTGGTTGTCACGATGACATCGAACTGCTTCGGCGCTCGGACAAGCTGCATGGCAGCGTTATCCACGTACATATGACTCAAGGCGACGTCAGGATAGTCTACTGCGACGGTCTCGACGACGTCCCGCCATAGCTCCGACACTTCAAGCACATTTGCTTTGTCAACCGAGCATACGCGGTTGCTTCTCTTGCGCGCGATCTCAAAGGCTGACCGAGCTATGCGCTCGATCTCCTCTTCGCGATACACCAGCGTGTTGAATCCTCGCCTCTGCCCGTCTTCCATCCGTTCGATGCCGCGCGGCTGGCCAAAATATATCCCCCCGGTCAGCTCCCTGATAATCATGATGTCGAGACCAGCCACAGTTTCAGGTTTGAGGCTCGAAGCCTCGGCCAGCGCTGGGAACAACACGGCTGGTCGCAGGTTGCAGTAGAGGTCGAGTTCCGAACGCAGACGAAGCAACCCGCGCTCAGGGCGGATCGACCGCTCGATCGTGTCCCACTTCGGTCCCCCGACAGCGCCAAGGAGGATCGCGTCGGCGCTGCGGGCCATCTCAAGCGTCTGCTGGGGCAGAGAGTCACCGAACTGATCGACAGCAGCGCCACCCAGGAGTGCGTGTTCGATCTCACAGGACAAGCCAAAATCCTGTCGAAGCGCGACGATAAGGCGTTCAGTAGCTCCAACAATCTCGGGGCCGATCCCGTCTCCCGCGAGGAGCAAAATCTTGTGCGGCATGACCAGTTCCAAGCATAAAAAAGGGGCGCAAGGATACTAGAAAGCCCTTGCCCACGCGATCAGCGTCAGGCGCGATCCGCTATACTTTTGCGCCTTTTTCTGCATCGCACCGTTATGAATCCCGGACTGAGTCAGCTGCACGCCTATCCGTTTGAAAAGCTCGCCGAACTCCGTTCTCGGACGGAGAATGCGTGTGAGTTCCCACTAATAAATCTGTCGATCGGCGAACCTCAGCATGAGACGCCCGCATTTATCAGGGACGCGCTGACCCAGCATCTGGAGGGAACCGCGAAATACCCTGGTACCAGAGGTCTCCCAGAACTGAGGGAGAGCATCCAGCGCTGGCTGGTTTCGCGTTTCAAATTGCCCTCACGCTCGGTCTGCGCTGAGAAGAACATACTGCCAGTTAATGGCACCCGGGAAGCCTTGTTCGCGATTGCGCAGACTGTATTTTCCCGGTCAAAGCAAAAACCTTTGATCGGAATGCCGAATCCTTTTTATCAGATCTACGAAGGCGCAGCTCTCCTGGCGGGCGCAGAGCCTTACTACTTTCCGGCTGCTCCGAACGCGACCCAGAGGCCGCTCTGGGATGAACTCCCGGAATCCGTGTGGTCACAGTGTGCTTTGGTGTACGTCTGCTCGCCCGCCAATCCTTCCGGGTACGTCCTCACTGGAGAGGATTACGCTTTTCTGACGGCCAAAGCCGATCGTTACGATTTCGTGATTGTCGCAGACGAATGCTACAGCGAACTGTATCTGGACGAGGTAGCGCCCCCGGTAGGTCTACTCCAATGGTGCGCGCAAGCCGGTCGTCCCGACTATTCCCGCTGTCTGGTCATGCACAGTCTGTCCAAGCGGTCGAACGCGCCTGGCTTGAGATCAGGTTTTGTCGCCGGAGATGCCGACCTGATTGAAACTTTTTTCCGCTATCGAACCTATCAAGGTGGCGCCATGCCTTTGCCGACCCAATTTGCCAGCATCGCCGCGTGGTCGGATGAAACGCATGTCCGGGAAAACAGGAGGCTCTACCAGGAAAAATTCTCACGGGTAGTGCCTCTCCTCAACCGAACCCTGTCGGTTTCGGCGCCTGCGGCTGGGTTCTATCTCTGGCCCGAGGTCCCCACTGACGATGTAGTCGTCTGCCAACGGCTGCTTGCCGAAGCTGCAGTCCTCACGCTGCCTGGGAGTTTCCTGTCCAGAGACGCGCACGGTCAGAACCCCGGGCAAGGGCGGATCCGTATCGCACTCGTTCCACCGGCAAATCAGTGCATGGAAGCTGCCGAGAGAATGCACCACGTTTTCGCAAAACTTTGAAAGGGAACCGCCCAATGCAAGACCTAGCCTCAACTGTCGAACACGGCTTCGAAATCCGTGATCAGTTCGACGCCGACTCCGCTCCTGCAGACATCAAAGAGGCGGTGAGCGAGTGCCTCAGACGTCTCGATGACGGATCGGTGCGCGTGGCAGAACCAGTTAATGGTGGCTGGCACGTCAATGAGTGGACCAAGAAAGCCGTACTGCTGTCCTTCAAGCTGTCGACCAATCAAGTCATCCTGGGGAAACACACCAATTACTTCGACAAAGTGGCGCTTAAATTCGCAGACAGTACGGAGGAAGCCTTTCGCGAGATCGGCGCGCGGGTCGTGCCGCCTGCGACTGTACGCCAGGGCTGCTACATCGCGCCGAACGTTATTCTCATGCCGAGCTATGTG
This sequence comes from Gammaproteobacteria bacterium, assembly GCA_038116745.1. Classification (GTDB taxonomy): domain Bacteria; phylum Pseudomonadota; class Gammaproteobacteria; genus JAYODW01. The sequence continues at coordinate 13,268 of JAYODW010000018.1, forward strand.
AATATCGGTGCTTATGTAGACGAAGGGACCATGGTCGATACATGGGCCACCGTAGGCTCATGCGCCCAGATCGGTAAAAACGTTCATCTCTCTGGAGGCGTGGGGATAGGAGGTGTTCTGGAACCCTTGCAGGCTTCTCCGACCATCATCGAAGACAACTGCTTCATCGGCGCTCGCTCGGAGATCGTCGAGGGCGTCATTGTCGGCGCGGGTTCGGTTATTTCAATGGGTGTCTTTATCGGACAAAGCACTAAGATCTACGACCGCGAGACCGGCGAGATCACCTATGGTCGAGTGCCGCCGGGATCGGTCGTCGTATCCGGTAATCTGCCGGCTGCGGACGGCTCACACAGCCTGTACTGCGCGGTCATAGTCAAACGAGTGGACGAAAAGACCCGGTCAAAAGTAGGAATCAATGAGCTACTGCGGGACATCTGAGGAGCCCACTGACAACGAAATCGTTTGCCCCGGCTTTCGCTCCGGGGCACCACTCAGGTCGCTGCAGCCTGCTCCACGGCGGCGGCGATACTAAGTGCCAGACTCTCCACCAGCGCTTCTTCGCGACCTTCAACCATGACCCGAACGACCGGCTCGGTTCCCGAAGGTCGCAGGAGCACCCGCCCCGAGTCCGCAAGCTTGTGCTCCGCAGACTCGACGGCATGTTTAACGTGCTCTGTCTCACACACGCCAGCGCTGTCCGATAGCTGCACATTGATAAGCTTCTGAGGAAATTTCTTCATTCCCCGCTTCATTTCAGAGAGGCTACCTGAGCTTGCGTGAAGTGCCTCAAGAATCTGTAGGGCAGAAATTATTCCATCGCCAGTCGTTGTGAGATCGCGGCAGATGATGTGGCCGGATGATTCACCGCCTAACGTCCCCCCGCACTCGTCCAGGAGCTCCATAACGTAGCGGTCGCCAACCTTGGCCCGACGAAATCCCAGCCCCAGTGTACGCACGGCCTGTTCGAGGCCGAGGTTGCTCATCAGAGTCCCGACCACGTCCCCGGCGAGCTGTCCCGTGGAATAGCGACGTCTCGCCATAATAAACAGCAGCTCGTCGCCGTCGACGACTTCACCTTCCGCGTCAACCATGATGACGCGATCCCCGTCGCCGTCCAGTGCAATCCCCAGATCGGCTCCATGCTGAACGACAGCCGCCTGTAGTGAACCCGGCGCGGTCGCCCCGCACTCGTCGTTGATATTGAAGCCATCAGGGTCAGCACCCAACGTGCGGACCTCTGCTCCCAGCTCTGCAAACACCGCCGGGGCCACGTGATAGGTGGCGCCGTGTGCGCAGTCAACCACGAGTTTCCGGCCACGCAGGTCAAGGCTGCTGCGAACGGTGCTCTTGCAGAACTCAATATACCGTCCAGCCGCGTCGTCTATGCGCTTCGCTTTGCCGAGCGCACGCGCTTCTACCGTACGCAGAGGCTGCTCGATCTCCTGTTCGATCGCAGCCTCTGTGACATCAGGCAGCTTTGTTCCATCGCGAGAAAAGAACTTGATACCGTTATCAGCGAACGGATTATGTGAAGCGCTGATGACGATGCCTGCGGCTGCATTGAAGGTACGGGTCAAGTAAGCGATCCCCGGGGTTGGCATAGGACCAAGCAGATGGATATCGACCCCTGCCGCTGAAAGTCCGGCCTCCAAGGCAGACTCAAACATATAGCCCGAGACCCGGGTGTCTTTGCCCACGAGAACCTTCGGCCGCCCCCGAGACTGTGCGGCAAGCACGCGCCCCGCAGCCCACCCCAGTTTCATAACGAAGTCAGGCGTAATGGGCGGTTCTCCCACCCGACCACGAATGCCGTCCGTGCCGAAGTATTTTCTTTTGACAGCCATCAAATCTCCCCTGAGATAGCTGGCCTTACAAGGCAGACCACGATCTTTGTCGCCCTGATTTCAGTGTGAACCGGCGGGCTGCCCACCGATTTGATCGTCGGTATCGCTGTCGTCTGTTGGCCCAGAAGCGGTCTGCTCACCTGACCCTCGCTGCGCCCCACCGCCATCATCATCCCAGTCCTGCGGCTCGCGCGGCGATTTTCCGGCCATGATGTCGTCAATCTGAGCAGTATCCAGCGTTTCGTACTTGATCAGAGCCTCGGCCATCATGTGCAGCTTTTCCATATTCGACTTCAAGATGTCACGCGCGCGCTCGTAATTCCGATCAACGATATCCCGGACTTCTTCATCTATGAGATGCGCAGTCTCATCCGAAACCATTTTGTGCTGCGTTACGGAACGGCCGAGGAACACTTCGCCCTCGTCATCACTGTAAGTCATGGGTCCGAGCTTATTTGACAGTCCCCAGCGGGTCACCATGTTCCGCGCGATGTCAGTCACTCTTTCAATGTCATTCGACGCGCCCGTCGTGACGGCTCCGCGCCCGAAAATAAGCTCTTCAGCGATACGACCGCCGAAAAGGCTTGAGATCTGACTCTCCAGGCGCTCCCTGCTGTAACTCAGGCGATCCTCTTCGGGCAGAAACATCGTGACTCCAAGGGCACGGCCGCGAGGAATGATGGTGACTTTGTAAACAGGATCATGCTCGGGAACCAGGCGCCCTACGATGGCATGACCGGCTTCGTGGTAGGCGGTCAGTTTCTTCTCCTTCTCGCTCATCACCATGGAGCGCCGCTCAGCGCCCATCATGATCTTGTCTTTCGCCTTCTCGAATTCCTCCATGTCCACGAGCCGTTTATTGACTCGTGCTGAGAAAAGCGCCGCCTCGTTCACCAGATTCGCCAGGTCCGCACCAGAAAATCCGGGCGTCCCACGCGCCAGGATGGCCGGCTTTACGTCGTCGGAGACTGGGACCTTCCGCATGTGAACCTTGAGAATCTGCTCACGTCCGCGAATGTCAGGCAGCGGCACAACCACCTGGCGATCAAAGCGCCCTGGACGCAACAAGGCGGGATCCAGTACGTCAGGCCGGTTGGTCGCTGCTATGATGATGATGCCTTCGTTACCATCAAAGCCGTCCATTTCAACCAGCAACTGATTGAGCGTCTGCTCCCGCTCGTCATGTCCGCCGCCCAGACCTGCACCTCGGTGCCGCCCAACGGCATCGATCTCGTCAATGAAGATGATGCAGGGCGCATGCTTTTTTGCCTGCTCAAACATATCCCGAACCCGGGAGGCGCCCACTCCGACAAACATCTCTACGAAATCCGAGCCGGAAATCGTAAAAAACGGGACCTTGGCCTCGCCCGCGATAGCCTTTGCCAGTAGCGTTTTACCGGTCCCTGGCGGGCCGACCATGAGCACGCCTCGCGGAATTTTTCCGCCGAGCTTTTGAAACTTCCCCGGCTCTTTCAGGAAGTCGACAAGTTCTTTGACCTCCTCTTTTGCTTCGTCGACGCCCGCCACGTCGCTGAACGTCACGCGGACCTGGTCCTCGCCCAGCATGCGAGCCCGGCTTTTTCCAAAAGACAGCGCTCCACGGCCGTTACCGCCTCCCTGCATCTGCCGCATCAGGTAGACCCAGACAGCAATGAGGAGCAGGAATGGAAACCACGAAATGAAAATCTGCGTTAACAGGCTTTGTCGATCTGGTGGCTGCGCTTCAATACGGACGTTGTTGTCCAGCAGCAGTCCAATCATCGCGCCGTTGTCAGTTTCAGGGCTGTAGGTAAACAATCGCGAGCCGTCATGCATCTCGACCTCAACCGAAGGGCCGTCGAGAAGCACCTTAGCTACTCGCCCGCTTTTTACTTCGCTCATGAAATCAGAGTAATCCAGTGGCCGGGCCGCCCCGTGCCGAGGGGTGAAATTCTGAAATACAAGCATCAGTACCAAGGCGATGACAATCCAGAGGACGAGATTTCTGGCCATGGGCGGACTGGATCCCTATTTAATCAGCGCCCTGTCGGGCACACGTTGAGGAAGGTAATCAGCGGATTGCTCAGCCGAAAAACTATAGTACATATCCCTTGGCCACGACATAAAACTCGCTGGATTTCTGGCGTGAGGCTTCCGGTTTCCTTCGCATTACGCTTTTAAATGCCCGGGAGATCTCTTTAACAAACGCGTCTGTGCCGCCGAAATGGAACAGCTTCAGCACGAACGCCCCTCCGGGACGCAAGTGCGCCTTAACAAAGTCGAACGCTGTGAAAGCAAGTTCTTCTGCCTGGGCTTCGTCGCGGATCTGTATTCCTGTCAGATTGGGGGCCATATCAGACATTACAAGGTCTGCTGAAGCATTACCGAGAGCACTTCGAATCTGATCCGCGACGCCTGACTCTCGACAGTCTCCCAGAATGAACGTGGCGCCCTTCACGGCCTGCATTTCGAGTACGTCTACAGCGACCACTATCCCCCTGCCCCCAGCGACGGCGGTCGCGACCTGCGTCCAGCCTCCCGGCGCAGCGCCGAGGTCAATGACTTTTGCCCCGGGTCGCAGGAAGCTGTCGCGCTGATTCAGCTCAATCAGCTTGAACGCGGCGCGAGAACGGTAACCGTCGATCTGCCGCTGTCTGACATAGGGGTCGCTCGCCTGCCGCTGCAACCACTGGCTGCTGGACCTCGAAGGCCGCCCCACGGGTTACTGGTAACTGACTGACAGGATTTCGTACTCGACCAGCCCACCGGGAGCTTGAATGGGTGCAGTGTCGCCCTCGGACTTCCCGATTAACCCGCGGGCAAGGGGGGAGTTGACCGAAACCTTGCCCTCTTTAATATCCGCCTCGTCCTCGCCGACGATGATGTAGGTGACCTCTTCTTCGGTCGCGAGGTTGCACAATTCGACCGTCGCGCCGAACACTACCCGCCCGCCTGCGTCGATTTTCCGCACATCAATGATCTCGGCATGGGCAAGTTTGCCCTCGATATCATTGATCCGGCCTTCATTGAAGCTCTGCTGCTCACGCGCCGCGTGATATTCCGCGTTCTCTTTTAAATCCCCGTGCGCGCGCGCCTCGGCGATCGCGGCCGTTATTCGCGGCCGGTCGACTGTCTTTCTGCGTTGCAATTCTTCACGCAGGCGTTCCGCGCCGGCGGCTGTCATCGGCGTTTTGTTCATGACTGAACTCCTTGTGGAGATCCTGCAGGCGCCTGACGCTGGACGCATTGCGCTCCGCCAACGCCATCACTGCGGCAGTAGCCCCCGCTATCGTAGTGGTGTACGCAACCCGTCTGCTCAGCGCACTCGCCCGGATCGAAAAAGAGTCTGCGGTCGAACGCTTACCCTCGGTGGTATTGATGATCAAATCAACTTCATCGTTTTTGATCATATCGACAATATGCGGCTGTCCCTGAGCGACCTTGTTTATCCGCTGACAATCGATACCCGCTGATCTCAACACAGCGGCCGTACCGTCGGTCGCGACAATCCGGAATCCATGGTCCGAGAGCACCCCAGCCAGCTCGATAGCGGCAGGTTTATCGTGATCCTTGACACTGATGAACGCGCAGCCTTCAACCGGGAGCGCCATCCCAGAGGCTTCCTGGGCTTTTGCAAAAGCCTCTCCGAAGCCTGTCCCCACACCCATAACCTCACCCGTTGATTTCATCTCCGGACCCAGCAGGGGATCAACACCCGGAAATTTCACGAATGGGAATACCGCTTCCTTGACTGAGTAGTAGCTCGGCACACGCTCTTTGTCGACTCCCTGCTCGGAGAGCAGCTCCCCCATCATGCATCTCGCAGCAATGTACGGCAGCGAGAGACCCGTCGCTTTAGAGACGAACGGCGCCGTGCGCGATGCCCTCGGATTCACCTCCAGCACGTAAAGGTCCGAACCTTGGATGGCAAACTGCACGTTCATCAGCCCGATCACATTCAGGCCCCGCGCCATGACATCGACCTGCCGCCGAATCTCCGTCTGCATTTCGGCAGTCAGAGTATGCGGAGGAAGAGCACAGGCGGAGTCCCCAGAATGCACTCCGGCTTGTTCAATGTGCTCCATGATTCCGCCGATGATGACCCGCTCACCATCGCACAGCGCATCGACATCAACCTCGATGGCGCTTTCAAGAAACCTGTCCAGCAACACGGGCGACTCATTGGAAACCGCAACTGCCGCCTGCATATAGCTGGTCAGATCAGCGTCGTTGTAAACGATCTCCATAGCCCTGCCACCGAGAACATAGGACGGACGCACGACCAGCGGGTATCCAATCTCAGTAGCTCGCGCCGTCGCTTCGGACACACTCCGAACGGTGCGATTAGGCGGCTGCAAGAGCTGCAGTTCCTGGATTAACTGCTGGAACCTTTCTCGATCCTCAGCCAGGTCGATAGAGTCCGGCGATGTGCCAATAATTGGAACACCCTCGGCTTCAAGCGCCCGTGCAAGTTTCAGCGGAGTCTGGCCACCGAACTGCACAATCACCCCTTCGGGTTTCTCGATTCTGACAATCTCGAGAACATCTTCCAGCGTGAGTGGCTCGAAATAGAGGCGGTCGGAGGTGTCGTAGTCCGTCGACACGGTCTCCGGATTGCAGTTCACCATGATCGATTCGAAACCTGCGTCGCGCGCGGCAAACGATGCCTGTACGCAGCAGTAATCAAACTCGATACCCTGACCAATGCGGTTCGGACCGCCGCCCAGGACTACAATTTTGCGTCGGCCCGTCGGGCGCGCTTCGCACTCCTCTTCGTAGGTGGAGTACATGTACGCGGTGGTCGCATCAAATTCCGCCGCGCAGGAGTCGACACGTTTGAAAACCGGGTGTACGCCGTTTTGCCAGCGCTGGGATCGGATCTCACTTTCCGTACGGCCGACCAGCTGCGCGATGCGCGCATCCGAGAAGCCTTTGCGTTTCAATCCCCTCAGCTGCTCGTCGGACAGCACGCCCTTGCCGTTTTCCCGAAGAGCGTTCTCGGTCTGCACAAGGTCATAAATGAAATAAAGAAACCAGGGATCGATGCGTGTCAGCTCATGCATCTCTTCAAGCCCGATCCCCGCACGAAAGCCGTCAGCCAGGTACCAGATCCTTTCCGGTCCGGCGGTAACCAACTCTCGCCGCAGTGCTTCCTCATTGCTCTCTCCAGAGCCTGGATTCATCGGATCGAGGCCGCAAACCCCGGTCTCCAGACCACGCAGGGCTTTCTGGAACGATTCCTGAAAAGTTCTTCCAATCGCCATCACCTCTCCGACCGACTTCATCTGGGTAGTCAATCGGTCGTCGGCCTGGGGAAACTTCTCGAAGGCGAAGCGTGGGATCTTAGTGACGACGTAATCGATCGTCGGTTCGAAGGAAGCCGGAGTCGCACCCCCGGTGATCTCGTTCTGCAATTCATCCAGGGTGTAACCAACAGCAAGCTTGGCGGCCACCTTGGCGATTGGAAACCCGGTGGCTTTAGAAGCCAGCGCAGACGAGCGGGATACCCGGGGATTCATTTCGATGACAATCAGGCGCCCATCCGCGGGGTTTACGGCAAACTGCACGTTGGAGCCACCCGTATCAACGCCGATTTCGCGCAAGACCGCAATCGACGCATCCCGCATGCGCTGATATTCCTTATCGGTCAGAGTCTGCGCCGGCGCAACCGTAATCGAGTCGCCCGTGTGCACCCCCATCGGATCGAGATTTTCAATCGAACAGACGATGATGCAGTTGTCCGCGCAGTCCCGGACAACTTCCATCTCGAACTCTTTCCAGCCCAGTACAGATTCCTCGAGCAGCACCTCAGTCGTGGGCGAAGCGTCAAGTCCGCGTCTGCAGATCTCTTCAAATTCCTCTTTATTGAAGGCAATACCGCCGCCGGTGCCGCCTAGGGTGAAAGACGGCCGGATGATGATGGGAAAACCAAGAACCTTCAGCGCACTCCACGCGTCATCCATTGAATGCGCAATCTCCGAGCGCGGCGTTTCCAGCCCGATCCGTCGCATGGCCTCGCGGAATTTTTCCCGGTCTTCGGCTTTATCGATAGCGTCTTTGGATGCTCCGATTAATTCGACCCCGTAGCGCTCAAGCACGCCCTCTCGCGCAAGATCGAGAGCGCAGTTCAATGCCGTTTGCCCTCCCATGGTTGGCAGCACGGCATCCGGACGTTCAAGTTCGATGATGCGAGCAACCGTCTGCCATTGAATGGGCTCAATGTACGTGGCGTCCGCCATGCCCGGGTCAGTCATGATCGTGGCGGGGTTTGAGTTGACAAGAACGACGCGATAGCCCTCGTCTCGCAGCGCTTTGCACGCCTGCGATCCCGAGTAGTCGAACTCACACGCCTGCCCGATGACGATCGGACCGGCGCCAAGAATGAGAATTGACTGGATATCTGTGCGCTTGGCCATCTGAGTCGTCAGCTCCGCCCAGCCATCATGACCACGAACTGCTCAAACAGTGGCTTCAGGTCGTGTGGTCCGGGGCTTGCTTCTGGATGTCCTTGAAACCCGAATGCGGGCCTCTCCGTATGCCGGATCCCTTGCAGGCTGCCATCGAATAAGGATACGTGGGTCGCGACAAGGGTCGCAGGCAGCGAATCGGCATCAACGGCAAATCCGTGATTCTGACTGGTAATCAACACGCGCCCACCGGACAGGTCCTTGACCGGATGGTTCGCCCCATGATGGCCAAATTTCATCTTTGAAGTGCGCGCACCACAGGCCAATGCCAAAAGTTGATGACCAAGGCAGATTCCAAATGTAGGCAGTCCGCTGTTGACAATCTTGCTGATCGCGCGGATGGCGTAATCGCAGGGCTCCGGGTCACCCGGCCCATTGGAGAGAAAGACACCATCGGGACGTAGCGCGAACACCTCTTCGGCAGTCGTTTGCGCCGGTACTACCTCGACCTCGCAATCATGATCAGCGAGAAGACGCAGGATGTTTCGCTTCACGCCGAAATCGAACGCCACAACCCGCCAACGGCCGTTTTCACGTTTGGGGTGAGAATCCGTGCGGTCGTCCCAGGAACCTTCGAGCCACCGGTACGCTGTTTCAGTGGTTACTCTGGCTGCCAGATCTGCGCCCGCCAGGCCGGGGAAATTCCGCGCCTGGGCCAGAGCCGCTTCCGGCTCTGCGAATTTACCTGTTGCGATGCAGCCTGATTGCGCCCCCCGGTCCCGCAGCAGTCGTGTGAGGCTTCGCGTATCGATATCCGCGATCCCGGGGATGCCGCGTTCCTCGAGGTACGCTCCCAATGACGAGGTGGCGCGCCAGTTGCTGAAGCATTGCGCGCTGTCTCGCACCACCAGCCCTGCCGCGAGGCAGCGCGGCGCTTCGTCGTCGTTTACGTTCGTGCCAGTGTTGCCGATGTGCGGGTAGGTCAGGGTGACGATCTGCTCGGCATAAGACGGGTCACTGAGAATTTCCTGATAACCCGTGATCGCCGTATTAAAGACGACTTCCCCGACGGCAGTACCTTCGTACCCTATTGAAATCCCGCGAAAAATTGTCCCGTCCGCGAGAGCGAGAAGTGCTGGCTTGTCCACGCTGATACCCATACATGCAAAGCGGGAGACTGTCGTCGACAGCTCCCGCTTGAAGATGCGAAATTGTACTTGACCGCCAGAGGGCACGAAAGGGGGCGTTAATCCTCGCGATCGATCTCCACCTGCCCGTGGCGATGGATGCGACGACTGATAGCGACAGCCAATTCAAGCGCCCTTTTGCCGTCCTCGCCACTCACCAGAGGCGCGCTCCCCTGGCGCACGGCAGCTACGAAGGCCAGGATTTCGTCCCTCAGTACGTCCGTGTTCCCGGGCGATTCCCGCTCGAAAGTCAACTCCGAACCGTCGGTATGCTCGTGACCATCTTTCATCACGCCGAAACGCAATTCGTGGCTGAGGTAGTCAACCTCGATAAATTGCTCACCCTGGATCACTTTCATGTCCCGGGTCGGATCTTTTGACACCCGGCTGGCGGCCAGTTGCGCCACAAGACCACTGGCAAATTCGATCCGCGCATTGGCAATGTCTATATCGTCCGTCACCACCGCAGTACCCGAACACTGCAGCGCTTTGATTGGGCTTTGCGCAATGTGCAGCACGATATCGATGTCATGGATCATGAGGTCTAACACAACATCGACTTCTGTCCCGCGCCTGTTGTAGGCCGAAAAGCGCCGCGTTTCGATAAATCCGGGACAGCGCAGATGCCTTGTCAGTGCGAGGAACACCGGGTTGAAGCGCTCCAGATGCCCAACCTGCAGGATCCGCTGATTGAGCGCCGCACAGCGGATCAGTTCCTCGGCGTGGTCCACACGCTCGGTCAGTGGCTTCTCGACCAGGGTATGAATCCCGGCCTCGAGGCAATCTCGCGCGATTTCGAAATGACGGGCAGGTGGCACCACAATTGAAACCAGGTCTGCCTCACCAAACAAGGAGCGATAATCGTCGCTGGCAGCGGTGCCGTACTTGGCAGCGACTTCCGCTGCACGCTGCTTGTCTGTATCGACGACACCAATCAGCTCGACTTCTGAACAGGCGGCATACTTCTGAGCATGAAAATTACCCAGATAGCCGACGCCGATCACAGCGGCACGGAGCTTTCGGCGCGATGATTTCAGCGCCGCGGAAAGACCAGGTTGGGAAGACACGTCAGGCGAATTTCGCAAGAAAGATCCGCCTGCCCCGCAGCCGGCTAATCACGCAGACCGAGCACGTCCTGCATGTCGAAAAGCCCGGGGGCACGGGTCGCTAACCATCCCGCCGCGCGGAGGGCGCCTGACGCGAACGTGGACCGATCGGCTGCCCGGTGGGTGATCTCGATAGACTCGCCGGTTCCACCGAAAAGCACCGTGTGGTCACCGACAATCTCGCCCGCGCGCACTGTGGAAAATCCGATCGTTCGTTGCTCCCGTGCTCCGGTCCGACCCTGACGGCCGTAGATCGCACAGGCATCCAAATCTCGGTTAAGCGATTTTGCAACAATTTCACCCATACGCAGGGCAGTCCCAGATGGGGCATCTATTTTGTGGCGGTGATGGGCTTCGATGATCTCGACATCGTAATCGTCGCCCAGTGAACGGGCAGCGAGCTCGAGTAGTTTAAATGTCAGATTGACTCCAACGCTCATGTTGGGAGCGAAAACGATACCGATGTCGCGTGCAGCCTGCTCTATGACGCTCACGCTGTCACCCATACCGGTAGTGCCGATGACCATGCGCTTTCCTGCTTCCCTGCAGATTTCCACGTTACGGACCGTCGATTCGGGCACGGTGAAGTCGATCAGCACGTCGTACAGTGCGGAAACCGCCGTGAGCTCACCCGCGATGGGAACTCCTAGGGACTCAATGCCGGCAACCAGCCCGACATCGAGTCCGATCTGAGTCGAGTCCGGGCGCTCCACAGCAGCCGTCAGGGCAAGCTCGGGCGCACCAGCGCACAGCCGGGCAAGCGTCTTTCCCATGCGGCCTGCGGCGCCAGTAATGCACACTCTGGTCGTTGCCATCTATCCCTTCCTTGCACGTGGGCCGTCAGGAAAACTTCATGTCCTCGAAAAACTTCTTCACGCCGTCCAACCAGGATGTAGCACGGGGACTGTGCTTTGTACCGCCGCCGCTTAGCGCGTCTCCCAGATCTTTCAGGATCTGTTTCTGATCTTTACTGAGATTAACCGGCGTCTCCACGACCACCTTACAAATCAGATCTCCGGTTGCGCCGCCCCGGACTGAGCGGACACCCTTACCCCGCATGCGGAACATCCGCCCTGTCTGAGTCTCTGCAGGAATCTTCAACATGACCCGCCCTTCGAGCGTCGGCACTTCTAGCTCTCCGCCAAGCGCTGCAGTCACGAAATTGATGGGCACATCGCAACGCAGGTCGTTTTCTTCCCGATTGAAGATCGGGTGGGGTTTCACGACAACGTTAACGTAGAGGTCGCCCGGCGGACCTCCGCTCTGCCCGGGTTCGCCTTCTCCTGATAGTCGGATGCGATCGTCTGTATCCACGCCGGCAGGCACTTTGACCGAGATCGTCTTGTTACCTCTGGCTTTCCCCGAACCACCACAGTTCCCGCAGGGGTCTGAGATCGTCTTGCCGCTACCGCGGCAGCGCGGGCAGGTCTGCTGCACCGAGAAAAAGCCCTGCTGCATGCGAACCTGACCGACGCCACCGCAGGTATCGCAGCTTTCCGGCGCCCTTCCGCTACGGGATCCCTTACCGTCACAGCTGTCACAGGAGACAACGGTCGGGACACGGATTTTGACCTCGTTGCCAAAAACCGCCTCTTCCAGTGTCATTTCAAGGTCGTAGCGCAGATCCGCGCCGCGGTACGCACGTGAACCGCCGCGCCCTCCGCCGCCGAAGATATCCCCAAAAACGCTGTCGAAAATATCGCCGAATCCACCCGAAGAACTGAAACCGGCACCCGCCGACTGGTCAACACCGGCATGTCCAAACTGATCGTAGGCCGCTCTTTTCTTCCCGTCGCTGAGTATCTCGAACGCTTCTTTGGCTTCTTTGAACTGCTCTTCAGCCGCGGCATCTCCGGGATTACGGTCAGGATGATGCTTCATCGCTAGCCGCCGGTAAGCTTTCTTGAGGTCCGCTTCAGAAGCGTTGCGGTCGACCCCCAGTACTTCGTAGTAGTCGCGTTTGCTCATGGATGGCTCTGCGTGGATGTCCGCATCCACTCACCTCTTCTGCAGACGTGAGTGAAAAGTCAGCGGTAATTTTTGCCGGCGTAGGTTGTAAGCGGGGCGAGAGTCTACACAAACGGGCGTCCGGGGCTCCAGCCCGCGAAGAGGTGAATATGCCTCCCTGACCCGAGCGATTGCCGGGGCAGGGAGGGCGGCTGCTCGCGGTTGAACGTTATTTCTCGTCCTTGATTTCCTCAAAATCCGCGTCAACCACGTTGTCATCGTCCGCGGCCTGTGGTCCGGCCTGGTTTTCTGATCCTGGCGCTTCGCCCGCAGCCTGCGCCTTCTGCGCAATGTTTCCTGACAGCTCCGCCAGCTTTTGCGCAGAGGCCTCGATCGCCGCGACATCGTCACCTTTTATCGCCTCCTCGGCGGCGGCAATCGCGCTCTCCAGCTCCTGTTTCTCTGTATCACTGAGTTTTTCGCCCAGCTCAGTCAGCGAATTCCTGGCCGCATGAACCAGGGCATCCGCCTGATTCCTGGCATTCACCAGCTCCTGGAACTTGCGATCCTCTTCCGCATGAGCCTCTGCGTCCTTGACCATCTGCTCAATCTCTTCATCCGACAGACCGCTGGACGCCTTGATCACGATGGACTGCGCCTTACCCGTCGCCTTGTCCTTGGCCGAGACATTCAGAATACCGTTGGCATCAATGTCAAAGGTCACTTCAATCTGCGGCATTCCGCGCCGCGCCGGAGGTATATCGCTGAGGTCAAAGCGGCCCAGAGACTTGTTACCGCTGGCCCGCTCGCGCTCGCCCTGAAGCACGTGGACCGTCACTGCGGTCTGGTTGTCATCTGCGGTTGAAAAGACCTGGTTTGCTTTAGTCGGGATGGTCGTATTTTTCTCAATCAGTTTGGTCATCACACCGCCCAGAGTCTCGATCCCGAGTGACAGAGGCGTCACGTCCAGCAGCAGGACATCCTTGACATCGCCACCAAGCACACCGGCCTGAATTGCAGCACCGACGGCCACGGCTTCGTCAGGATTGACGTCTTTTCGGGGCTCTTTTCCGAAAAATTCGCGCACAACCTCCTGGACCTTAGGCATGCGGGTCTGGCCACCGACGAGAATGACATCGTCGATCTCGGACGCCGCAAAGCCAGCATCCGCCAGCGCCGTGCGACACGGGTCAATCGTGCGCTTGACCAGGTCTTCCACCAGGCTCTCCAGCTTGGCCCGGGTGATTTTCACGTTGAGATGTTTGGGACCCGATGCGTCAGCCGTGATGTACGGCAGGTTGACATCAGTCTGCTGGCTCGAAGAAAGCTCGATCTTCGCTTTCTCGGCCGCTTCCTTCAGTCGCTGCAAGGCCAGCGGGTCATTGTGCAGATCGATGCCCTGGTCCTTCTTGAACTCATCAGCCAG
>JAYODW010000018.1:27263-82598 GCA_038116745.1 Gammaproteobacteria bacterium
ACGCGAGCCGAGATCTCCGGCGGGGCCATTTTTTTGCCCTTCACGTCGACCCAGGCGTCTCCGTTGTCCGCCTTGACGATGGCATACGGAACCATGCCGCTGTCCCGCTGGACAACGTCGTCTTCAAACTTACGTCCGATCAGCCGCTTCACTGCAAACAGAGTATTCGTCGGGTTAGTCACGGCCTGACGCTTTGCCGATTGCCCGACGAGAATCTCATCATCGCTGCTGAAGGCGACGATGGATGGCGTGGTCCGCGCACCCTCGCTGTTTTCTATGACCTTGGCTTTCCCGCCCTCCAGCACTGCGACGCAGGAGTTCGTCGTACCAAGGTCTATTCCGATGATTTTGCCCATGATTTTCCTCTGACTTTCTTAAAGCTGGTGGAGCGCCGGAGTTAGTCTCAGCGCCTGATTACGAAAAAAGATTGGGGTGCCGGAGCCGTTTTTCAAGACTCGTCGGCTGCTTTCGCAACGACGACCAGGGCGGGACGCAACAACCGGTCATGCAGCAGGTACCCGCGCTGCATGACCCGCAGCACGTTCCCGGGATCCACTTCAACACTCGCTTCCATTGTCATGGCCTGATGGCGTTCCGGATCGAATCGCTCGCCCAGCGGATCGATCGGAACCAGAGCGAGTTTTTCCAGGAAGTCTCCGAACATTTTGGCGGTCAGCTCAAGCCCTTCGCGCAGAGCGGTCACGTCATTCGCGGTCTGAGCCGCCATTAAACCCAGGTCGAGGCTGTCCTTAACCGGAAGCAGTTCATTAATCAGGCGTTCCGTACCGTACTTATGCGCCCCCTCGAGATCCCGCTCATGTCGCTTCCGCTGATTTTCCATGGCGGCCTGCGTGCGCAGAACATCCTCTTTAAGCTCGCTGATCTGGGCCAGCAGAGCTTCTACCGACGTGTCATCCGCAGCATCTTCCACTTCAGGACCGCTTTCAGGTTGCTCCTGGGCGTCCGCAGTGACTTGTGCATCCTCATCTGCAGGGTGCGTTTCGTTTTCTTGGTTCACTTGGGGGCCTTTCTCAACGTAAATAAAGCCGGAGCCACGCCTCCGACGTAGCCGCTCGGAGCCTCCACTAGGCTCCTGATCTCAGGACATGGGGATCAGTTTCTGGAATTCAAGGCCAGGCCGAGCATCTTCGCGGTGAGGTCGACGATCGGGATAACGCGCTCGTACTCCATCCTGGTCGGACCGATGACTCCGAGCACCCCTAGAGTTCGCGAATCATCCGAGTAAGCGGAGGTCACGATGCTGCACTGCTCAAACGCTTCGTAGCCTGACTCTTCACCGATGAAGATTTTGACGCCCGTCGCGTTAAGCGCCTGATCAAGCAGGTGAAGAATATCGCGTTTCTGACTGAAAGCGTCGAACAGACCGCGCAGGCGCTCGATGTCGGAGAGCTCGTTGATCTCCATCAGATTGGTTTCGCCCGCGAGCACGTAGTCTTTCCGGTCGTCCTTTTCCACGAAAATCTTCTGGGACATTTCCACGACAAGGCTCGTCAGCTGATTCATCTCGTCCCGGGTCGCAGACATCTCCTCGATCAATCCTTGCTTGACTGCATCGATATCCCGCCCGGCAAACGCAGACGTCAGGTAGTTCGCCGCCTGGGTTAGCTCCGCCTGGTTGTACACCCGGTTCGTCTTGATGATCCGGTTCTCCACCTCGCGGTCGTTAGTGACAAGAATCACCAGCACCCGGTTATCGCTAAGTGAGAGGAATTCGACCTGGCGGAGAGCGCGCCGCTCCAGCACAGGAATCATCACCAGTCCCGCAAGACGCGTGGTTTCGGACAAGAGCCGCGAAGTCGCGCCCATCAGCGCCTGGACATCGTCCTCCTCAGACAGGCTGGTTTCCATCTGCCTGATCTGACTGATAGTCAGCTGTTTGAAAGTAATCAGTGAATCGACGAACAGCCGGTAACCCTTGACCGTTGGCACGCGACCAGCGGAAGTATGGGGGGATTTAATCAAGCCGAGGTCTTCGAGATCGGCCATCACATTGCGGATGGTCGCAGGGCTCAAATCCAGCCGGGCATCCCGCGCAAGAGTGCGCGAACCAACGGGCTGACCGTCTGCGATGTACCGTTCAACAAGCATTTTGAACAGGTAATGTGACCGCTCACTGAGCTGAGCTTCGGCGTGCGTTCTTGTCATGCGTGCCTCGGTCGTCGCGCCTAATTTGAAAAAAATCTATCACCCTGATGACGGGCGTGCAAAATCTCGATTGCCCACTCAATTTGCCGGATGTTAACGTCTCCGCGCACCCCAGTTGGAGAGCCCCGAACACCATGTTTCACCGCATCGGGATCGTGACACGTACCCACGAACCCGCCGTCGAACTCGCGCTGCAGGCCGTACTCGATGTCCTGGCCCCGCGGAACTGCGAAGTCATGGTCGACGATCAGGCGCCCATGCCCGCGCAGGCCGGTCGCCTTACGGTTCTGCCGCGCGCCGACCTGGCTGCAGACTGTGACCTGCTCATTTCAATCGGGGGCGACGGAACCCTGCTGGAGAGCGCGGGGTTGATCTACCCCCGGGAAACGGCGCTGCTGGGGATTAACCTGGGACGCCTGGGATTTTTGACAGACCTGCAGCCGGAAGACATTTCTAACGGTCTCGCGGCAGTTCTCGATGGTCGCTTCCTGTCAGAGGAGCGCGCTGTTCTCGGCTGTGAAGTCACGCGCGATGGCCGCCTCGTCGCGTCAGAAGATGCGCTCAACGATGTAGTCGTGCAGAAATGGAATTCGGCGCGCCTGATTACGCTTGACACCTACGTGGACCACAAATTTCTGCACTCCCAGCGGTCTGACGGCCTCATCATTGCAACGCCGACTGGCTCCACGGCTTACGCGCTTTCCTGCGGCGGACCCATTCTGGACCCTTGTCTTGGGGCGCTATCGATTGTCCCCATCTGCCCGCACACATTGACCAACCGCCCGATCGTAATCAGTGACCGCTCTCACGTTGAGATCGAGGTGGCCACGGACCGTGACGCCGAGTCTCGCGTCACCTGTGATGGGAACCCGATCCTTGAGCTTCAGCCAGGAGACCGGGTCGCGGTCTATCGCCGCCAGCGGTCCATTCGTCTGATTCATCCCGCGGGTCACGATCATTTCTCCACGCTGCGGGCAAAACTCAACTGGGGCCAGGATCCTTGCTGACCTCGCTCAGCATCCGGAACCTGGTCGTCATTCACGCTGTCGAACTGGAGTTTCGGCATGGCCTGACGGTGCTTACCGGAGAGACCGGCGCCGGCAAGTCCGTGATCATCGAGGCGCTGCGTCTTGCGCTGGGTGAACGGGCGCAGAGCCAGCTGATCCGCGACGGCGCGGATAAGGCCGTGGTCACAGCCACGTTCGACATCAGTGGCCAGACCGACGTACTGCAGTTGTTGAAGCAACATGGGCTCGAAAGCGGCTCGGAGTGCCTGCTGCGCCGCGTCCTCAGCGCCGATGGCCGCTCCCGCGCGTTTGTGAATGAAACACCGGTAACCCTTCCGCTGCTGCGCCAGGTAGCAGAGCGTCTGGTTGACATACATGGTCAGCACGCGAGCCACCACCTTCTGGACAGCGACACGCAGCGTGCCCTGCTCGACGCTTATGCCGGCCTCAAGGAGCAATTGAGTGCGGTGGTTCACGCCTGCGCGGACTGGCGGAAGACGCACGAGCAGATCGAGGCCATCCGCCAGTCTGGAAAAGATCAGGCCGCGCGGGAGCTGCTGCGCTACCAGGTGGCAGAGCTGTCTGAAGCGGGCGTTGGGGAGACTGACATCGCGTCGCTGGAGGAGGAGCACCGACGTCTGGCCAACGGCGCAACTCTGCTCGAACACTGTGCTGAACTGCGCGCGACACTTGAGGATGAGCACGCCGGAATGGCCGCTGGACTCGGCCGGGCAGTAGGAATCGCACGGGCTCTGGAGCGCCTGCTCGGCGCGGACACGCCGCTCAGCGAGCTACTCGAACAGCTGAATATGCTGCTCAGTGAAACGGCAGATGAAGTTGACCGGATCGAACAGCGGCTGGCGGAAGATCCGGCGCGCCTCGAAGCTTTGGACAGGCGGCTCACCGATTTCCACACCCTGGCGAGAAAACACCACGTCGCGTTGGCGCAGCTTACGGACCTGGCGCGGCAGCGCGCGCAGCAGCTAGCCGAGCTGGAAAGCCAGGATGACGCTTTAGTGGAGCTCGAACGCAGCCTGGATTCACAGCACAGTGCATTCAGGGAGGCGGCGGTCGCCTTGTCGAACGCACGGACAGAAGCCGCCACACGTCTGGGAGCAGATTTAACGTCCAGGGTACGGCAGCTGGGTATGCCGCATGGAGCGTGCGAAGTCACAGTTCTCAGAAGCGAATCCGGCACACCACAACCCAGCGGGATTGATCGGGTGACGTTTTCCGTGGCCACGAACCCGCAGCAGGCACCGGGCCCGCTTAGTCGGATCGCATCCGGGGGCGAGCTTTCCCGGATCAGTCTCGCCCTGCGCGCGGCGACTTCGGGAGGGGCGGGAGTGCCTGTCATCGTCTACGATGAGATCGACACTGGAATCGGCGGCAACATCGCCACCATGGTGGGACACAATCTCCGGGCCGTGGCACGCCACGGCCAAATTCTTTGCATTACGCATTCGCCTCAGGTTGCCAGCGCTGGTGAGCATCACCTGCTCGTAACCAAGGGCATCAGCGACGGCCGAGCGGAATCGACGGTCCGGGAACTGGATCAGGAAGGGCGGGAGTCGGAGATAGCACGAATGCTGGGTGCCACACGGGCTACCGATTCGAGTCTGCGCCACGCGCGCGATCTTCTAACGGCCGCGGGAGAACCCCTGGTTCAACGGATGACCTGAGACTCGGCTGCCGTAGCCTCAGCGTTTGGGACGGACGTACAGCACCAGACTGTGGTCCTCAAGCTCGAACCCGTGGGCCTCAACAATCTCACGCTGCCGTCGTTCAATTTCAGCGTCGAAGAACTCCACGACCTCCCCGGTGTCTATACGCACCATGTGATCATGGTGTTTATCCGGTGCCATTTCGAAGACCGCATGTCCGCCGTCAAAATTGTGCCGAACGATCAGGCCCGCCGATTCAAACTGAGTCAGGACCCGATAGACGGTGGCGAGGCCGACATCTTCCCCCGCCTCGAGCAGCGCCTTGTAAACATCTTCCGCGCTCAGATGCCTGTCTCGCTGGGTATCGAGGATCTCCAGAATGCGAAGTCGCGGGAGGGTTGCCTTTAAGCCGGCTCGCTTCAGTTCGAGAGTATCCATTGGCCGGAGGACCATCTTGCGGCTTGGGTCGACGGAGCATATCACCTTCGATTCGGGTCACCGCGCTATGCTAGACTCCGCGCCGCTCTGCAGGCCGGCTCTATCTCGGACAGCGTCACCTCACATCCCCGGTACTCCACCAAGCATGTCTCACAGCCGACTCCGACTATCGTCCAATTCGCCGCGTTGGGGCATCCTGCTGCTGAGCTTGAGCGCCATGCTCATGCTCTGTGCCTGTTCTACGCCCGAACTCCCCCGAGTAAGCCTGCCCGACCCGGACAAACTGCCGTTCGTGTACAAAATCGATGTTCAGCAGGGCAACGTCATTAATCAGGACATGCTGGCACAGCTTGAACCGCGGATGGAAAAGAAAAAGGTCCTGTTCATCATGGGGACCCCTATTATTGAGGACACGTTCCACAACGAGCGCTGGGACTACCTGTATACCTTCCGGCCTGGCGGCGGCGCCGTTGAGCGCCGGCGCATCACCTTGTTCTTCGATGATGACGAACTCGATCATATCGAGGGCGATATCGTGCCCGCCGCTGGCCCGCTGGTAGCCAACCTGCATAACGACACCCGGATCAAGGTGCCACTGCTGAAGAAGAAAAGCTTCACCGAGCGAGTAGTCGAGAAACTGCCCTTTGTTAAAGATGAAGAAGACGACGTAGTGGTCGAAGTCGACCTCAGCAGCGACGACGACGAAGACGCCGAACCCGAAGAGCCGCTGATCCCGAAAATCGCCCGGGCGAGTGTTTACGAGAACATTCAATCCGCCCCTGGCGAAGGGATTGTCGTCCCCCCAGACGCTCCGGTCGGCTATGCGACCAAAAAGAAGGGTCTCTTCGCCCGCTTGTTCAGCTGGGGCGATGACGACCAGGCTGACTCCTACCTTGAGAGCGAGGCAGGCACGGAGGCTCCCAAAGCCTTCAAAGACATCAGCGATCCCGACACTCCCTGAGCGCCGGCGCAACGACCGCTTTCCCCTAGAAGTCGCTTTTCCGGCGCTGCGACTGAAGCGCCGTCAATCCTGATCCATGGCCCGGGCACGTCGCCTGCGCGCTTCGCGAGGATTCACCTTCAGCGGTCGATAAATTTCTACACGATCCCCGGCACGCAGCACCGTATCGGCGGGACGCTCTACCCCGAAGATGCCGTGCCGGCAGCGCTCTAAGCGAAGGTCGGCGAAGTCTGCCGTGGCTCGCGCCTGCTCTAGCGCATTGCGTAAGGTGGTGCCGGGAGGGACCCGCAGTTGCACCTCTTTCGACTGACCGTTTTCGGCGCTGACGACCAGCACCGGCAGCAGCGCGTCAGGCATAGACAACGTAGGCGCGCTTGCGGAAAGCGTCGACCAACGAATCCATGATGGGTCTAAAAGCGACGCTGAGCGCACGGCCCAGCATTCGACTGGAAAACTCGAAGTCGATCTCAAAACGAACCGTGCAGCCCTGCTCTTCAGGCAGAAAATCCCATCGCCCGCTCAGTTTTCGAAACGGCCCGTCAACCAGCGAAAGAACGATCGAGCGTTCCGGGATCAGTTGGTTGCTCGTAGTGAACGCGTAATCAAATCGTCCTTTACTGACGCCGACCCGGGCTTTCATGCTTTCCTGACCACGCTCAAGAATCTGAGCGTCAACACACCACGGCAGGAAACTCGGGTACGCCTCGATGTCGTTGACCAGCGCGTACATCTGTCCGGCAGTAAATGGCGCAAAAGTAGTCTTGCGGACGTTAGGCATCGTGCGTCAGCTTACGGTGCAGAAATCGTGAGATGCGTAATCAGGAAATCTGTTACCACGGTGCGCAGACCAGTACCCTCCAGGAAGACGATCCCAACGCCGACCGGGGCTACAAAAAGGATCAGCCCCAACCAGGTCCGATAGCTCCACGAAGACTCTGACCCCATTTCCTCGGCCGAACTGGCCAGACGCATGCGCCAGCCGGCAAACACAGCCGTCAGCAGCCCGCCGACCGGCAATAGAACGCTGGTACTCAGAAACTCCGCCCAATCAAACACAGTGCGACCACCGGGTACGAAGTCGCTCCAGTGATTAAACGACAGCAGAGACCCTATTCCGAGCAACCAGGCACCCGCACCCGCAATCATGCAGCTCCTGCGGCGGCTCCAGTCGCGGGATTCGACCAGCCAGGCCGCGACCGGCTCAAGCAGCGAGATTGCGGAAGTCCAGGCAGCGACGCTAAGAAGCAGAAAGAAAAGCGTGCCGAAGAACTGCCCCCACGGCATGTGTCCGAAAGCGATCGTGAGCGTGACAAACACGAGACCAGGCCCCTGCCCAGGCTCCAGCCCGTACCCGAAAACGATCGGGAAGATCGCCAGGCCAGCCAGCACCGCGACGAGCGTGTCCGCTCCCGCGATGAACGCCGAGGTCTGACCGATTGACGCATCCTCGGGCAGATAAGCGCCGTAAACCATGATCGAGCCCATTCCCAGACTAAGGCTGAAGAAGGCCTGTCCAAGCGCAGCCAGAACGCTGTCTCCTGTGAGCTTGCTGAAGTCGGGTGCAAACAGGTAGCGCAACGCAGCCCCGGCATCTCCGGAAATGACCGCGTAGGTGACCATCGCGATGAGCAGCGCAAACAGTGCAGGCATCAGGTATTTGACTGCCTGCTCCAGCCCGCCCTTAACCCCCCGCGCGACGACGGCGATGGTCATCGCCATGAATAGCGTGTGCCAAAGCGTCAGGCCGGCAGCAGAGCCCACGAGATCGGCAAAGGTCGTCTCCGCACCCGCTGCCGCCACGCCATTGAAGACACCGGCTGCGCTGTAGAACACGTAAGCCAGCGACCATCCGGCGACGACCGAGTAGAAGGAAAGAATGACGAAACCTGCGAGCGCACCCATCCACCCGATGTAGCGCCAGCGCGGGCTTACGCCTTCATCGTCAGCGAGGGCTGCCATGGTGTTGATCGGGCTGCGCCGACCGCGGCGCCCGAGCATGATCTCCGTGATCATGATCGGCAGGCCGACGAGCAGAACGCAGGCGAGATAAACAAGAACGAACGCGCCACCGCCGTTTTCGCCGGTGATGTAGGGGAAGCGCCAGATGTTGCCCAGCCCGACAGCAGACCCTGTCGCTGCCAGGACAAAGACCCATCGAGAAGACCATTGACCGTGTACAGACTCGCGGCCCGCTGCCATAAAGCTTTCCTCGTGCGCGGTACGGGCGGCATTCTGGGCGATTGCTTCTGAGGCGACAAGCGAGTGCCTTTGCAGGACAATCCTCGCCCGTAGCCCGCCATCCGCGCCCCCATGAACAGCCCCTCAGCGCCCAATAATCCAAGCAACAGCCTGCCTGCAGCGATTGGCCGCTATCAGCCGATCAGCGTGCTGGGGCGCGGTGGTCAGGGGATCGTTTATCTGGCGAGAGACCCCGAACTTGATCGGGATGTCGCACTGAAATGCCTCAGGCAGACCGGTAGCAACGCGGACAGATTGCGCCAGGAAGCGCGCAATGTCGCACGGCTCGATCACCCCAATATCGTGACCCTGTTCGAGCTCGAACTGGAAAACAGCCCACCCTATCTGGTCTACCAGTTCGCACCTGGCGAACCGCTTTCCCCGTTCTGCGATACACCCTCACCGATGGCTATCGGGCGGGCGGTCAAAATTGTCAGCAAGGTTCTAGAGGCTGTGCACTACGCCCATGAACAGAACGTTCTGCACCGCGACCTGACGCCCAATAACATCCTGCTTGATTCGGGCGACTTGCCGCGTGTGCTCGATTTCGGGCTGGCCGTTGCACTGACCGAGAGCACCACCTCGACCGACGTTGCAGGTACTGCGGGTTACATGGCCCCAGAAGTGTTGAACGACCAGCCGGCCGGACCGGCGTCCGATGTATTCGCCTTGAGCGTCATCCTGCACGAACTGCTGACGGGTCAGCGTCTTTTCCACGCGGAAAACTCGCTTGCGGTGATCTACAAGATCCTTCACGAACGGATCCTGCCGCCGTCTGACTCACGCCCGGGTTTGGAACCGGCGCTCGATGAAATCGTAATGCGCGGACTCGCAAAAGACCCGGTTGACCGCTACCAAAGCGCCGCAGCGATGCGGGATGCGCTCGAAGCCTACCTGGCACCCAGTCAGCAACAACCCGACCCAGCGCCTTCGCACGGAGACCCCCGTGGCGCGATCGCCTTCCTCTTGCGGCGGGTCGCGCGCAAGCCCGACTTTCCTGCCGTTTCCAGACACATTTCTGAGATCAACCAGAAAAGCAGCGTCCGCGATGCGTCGGATGCAAATGATCTCGCCAGCGTGATTCTCAAAGACTTCGCGCTGACGGCGAAGCTCCTTAAAGTCGTTAACTCGGCCGTCTACGGGCAGTACGGCGGCACTATCAGCACGGTCAGCCGCGCGGTAGTCATCCTGGGTTACGAGCAGGTGCGGGCGATTGCGCTTGGCATCATCGTCTTCGAACATCTAAAAGATGGTGCCCTGGCTGACCAGCTGAAAGCAGCTGCCTGCAGCGCGTTTCTGAGCGGCACTCTGGCGCGGGAAGTGCTGCCCTCAGCAGCCGGAGCGCTCGGCGAGGAAGCGTTCGTCGCCGCCATGTTTCACCGCCTCGGCAGGCATCTGGCGATTTACTACTTCCCCGAGGAGTATCAGGAAGTCGCGAGCCTGATGGGGAACAAAGGTCTCGATGAGACTCAGGCCAGCCGGGAGGTCTTCGGGACCACTCTGTATGAATTTGGCATTGCGATCGGCCGCGATTGGGGGCTGCCGGAAAGGCTGCTGCTATCAATGCGCCCGGCGCCCGACGGGCAGATCAAGCACGGTAAGACGCCTGAGGCGCTGCTGGCTCAGGCCAGTGCATTCAGTAACTCAGTAGTTGAACTGCTGGGCACCGAGGAGGGGTCTCTTGACGGACCGATGACCGCACTCATGAGCCGCTATCGAGATGTCTTTGATCTGGACAAAGACCAGATCCGGTCGGCCGTTAACAATGCCGTTCAAAAAGCCGGCAACTATGCCAAGCTGCTGAACATCGACCTTGGTGCTACCCCCTTGCTTGCGCGCGTGCGCCGGGCTGTCAGCGACTCGCCCGAGGAATCCGGGCAGGCCGAAGGCGCAGCCCAGCAAGCAACTTTGCAGCATGAATCCGCCGAGCGTCCAGGGCCCGGGTCGGCGGTACAGGAACAGCCGGACGCATCCAGCAACCGGCAGGAGTTTCTCACCAACGCGGTCTCGGAGCTGACCACTGCCATCATCGAGCAGGCACCGATCAACGACATGTTCACCATGGTGATGGAGGCGATCTACCGCAGCCTGAACTGCACGCATGTGTTGTTCCTGATACGCGACGCGCGCGCTAATCGCTTCGTCACCCGCCTGGGTTTCGGCGACGACCTTGACGCGCTAAAGCAGGCTTTCAGCTTTGAAGTTGAGGAGGCTGAAGATATTTTCAACCAGGGCGCGCGCCAGGGGCGCAATGCCGTGATCCTGGATACGGAAGATCCCAAGCAAAAATCCCAGCTCCCCGGATGGTGTCGCGAGCTGACCGCGCCGCGCTCCGTGCTGCTGTTCAGTATCGTGGTCAACCGTCGCTGTCTCGGTTTGATTTATGCCGATACCGTCGGGCGCCCTCTTCAAATCCATACGCAGGAGCTCAACCTTCTAAACACGCTGGTCAAACAGCTCAGCCTGGGCATGCGCCCCCGCTGACTCGCAGATTCATACACCAGACGCAACTCAATAGACCCATGGCAGCCCCCAAGAAAAAAGCGTCCCCCGGCTC
This sequence comes from Gammaproteobacteria bacterium, assembly GCA_038116745.1. Taxonomy (GTDB): domain Bacteria; phylum Pseudomonadota; class Gammaproteobacteria; genus JAYODW01. The sequence goes on from JAYODW010000018.1 coordinate 38,295, forward strand.
AATCGTGCAGAACAAGAAGGCACGCTTCGACTACCACATTGAGGAGCGCTTCGAAGCGGGCATCGTGCTGGAAGGCTGGGAGCTGAAAAGCCTGCGCGCTGGCAAAGTGCAGATCCGTGATACCTACGTTCATCTGAAGAACGGTGAGGCGTTTCTGATCAACGTTCAGATCACGCCCCTGCCCTCGGCGTCGACCCACGTGTCACCAGACCCCCAACGAATGCGCAAGCTGCTGCTCAACCGCCGCGAAATCGATCACCTGCAGGGTGCCGTGGAGCGCCAGGGCATGACCGTGGTCGCGCTGTCCATGTACTGGAAAAACGGGCGGGTCAAAGCGGAAATCGGTCTTGCGCGCGGTAAAAAGCAGCACGACAAGCGCGCCACCGAGAAGGAGCGCGACTGGCAAAGGGAAAAATCACGCCTGTTAAAGGCGCGCTGAAGACCGTCAGGAACCCCACAGCCCGCGCCTTGTCTATATATACTGCGCATCCATTTTTTTACTTCCCAAAGGGGGCGTCACGGTTTCGACGTGGGTCGCGAAACCGAAGGGGCATGCCGAGGGGCAGGGCACCTCGTAAATCCAACTGCAAACAATTTAGTTGCCAACGACGACAACTACGCACTCGCTGCTTAAAACCCAGTAGGGTGCCGTCCGGCTGGAGCCGTGCTCGTGCGTCCAGTACCGGGCGTCACTGCTCACGAGATCGTGATGAAGCCTGTCCGGAGCGGATTCACTAAAACCTAACGGACTCGCTGAACGTTTTCCCTGCCGGTCGGGTAGCGCTCAGTCAAATCAATAGGCTCGGATAAGCATGTAGAACCAACGGCAGAGGGCTTGCGGACGCGGGTTCGACTCCCGCCGCCTCCACCATATCAACATTCAAAGCCGTCCTGGGACGGCTTTTTTTATGCGCATAAACAGATATTTATGTCGATTTTAGGTCCCTTTATGTCCAAAGACATTCATTGAAATCTGGGGGCAAGTGGGGGCAACATTGGAGGCAACTTTTGCTTCCTGAAAATGAGTTGCTGTTGCTGCGCGTTTAAAACTGACCAGGGATGGAAGGCCGCTCGGTAGAGATCGGATGTGGATAAGTGTAAAGGTGTAGGGGCTACAGCGAGAAGCGTTATGGCCTTGGGAGCCCACGCCTCCCGCCGTAGCGTGTTGCTCATGATGGCTCTGTCGCCTCGTTCGTCACAGAGTTTTTCCCTCGTTTAGTCTGCTCGCGCGCCTTGATGCGCGCCCTCACGGTGCGGCTGCTGTGCCGGAAGCGGAACGATTCGTTACCGGTTTCGACGATGTGGCAGTGGTGGGTGAGGCGGTCGAGGAGCGCGGTAGTCATCTTGGCGTCGCCGAAGACGTTGGGCCATTCGGCGAAGGTCAGGTTGGTGGTGACGATGACACTGGTGCGCTCATAGAGTTTGGCGAGCAGATGGAAGAGCAGCGCACCGCCGGCCTGACTGAAGGGCAGATAGCCGAGTTCGTCGAGGATCACGAGGTCGACGTGCATGAGGCTGTAGGCGAGCCGTCCTTGTTTGCCGGCGGCCTTCTCGAGTTCGAGCGTATTGACGAGCTCGACGGTGGAGAAGAAGCGTACCCGTTTACCGTGCTCGGTGACGGCCTTGACGCCGAGCGCGGTGGCGAGGTGGGTCTTGCCGGTACCGGTCCCGCCGATGAAGACGACGTTGGCGGCAGCTTCGGTGAAGGCGGTGGTGGCGAGTTCGGTGACGAGTGTGGCATCGACGGTGGACTGGGCGAAGTCAAAGCCTGCGAGGGTGCGATGGACGGGGAACCGGGCAGCGCCCATCTGGTAGCGGATAGAGCGCACGTGGCGGTCGTTGACTTCGGCCTCCAGCAGGGTATGGAGCAACCACTCGGCGGTTTGCAGTTTGACGCTGCCTTCGGCATCGAGTTCTTCCAGACGCCAGACCATGCCGTGCAGGCGCAGGCCCTTCAGCTCGGTGATGAGGTCACGCATGATCCACCTCCGTGTGCAGATGGTCGTAGCGTCCGGCGTCAGCACGCGGTGGTTCATGCACGACGAGTTCAGTGTCGAGGGTGGCCGGGGGCATGTCTTCCTGCAAGCGTGAGAGGACGTTCTTGACGTGCTCGGGGGAGGTGTTGGCGGACTCGAGGATGAGTTCGACGGCAACCAGGACAGCCTCGAGACCATGGCGTGGGACACAGGCGAGGACCTCGGCCATCAGGCGATCGCCGCCGGGACGCGGGAGCAGTCGACGACGCAGTTGCTGCAGCGGCTCGGGTAGCCCCTCGAACGGGGCACCGTTGCGTAAGGCCCCGGGCTTGCGCGTGATGAGCGGCAGGTAGTGGCGCCAGTCGTAGATCACCTCGCCGCGCTCGAAGCAACGCACATGGTGTGCCACCGCCCCGTCCTCGTCGTGCACCTCGAGGGACTCGGGGTAGAGCCGCACGCTGACCTTGCGATGCGCGAGCGTACAGGGTACGGAGTACCGGTTGCGCTCGATGCTCACCAGGCAGGTGCTCGACACCGTCGCGAGGGTCTCCACGTAACCATCGAACGGCGGCACCATCGGCATCAGGGTATCGCGCTCGAGAGCGAGGGCGTCGGCGACGCTCAGGTGCTCAGCATCGGGATGGGACAATGTCCCCCAGAGCGACTGGCAACGCACTTCGAGCCAGGCGTTCAGCGCGGCGAAGTGCGAGAAGTGCTCGCGTGTGGCGTCCTGCCAGACTCGACGGCGGCTGTCCTGCACGTGCTTCTCGACCACGCCCTTCTCCCAGCCCGCGGCGACGTTACAGAAGTCCGGCTCGAACAGGTAATGCGATGCCATCGCGGCAAAGCGCGTGTTGATGATCCGGCGCTTGCCGACGCCGACCTTGTTGACGGCGGTCTTCATGTTGTCGTAAATGCCGCGCCTGGGAACGCCACCGAACACCCGGAAGGCCCGGGTATGGGCGTCAAACAGCATCTCGTGGCTCTGCGTCGGGTAGGCGACGAGCAGAAACGCACGGCTCGCGCACAGTTTCACGTGCGCCAGCAGCACCTTGCGGTGCACACCCGCGATCACCGCCGACTCCTCGCTCCAGTCGAACTGGAACGCCTCCCCCAATGGGAACTTCAGCGGCACGAACGCACCGCGCAACGGTGTTGTACCCGCCGCCCGCCAGCGGCGCACATAGGCCGTGACCCGACTGTAGCTGCCGGAGTACCCGAGCGTGCGCAGCTCCCCGTACAGCGCCAACGCCGTTCGCCGCTCGCGCTTAGGACGTCTCGCGTCGGCTTCCAGCCACTGCTGCAGCCGCGCTTCGAACGGTGTCAGTACCGTCGCTTGCGTCGACCGCCGGTACTTCGGCTCAATACCTTCATCGGTGGCCAACCAGCGTTTGACCGTGTTCCGCGACAGGCCGGCACGCCGCGCCACTTCGCTGATCGACAACCCTTCCCGAAAACGTAACCGCCGGATCTTGCTCAATAGACTCATGGTGATCATCCTCATTAGGCCTGCTCATTTTTTGAGCAGGCGAGTTAATCACCCTGGTCAATTTTCGACGCGCATCACCCCTATTTGCTGGTCAATTTTCAGTGCGCAGCAACAATCCGCAGCGTAGCAGTTGCTGGTTAGGCCGGGTACGGCATGCCTTCAGTCCCTCTCAGCCCCGGGCGGGGGTATGTATTGGGGCATTGCCCGCCTCCACCAACACCAAGTGTCTGGATAGTCTCCGGATTCTTTTTCTTTGCGCGAATCCCCGCACCACGCGGGGTTCTGGTCATCAGTGCTGCGGGTGCCGACCTGCCGAAACTATCCAAATCGGCCACTTTCTCGGCCAGAACCGTCTCTATCCTCTGTTTGACCTGCGGGTAGGCTCAGCTGGTGGTCTATACAAATCAGAAGGTTACGCGCGCCGTTTCATCGTCAACCAAGACCACCGGTCAGGCATCGAACGCCATCAGCACGGTAGCACACCTTCCTGTCTTGCTCTATCATGAAACATCAAGATGCATCATGATGGAGATGGCCATGACCATTACGGTCCGCGAAAAGTTTTCCTCCCAGGCCGCGCCCGACGTGCTGGCCGCGTTGCGCCAGATTGCAGAGAGCCAAGGCCGCCAGTTCCAGGCGGTGCTCGATGACGCCCTGCGCGACTACATCGACCGGCAGCAAAAGGAGCGCCCCCGCCGCCACGTGATGGCTTCTTTCGCATCCAGCCTGGATGAGTTCGACAGCCTCTACCGCGAACTGGCCAAGTAAACCGTGGCGCACGATAACCTGACCGTGGCCGATGTGCTCGGCATGCACACGGTGCTGATAAGGAGCGCCTCCGCCGCCACGTGATGGCTTCTTCCGCATCCAGCCCGGATGAGTTCGAAAGCCTCTACCGCGAACTGGCCAAGTAAACCGTGGCGCACGATTACCTGACCGTGGCCGATGTGCTCGGCATGCACACGGTGCTGATGCAGCGGTATGGCGGTGCGCCGGGCGTGCGTGACCCCGGGGCGCTGGAGGCTGCACTGTTCCGGCCACAGACCGGCTACTACGATGACATCGTGGCTGAAGCTGCTGCTCTTTTGGAAAGCCTGGCGATCAACCACCCGTTCGTGGACGGGAACAAGCGCATGGCCTTTTCGGCGACCGACGTGTTCCTGCGCATCAATGGCTGGCACTTGCAGCGTGCGCCGCTGCAGATCTACGCGGAAATGATGCAGATGTTCGAGTCGGGCACGTTTGACATCGCTCATCTCGATCCCTGGCTGCGGTCGTTTGCCCTCGCAGCAGAGTGATGCCATAAACAGAAAACACCCAACATGCAGACTCAGGCTGCGATGACAGAAGCCCGGGCGATGGCGAGGAACCGGATGCCTGAACTGGCGCAGTCCACAGCAGAAAAGTCATTCCCTACCTTCACCAAACCCGCACACCAGCGCTGGGAGTCGATTCCCGCCGACATCCGCCAGCGGCTGCTCTCCAACGTCTGGTGCGGGGATATAGGAAGAATAAGGCCCCTTTTCGTGTGCTCGCGGCGGGCAGCCAGATCAAAGCCCTGAAAACCATGGGCGCGAATCCTGCCCTGTCCAATGCAAACGGCGGAGGTCGTCTGACCAAAGCGCTTGAAGGTCTCGAATTCATGATGGCCTTTGACATTTTTATCAACGAAACGACGCGCCATGCGGATGTCATCCTGCCGTCCGCGCCGCACCTGTCCCACTCCGACTTCATGATTTTCTTCACCTTCCTGACGGTCAGGGACTACATCAAATATGCGCCTGCCGTATTCGAGAAACAGCCCGGCGAGCTGCATGACGCGGAGATTTTCTGCCGCCTGATAGCGCGCCTCACGGGAACATCGGAGCAGGCTGCTGACGACGATGCCTTCCGCATGCTGTTCGAGCAGCTGCAGAGTCAGGGCAATGAAGTGCTGAGGAACATGAACCTGGAGGAGGTGCTAGCTCATATCGAGCAGGAGGCCGGCGAGGAACGCATGTTCGACCTGCTCCTGCGCTCCGGACCCTACGGCGATCACTTCGGCAAACACGCCGACGGGCTCACACTGAAAAAACTCAAGGCACACGGCGAGGGCATCGACTTCGGCCCGATGCGGCCACGGCTCGACGAAGTGCTTCACTTTCCGGACAAGCGCGTTGACCTGGCGCCCGCAGCAATTGCCGGCGACGTCTCCAGAGTCGCGGACTGGATTCACGCGGAACGCGAGCAGGGGCTGCATCTTGTCGGCCGCCGCCAGATCCGGACCTGCAATACCTGGATGCATAACTTACCGTCGCTGGTTAAGGAAACTGAACTCTGCGTGCTGCTGATCCATCCGGAAGATGCAGCCGAGCGGGGGATTGAGGATGGCGGACGTGTACGGGTCCGGTCGCGCACCGGTGAGGTCAACGTGCCGGTCAGACTCTCGACAGAGATGCGCCGCGGTGTCGTCAGTCTCCCGCACGGGTGGGGACATGCCGACGAGAAGGTTCCGGGAATGCCGCAGGCCAAGGCGCGACCCGGCGTCAACTACAACCACCTGGCTGATGAGAAGCTGCTGGACAGGCCTTCGGGCACAGTCAACCTGAATCACATTCCGGTGGAGGTCAGCGCTGCCTGAAAGCGGCATTTAGAAAGCACCGCTGAAACGACTCTCTGTGCGGTCCGGGTATCTCAGCCGCCAGGGACACGCGGCAGTGACGCAAACCCAGTCAAATGCGCAGATAAGCGCTTCGCAGTGGCCGGGTATTGCGCTCTGGTTAACGAATCAGACTAACCATCTCAGCGCCCTGAAGGGACGCTGGGGGCCAGGGAGCACTCGAAGAAAGAGTCCAAATGCGAGAGCGTCGTGTATCCAGAAGCTGGTTGCGAGTGTGCCTATGAGGACTGTGTACCTCTCAGACCGGCCACACAGTTAATCCTCCAACAGCAGATTCAGCACGCCGGACGGCAGTCCACGGGCCTTCCGTACCGTATCCGGCGTCGAGGTCGCATCGGTAGTGCTGCTGCCGGCCGCGATTTCTTCCTCATCGGTGAAACCATCGTTGTCATCATCCGGGTCACAGGCATCGCCGAGCTCATCATCGTCACTGTTTGTCTGATCGGCGTTGGAAGAAATCCGGCAGTTGTCCAAGGCATTGGTTACACCGTCTTCGTCGAGATCGACACAGCGGCCGGCCAGAGAATTCATAATGCTGTTTGAGAACCTTGAGAACGGACCATCCAGGACAAATGCAAAGTAAGCCGACAGATAAGTACCGGCATCCCGTGCGATACCTACCACCTTTCCTGATTTTTCGCTGAGTAGTACTTCCTGGCGAGCTCCGGTATATAGATTGCCCGTAAAGCTTGCGCTGGTCTGGCTGTCTTCTATCGGGGTTATGTCATCACCACGATTGAAGTACTCGCCCGCCAGCTCGTACCCGAATAACGGCAAATCCGGGACAGAACCGAATAAATTCTCACCAGTTGCAAAAGCGAAAGGATCCGGGTTGTAAGTCCCTCCCCCTCCGTAGTAGAGATCCTCTCCGTCCCCAAACGCGTCGTTATTCACCGCCTGCACACCTAGATACTCTCGCATGAACGAGGTCACCTGACCCTGTGCGGCATAGTAGTCCTGACTCGAAATAAAGACGCAGCCGCCCTCATCGAGGTAAGCACCGAGAGCAGCCTCGCCCGTTTCACTGGGCCCTGCCTTTCCGCTTTTACCAGGCCCATCCGCTGCTGAAGCCTGGCCGGACACCCACAGCACAATGTCATAAGCCGATAGGGTGGTCGTCTCCGGCTCACCGTCGGCAGCAGTCGTCCAAATGTCATAAGGAAAACTGTACGGAGCTCCCAACCCGGGGAAAGACAGACCGATTTCGTACCAAGACTCAACGTCCGGCTGCCCATCATCATCGTCTACCAGCAATACCCGCACTTCCTGCGCCGAATAAGCAGCGCCTGTCCATGAAAAGCAGACAGACAGAATCAAGCCGATTACTGCGATGTTGAAAGTTCTGGTCATTCGTCGCGTCCGAGTAAATAGCTGCCGACAAAAGTGTCAGCATGATTCCGTAACGTCCTAGCTGAATACCGGCGACTCGTCTAACCAACAACCAGTCCGACTTCGCCGCATCGGTAGACAAGTCTATGAGTACAAAATCACAAAAAACAGGAAGACTGCAACGATTTTTTTTAGTTAAACCTTGCAAGCCCAAGCTTCAGAAACCCATGCCCTGAGCGGGCTTGCGGCCACGCACTTACGAATGCATCACAGCTTTCTAAGGTTTGAGGGACTTCCGACTGCTCAAGGCTTCCAAGTCCGGCCCAAACATCCGCCGACAGGCTCTCGAGTCTTCCCCGCTATCACCGCTCTAAGCCGATACCCGTCCCTTACTCCCGAAAACTCAGCGTCAGCGCTGAACGATCGGCGCGCGGCACGCCGATGAAATCGCCGGCAGGCGCGAAGCCGAGCGCTGCGTCGTTTTCCGTCGGGCCCGAGAAGAGCTCGACCTCCCGCTCGGCATCAAGTACGTAGGTGCCGAGCATGCCCTCACCCGCGAACTGCACGCGGGGTCCGCGACCCTCCGCGTCGAGCCGGGCAATCACATCGCGCACGGCCTGGTTATTCCGACTACCGAGCGCGATATTCATGATCCCCTGGTCGGCATTGCAACGGTCCGCAGCGGCAGGACGTCCGGCAGGTTGCAGATATTGCAGGACCTCCAGAAAAGCGTCGCCGGCAAGCGCGACAAAGCCATCGCGGCGAGCGCCTCCAAGTCCCCAGATCGCCTCGTCGTCCGGGTCATGCAGCACTTCCAGCGGCACCAGCTCCAGGCCAAGCTGGGTGCCGTAGAAAAACCGTGCGGCATCGAGATCGCTGACCGAACTGGCGACATAGATGATCGCGGGGTCCAGCTCAAAGTGGCGCTCGCGTATGCCGCCAGGTAACGCGGCGATTTCACCCATGACTTCGACCACAGCACCTACCCAGGGGTCCCGGAAGGCCGCCCGCGGCCCACGTGCCGTCTCCCTCGGCTCTGCGAGCAGCGCCACGCCCCAATCTTTCAGGCGCTCAAGCGTGCGTTCGAAATCCGTCACCGAGAGACCAAAGCGCGTCCAGCCGATATCGCATGGACGCCAATCACTCGGCAGCAGTCGCTGGGCGGGCTGGGTGTGATGAAAGAACTCGAGCTGACAGAAAGCCTGCCGTCCGACCATCCACCACATCATTGCGCGTGCCTCGGGCGACAGACCCTGCACCCGCATGATCTCCCCCCACAGCCCCTGCCCACCGCCGTTCGCGAAACCGAAGACTTCAGCGTAGAAGCGCAGCGATGCGGGCAGGTCGCTGCTGCACAGCGCCAGCTGGATGAAACGCAGTTTTTCCTGGCTCATTAAGTCTTTCCCCTGCTGCTCAGGTCGTCTTACTGTTCTTGCAACTGCATCCCGCCCTGAATTAAGCGAGCTGCGGCACGACGTCGTTCACGAACGACTTGAGCGAACGCCGGGTCAACGCAGGATCCATCCCCGGCATCGTGCCGTAGGCCAGATGCGTCGTGCGGACGGCAGCGATTGACTCTCCGAGGATCCCGGCGACTGTCTCCGGCGAGCCGAAAGCCGGCCGGAACAGCAAATCCGAACTGGAACGCAGGTCAGATACAGGCGGCACCTTGCATTCGAACGCGTTGTCGCCGCCGGCGGCAGCCGCATTGAGCCACCCCGCATAAACACTCAGCAGATGATGGAAGTGCTTCTCCGCCTGCCCCCAGGCGGCGTCGTCATCGCTGGCAACGTGCGTCCAGTGCAGCTGCAGCACCTTGGCGTCTTCCACGGCGTAGCCTGCGGCGGCACGCGCCTGCTCGTACTCGCTCTGCAGCGCTTCGTTGGCGAGACCGAGCAGGTGGGCACCAAGACGGCCGGCGCGACGCACCGCGGGCGGACTGGTCGCACCGATCCACATCGGCAGTGAGGGCTCCTGTACCGGGCGCGGGCACAGGCGGGCGTCCTTCACCCGGTAATGTTTACCCTCATAGGAGAAGCTGTCGTTGGTCCACAGCCCCTGCATCACCTCCAGACCCTCGCGGAAACGGCCGAGACGATCCCCCAGGTCAATGCCGAAACCGGCGAACTCGTGTGGCGCATAGCCCTGCCCGATCCCGACGTCAATGCGCCCGCCGGAGATGACATCCAGCGCCGCAAGGTCTTCGGCCAGACGGACAGCGTCATACAGGGGCAGGAGTAACAGATTGAATCCAATGCGTACGCGTTCGGTGCGTGCCGCAATGGCGCCCGCCAGGGTCACCAATGACGGTGAGTAGCCGTCGTCGGCAAAGTGGTGTTCGGTCAGCCAGATGGTGTCGTAGCCGACGGCCTCGGCATACTCCGCCAGCGCGATTTCGTCGCGATAGACGTCGACGAAAGAGCGGCGCCAACCGGTAGGGTTGCGGAAACTGAACATGACGCCGACGTCGAGCCGGCCCTTCTGCTGTGTGGTCATGGGCGTGAAGCCTCCTCGGTCTGAATTGGGGAACCCGCTGTTGTCAGCGCAGCGCCGCACGACGCCTTTGTCTCGATATCCTCGCGGGAATAGTACGTGGGGACAGCGCGAGCGCGCACGTGGGTGTCGGAGGCTTGCTCTGTGCTGGCGGCGTCTGCCCATGCCGCCCGGCGTATCAGCGGTATCTGCGTAAAGCGCTTCAATAGCGCTCAGGAACCATCGGACAGCGTGACCTTTGCCCGACGTTTGTGCTATTGCTTGACACCTGACGCGATGGCGAGGGGAGCGCCGTCGCGACGGGGCATACCGGGCGGTCCATCTCCGCTTGAGCGCGCGGTCTGCACTCCCCCACTATTTGGAGGAGTCGTCGCATGCTCGATGACCAGGACGCGGAGTTCCACGCCGGCGACCCGGTGCATACCAACTGGGCGGAAACCAATTTTTTTGGCTTCTACAACGCCGAACACTGCCTCAACGTCGGCGTATATGCGCTGTTTCGACCGCATCTCGGCATTGTCAGCAGCTCGATCTGCATCAATTCCAGACGCGCACTGACGCCCTGGGAGGCAGACTTCTGCGACTACCGCGCCGCGCTGCCAATCCCCGAGCCGCGCACCCTGCTCGACTATCGGCTGGAGAACAGCCTGCATATCCGCTGCACCGATCCGAACCGCGTGTGGCACATCGCCTACGACGACGGTGAGGGCACATCGATCGATGTCACGTATCGCGCGCTGATGCCACCGTTTGATATCCATGACCCCGAACAGGATCCCATGTGCGCCTCGGGAGCCGAAGCCGGCAAGTTCTCATGGGGCACGGCCTACGCGGGTCATTTTGATCAGACGGGCCATGTCACAGGCGCGGTCCGGGTGCGTGGCAGGGCCTATCCCATCGACTGCGTGTCAACCATGGATCATTCCTGGGGGCCGCGTCCTGAGCGCGGTAAACCGAACATGAGCTGGCTGCATGCGCATTTCGACCAGAAAACCGCGCTCCACGCTATTCTCAATTTCGACGCCGAAGTCGATGACCTGAATCTGTCGCTGGCCCATGGCTACGTCATTGACCAGGGCTCTCTGGTAGGACTGGCTGGCGGCGGCGGCACCGTTGTCCGCGGCCCTGATCGCTTCGCCCGCCAGGTCACGCTGGCCTTTACCGATGCCCACGGCAACGCGCACGAACTGGAAGGCGCAAGTCTGACCAGTTTCCCCTGGCAGTGCTGGCCCAACATGGTCGCCTTCAACTGCCTCGCGCGCTGGCAATACCGCGGACGTCAAGGCCATGGCGAGATCCAGGATTTCTACGAACTGCCGCAGATTACCCGCATCAATACCGGCCGCGCCGCACCTGCGGGCACGCTGACGGAGCAGGATTGAGTTGCTCGCCGCCGTGTTGTTCGATTTTGACGGCACGCTGGTCGACACGCGGAGCGCCTCCTGGCCGTTATTCGAACGAACAAACGCAGAGTTTGACCTTGGCATCGACACCAAAGAGCAGTTCTTTGCCCTCTTCCGGTCTAATCTCTACCAAGGCCTTCTTGAACACTGCGGCGAAGCGTCCCGCGGCGCAGCCGCGGCAGCCCATTTCATGGCGCAGGTTCGCGAGCACTACGACCCACCGCTTATTCCCGGTATGTCGCAACTGCTGCCCCGGCTCGCCGGGGAGCTGACTCTCGCTATCGTGTCCAGTAATACCAAACCGACGATCGATCGCATTCTTGAACGCGAGGGGCTCGCCGCGTGTTTCAGCGCCGTTGTCGCGGGCGATCTGGAACCGTCAAAAACGCGCGCCATCAAACGTTTCCTGGCGGGGGACTGGGGTCCAGCCTGCGCCCCGGCCGCGGTGGTACTGATCAGCGATACCACGGGCGATGTCGCTGAAGCGAATGCGGCCGGCACGAGGGCCTTCGGCGTTTGCTGGGGCATGCACAGCCGCGATGACCTGCTGGCGGCCGGCGCGGTCGGGACAGCGGCAAACGTCGAAGAGCTTCAGCGCTGGATAGAGCTTGAAAACACTCAGGAAGGAGGGCAGAGCAATGTCTGAAGGTACGGTCATTGCCGAGGGCTATAACTGTTTCGAAACTGTCAAAGCACCAGAAGGAGAGATCCTCTATCTGCCCGATCCGAGAGCAGTTATCACTCTCATCCAGGGCGGCAAGCTGAAGAACCACATTCTCATGGCCGAGGGCGGGACCACGACATTCTTGGCGCCGGCGCTGAGCATGGGCGCAATCGGTGTCATTACCCTCTCAGGCGCGCCGGAGTCCCATCTCGGGATACTGTCGCGGGAATTTCAGATCCCCTGCATCATGACCGCCTATCTCACCGACAGCGATACGCGCTATGTCACCGGTGGCGACAACAAGGCGCATTTTGCGAGCGTGATCAGCGCGCTGAACGGCCGTACGGTCCGGCTGCGCTGCACCGACCGCAACACCGGTCGTATCGAACTCGCAGCCTGAGGACCGCACCGATGCCGTCTACCTACCGCAATCGCTACCAGCCCGAAGACGAAGGACTCCGTTTTCAGGATCTGACCTACACCGGGAATTTCGTTGGCATGGACCCGGTGCCGGACGGGATCCTCGGCGACCGCGTAATGAAGAGCCGCGCCAGCAGCCGCGTGCTCGAGCAGGTCGATGAAGCCGCTGTGCGCGCCGACGAGTTCTCAATCGATGAGCTCAACGACCTCAACAACTACCTCGCCTGGAACGTCTGGGATGTGCTTGTCATGCGCGCCACAGAGGGGTCCTCCGGCATGATCCCGCGCCAGGAATACGAATGCCTCGCGCTGATGCACGAGTTCTACCGCTGGCCTGAACTGCTGGCCATGACCACGGCCGAAGTCGGTGTTCAGGGAGTGATGGATATCGGCAGCTCAGCACGCACGGAGATCGGCACCAAGATCAACTGCGTCCATGACTGGTGCATCGGCGCCGTCGGCTTCGGCATGGGGCGTTGTGCGCTGCTTGCGCTCGAAGCGATCAAGCCCGACGACTACATTGCCGAGAGTTCGACCATCCTCAAATTCATGCAGCGTGTGCAGTGGGCCAAACGTCGCGACGGCTGGATCCTGAACTCGCAGAATCGCTATCGCTGTCAGATCCATGAGCCCGACCTGCTGGCTCGCCTGCAGTCAGCCGTCGAGCCGCTGGAACCGGGCAGCCCGGCCCATGACAGCCTGATCCAGTTCAACGCGGCGGCCGAGCTGCTGTCCTTCCTCGATCATTTCGATTGCCGCCTCGGTCTCGGTGATACCGGGCCTTACCCGCTGCCGAACGGCAACCTGCTGATCATCCGGGACCTGTTCTGCAACGAAGACGCCTACCACTGGAGTGATGTCTGCGATCACGAGAACGTGCCCTACTGCTACACCGTGGTGCTGGAGATTGATCCTGAGGCGATGGACCTGGAGGAGATCCGCATCAACGATATCTCGACGACTTTCACCCGGCCGAAGAACTACATCCCCGCGATCGTGGGCGGTGCCGTGTTTGCCCGTGAACGCTGGGATACGCCCATGGGCGAGGTCTACCCCATCCCGGTCGCAGAGCTTGCGCCGAGGCTTGCCGGCATTCAGGCGGCCACGTTCAAGCTCTACACCAAGCTCGCACGCATGTCGCGCCGGCAGCTCATCACCAACGGCGTTTATGTCTACTACGTGGGCATGATCCTGCCCCACCTGAAACGCGCCGGGACTTACGAAAAAGCCTGCGCGGATTACGACTTCTGGGAGATTGATCAGCGCGTCTCGAACTACTACTACGAGATTGGCAAACGCGGATTCGTGCAGGAGATTGTGCCGAACAAGATCTTCTCCGGCGCCGGCTATCTGCCTTTCAGCGCGGACGCCGATGCGCGTCGTTCGAAGTATTTCTGGGGATAGCGCGCGCCGCTAATGACAGTCGCTGAGATCCGCCGCGCGGACTGCGGCCATATCGCAACACTGCCTTCAAGCTGAGAGAAACAGGCTATGGACGACAAAGTCAAAACATCGACCGACCCGACCCGACAACCCTACGCTGGCTATCACCTGCGTCGCGACCGCACCCGCGCCGAACTCGATGTCGAGCTGACGCACTGCGGTCCGGGGACGCCCATGGGCGAATACATGCGACGCTTCTGGCAGCCGGTGTGCCTGTCGGAAGAGCTTACCGACGTGCCAAAAGCCATACGCATCATGAACGAAGACCTGGTCGCCTTCCGCGATCGTCGCGGCCGGGTTGGTGTGCTGGAGCGCCACTGCCCGCATCGGGGAACCTCGCTCGAGTACGGCATCATTCAGGAGCAGGGGATCCGTTGCTGCTATCACGCCTGGCAGTTCGACGTCGACGGCTCCATCCTCGAGATGCCCTGCGAGCCGGCGGACAACAGGATGAAGGACAACCTGTTCATCGGGGCCTATCCAGCCTTCGAGCGCCACGGTCTGGTCTTTGCGTACATGGGACCGCCTGCCGAGCGTCCCGAATTCGACGAGTACGACCCTTACCATCTGCCCGGTGACGGGCATCTGGTGGCATTCTCCAACGTGTATCCCTGCAACTGGCTGCAGGTCCACGAAAACCTCGTCGATCACTTTCACTCTGCAGCGCTGCACAACAACATGACCGTGGCCAGCGTCGACCAGGCCATCAGCGACGGCGTCAGCCTCGGACAGGGTTTCCGCACCATGCCGCTGGTGCGCTGGGAAACAACACGGGACGGCAACGGCATGATGTTCGCCGCTGCCCGACGGGTCAGCGACGAGCGCGTCTGGATCCGCATCACCGAGATGACCCTGCCCAACCTGTGTCACACCTCTTCGGTCGCGCCCAGTGCGGCCGAGCAGCGCCACTCGACCGTAGGCATGACCCGCTGGCACGTTCCGGTCGACGACCACAACATGATCAGTTTCGGCTGGCGCCACTTCAACGACGAGGTCGATCCGGCGCATTTCGGACGGGAGGAAGCCTGCGGGATCGACAAGGTCGATTTTCTCGCCGGACAGGTCGGCGACCGCACTTACCGCGAGGGTCAGCTGGCTCCGGGTGACTTCGAAGCCATCGTCTCGATCGGCACGGTTGCGCCGCACGCGCTCGAACACCCCGCGCGCTCTGATGTCGGGGTTTACATGTGCCGCAACCTGCTACGCAAGGCGGTCCGCTGCGAGACGCCGGCGGACAGCACTCGAGCCGCCGCACGCGCCGCCGGGGATACCCTGCCACTCTACTCTTCCGACTCCGTCCTGCATCTGCCGCGGCAGCCGGACGATCAGGACTCCGCGCTGCTGATGGCCACCGCGACCCGCATGCTGGAGGTGATCCGTGAGATAGATGCGCAGCCCAGCCACGAACGCCAAGCGCACGTACGCCGGCGGCTGGACGAGATCGACGGCGGGGGTCGGGTATGAGGGCGCGCTGCCACCCCTCCGCTCCGCAGTCAGCTTATCGGGCTCAGGGCTGCAGCATGATGTCCGCCTGAACACAGCTTCCGCATCAGCCGCACGGTTCTACAGACCATGTGTGTGAGTCGGGTGATATAACGCAACTCTGCCCACTCGCCGGAGTTCGCACCATGTCACTCGAGAGCGCCTACTACCTCAGTCAGATCGTTGCAGCGTTCGCTGTCGCGGGCTCCCTGCTTTTCGTCGGTCTGCAGATGCGGCAGAACGTCCGTACGCAGCGGGCCATCATGCACCAGGCCGTCGTCAGCCGGACCCTGGATACCACCAAGTTTTATTACACCTCCCCGCACGCAGAGGTTTTTGCCAAGCTGAGCTCAGTTGAGGAGTCACTCGGGCTGACTTCAGGCGAGGTCGCCATTGCCGGCGGCATCCTGCGCCTGAACATCATGAATCTCGAGGAAGCGCATTGGCAGCGCGACAACGGCTTTCTCACGGAAGACGCCGTGCAGAGCACGATCGCATCTTCGCGGCGCCTCTTCGCCATGCCTGGCGTGCGCGCAGCGTTCAGCGTCTGGCGCGAAGCGTTCTCCGCATCCCAGATTGCGCTTGTAGAACGCCTGGGAATCCTGGAGCACGACCTGATGGAATACCGCTTCGAGGATCTATGGGCAGCAAATATGCGCAGCATGATGGAAGCCGGGTTTATCTCGCGCGGAACCTGAACGGCACCCGAACCGAAGGCCTCAGAGCAATCCGTCTGGCTCTGAGCACCATGCCGCGATTCGCCGCGCTGGACGCTCCAGCGCTGACACGACCCGCCGACAACGCCTGAGTGTAAGCCCCCCCAAACAGACTCAGCGCAGCATATCTCCGCTTCTCCGGCTTGCCCTTTATGCAGACCGCTGCGTCTTCGATCCCGCCAGAGCCGGCGTCTTATCAGCGCATCTTCGTCGTGCGCATCGCCAGCACGCTCGGCGGCGCATCAAACGTCTCTGCGCTGGCCAGATCCCAGAACACGTCGAACACCGGGATATCCGGGACCACACCCTCGCGGAGCTCGTTGGGACGCACCCAGTCGTGCAGTGCCGCCAGGGAACGTATCTCCGTGGACGAAATGCGCCTGACCAGATGCTCCGGACCGAGCTCGTCCGGGTGCGTCAGACCCGCGGCGCTCAGCAGTTCCTGCAACGCGTGCAGCGTGTTCTGGTGAAAACGCCACACCCGCGTGGCTTTGTCTTCGGGAACAAGCGCCCGATAGCGGCTGGGATCCTGAGTCGTCACACCGGTAGGACAATGTCCGGTATGACACGTCTGTGAGTGAATACAGCCCAGCGCGAACATGAAACCGCGCGCCGCGTTACACCAGTCCGCACCCAGCGCACAGGCGCGCGCGATATCGAATGCGGTGACGATTTTCCCGGCCGCCCCGATGCGGATCTCGCCCCGCAGGCCAACGCCGACCAGCGTGTTATGGACCAGCAGCAGTGCTTCTTTGAGCGGCGCGCCGACATGATCACTGAATTCCAGTGGCGCCGCGCCGGTGCCGCCCTCTGCCCCATCGACGACGACGAAATCCGGTGTGATGCCGCTTTTGATCATGGCTTTCACGATCCCGAACCACTCCCACGGATGGCCAATGGCCAGCTTGAATCCGGTCGGTTTGCCCCCGGATAGCTCGCGCAGGCGCGCCAGAAATTCGAGCAGCTCCATCGGCGTGCGGAAGCTGCTGTGCGATGCCGGCGAGATGCAATCCTCGCCGAGCGGCACGCCCCGCGCCTCGGCGATGGCGGCATTGACCTTGGCGCCTGGCAGCACCCCACCATGTCCGGGCTTTGCGCCCTGCGACAGCTTGAGCTCGATCATGCGGACCTGATCTGAGGTCGCATTTTCCGCAAAGCGCCCCGAGTCAAAAGCGCCGTCATGATTACGGCAGCCGAAGTAGCCGGATCCTATCTGCCACACAAGGTCGCCACCGTGCTCTCGGTGGTAGGCGGAGATCGAACCCTCACCGGTGTCATGAAAAAAGCCGCCGCGTTGTGCGCCCGCATTCAGCGCCAGGATTGCTGGCGGCGACAGCGCGCCGTAGCTCATCGCGGAGATATTGAACACCGACGCCGAGTAAGGTTTCGTGCAGTCGGCCGACCCGACCTGGATACGGAAATCGTGACTTTCAATCCGGCTGGGCATGATGGAGTGGTTAATCCACTCATGGCAGGCCTCATAGACATCAAGCTGCGTCCCGAATGGCCGCTTATCCTCCATGTCCTTGGCGCGCGAGTACACGATTGAGCGCTGCACCCGCGAAAACGGTACCTGTTCGGTGTCGTTCTCGAGGAAATACTGGCGGATCTCCGGTCGTACAAACTCGAGGAAAAACCGGATGTGCGAAAGGATCGGGTAATTCCGTCGAATAGCGTGTCGGGTCTGGAACAGATCGACCACCCCAACGAGCGACAGGGCTCCGGCTGCAACGGCGAGCACCCAGCACAGCATGCTCGCGGTCAGCAGAGCCAGCAGCAGGCTGGCCGCGGCGGTAAAGACGCAGCCAGCAAAAAAGAAATAGCGGGAAGGGAACTTCATCAAGCACTCCATGCTGGCCCCGGGCCAGCAGAACCGGACACCACAGACGGCCCATCACGACCGATTAAAGAGTAACTCCGGTGCAGGGGTCAGTCTTCTCCCGCTCCAGTCAGGACCGTGGTCCGCAATCAGCCGCCCAATGATTCCATCAGCGTCGTGACCACACGCTGCTGAGTCAGCGGATCCAGGAATGGATGCAGCGGGAGACTCAGGACACGCGCCGCGGCGCGTTCAGCCACGGGGAAACTGCCCGGCCCGTATCCCAGTGCGGCGAAAGCGGGCTGCAGGTGCAGCGGTATCGGGTAGTGCACCGCGGTCGGTATTCCGGCTGACTCTAGCGCCTGCCGGGCATGCTCGCGATCGTCGAGCTCCACGGTGTACTGCGCGTACACCGAGCGATTGCCGTCTGTAATCGACGGCGTCACCACCCGACCAGACGCTGCCCGCAGCAGATCAGAGTAGCGCTCGCCCGCCGCTTCTCTGGCCACCAGCTCGTCTTCGAACGCCGGCAGTTTGGCGAGCAGCACCGCGCACTGCAGCGTGTCCATCCTGCCGTTCAGGCCGAGCACCGGATGGTGGTACCGACGGTCCTGGCCGTGGACGCGGATCTCCCGCATGCGTTTCGCCAGCGCATCGTCATCGGTAAAACAGGCACCGCCGTCGCCGTAGCAGCCAAGCGGCTTGGAAGGGAAAAAACTGGTGCAGCCAATGTCGCTCAACGCGCAGGAACGACGGCCGCGATAGCGCGCGCCGAAGCTCTGCGCCGCATCCTCAATGACCGGCAGACCATGCGCGGCTGCGATGCGGTTGATCGCAGCGAAATCCGCACACTGGCCATACAGGCTCACCGGCATGATGGCGCGCGTCCGGGGTGAGAGCACCGATTCGAGGCGCACCGGGTCGAGGTTGTATGTGCGCGGTTCAATGTCCACGAACACGGGCCTCGCACCCAGCAGCGCGATGCTTTCGGCCGTGGCAATAAAACTGAAAGGCGTGGTGATGACCTCATCGCCCGGCGCGATCCCCAATGCCATCATGGCAATGAGCAGGGCATCGGTCCCGCTCGAAACCGTGATGCAGTGCCGACTGCCGGTGAATGCCGCGAGGGCGGCCTCAAGCTCGGCTACCTCGGGCCCCATCACGTAAGCGCCGTGATCGAGCACGGCCTGGATACGGCGGTCGATCTCCGGCTTGAGCTGGCGGTACTGGGTTTTTAAATCGATAAAGTCCATCAGACGTGTGCTTGGTCGTAAGCGATGCAGCGCAGGGGTCAGGACTACCGAGCTGCACTGATATCAGGGCGCCGCCGATGCCAGTCGGTAGCGCTCTGGTAGGCTGCGCCGGCCGCAATCAGCTTGTCCTCTTCAAAGTGGCGCCCGATCAGCTGGAACACGATCGGCAATCCCTGATGGTTGAAGCCGCAGGGCATGATGACGCTCGGATGCCCCGACAGATTGAACGGGCAGGTGAATCGATGAAAGCCGGCAATCATGTCGTCATCCACGTTCTCCATCTGCTGCATGGTCGGCACGAGGAACCCGAGCACCGGTAGCGCCAGCGCGTCGATGCGGGTGAAGAGTTCGTTCACCTGGCCGCGGAAAGCCTCGCGACGCAGCAGCAGCGCCTGGTAGTCGCAGCCGCTGAGACTGTTGCCAAGTTCAAGCAGCTGGGTCAGCGCCGGTCCGTAAGCGTCGCGGCGGGCTGGGAAGGTGTCGCGGTGTGCCAGCGCCGTCTGCACCGCACAGATCCCGAACCAGTCCCAGATCATGTCCGACACATCGGGTACGGTGACTTCTCTTACCTCGGCGCCGGCGGCTGCAAGCTCCGCCACGGCGGCATCCAGCGCCCGCGCGATCTCGGGGTCGACATCGCGACCGATCCATGCCGGATCGATCCCCAGAACCAGGCCCTCGCACCCGCGTCCGGCTGCCGACCGGTAATCCGGAACGACCTGTTGCGCGGCCGTCGGATCGCGTGGGTCGGGTCCGGCAATCACACCGAGAAGAGTCGCCGCATCGACCACCGACCGCGCAAACGGGCCCACGTGGTCCAGCGAGGCGGCAAGCTCGAACACACCATGTCGCGACACCCGCCCCCAGGTCGGCTTGATCGCGGTCGCGCCGTTGGCTGCTGCCGGAAGCCGGATCGAACCACCGGTCTCTGAGCCCAGCGCAGCAACACACAGGCCACCGCTAACCGCCACCCCGCTGCCGCTTGAGGAGGCGCCCGACCAGTGTGCGGCAGACCAGGGATTCCGCGGTGCCGGAAAAGGCGGACAGTGCTCAGCGTAGACCCCCTGGGTCAGGGTGAGCTTGGCCGTCAGGACAGCACCGGCACTTTCCAGACGCTCGATGACGGTAGCGTTGTCGCTCGCGAGATGCTCACGATGCAACCCCATGCCCCCTGTTGTGGGCACACCGCTCATGTCAAAAATATCTTTGACCCCGATGGGCACACCTGCCAGCGGTCCCGGTCTCTGTCCCTGGGCGAGCGATTCGTCGATGGCTGCAGCGCGGGCCCGCGCGCGCTGGCGCAGGTCGGTGATGATCGCGCCGAGCGCGGGCTCCAGGCGGTCGACCTCGCGCAGCTGTGCTTCGAGCAAAGCTGTCGCGGTGACGCCTCCGGCAGCAAGCTCACGCACGATGGTGGCCACATCCATTGCGAACAGGTCCTGTGTCTCACCCATACCCGCTCCCCTTACTTGCGGCGTCAGCCGAGAGGCTGCGCAGTCTAAACCCTTACCTGGCGCCTGCTCAGCGCTGACAGCAGCTTGTCTCAGCGCACCGGCAGCCACTACAACGCAGTAGCATCTCCAGGCAGGCAAGACTATCAACGGGCACGACTATGGAACTAGGCATCTGCGTCGCTTCAAAGATCGACGACATCGACTACATCGTCCGCGCCGAGGCGCTCGGCTACACGCACGCCTGGATCGCTGACAGCCAGATGATCTGGAGTGATCCCTACGCCGTGCTCGCGCTGGCCGCCACGCGGACGCGCACCATGCGCCTGGGCACCGGTGTAGCCGTGGCCCCGACCCGCCCTGCGCCGGTCACTGCGGCCAGCATCGCCACCATCAATGCCCTGGCGCCCGGTCGTACCTTCCTTGGCATCGGCACCGGGAATACCGCCATGCGGGTGATGGGCCACAAACCGATGCCCATCGCAGAATTCGACAACTACCTCGGGACCCTGAAGCCGCTCATGCACGGCGCAGAAGCCGATTTCCGCTGGCGCGGGCGCAGCGCCCCGGTACGGCACATCATGCCGGATTCAGGTTTCGTAAATTTCGTTGATCCGATTCCGCTCTACGTCTCCGGCTTCGGGCCCCGAGCGCTGGGCCTGGCGGGCAAACATGGGGATGGTGTCGTCCTTTCCATCCCACCCGATCCGCGCCATATGCCGGGCGTGTGGGCCAGTATCGAACGCGGCGCTGAAGCCGCCGGCCGAGCGCTCGACCGCGCCGCCTATCGCGCCGCGACGCTGACGACGATGGTCGTGCTGCGGCCGGGCGAGCAACCTGACTCTGCACGGGCGAAGCGACTCTGCGGCGCTTTTGCCATGGCTTCCCTGCACTACACCTACGATCGCTGGCGCCAGACCGGTCAGCCACCCGGGCGTGCCGTGCGCGATATCTGGTCGGACTTCTGCACCCACATGGAGAGCTTCGATCCTGCTCGCCGTCACCAGTTCGTGCATCGGGGCCATAACTGCTGGGTCGAGCCCGACGAGGAGCGTTTCCTCACACGCGAACTGCTGACTTCGACCTGCATGCTCGGCACGGCAAGCGAACTTGTCGACCGCCTCGGCGCCCTCGCTGAAAACGGGCTGGACGAGGTCACGCTGCTACCGCCACTGGAACCCCGCTACGAAGTCATCGAACAGGTCGCGGCGGATGTAATGACGCAGCTCTGACAGCCGACAGGCTCAAGAAGAGCTTACCCGGCAGCCTCCCCGGGTCGCGTTCAGGCCGAATTCAACAGCAGTCGAATGACCTGCTGATCGCCCTCTACGCCCGACGCAATTGATTCGCACAGGTTACGGATGATGGCCAGGCTGAAATCCTCGGCCGCTGCCTCCGCATCCAGAGGCCGTGCCGCCGCGGCGCTCGTCGAGAGCACGATGGAGATTCGGCGGCTTTGTTCCCCGAATTCGACGCGCAGCGTCAGGGGCGCCTGATGCAAGCCGGGTTTGTATTGCTGCAGAAGTTCCTCGACCAGCAACAGCACCCGTCCGCGCATCATCGCGTCGAGAGCATGCTTGTCGAAGAAACGCTCGAGCTCGCCGTTCAGGTGGTAGAGATCAAAGTCCGGTGACACGACCTCGGCCTGATAGCTGCGCACACGGTTGATGAAGACCCGGGTCTTCTCTCGCTGCGGGTTATCGAAAATCTGCGCGGGCGGACCCTGTTCGTAGATCACACCCTCGTCCATGTAGAACACGCGGCTCGACACATCCCGCGCGAAATCCATCTCGTGAGTGACGATGATCATCGTCATACCTTCCCGTGCGAGATTACGGATCACCGAGAGCACTTCGCTGACCATGGTGGGATCGAGCGCCGAGGTAGGCTCGTCGAACAGGATCACCTCGGGGTCCATGGCCAGACAGCGCGCAATCGCCACCCGCTGCTTCTGGCCGCCCGACAGCTCATCCGGAAAGCTGTGCGCCTTTTCACCGAGGCCCACAAGACGCAGCAGCTCCAGCGCTTTCGCCTCGAGCTCGGCGCGGGGGATGCGCTTCAGCCTGGTCGGAGCAAGAGTCAGGTTCTCCAGCACGGTCAGATGCGAGAACAGGTTGAAGCCCTGGAAAACCATGTTCATGCGCTGCCGCACCCGGGTGACGTCAGTCGCCGGATCCAGCATGTCCTTGCCATCGACAAAGATTGCGCCACCCGTCGGCTGCTCGAGCAGATTCAGGCAACGCAGAAACGTGCTCTTGCCGGTCCCCGAGGGGCCAATGACGGAGATCACTTCCCCCCTGGCGATCTCGGCGCTGACATCACGCAGCACATTTAAGCTGCCGAAAGTTTTGGCCAGATGCTCGACGCGGATCATGACCGGCCTCCCTGACGCCTGCGTCGCCGCGGGTCGGTGCGTCGCTCGAGGTATTCCAGGGACTGCATCAAGGCCCATGACACCGCAAAGTAGAGCACCGCAATCATCACGAGCGGGAAAAACGCATCGAAGGTACGGCTGCGGATCAGGTCACCCGCCTTGGTCAGATCCTGCACCGCGATGTAGCCCACGATGGAGGTTGTCTTCACCAGGGACAGGAACTCGCCCTTGTACACAGGCAGCACGCGCTGCAGCGCCTGCGGCAGCACGATAGCGGTGAATGCGCCAGTGCGGGAAAACCCCATGGAGATCCCGGCCTCCTGCTGACCCGGATCAATACTTTCAATTGCGGTGCGGAACATCTCGGATACATAAGCCGCGAAATGGATCCCGAACGCGATGATGGCGACGCCGACCGGGCTGATCGGGGCCGAGGCAAAGACCACGTAAAACAGGATCATCAGGAACACAAGCACTGGCGTGCCGCGCATGGTGGTGATGAAAATCCGCGCCGTCCATTGCGCCACGCCGTGAGCCGACATGCGCATCGCGCAGACGACTGCGCCAAGAACGGTACCGAACAGTGTCGCGAGGACCGAGATGACTATCGTTGTCTGCAGACCATCGATAATCAGCAGGTAACGCTTCTCGGCAATGATGTTGTTCTCGAAACTCGCGGCCAGACGTTCAAGCGCTCCTGCGGCAGGCGCCCGCTCCGCGCTCTCCTGGCCGGCGATGTTTTTCTTCAGCGCATAAACCGTGCTCGTGCTTTCGTAGTAGGGATCAGAGAAATCGACGCTCTTCTTGCGCTCCTCCGTGACGAAGATCGACGCGGCGATCACATCGACCCGGCCGCTGACCACAGCCGCAATGAGTCCGCTAAATTCAATGTTGTCGAAGCGGATGTCTTTGTCGATGTAGTGCGCGAAACGCTGCAGCAGCTCAACATCAAACCCGACAAACTCGCCGTCCCTGAGCGCGATGAACGGCAGGCCGAAGGCATCGATCCCGGCGACCAGCGTCCCGTTGGCAGGATTGCCGCCGGCGATGTCGGGCATGTCGGGATCCTCACCGTCGAGCCAGCGTGCCTTCATGTCTGCGTGGGTTCCGTCAGCCTCGATGGCCGCCAGAAAGTCGTTGAACTGCGTGCGCAGCGCATCGTTGTCCTGACGAAAGGCAACCGCCACCGGGAAAGGCAGGATAGGCTCGCCGATGGGCCCGAGTTGCGGGTTCTCGCGCATCACGCGCCTGATAGGCTCGGTATCCCCGACAGCAGCGTCAACCCGATCGGAGAGCATGGCCTGAACCATGTCCGCGCTGCTGGTCAGGCGCAGAATGGTCGAGTCCGGGTAGTTCTTGGTGAAATAAAAGTCCTGTGCTGTGCCTAGACCGGTAGCGATACGCAGGCCGTGCAGATCCTCGATAGCGGCCAACCCGAGTGCCTGGTCCTTAATCCCGGGTCTGTGCGCCATGACCACCTGACGATTGCGGAAATAGGGTGCGGAAAAATCGATCAACCGGCGCCGCTCCTCGGTCGCAGTCATGCCGCTGACGATGGCGTCGATACGGCCGGACTGCAGCGCGGGGAGTAAGCTCGCCCAGTGGCTGTTGAAGAATTCGAGCGGGCGACCGAGGCCGGCCGCGATGCGTCGCGCGAGCTCGCCATCGTGTCCGCTGATCTGGCCCTCGGCATCAAGGAAACTCATCGGCTCCCGCGTCGCGGACACACCGACACGCAGGGGCCTACCAGTGGTGGGAACAGCAATCTCAGGCACCACGTATGGACTGAGATCGCTTTTGAACCAGCGCCGGCTCATGTCCGCAAGAGTGCCGTCTGCCTGCAACCGGACGAGGATTCCGTCGATCCCTTCACGCAGCAGGTCATCTCCTTTGCGCAGGCCGACCGCCGCAGGTTCATCGCGCAGATAGCCATCGAGAATGGTCAGATCGGGGTTGCGCTTGAGGATCTGTCGCGCGGTCGTTTCGGCCGTGAGCACGCCATCGAGCTGGCCGGCGCTGAGCGCGGTCACCGCATCCATGATGTCGTCGAACAGCTGAATATCCGCGGCGGGGTAGCGCTCGCGCGCGCTCTGCTCCCCGACAGATCCGGTCATGACCCCGAGCCGTGAGTGCTGGAGTTCTTCCAGACTTGTGATCGCCCTTTGTTCCTCGCTGCAGCCGGCGAGACAGCAGCACAGGACCAGCGCGGAAAGTACAAACCAGCTCAGCGTTATCCGAGGTGTTCGCAGCAAAACCGGTCTCCGCAATCTAAAGCAGCCACGGCCTTGTCAGGGGCACGGCGGTCATCCAGCGTGCGCGGAGCGTACACTCAGCAAGCATGAAGTTAAACGGCAGCGAGACCCGCTCCCGGCACAACTCTGAAGATGCCATTCGAAATATGGCGAGACTCGGTCGGCAATGGTTAAAAGCCCGTCGTCCCGCCAACAACGCCAGCCAGATAAACAATAAAAAATGAAAGCCGCTCTCTGTACCGCCATCGCGCTTCTGCTCGCCTGCGGCCCGGCCGCAGCAACAGACTGGGCGAAGCCGGGGGCGGTCGCGCCAGCCACCGGTCCCGGATCCCTGGACAACGCGACCGTTTCCGGCATTTTTGATCTCCCCATCACACTTGAAGAGGGCCAGTGGCAGGGCGATCCCTATGTGCCGGACGGCGCCTCACGTCCGACAGCAGGCCTGGTTCCTGACGTACCCGTCACAGGCGCGCTGAGCAGAGAGGGAAACACACTCCCCGTAGCCATCCTATGGGCGTCCATGGGCGGCAGCGGCAACTTTCGGCATCTCGTGGTGTTCACTCGCGAGGCGGCGGGCGTTCGAAGCATCGCAACTGCACTGATTGGCGACCGCGCCGAAATCCGCTCCATCACGATCACGGGCACAACCATCGAGCTACGGGTCATTCAGGCTGGGTCAGATGACCCACTTTGCTGCCCGCAGACCAAGGTCATGCGCAGCTGGACGCTGTCCGGCGACCGTCTGCTCGAACAGGCGCCAGTCGTTCTCGGGCACATAGCGTTGAGCGACCTCGACGGTACAACCTGGCAGCTCCTTCAGGAGGGCCCGCAGGATGCTGCCATCGGCGAATCAATCATGCTGCGCACCGACGGTGAAAAACTGTCGGGGACAGCACAGTGCAACCGCTATCAGGGCTCTATCCGGGCAGGTATCGCGTCCGGCAGCCTGACCATCGGCCCGCTCGCCAGCACACGGATATTGTGCGAGGACGCGGTAATGCAGCGCGAACAGGAGTTCCTCGCGAGACTGGGCGCCGTGACTCGTTTCCGGTTCGACAACGCCAGGCTTGTGCTCAGCGGCGCGCCAGATACCGATCCGGGCATCCTGCGCTTTGTCCCGGCACCCGATCAGTGACACCTATAATCCGCGCCCCTCACGGAGCCCGCCGAATCTCACCAATCAAGGAAGACTGTTCCATGCGACCGACATCTATCCTCTACAGCCTGCTGTTTCTGCTGACGAATCTCGGGGCTGTCAACAGCCATGCTCAGAATGCCGATCCGCTGCCTTCCTGGCGCGCTGGTCCTGCAAAAACGGCCATCATCGAGTTTGTCAAACGGGTCAGCTCGCCCGCGTCGGGCAATTTCGTGCCGCCCCGCGAGCGCATCGCAAGTTTCGACAATGACGGTACGCTCTGGTCTGAGCAACCGATGTACTTCCAGCTCTTTTTCGCCATCGACCGGGTGAAGGCGCTCGCACCCCAGCATCCAGAATGGTCCTCGCAGGAACCTTTCGCGTCATTGCTGAAGGGTGATTTGAAAGCAGCACTTGCTGGCGGCGAGCATGCCATCCTCGAGATCGTGATGGCCACGCACACCGGGATGACGACCGACGAGTTCGAGGACATCGTCAACGCCTGGATCGCGACCGCCACCCATCCGCAGACCGGGCGTCTTTTCACCGACATGGTTTTCCAGCCGATGCTCGAGCTGCTGGCCTATCTGCGCGCCAACGAGTTCAAGACCTATATCGTGTCCGGGGGCGGTATCGAATTCATGCGGCCCTGGGTGGAAAAGATCTACGGTGTGCCGCCGGAACAGGTGATCGGCAGCAGCGTGAAAACGAGCTATGAAATCGTCGAAGGAAAACCAGTCCTGCGGCGCCAGGCTGCGATTGATTTCATCAACGACAAGGCTGGTAAACCGGTCGGGATTCATACCCGTATCGGGCGTCGGCCCCTTGCCGCTTTCGGCAACTCAGATGGCGACCTGCAGATGTTGGAATGGACCATGAGCGGCGCAGGTCCGCGGTTCGCGCTTTATATCCATCACACCGACGCCGAGCGCGAGTGGGCCTACGACAAATCGTCCAGCGTTGGCCGCCTTGATAAAGGGCTTGACGCTGCCCGCGAGGGCGGCTGGACGGTTGTCGATATGGCTCGCGACTGGAGTCAGATCTATCCGGCGTCGGCGCGCTGAAACCACCGCGCCACACCGGCAGGTCACCTCAATCCGCTGCTGCGACGTCTTCGAAAGTCGAGCGCACACGGTAGTCGATGATGCGCAGCGGGATATTGATGGGCACGTCCTGACGTCTGGCAAGCGCGAGAAGATTGTTGAAGCTCAGCTGGGTGACACCCTGAGGGTCGCTCCATACGAGCAGTTTCTGGCAGAACGCATCCAGGCCCAGCGAAGGCGCCGTGGCCATCGCCTTGCCCCCGGGTGCCGGGCCACCGAATAGCATCAGGTGCGCTGCCGTGGTACCGGGCAGGTCTATTTCTCCGAACCAGACGGTATCGCCCTGCCCGCTGATTGCCGCGCGCGCGCGCTTGATGGTGGTGGCGAAATCATGAACGCTGTCCAGGGTCACGATCGAATCCTGGCTGGTCTGGTTACTGGGAAATTGATGCAGGCTCGCCTTGGGCACCCCCGCGAGCATGGCCGCCATGGCGCTTGTGTAGGCGGCCCCGATTCGGGTTGCATCACTCAGACCATAACGCTGTTGAATAAATTCCCAGTCGTTGAATGCCACCCGGGACTCGCCGTCTGGCGTCTCAAACGCAAGTGCGCGCAGCGGCAGCTCGAGTCCCAGGCGCGGATCCAGCGCCATCAGCGCCTTCTCCAGCGCCGGCGCAGATGCTAATAAAACGTGCGCGGGCGGCATGACCACATCGTGCTCGGCAGCCAGCCGCGAGTGATCGATATCCACATAGTAGGCAAGCTCGCTGGCTTCTTTGACGCTTTTATCAATCTGTTCGTAGAGGGCGTCCGGTCCCGCATAACGTGCCGGAGTGATCGGGTCATCCGCTCCGCAGCCGCTCAGCAGGATAGCTGCCGCCAACCGGAGGAACAGTCCGCTCAGCTGTTTCGGGCGCAGTGTGAATCTCATTCTGATTGCTCCATGCCAGAGTTAACTGCTCTGCCTTTCTAATGCGTTACGACCTGAATGCACCCCGCCTCGCACCTGACAGTCACCTGAGTACAATCATCTTCAGGGCCTGCGATTCTCCGCGATCCGTCATTATCCGATATCCCCGGCAATCCGGGCTTTAAGAGCGTTCAGGAAGCGGTGACATGAATCTTTTTCACAACAAGAAACTGGACTGGAAGCGCTATACCGGCGGCGATGAATTCGACTATCCGATTGACTATGCGGTGGCTGTGCTCGAAGCCCGCGACAATGGACATGTCGACTTTCTCTACCACTGGGCGCCGGACAGCTACTGCCACTTTCATCGTCACTGCTGCGAACTCACCTCACTCGTTCTGGAAGGCGAGCTACATGTCATCGATGTAGACATTGCCACCGGCGAGGAATGCGGCCGCCGCGTGCGGCCTGCGGGAGACTACGTACACAAAGGACCGGGGGATGTACACATGGAGCGCGGCGGACCACAGGGCGCGCTGGTGCTGTTCAGCCTGTTCGCGCCCGACGGCCAGCTCGCTGACATGCTTGACCGGGACGGCGGCGTCTACGTGACGGCAACACTAGACCGGATCCTCGCACGGCGCGCCGGCGCTGCCTGATAGATCACGACGGCCCTTTCCCGCCCGACTCGGGTTAGAACATTCCCGCGGCCACTGGCCTGCCGCGCTAATCGTTGGTACGCGCTTCCTCGGCTCGCGAGAAGTCGATCGCCGCATAAGCACCCGCGCTGGCGTGCTCGAGGTGCTTGGCATATTCCGCACCACCCGTGGCGAAAATGTTGTAGCGCGTATTGCCGTATTCATGCCCGTCAAGGTTGGAGTTGTAGCCCGTGATCCAGCTCTGCGCCTTGTTGATCAACAAACCGTCGTAACTCGCCTTGACCGCCTCGAACCAGCCGTCCTGTGCCGCTGCGCTCGCGTCAAACCGCGTATAGCCCTGCTCCCATAGATGCTCCAGCATGGGCACAGCCCAGTCGATCGCGGTCTCTGAACCGCGCGGGAAGTTTGCCGCGGCCGTCTGCGGTCCACCGAGCATGAGCATGTTCGGAAACCCGTGCACGAACATGCCCAGAAAGGTAATCGGCCCGCTCGCCCAACATTCACGCAGGCTGCGGCCGCCGACACCGCGGATATCAATCCGGTCATAGGCGCCGGTAAAAGCATCGAAACCCGTCGCATAAATCAGCACGTCCAGTTCAAACTCGCGATCCGCCGTGCGCAACCCGGTCTCGGTAATCTGTTCAATCGGCGCCGCCTTGACGTCGACCAGCTCAACGTTGTCGCGGTTGTAGGCCTCGAAATAGCGCGTCTCCAACGGCAGGCGCTGGACACCAAAACCGTGATCCTTAGGGATGAGCTTCTCGGCGACCTCAGGGTCATTGACCCGCTCGCGGATGCGGTCGGCGATGTAGCCGGAGATTTCCGCATTTGCAGCTTCGTCGGTAAAAATTTCGGGGAAATTTGACAGCCAGATGCTGAAACCGGGCTCATCGTAGAGACGGTCCCAGAACGCGCGGCGCTCTGCCTCGGGCACGTCGTAGAAACTGCGCTCGTCGGGAATGTGTTCAAACGCCGCTGGCGAACGTGCGCAGGCCGCGAAGATTTCATCGTAGCGCGCACGGATAGAGGCCATCTCTTCCTCAGATATCGGACCGTTGTTCAGTGGCGCTGCCCAGTTGGCACGCCGCTGAAACACGGTTAGGTGCCCCGCCTGCCTCGCGACTTCGGGGATGATCTGAATAGCCGTCGCACCGGTGCCGATGATGCCGACTCGTTTCCCGCTCAGATCGAGCGGCTCATGCGGCCAGTTGGAAGGATGAAAGGACACGCCTTTGAAAGTTTCCATCCCGGGAATACGCGGTAACGTCGGTGTCGACAGCGGACCGATCCCGGTTACTACGATGCGACAACTCAGGTTGCGCCCGTCCTCAAGCGCCAGGGTCCAGATGTCCGCCTCCTCGTTGAAGCTCATCGAGCTGACACGGCAGTTGAACTGCATATAGCGACGCAGATCGAATTTATCCGTGACGTGATTCAGATAGCGCAACGTTTCCGGCTGCGGCGAGAAGCGCTCTGTCCAGTGCCACTCTTCCAGGAGCTCTTTGGAAAACGAGTAACCGTAGGTAAAGCTCTCCGAATCGAAGCGTGCGCCGGGATAACGGTTCTTGTACCAGGTGCCGCCGACACCCGAGTTTGCCTCGAGCACGGTTGTGCTGATCCCCAGATCGGTAAGACGCTTGGTCATGTAGATCCCGGAAACCCCGGTGCCAATTACGATGACCTCGTAGTCGTATTCCGTCCGCGCAGAGGTCGCTGCGGACGCTTCTCTTGCCGTTATCGCCATATCCGTCTCTCCCACGATGTGCCGTTAATCTTACCGTTCAACCCTGCCAAGGTCGCGTCGGCACTGAATCTCCACCCGGCGCGCCGTCCCGGCCAGCGAGAAAGCACGGCTAGCGCGCCGATTCCCATTGCCTTGCCCGCGCCTGAGCAGACGCAATCTGCTCCGCCGTCATCACCGCGGTAAGCATGTCCCGCTTCTGCGCCGCCCCTGCCTGATCGCGCTCCGCGGCCAGCAGAAACCACTTGTAGGCCTCCGCCAGATCCTGACGCACGCCGATCCCGCCCGCGTACATGTTGCCGAGGTTGAACTGTGCGGTACTGTCGCCCTGTTCAGCGGCAGCGGTGAACCATAGCAGCGCCCGTGCATAGTCCTGCGGCACGGAACCGCCCAGACTGTAAAGATGGCCAAGATAAAGCTGAGCGCCGGCATGCCCCTGCTCCGCGGCGAGCAGAAACCAGCGCTCTGCGGCGACGGGGTCAGGGGTTTCTTCGATCCCCTTGAATAGACGCAGACCCAGGGCGTACTGCTCTGCGGGGGATTGCGGGACAGGCAGTTCATCAGCTGCTGCCATGGCGGATCCGAGTCCTGCCATGACAGCTATCAACCAGGCATATCGGCGCATGGGCGGCATGAGGATTTCCTCTCGGGAGCAATGTCACTATCGATTCCATGATATGAACGTGACGGCCCGGTCGAAAAGTCCGCCGCGGCAAACCCCACGCCCTGAGGAGAAACCACTCATGACCCAATCCTCCGCTCCCCCGGAACCTGCTTTTGTTGCAACCTACTGGACGCTGGCCGGCAATGTCGTTCCCCTGGGCGCACCGGAGCTCGAGGCCAGCCCGCATGATTTTATTGAACGGGTCGAAGCAGCCGCAGCGCTGGGCTATCGCGGTCTTGGACTGATTCACTCTGACCTGCAGCGTGCGGTGTCACGGCATGGCGCTGCCACTATGCGTGCGCTGCTCGAGACGCATGAACTTGATCTCGAGGTTGAGTTCCTGGTCGGCTGGCTGGAGGACGGCGCAGCCGCAGCCGCGGCTGAACAGGTGTTCTCAGACCTGCTCAATGCAGCCGACCAGATCGGTGCACGCCGAATCAAAGTCGGTCCTGACATGCAGGCCCGGGCCTGGCCGCTTGAGCATATGTGCGAACGCTTCGCCCGGCTGTGTGAGCGCGCTTCTGCAGTCGGCGCCGGGGTCGTGATCGAACCCATGCCCTGGAGCAACATCACGGAGCTGGATACGGCCCGCGCACTTATCGAGGGCACAGGTGCACCCAACGGCGGCCTGCTTATCGATATCTGGCATATGGCTCGAGGGGGCGTCCCTTATGAGGCCGTCGCGGCACTGCCGCCGGGGATCATTCATCATGTTGAGCTTGATGATGCGGACGCCGAGATTCGCGGTAGCCTGCTGGAGGACACACTTAACCATCGGCGTTTCTGCGGCGCCGGCGCACTCGATGTCCCGGCCTTCATTCAGGCCCTGGATCGTCAGGGTTATCGCGGCCCCTACGGGATTGAGATCATCTCAGAGAACGAGCGTCAACGACCGTTCAAGGACGTCGCACGCGATGCCATCAGCAGCGCGCGGGACCAATTTGTCCTGGCTCGGGGCTCGCTTTCGGAAAACTGACCGCTGCTCGCAGCCCGGCGCCGCTTCCCGTTCAGCTCACTGGGCGAGCTTTGCCGCGCAACGTTTGCAGTAATGCAGTCCGTCCGGCGCGACAGCCCATCCTTCCTTGACCGCCTCTTCCACGCTTCCGGAAAACCAGGCTCTGTCGTCCAGGATACGCCTGCCAGCGCTGCGATTACTCCGGCGGCGATAGTCCACCGTGCGGGTGCAGTCTCTGTTGCAGCGATCGCAGAAAATAAAAGTTCTGATACTCAAAGCCGCCACCTGATGCACGACACTTGTTGGTGCGCAACAGACTAACTCACTTTTCTCAGCGCGGCGTACACGGCCGCCCGCGAACTGGGGGTTCGCGCCTCGATAACACGCTATAGTTCGCACCCAGACCGGGCCGGTTGACGCAGGGCTCCGGCAGGGCTTGAGTTCACCCGTCGCCCTGTCCGCGAACAGGCGCCAACGGCCCACCGCGGCGTGCTTCTCACCCTGATGATAGAGCTAGGTTGATGCTGAACTGGCCCTGGAGGCAAAGCAGACGTGGGGGACTGGTCGGCGTTGAGATCGCGGCCGACCACGTGGCGTTCGCCGCCATCGATACCGCCTCACGAGGACCGCGCCTCACCGCCTGTGAATACCTCGCTACCGGGGACGATGGGCCGCCGCTAGAACAGTTTGCTGAGCGTGTCAAAGCGCTCAAGCTGCGTCGCCTGCCGTGCAATCTCGTGCTTCCGCACGAAGCCTACAAACTCGTTTTAATCGAGGCACCGACTGTGCCGGAAGAAGAGCTGCGCGAAGCCGTCCTCTTCCGCATCCGGGACATGATCCCGATGTCGCTCGAAGATGCCGTTCTGGACCTGCTGCATCTGCCCGCAGACAGTTCACGCTCAGGCAAAAGGATGGTCTACGGCGTGGTCGCCGATCGAAAGCAGGTGCAGCCGCTCATCCAGCTGGTCACCGACACCGGACTCAGCCTGCAGACTATCGACGTCGCCGAAATGGCTCTGCGCAATCTCAGCGTTGCGCTGCGCCCGGAGCTCGAAGGCGCCGCGGTCTTACGACTCAGTGCAGGCGCGGGAACGCTCGTCCTGATCCGACAAGAGTCGGTTTACCTGACTCGACAGTTCGAGCTGGATTATTCGGGGGGGCTGCTCGAAGCGCTGCCAGGCGAGCGTCTGATCCTCGAAGTCCAGCGCAGTCTCGACTATTACGAACGCCAGATGGGTCTGTTACCGCCTGACGCGATCCTCTTCTGCGGCGCGAACGTCAGCGCGGAAAAGCTGACCGGAGAGCTATCCGGCGGCCTGCCCGGCACGCCAGCTCTGTTGAGCATCGCCGCAGCAGACTTCATATCCGAAGGCATCGACGAGTCGCTGCTCCAGCTTTGTGCAGGGGCGATCGGCGGCGCACTGCGTGCCGCCGACGGAAATATGGCGCGGTAATGGCTGCATCCGTCCGCGACGACACAGGGCCGTTATCCTGATGGCGCGCCAGGAAATTGACCTTTACACCGCGGAGCTCCGCCCGAAGGCTGATTATCTCAGCGCGCGTTACCTCGGTCCGGCCTTATTGATACTGCTGTGCCTTGTCGGCATTCGCCTGGGATTTTCTGCCTGGTCGGTCTCCAGACTGGAAGGTGAGGTCGCCCAGGCACGGACCGCACTGGAGGCCGGCAGGACTCAAAGTGAGGCACTGCGCGCGCAGCTTCCGGTCAGTCAGGCCGCGTCTCTGGATCAGACGATTGCTGAGATAGAACAGCGCATTGCGGAGCGTGACTCTGTCAAACAGCTGTTCCTCGGCAGTAGCGTGGGCAACGCTGCCGGCTTCTCCGCCGCACTGGTCGAGCTCGCGCGTCAATCGTCTGCGGAGTTTTCATTGGACCACTTTGCCCTCGTTGAAGGGGGTCGGCGGGTGTGGCTGGACGGACACGCGCGCTCGGCTGAAGTGGTCCCCGCCTACGTCGATGCCTTGCTCCGGACCAGCGCTTTTCGCTCCAGCGTGTTCGGGGAGCTGACCCTCGACCGTGAGGAAGATCAGACGAACGGGCTGCGTTTCAGCATCGGCAAGGGCGAGCGCAACCATGAATAGTCTGCTTGCGCGTTTCGATGCCCTGACCCGCCGCGAGAGAATACTGGTGGCAGTCGCCGTATTTGCATTGGTCATTTTTGCCAGCAATCTGGGCAATACCCAGCTCGCACTCCGCCAGCTGCGCCTTGCGGCAGAGCAACAGGAAATCGCGAACGAGCGTCTGCTTGTAGATGCCAGCATCCAGGTATTTCAGCAGGCATCAGGCAAAGATCCGGACCGCGATCGGCGCGAGGTAATCAGCCGCCTCACTGACAAGGAGGCAGCGCTCGAGCAGGAGATCCAGTCTCTGTCGGCGAACCTCGTCAGCCGCGAGCAGCTGCCGCGTCTGATGCAGGATGTACTGCAGGAGATCGACGGCGTGAAGCTGCTCGGGGTCGATACGCTGCCCGCAGTGCCGCTGCAGACGTCGGGCCAGGGGGACAGTGCCGCCACTCCGGATAGCGCCGATGCCGCGCCCGGCGAGTCGGTCACCCTGTACCGTCACGCGGTGCAGATCCGCTTTTCCTGCTCCTACGCCGGGCTGCGGCGGTACGTCGCTGCGCTTGAGGCGCTGCCCTGGCGCCTCTACTGGGAGGCCCTGGAATACGTGGTGGCGGACTACCCTACCGGCCAGGCGGCGCTGGAGGTATTTACGCTGTCAACCGCGACCGGACTGTTCGGCGGAGATTGAACATGCGGAGACTGCTCTGTGCGCTGCTATACGTTGCCGCTTTCGCACCGACGCTCCTGACAGCCGAAGATTTTCGCGATCCCACGACTCCGCTGGGGCACGCGGCGGCCGGATCGGACAGCTCTTCGACCCCGCTCAGGTTGCAGGCGATCAGCAGCAGGGGCGGCCATTGGAGCGCCACGATTAACGGCTCGTTAGTTTATGAAAATCAGATAATTAACGATGCAACCATTACGTCAATTCTAGAAGATCGCGTTATAGTTACGCGGGGTGGAAAACAAACCGAACTCCGGCTCTACGAAACAATCAGGCGCGACCCGGGACCTTAGCTTGCTCAGCAACCCTCAGACAGCACGCGCGGCATGGTTAGTCATCGCCATGCTCCTGCTTGCCGGCTGCGCAGGTCCGCCGCGGGATCCCACCGCTCAGCTCCCCGCCGAGGTCATGATTGATGAAGCGTTGAACGAGTCGAAAGCGTTTCATACAGAGCCCGCACCAAAACCTTCCCGGGCAGTGGAAGACGTGCTCCTCTCCGCACGCATCAGCCCGCTGAGCCAACCGCGTGACACCTTCAACCTGGCGGTCAAGGACATGGACGCGCCGGTTTTTTTCTACAGCCTGGTAGCAGGAACGGATACCAATATCGTGGTGCATCCGAAGGTGGAAGGGAGCATTTCCCTGAGCCTGAAAGACGTCACGCTCGAGCAGGTGCTGAACATTGTGCGCGATGTTTATGGCTATGAGTTCAAGCGCGAATCCGGGATCTACACCATCTTTCCCCGGGAACTGCGCACCGAGGTCTTCTCAGTCGACTATCTCGATATCCAGCGGGTGGGTGTTTCCGATACCAGCGTGCAGATCGGCAAGATCGAATCAAACAACCGCGACGGCAACGGCAGCCAGAACAACCAGTCGGGCGGCAGCGGCGACCAGATGAATCTTCTCTCCATGCTCGAAGGCGAGGAGAACAGGAACCAATCCAATAGCAACCAGATGACCCCCGGGGCTCGGATCCAGACCCTCAACCGGACCGATTTCTGGCGCTCGCTCGAGCAGACCATTCTCGCCATGCTCGACAATTCGGGCGGCGACCGCATGGTAATGATTAACCCTCAGGCCGGCCTGGTGGTGGTCAAGGCACTGCCCCATGAGCTGAACGATGTGCGTAATTTTCTCGAGCGTTCCGAGCTCAGCATCAAGCGACAGGTGATCCTCGAAACGAAGATCATCGAGGTGCGTCTGAGCGAGTCGTTCAAAGCCGGCATCGACTGGAACGCGATCAGCGGTCAGCTGCTCCTGACCAACAACACCGAACAGTTCAGCAGCTCATTCGAGATCCTGAGTCAGGTAGCGGGCGCGGGTACCATCTTCTCCTCGCTGCTGGCCGTCGATGACATCACCAACCTGCTCGACCTGCTGGAAAAACAGGGCGCCGTACAGGTGCTGTCCAGCCCCCGGGTCTCAACCGTCAACAACCAGAAAGCCGTGATCCGCGTGGGCTCCGACGAGTTCT
This sequence comes from Gammaproteobacteria bacterium, assembly GCA_038116745.1. Classification (GTDB taxonomy): domain Bacteria; phylum Pseudomonadota; class Gammaproteobacteria; genus JAYODW01. Next base: position 74,908 of record JAYODW010000018.1, read on the forward strand.
TCGTCACCGGGCTTTCCAGCAACACCGTATCCAATGCGTCTTCGACCACAAGTTCGCCGGATATCGAGCTCTCGTCATTCTTCAGCGGCATCGCGCTCGACGTTACGCCGCAGATCGCCGACAACGGTGAAGTCATCCTGCACGTCCATCCGGTGGTCAGCAAAGTGAAGGACCAGCCCAAGGATCTCACCATCGGTGACAGCCAGTTCTCGCTGCCGCTGGCGCTGCGGGACGTGCGCGAATCGGACAGCATCGTGCGTGCGCGCAGTGGACAGGTCGTCGTGCTTGGCGGCCTCATGCAGGAAACCCTCTCGCGTGACGATGGTAAGAATCCGGGGCTGGGCGACATTCCGGTGGTCGACAACCTGTTCAAAACCCGTAATGACCTGTCTCTTAAAACCGAGCTTGTGATCCTCATGCGGCCGATCATCGTCGACAGCAACCAGAGCTGGAGCGACGACATCAGCGGCGCCCAGCAGCGTATGAACGGCCTGGGCAACTTCGAACGCTCGAGGCTGCAGCAGTAGTCATGGCGCTGTATCTGAAACACTTCGGCCTGCGGGAAAAGCCTTTTTCCCTGACGCCCGACACCCAGTTTTACCTGAATGAGCAGAGCCACCGGGATGCACTTAACACCATCCTGGTTTCGCTGCAGCACTCCGAGGGTTTCATAAAAGTCGTCGGCGAGGTCGGCACGGGCAAAACCATCCTCTGCCGCAAACTGCTGGCCTCGTTGAGCGATCGCTTCCTCAGCTCCTACATCCCCAATCCCTATCTCACCTCAGCGGAACTCAAGGGACTTCTGGCGCGGGAGATCGGCGCGCACATCGAAGACGACATGCCCGCCGACCAGCTGCTGCTGGCGATCAACGAACGGCTGCTCGAGCTGGCCGGTAACGGCGTGCAGGTTGTATTGGTGATCGACGAGGCACAGGCCATGCCCCGCGACACCATCGAAACCCTGCGCCTGCTGACTAATCTCGAAACAGAGAAACGCAAGCTGCTGCAGGTTGTGCTGTTCGGACAGCCAGAACTCGACACCATGCTGAACCGCGCTGATCTGCGACAGCTCAAACAGCGCATAGTTTTTTCGGAGTACCTGCGGCCGTTTTCGGCCGACGGGGCCAGACGCTATCTGGATCATCGACTTTACTCTGCCGGCGCAGACCGCCCGATGATGTCCCGCACCGCCGTCTGGATGCTGAGTAAAGCGAGCCGGGGAGTGCCGCGGGTGCTCAATATCCTGGCGCACAAAGCGATGCTGGCCGCATTCGGGCGCGGCGCGCACGCCGTGGGGACCCAGGACGCGGCGCGCGCCATTGCCGACACCGAGGAAGTGTCTTGGCTGGGCAAGCTGCTGGCCCTGCGCTGGAACCTGTTATGGCCAGTGGCCGGTGTAGCGTTGGCGCTGCTCTACCTGCACTACCAGCGTGGAGGCTTCGGTCTATGAGCCTCATTAACGACATGCTGAAGGATCTGGAGGCGCGCTGGCCGGGACGCAACGATCTGGCCGGCACGATTGCCCCGGCCGATACGGGCGAGCCTGACGTGCAGGACGAGGGCGACCCGCCACCGCTGCGTGCGCAGCGCGCTGGCGCCGGGAAATCTGGCTTCCTGTCAAACGGACGCGCAATCATGATTGCGGTCGGCGTGGCCGCATTCGTTGGTGTGGTGCTGCTCGAGCGACAAACCCGGCCTGGTGCAGAGCCTGAAGCCACCGCCGCGGCTCCGCGCGAACCCGTTGCCGCGACCACGCCACCACCCCTCCAGCCCTCGGTACCCCTGCCTGCAGAGACCGTTGAAACCCTAGCGCCGATCCCGCCGGCACCGCCGGAGCCGGCGGTGGACCTGCCCGGCACGACGGCATCTGCTCCCGAAGCTGCAGCGGCGGAACCTGCGACAGCTGTTCTTCTTGCGCCGGTGCCACTGGGCAGGCTGAGTGCCGATACGGACGCCGCCCCCCTGGCCGAACCGCGTCCTGTAAGCCTTCCTGCAGCGCCCGCGCCACAACCAACGCTGGACACCCGCATCACCGCACTGCTCGCTGATGCTGAGGACGCGTTCTCTCGCGACCATCTCACGACGCCGCGGGAGGACAACGCCCATGACCGCTACCGTGCTGTGCTGGTGCTGGATCCCGAAAACAACGCCGCCCGGGATGGACTGGAGCGGATCCAGCGCCGCTATCTGATTTTTCTTAAACAGGCCATCAACGAAGGCGAAACTGCTCGCATGCAGGTGCTGGAGAAAAAAGCCCTACTGGCCGGTCTGCCGGCCGAAGAGCTGGAAAGGTTCAAGCAATCACTGCTGTCCGGATCAGCCGCACCCGTCAGTGCTCCATCGCCAATGCCCACAGCACCAACGGCCACAGCACCGGCACCACAGGCGTCGACCCCGACGGCGTCCAGCAGTTCCCAGGCAGCCGTGCCGCCAACCAGACCCGAAGCATCACCGACTACGGGAGTCACCGCCGGCTTCGGTCAGGAAGACCGAAAAACGGCCGAAGACGCACGCCGCCGGTTGTCAACAGGGGATAGCGCCAGCGCTCAGGCCTTACTGGAAAATTTTGTCCGTCAGCATCCTCAATCGCAGGAAGCCGCCCATGCTCTGCTGGACCTCTACCTGGACAGCAATCGTGACGCTGCCGCGGCGGCTTTACTGGAACGGTCCATCCAGCTGCCCGCCGACCTGCGCATGTTTCTTGCGGCGCAGCTCGATATTCGTGCCGACCGCTATCGCGACGCGCTGCTCAAGCTGCAGTCTCAGGAGCCTGCCCCGGAACGCGCCGCGGCTTACTTCGCGCTGCGCGCAGGCGTTCACTACAAGCTCGAAGACTACAGCGCGGCGGCGCGCGCTTACCGCGGGCTGATCGCCTTCGACGGTCAGAACCCGAGCTACTGGCTGGGACTTGCAGTGGCGCTGGATGCCGCACGCGAGGAGGGAGCCCTGGAAGCCTACGAGCGCGTGCAGCAGCTGGCAGAAGCAGGCGCGACCTACGCCGCCTACGTGCAGGAACGCATCAACGCGCTGAGTATCGATCGCTGACACCCGCTTATGAATGACCCCCGCAAAAAACGCGTGAACATCGGCAGCGATCTGCTGCAGCACGGGCTGGTCAGTGACGCGCAGCTTGAGGAAGCACTGGCTGAGCAGAAACGCTCGGGCGTGCGCCTCGGCAAGATTCTCGTTCAGCTCGGCTTTGTCACCGAGACCGAGATTCTCAAATCCCTCTCCCGACAGCTCAACTACCCGTTCATGGAGCTGCGCCAGTTCCATTTTGACCGCGACCTGATCGCAAGACTGCCCGAGGTCGTCGCACGGCGCTACCGCGTGCTGCTGCTGAAAGAAGACACCGACGGCTACAACCTGGGCATGGCTGACGCAACAGACATCATGTGCCTGGACGAGATCAGCGGCTATCTGGATCGGCCGATACAACCCGTGGTGGTCAGCGAGCAGGAGCTCATGGAGATCCTGGACATCGCCTACAGCCAGGCTGACCAGATCGCCTCGCTCGCAGCGGAGCTGGGCGGCGACCTGGAAGACTCGGGGCTGGTGCTGGATGACATTGTCACCGACGCTACAGAGTCCGACGCACCGGTAGTGCGCCTGCTGCAGAAGATTTTCGAAGAGGCCATCTCGAACCGCGCGTCTGATATCCATATAGAGCCCGACGAGGGCGTGCTCCGCATCCGCCAGCGCGTCGACGGCATGCTGTCCGAACAGCTGATGAACGACAAGCGCATCGTTTCTGCACTGGTGGTGCGGTTGAAGCTCATGGCCGGACTGAATATTTCAGAGAAAAGGCTGCCGCAGGACGGGCGCTTCAACCTGAAGGTCAAAGGGCGCAACATCGACGTGCGCATGTCGACCATGCCGATCCAGTTCGGCGAGTCGGTTGTCATGCGCCTGCTCGATCACACCGAGGGCGTCCTGTCGCTGAGCAGGATCGGTATGCCGTCCGTGGTCGAACGACGCTTCCGGCAGCTCATTGAAAGGCCGCACGGACTGCTGCTGGTTACCGGGCCGACCGGCAGCGGCAAGACCACGACGCTTTATGGCGCGCTCGAGGAGCTCAATACCAGCCACCGGAAAATCATCACGGTAGAAGATCCGGTCGAGTACCGTCTGCCGCGTATCAACCAGGTTCAGGTGAACGAGCGCATCGGTCTGTCGTTTGCGGCCATTCTGCGCGCCACCCTGCGTCAGGATCCGGAGATCCTGCTGGTCGGTGAGATCCGGGACGGCGACTCCGCGGAAATTGCGCTGCGTGCCGCGATGACCGGCCACATGGTGCTGTCAACGCTGCACACGAATGATGCAGTCACGTCAGCACTTCGCCTGATCGATATGAATGTCGACCCGTACCTTGTGGCCGCATCGCTGAAGGCAGTGATTTCACAGCGTCTGATCCGCCGGGTGTGCGACGCCTGCGCTGAGCCCTACGCGCCCGATCCCTCGGAAATGCTGCTGGTGCGCCACCTGCCCCGCGAGCAGCTGGCCGGCCTGCGTCAGGGCGGCGGCTGTCCGCGCTGCATGAGCACGGGCTATCGCGGCCGTATCGGCGTCTTCGAGCTGCTTGAGATCAACCAGGACATGGCCAACGCGCTGCGCGAGAAAAGCGTGCGCCAGTTCAACGAAGCGGCGCTGCACAGCAAAGGCTACACACCGCTCAACGCCAGCGCGCTGCAGTTCGCGCTGGATGGGGTGACCACGCTCGCTGAAGTTCAGCGTGTTTCGGCGCTGGTCGAGGATGAAAGTATCGACGAGCCCGAAGCAGTTGCCGAGGACGCTGACTGATGCTCTATACCTACCGTGGCCGCTACACCGACGGTTCTCTGGCCGAAGGCACACTTGACGTGGGGTCGCTGGACGCTGCGGCCTCGACTCTGGCCGGGCGCGGCATCATGGCAACTTCGATCAAGCCCTCGTCGACCACCGGCACCGGCTCGTTGTCGGGAGTGTTTCCCCTGGGCAGGGGCGAAAAAGTAAGGCCCGAAGATGTGGTCATGCTGACGCGGCAGTTCTTCGCCATCAACAAAGCAGGCCTGCCTCTCGTGCAGGGCATGCGCAGCCTGGCTGCCTCGAATCGCTCGCCGCAGATCCAGACAGCCCTCGAGGAAGTCGGTGACCGGCTCGAAGGCGGCATGCAGCTCTCCAGCGCTATGGAGCGTCACCCCAAGGTATTCAACGACCTTTATGTCAACATGGTCGCTGTCGGCGAAGAGAGCGGTCGGCTGGAAGAGGTTTTCGAGCAGCTCAGTCACTACCTCGACAACGACCTCGAGAACCGCATGCGCCTCAAAGCTGCGCTGCGCACGCCGAGCTTCATCCTCGCTGCGATCGCCGCTGCGGTGATCATTGTCACCAATTTCGTCATCCCGACATTCAGCGCCATGTTCGCCAAGTTCGGTGCCGATCTGCCGCTGCCTACCCGAATCCTCATCGGGGTTTCAGATTTCTTCGTCGCGTTCTGGCCCTACATGCTGGTGACCGCGGCAGGCGGCTGGTTCTGGCTGCAGCGCTACATCGCAACGCCTGCAGGACGCCTGCAATGGGGTCAGCTCAAGCTCAGACTGCCAATCGCGGGCGATATCGTGCTGCGCGCCACCATGGCCCGCTATGCCCGCGCCTTCAGCCTGATGATGCGCTCCGGCGTACCCATCTCCAAGGCGCTACGCCAGTGCTCCGAGGTTCTGGACAACGACTACCTGGGTCAGAAGATCGATCAGATCCGAACCGGTGTAGAGCGCGGTGACAGCCTGTTGATTACCCACCGTCGCAGCGGAATTTTTACCCCCCTCGTGCTGCAGATGATCGCTGTAGGCGAGGAGAGCGGCCGGATCGAAGATCTGCTCGGCGAAGTCGCCGACTTCTATGAGCGCGAGGTCGATTACGACATCAAGAAACTCGGCGATCGGCTCGAGCCCATCCTCATTGTCATCGCCGGTTTCTTCGTTCTGGTGCTGGCGCTCGGCATTTTTCTTCCCATGTGGAAGCTGTCGACGATTGCGCTGTGAGCGCTATGACGCTCATGAAGGCACAGGCTATCTCCTCTCTCACCGGCGCCTCGGCTATCGAGCTCATGGTGGTCACCCTGGTCATCATCGTGCTGACTTTGACGGGCCTGTTCTACTACCAGCGGCTGATTGACCGCTCGCAGGCAGCCACCCTGCAGGTGGCCGCAGCGCGCTTCACGCAGGGCATTGCCAACGCCCATCTGCACTGGATGACCGACCACCGGCCCGCCCGGCTACTGTTCGGCAGAACCACGCTCACCATGAATCCACAGGGCTGGCCCGTAGATGCTGCGCCGCTGGCTGACCGGGAGGGAGACTCCGTCTGCGCCCGCCTGGGCGACGCCCTGCAGCAGGCGCCGGACAACACTCAGCCGTTACGCGCGGCTGTCTGGCGCGTCGAGGATATTGCGCTTGCCGGGTGTCGCTTTCATCTGTTTCCAGATGCGGACACCGCGTTTTATTTCGATTACCGCTGGGCGACCGGTGTGGTCACAGCGGGACGCTCAGGTCCGGATTGAAGATCACATCAGAGTGCGGGGAATCTGCACTTTGGTACAAGGCAGCGATGCCGTTTGTTCGTAGAAAATGGAGGGAATTATGTTTAACTTAACCATCATGCCCACGGGAGGAATGTCATGAAGAAAGCCAGCAGCGGTTTCACCCTCATCGAGCTCATCGTCGTGCTCGTCATTCTCGGAATCCTGGCCGCAGTGGCCATTCCTCAGTTCATTGATCTGACCGACGAGGCAGCCCAGGAGGCGGTCAATGCAGTCGCTGGACAGATCTCCAGCGCGAGCGCGCTGAACGCGGCTCAGGACATTGCTTACACGGCGGGCGTTTCGACGGATACGCCGACTGCGGTCGCCAACTGCACTGACGGCAGCAGTCTGCTGCAGCAGGGCCTGCCTTCCGGTTACAGCATTACCGCTGGGGCCGTGGGCGACAAGGCGAGTGCGAGCTGCACCCTGACCCGCTCTGGAGGTGCTGCCGCGTACGGCGACAAGACCGCGACATTCACCATCATTGGTGTGGTCAACTAGTCCGGAGATCCCTTCGCCCGGCAGAGTCCGCCCGGTCGTCACCGCGCGGACGCCTGGCCACAGCGCGGGAGGCTACAGCCTGGTCGAGCTGCTGGCGGTCCTGACCCTGGTCGGGATCCTGGCGTTCGCCACCCTGTACTGGTCGGACCCGCGTTACACAGCGGTGCAGGGCGCGCGCGAAGACCTGGTTACAGCGCTGCAGCGTGCTGCAGCTACGGCGCTGGCGCGTGACTCGGCGTCAAATCCGGTGCGGCTGGTTGCCAGCGCGACCAGCATTTCGGTAACCGAAGCCGGCGTAGCGCAGACCCAATCCGGGATCGCCTATCCCCTGAACCTGCCCAGCGGGGTGACCCTCTCTCCGCAGGCGACTCTTGAGTACGACAAGCTGGGCCGCACCACTGCGACCACGTTCACCCTGTCCGATGGCACCACGAGCGCCACGGTCTCGGTCACGGCCGGGGGCTATGCAGACTGATCTGTCCGGCGAACAGCGCGGGGTCACGCTCATCGAGCTGGTCGTGTTCATCGTCATCATCGCCATCAGCCTGGTGGCGTTGCTGCGGGTGTTTGACCAGGCTGTACAGACCAGCGTTGATCCGATCGCGCGCAGCCGCGCGCTCGAATGCGCGCA
>JAYODW010000019.1:0-81868 GCA_038116745.1 Gammaproteobacteria bacterium
TCTAGAGGCCTAGGACACTGCCCTTTCACGGCGGCAACAGGGGTTCGAATCCCCTAGGGGACGCCATCTTCGACGCCGGCTATGCCGGCGTTTTTTATGCCCTGGTTTCCAATCTCCCCGGGTCATCAGGCGATCGATTTTGCCCCGAGGACGCCAGGTCTTTCTGCTGTAAGGGAGCGCCGGAAAAACAAGCCCTGAAAAAACAAGCCTGGGACCGTCTTCTCCCAAGAGAACGGCGCTTCGAAATACGCTAAAACACTCATGGAAATGCAGCCGCACCTGAGCACGGCGCGGCACGGTCGCCTCTGCGCCGTGTCAATTGACGACTGCATGCCCTGGGCCGACACTGGCGGAAGGGGTCTGAGTCCACCCAGGCTGGGTGCGCTCCGACGAGACCCTGCGTGTGGCCGCGTCGATAGGGTTCTGCGCGTTGGCTCGAGCTGGTCGGACTGTGCTTCTGGAGGTGTCCCGATATGAATCAAGATGCAGCAGCGCTTAGAACAATTCACCGGGGGAATAGGAACCAGAATCCGCCCGAATGGACGCCGTTCGAGTGGAACGACCCCTTACATGGGCTACAGGCGAAAGGGGAGGTCACTGTGATTGTGCCCGAGGGAAGTTCGGGCGAGCTGGCGGCAGGGTTATGGCGCACCGGACACCATATCGCCGGCTGCGACGCCGACGGTTCCTGCACCGTGGTTTACTCGGCGCCGTTAGGTGACGAAACCATGGTGCTGCTTGAGGGGACTGCACGGATTACCGAAACGCTGACAGGTAAGGTCCATCAGGTGGGTGCGGGCAGCATCATCAGCAACCCAAAGGGTGTTGATCTGCACTGGGCGATTGACGGCCCGTTTCTCAAGAAATTCTGGGTGATGTGGAATAGCCCGCATCCAGTGCACCAATACGACCATCTGTTCGTGTCGAGCATTCACGACAATCCCGCAAGTTGGCGCCCTTTCGAGTGGGATGAACCGGGCATCGGTCTGCAGGCAGCGGGTGAGCTGCACCTTGTCCGGGACCAGGGTTCTACCGGCACATATCTTTGCGGGCTGTGGCGAACGGGTCCTGGGGTCGCTGGTTGTGAGACCGACGGTTCGCTGACCGCCCGTTACTCAGCGCCGCTCGGGGATGAAACCAGTCTGCTGCTTGAGGGTGCTGTACAGGTTGTCCGCGAGGATACGGGGGAGCGCTTCGATTTCGTTGCGGGCGACATCATTTGCCTGCCCAAAGATGTTCCGGTCCGCTGGACATCGTGCGCGCCATTTGTGAAAAAGTTTTTTGTCATCACCAATGCGGAGCTGCCGCTCTGACCTGAGCTCGTATGTGTGTAGAAGCCATGAGGCGCATACCACCTATGCGTCCCCTACGATGGGATTCGCGATTCGGTTGCGGCCGGAGGATGAGATGGATCCGCTGCCGAACTGCGGAGTGACTGCACCAGCGACGTCACTGGATTTGAGGCGTTAGGAACCAAGCTTGTGCGGGCTATTTCGGCGGAGGGTCTGAAATTGATAACGTCTGCTGAGCTTTGGCAGACATCGATGGCAGGGCCTGGCTGTGAAATTTCTGATATCCCGGCTCTCCAGCGTGGCAAGGCGCCGAGTAAAAGTGTGGTGCCCCCATTTCCTCTGCCGTACTGCTTTTGAGACAAATCGAGTGACGAGGTAGCGGGCATGGCGTGGCGCATTGGCGTCGATACAGGTGGCACCTTCACAGACGTCGTCGCAGTCAACGAATCGACGGGCCAGCGCTTCGTGCGCAAGACGTCGTCGACGCCAGACGATCCATCGAGGGCTTTCAGTCACGGCATCAGCGAGCTGCTTACCGACATTGGCGTGGACGCCAGCGAGGTCAGCTTCATCAGTCACGGCACTACCGTGGCAACCAACGCCATACTCGAGTCGAAGTATGCCCGGCTTGGCTTGCTGGTAACGCGAGGCTATCGGGAAATGCTTGAGGTCGGGCGACAGACAGTGCCTGGCGATTTCGGAGACATTACCTGGTGGATAAAGCCCCCTCGGGTGGTCCCGCTGGAATGGGTGCGCGAGGCCTCGGGGCGATTGAACTATCGTGGAGATGAGCTCTCACCGCTTGATGAGGATGACGTCAGGATGGCGGCGCGCGAGTTCCGGGCGATGGGAATTGACGCGGTCGCCGTGTCCTTTATCCATTCCTACCGGAATCCGGCTCACGAGCGTCGCGCGAAGGCGCTGATCAACGAGGAGCATCCAGATTGCTTCGTGTCCATTTCCTCAGATGTCATCCGGGAGTATCGCGAGTATGAGCGCACTCTGAGCACCTGCCTGAATACCGGCTTGATGCCGCTGGTGACAACCTATATCAATCACTTAGAAGAGCGCCTCAGCGGCGTAGGTGTTGACGCAAAGTTGTTTGTCATGAAATCGAGTGGCGGGATTATCCGTGCCGCAGAAATTGCGCCGCAGCCCATAGCCGCCGTCCTTTCAGGCCCTGCTGCCGGTATCGTCACGGCCAGCTATTACGGCAAGGCCGCAGGTCATCCAGATCTCATAACCATCGATATCGGAGGTACTTCCACCGACATCTGCCTCATCGATAAGGGCGTTCCCAACATGCTCACCGAGGGACGGATCGACATCTACAACATCAAAGCGCCGATGATTGATATGCACACGGTTGGTGCCGGCGGTGGTTCTATCGCCTGGCTGGCAGCGGGTCGCAGTCTGCGCGTCGGACCGCAGAGTGCGGGGGCTGAGCCCGGACCGGTCTGTTACTGCCGCGGGGGCACGGAGCCAGCGCTGACCGATGCGCATATCGTGCTGGGCCGGGTTTCTCCCTATCTTCTTGGCGGCTCTATCAGGCTGGACGCTGAGGCGGCGCGCCGCGCCATTGAGCAGCAGATTGCCGCGCCGCTCGGCATGACGATCGAAGCGGCGGCGCTTGGGATCCTCGATCTCGCTACAACAAATATCGCCCAGGGGATAAACGTGGTTTCGGTGAAACGCGGTCGGGACCCGCGTCACTACGCGCTGATGGCGTTCGGCGGTGCGGGTGGCCTCAATGCCTGTCTCGTTGCCGAATCGCTGGGGATCAAGACCATCATCCTGCCGCCCTCGCCAGGGGTGACCTCTGCTGAGGGCCTGCTCGCGACTGATGTAAGAGCCGATCGCGTGATTACGGATGTGCAGCGCGAAGATGAGCTCGATGTGCCGCGTTTGTCTGCCGCATTTGCAAACCTTCACAACGAAGTCAGCGCGGAGCTCGAGCGCGAGGAGTTCCCGCCGGCAGCTATTGCAGTCAGCGCGTTCGCCGATATGCGCTACGTCGGTCAGGCGTACGAGGTGCGAGTACCTGTCACCGTACTCGATAGCGCCTTGGGTGAGACGGCTATTCGGCAGGCTATCAAGATGTTTCATCGCGCCCATGACGACCGTTTCGGCTATGAGTACGAAGGCCGGCATGCGGTCGAGATTGTCAACATCGGGGCGACCGGCTTTGGCCGCTTTCCGCGTCTGCGTTTGGCCTCGGCGGACCGGACCGCTCCGGACTGGGCATCGGCTCTGCGTGAAACCCGTCGCGGCGTATTTCGCGGGACAGGGGAAGTTGAGATCTCTGTTTACGAGCGGGACCGTGCGCCGCTCAACGTGCCTCTTGAGGGTCCTGCCGTGATTGAGCAGTACGACTCGACATTTGTGCTCGATCCCGGCTGGCGCGCGGTGCTCGACGACGCAGGACAAATCATAGCCACTTTGTCAGCCAGGGAGAGTTGAACCCATGTCTGTAAGCATTGAGTCAAGATCCCATCAAGACGCCCCAATCGTCTTTGACGAAACACCCTATCTAGAGGGGGATAGCTATGCGCCACGCCGCAAGTCCTCCTTCACACGAGAGGACTCGGACTGGCCGCGCATTGAAAAATTAAAACCCACAATCGACAGCGTAACCCTGGACGTCCTCGAGTGGGCGCTAGAGGCGGCTATCGATGAGGGAGAGGCCGCGGTTGAGCGGACTGCGGTTTCGACCATCGTGCGTGAGCAGCACGACTACCGTGCTTCGCTGAACACAGTTGATTGCAACAGCGTCACCCGCGTTTCCTGGGCGGCCACTGCCGATCCGATCCGAAATTATTACGAGCTGTCCGAGATCCACGATGGAGATGTGTTTCTCTATAACGACATTCACGAGTCGAGCGGGACGATTGGCCATCTGCCGGATTTCTGCGTGGTCGTGCCAATCTTCTCCGACGGTCGACTGGTTGGTTTCGCGCAGCTATTCGGTCACTGCAACGATGTTGGCGGCAAGGTCTCTGGTTCATGGCCGCTGACCGCCACCACCGTTTTTGAGGAAGGCATCCAGGTTCCACCGATCAAATTCTGCGCGCGCGGCGTGCGTAACGAGGAGGCATGGAAAATCATCCTGCGTAACAGCCGCTACCCGGATGATCTGCGGGGAGATATCGACGCCTTTGTAGGCGCGACAAGAATTATCGAGCGGCGTGTCAAAGAGCTGTGCGCACGGTATGGCACTGATGTGGTCGAGGCCGGGTTTTATCGCATCATCGATCGCTGCACGGAAATCGTGCGTGAAGAGGCGCTACCGCATATCCCGAACGGTGAGTTCATCGGTGAGGACTTTCTCGAGACCGATGGCATCGACCTCGACCAACCGGTGAAGATCAAACTAACCGTGCGTAAGGATCCGGAGAAATTGATTGTCGATTTTGCAGGCACCGACCCGCAGACGGCAGGACCGGTCAACTGGGTGATGGACGGACGTCATTACTCCAAATGGCTGGGCGGATTCGTCAAGGCCCAGGTTCCCGGCATGATCGTCAACGAGGGTCTTACCGAGGTTTTCAAGACCTACCTACCGCCGCGTACCGTCCTGTCAGCGGAGTATCCGGCTGCCGGAGCAGACCGCATGGACTGCATGTTGCGCATGATCGGCGCGTATATGGCGGCGATGGCCAAAGCCACCAACGGTCAGATGGTAGGGGATTCGCAATGCATTCAGCTTTACGGATTCTATGGGCAGGATCAGACGGGCAAAGATTTCCTTTATCGGGAGATTTTTGGTGGTGGTTCAGGAGCGCGTCCGTTTGCGGACGGCACCGACACGGTCGACCTCGTTCCGGACTCCAAGAATCTTCCAAGCGAGTTCATCGAACAGCGCTTCCCTGTGATCGTGCATCGTGTCGGCATGTTTCAGGACTCCGGGGGACCAGGCGCTTACCGTGGCGGCCTGGGATATCTGAAAGACGTCGAGATTCTCGTCGACGGTCACTTTCTGACGGTTTCCTATCGCACCATCTTTTCCTGCTTTGGCGTCAACGGCGGTGGAGCGGGGCGTTCGGGCGGTGCCGTTATCAATCCAGGCACAGATCGCGAAGAGCGCATCGTTTTCAAGCGCGAAGCCGTACCGGTCAAAGCCGGAGATGTTGTACGCATACTGACCCCTGGAGGTGGCGGCTGGGGCGATCCGCTGGCGCGGATCCCGGACTGGGTGCGTATGGACGCCGTGCGCGGCATCGTGTCAGCGCAGGGTGCGCTGGAAGATTACGGTGTGGTACTGCTTCCAGATCCGGATCCCGGTACGATTTGGACCGTCGATCTGCCGGCAACGCACTCGCTGCGCCGCGAGCGCCAGGCGCAACGCGGGCCGTTGAAGATGATTAATCGCGGCGAGTATGCGGACAAGCTGATCCGCGAGGGGCGCATCGAAGTGAGCGATTTCGATTATCCGGCGGCTTTCGATGAAGCTGCGTACCTTGCTGCCGCCGGTTGACAGCGCAATCGGGCAGGGGCTGTCGAGAGCTACGGAGCACTTCGGGCGCCTGAAAATCGCGCTGATAAAGATTGCTCATTGCCCCGACCAAACCGGCGCACGCTTTTCGCCAAACGCTGCCGCGCCTTCTTTTGAGTCCTCAGTCGCGCGCAGAAATTCCATGTTCGCCCGCTCGAGCTTGAGACCGTCGTCCAGCGACAGGTCCAGTCCCTGCAGGGCCGCCTCTCGGATCTTCTCGACGGCGAGCGGGGCGCCGCGGCAGATAGCCAGCGCGATGGACTCGCATTTCGTCATCAGCTCCGAGCGTGGCACGACATGGTCAACCAGCCCGAGCCGGAGTGCTTCCGCGGCGTCAATGCGATTGCCCGTGTAGAGCATTTCCAGGGCGCGCCCGAGCGGAATAAGCCGCGGTAGCCGCTGCGTCCCGCCGCCGCCTGGCAGCAGGCCCAGCAGCACCTCGCCGAGACCAAACTGGGCGTCCTCAGTCGCGACCCGGATATCACAGGCGAGGGCCTGTTCCAGGCCGCCTCCATTGCAGTGGCCGTGAATGGCAGCAATGGCCGGCTTTTTCATCGATTTCATGACCGGGAAAAGCTCGCCTCCAGGAATGCGGCCCGCTTGTCCGAAGGTTTTGGAACGGATGTCGCTGCCGGCGCAGAACGCGCGCTCGCCGGTGCCGCTCAGGATGCTCACTCGGATCTCCGGGTCTTCTCCCACACGGCGCCAGGTATCGGCGAGAGTGTTATAGGTCTCCTCGTCGCAGGCGTTCAGGCACTCCGGACGGTTGATGGTGACAAAGGCCAGCTGGCCGCGCTTTTCGAACAAGACCTTGGACATGGCTGCTCCCGAGAGTCGATGGGTGAATGCACAGTGTAATGGGCGCCAGCCGGGTGCAGGATCACCTGGCCTCCAGAACCCCAGGCAATCGACTATGCTGAGGACGAAAATATCAACCGAACAGTCACCAGGGTAGATGACTCGAAGCTACAAATTTGACGTGCCGCCTGGGCACTCTCTGCATCATGTTGTGTGTCCGCACGACTGTCCCGACACCTGCTCGATGCTGGTCACGCGGGACGACGCGAGCGGCCGGGCGGTCGCGCTGCGCGGTGATCCGAGTCATCCGATCACGCGCGGGCACCTGTGCAATAAGGTCAATCACTATCTCGACCTCGTCTATAACGAACAACGGGTGCTTTACCCGCATAAAAGGATCGGTCCGAAAGGACCAGGCGCGCGGTTCGAGCGCATCAGCTGGGAAGAGGCGCTCGATGAGGTCTGCACTAACTTCGCGCGCATCATCGACACTTTCGGCTCCGAGGCCATTCAGCCGTTCAACTTTTCGGGCACGCTGGGGCAGATCGGCTACTGGACCATGGATAACCGTTTCTGGAACCGTATGGGCGCCGCGCGATTGGAGATGTCTATCTGTATTCACGCGGCGTACTGGGCCTGTATGCATACCTACGGCTCGGCCAACGGGCCCGATGTCGCTATGGCCTCGCGAGAGGCCGAACTGATCGTTCTGTGGGGCGTGAACCCCGTCTCTACTGGCGTGCATGCCATGCCTTTTCTGCGCGAGGCGCAGGAACGCGGTTGCCAGGTCATCGCTATCGATCCACGGCCGACACGCACAACGGTGATGGCGGACTGGCACCTGCAGCCGCGCCCTGGCACGGATGCCGCGCTGGCGCTGGGGATGATGAACGTGATCTGTGAGCGGGGCCTGCAGGATCAGGATTTTCTCGAGAAGCACACGCGAGGCTGGCGTGAGCTCATTGAGCAACGCCTGCCGGAATATCCGCTTGACCGGGTGAGTGAGATTACCGGGCTCCCGGCGGCAGATATCGAGCGGCTCGCCCTGCTTTACGCTGGTACACGCAGAACCTACATCCGCGCCGGTCACGGTATGAATCGGCACCAGAACTCCGGGCAAATGTGTCGGGCGGTGCTCATCCTGCCGGCAATCACCGGCGCCTGGCGGGAAGCCTGCGGCGGAGCTGGTTACGGGCGACTCGAAGAAAACTGGAACCCTTTCTTCCGCGATGACATCCAGCGCTCTGACCTCGGTGACCGCAGTTCAAAGCGCATCGTCAACATGGTGCAGATGTCACGCGCGCTGGCGCACCACATCGGCTGGAACGAGGAGACACTCGATCCACCCATCAAGTGTCTGTTTGTTTATAACGCTGATCCGGTTAATTGTGTGCCGAACGTCGGGGACATGCGTCGTGGACTCATGCGAGATGACTTGTTCACCGTAGTGCACGATACCGTTTGGACCGATTCCTGTGATTTCGCGGACATCGTGCTGCCCGCCGACACGCAGCTTGAGCGCACTGATTTTCACGGCGCTTATGGTTATTACCATTACGCGATGAATCGACCGGTCATCCCGCCGCTTGGAGAATCAGTCAGCAACGCCGAGTTGTTCCGTCGCTTGGCCCGGCGTATGGGTTATGTCGAAGACAGCGGCGATGCATTCACGCAGAGCGATGAGGACATTATTCGCGAGCATTTCCTCGACGGTGAAAAGAATTGTCTGGTTGAAGGGATCACCTTTGATCATCTGAGCGAGAACGGGTGGGCGCTCGCCAACTACGCTCATCCTGCGCGGCAGTGGCTCGAGATCGGCTGGCCGACCGAAGACGGCAAAATCCAGATCTGGTCTGAGGCCCTGGCAGCTGAAGGACAGGATCCGTTGCCGGTTCATCATGCCGAAATGGAAGGGCAGGAAGACCCGCTGCGCGCCCGTTTCCCGCTTCAGGTGCTGTCCAATGCCTCCCATTACTTCATTGGTGATTCCTTTCAGACCGTGCCGCGTCTTCGCGCCATGCAGTCTCGCCCCAGCTTCGAGATCAATCGGGAGGAAGCGAGTGTCAGGGGGATCGCTGACGGAGATCTCTGCCGCCTGTTCAATGATCGCGGAGAAACATTCGGTTACGCCGTCATCGTGGAGCGTATGTTGCCAGGCGTGATCGGCGCCCAGAAACAATTCAAAGGTACGCACACGCCCGGGGGCATGAACGTCAATGCTCTCAACACCGAAGTGTTGACCGATTTCGGGCTTGCGCCGTCGTTTTATTCCTGCCTGGCTGAAATTGAGAAATGTGACGAGACGACCGCCCGCCGAGCCTACCTCGCGGCGCTCGGCGGCCAGGCTGGCTATGTGCGCGCCTGGCGTCGGGAAAACCCGGGTAGGGATGCTGACGATGCAGCGATCCTCGCGCGGATGGCGGCGGAGCACCCCGAACTACTGGAAGAATGAGCATGTCGACGGTGACCTATCGGGATCCCCTGAGCCCGACGCCACCGGCCGTCGGGATCAGAACGCCCCGTCTGACCCGGGCCAGAGGTCGTGTCGCGCGAATTCAGCAGGTGACCAGTGACACTTTTGAATTCGTTGTCGTTCTGGACCCGGCGGCCTCGCCGATGCGGGCCAGCGCAGGCCAGTTTGCGATCCTGAGCGTGCCCGGCATCGAGACGCCTCACGCGTACTCCTTCGCCCGCGATCCGGCGGCTGAGGCGGACGGAGAGCATTCGTTTCTGATCCGCCTCGTTCCTGGCGGCGAAATGTCAACCTGGTTGGCTTCGGGTAACCGTCTTGGCGCCGAGCTCGAGGTCGCCGGACCGCTGGGTGAGTTCACGCTCGATGCGTCGAGCGATCCGATGGTGCTGATCGGCGGTGGCAGCGGTCTGAGTGCGGTCAAGGCCCTGGCCGAGGCGGCCTGCAGGCAGCAGCTCGAGAGAGACTGCCTGTTTCTCTACGGCGCGCGCACGCAGGCCGATCTCGCAGCTGCAGCCGGGATCGACGCTCTGAGTGCGGCTTGGAATCCTGTTCATCGCTTCGAGTTCGTCACGGTGCTGTCCGAGGAGCCGGTCGACAGTGACTGGCGTGGCCCTCGTGGTTTTGTTACCCAGTGGTTGGACCAGCGTTATCTGGCGTCGGCGGCGATCGAGCCCTCGAAAAGCCGCTTCTGGCTGTGCGGCCCGCCCGCCATGATCACCGCGGGCGAAAACCTGCTAAGGGCGGCCGGCGTGCCGGCGGCCCACGTCTATCGAGATGTGTTTGAAGATCGCAGCACGCCCGCCCCCGTGATCGACAACCGGCGCTGTGTGCTGTGTGACGAATGTCTGCTCGTGCGGCCGGTCGCGGGCTGCATCGTCGAGACGGGTTGTTCGTCGTCCGACGCTAACGGTGTGCTGAGGGATTACCGCGCGATCGAACCTGGAAAGACGGCGGGCCTTTACTACAGCGGTCTGGCGATTGACACGCAGAAATGCATTCGCTGCTCGGCATGCATCAGTGTGTGCCCGCATGGCGCAATCTCCAGGCCCGCGCGCAGTGCGGCCTGAGCCGGCCCGGGCGTCGAACTAAGCAACTATCGGCGGCGGCTCGAAGGCGCGGACCGGCGGTAGCGGGCCAATCCACCGCTCAACTTCGACCAGGCAGCTGTGCGCCGTGGGCCCTTGCCCCAGGCGCGACGTGCCGACGTCCCGGGTCAGTACGTTGGGATTGCCATGCGCGCACAGGTCGGGACCGTTGTCGACTGAGACGGGGTCATACCAGGCGCCGGTCGATAGCTGAACTACCCCGGGACGCAGGTCGTCACAGAGTCTTGCCCCCGCCAGACAGGCGCCGCGGTCGTTGAACACCTTGACCACCTGCCCGTCCTGAATCCCGCGTGCGGCAGCATCGTCCGGGTGCATCGTAATGGGCTCACGACCGCCGATCTTTGACGCCTGGCTGACAGAGCCGAAATCGAGCTGGCTGTGCAGACGCGGGGCGGGCTGGTTGGAGATCAGGTGCAGCGGATAGCGACTCGCGAGGGGGGCACCCTGCCATTCCTGCTTGTTGAGCCAGACGGGATGGCCGGGGCAGTCGTCGTAACCGAAACCTGCGATTGTTGCGGAGAATAATTCGATGCGCCCGGAAGGCGTATCCAGAGCGCAGCCTTCGGGGTCTCTACGGAAAGCTTCGAACAAGAGCTCGCAATCGGGCAGCTGCTCGGCGATCGAAAAATGGTTACCCCGCCAGAACGTATCGAACGCAGGCAGCACAACCTGGTATTCGGCGGCGCGTTTCTGCGACACCGCATACAGGTGGCGTACCCACTCCATTTCGCTCCGGCCCTCGGTGAAGCGCTGCGCGAACCCGAGACGCTCCGCCAGCTGACCGAAAACCTCGTAGTCACTGCGTGCCTGCGCGAAAGGGAGCACCGCCTGAGGCATCGGCGAGACGTAGTGATCGAAAGTACTGAAGGCGACGTCGTTGCGCTCGAGACTGGTGGTGATCGGGAAAACGATGTCGGCGTGCCTTGCGGTGGCCGTCCAAACCTGCTCGTTCACCACGACACACTCGGGCTTTTCCCAGGCGCGACGCAGTCGATTGAGATCCTGGTGATGGTGGAACGGATTACCGCCAGCCCAGTAAATCAGGCGGATATCCGGATAGTTCAGGACACGGCCGTCATAGGAAAACTCAGCACCGGGTTGTTCCAACATGTCGCTGATGCGCGCTACCGGAATGACTGAATCGATGGGGTTTCTGCCCTGCTCGAGAGCTGCCCAGCGGAAGGGGATCAGGCGACGGCCCATGAAGCCTATCGTATGCAGGGAGCCGACGCCGTGTCCGATCCCGGCGCCGGGAAGACCGAACTGGCCCAGTATCGCCACCAGCGCAACCGCTGCCCAGAACGGTTGCTCTCCATGTTCTGCCCGCTGCAGCGACCAGCCCATAGGAATAAACACGCGCCGGCCCACCAGCAGTTGCGCCAGCTTCCTGATCGTCTCCGCCGGAATCGTGGTCAGGGATTCGGCCCAAATCGCATCTTTGGGTACGCCGTCCTGCTCGCCGAGAAGGTACTTCGCGAACACATCGAGTCCCGTGCAGTAACGCTCGAGAAACGCGCTGTCGTGAAGACCTTCCACCAGCAGGTAATGGCACAGAGCGAGGATCAGCGCGGTATCTGTGCATGGGCGGATCGGGATCCAGTCGGCATGTAGCTCTGGCGGCAGATCGCTGCGCAGCGGACTGACGTTCACGAAGCGCACGCCGGCTTTGGCACAATCCCGTAACTGATCTTCGGCTGTGTGGGCTCCCGGTCCGCCCATAACGACCTGCAGGTTTTTCGGGCTGACCCCGCTGAAGCAGAGCACGATCTCTCCGTGGTCCCGCACGTCTTTCCAGGGCGGGGTGTGCAGGAAAAGCGTGTACAGATCACGCCCGAGAATATGTGGAAGCAGCACCTCACCCGCAGCTGCGGAATACGTGCGATCAGAGGCCGTATAGCCACCGAACTGATTCAGAAAGCGGTGCAACTGGCTCTGCGAGTGATGAAATCGACCAGCGCTGGCCCAGCCATAAGAGCCACCGTAAATTGCAGCATTACCGTGCTCAGAACGTACGCGCTCCAACGCGGCCGCGGCGAGGTCGAGCGCTTCAGACCACTCGACAGCGACGAAGGGCTCTTTACCGCGCTGGTCGCGGGGTGCTTTGTGCTGCCGTGACCGATAGCTTTCCCGCACCATCGGCATACTGATCCGCACGCGGGGATCGCGACTGTTACGCAGTGATTGCCCTATCGGAGAGGGGTGAGGATCGTCTGCGTAATGGTTCACAGCGACGATTTCGTCGTCCTGAGCGTCGATCAGAAAATTGCCCCAGTGGGTCGTAGTCGGGGTCGTTCTGCGGTTCATGGAAGCGGGCGGGGCAGGCGTTCGGCTCCGGGCATCCTGCGGCCATCCGGGTACGTGCTTGCATCAAGGAATTTGTCGAAGAAAATCATGTCCGGCCTGAAACCGAGCTGCGCAAGTTCGGTTAGCGCAGCGTCCACCATCGCGGGAGGACCGCAGAGATAGGCTTCATCGCCCGGTGCCGGCGGGCCGATCAGGCGCTTCATGTCGGTGACGACCGTGCCGCGGGCTCCGGCCCAGACACTCTGGGCCGGCTCTTCTGAGAGCACCGGGATAATTTCGAACGACGCGCGCCACTGCTGCTGAATTCGCTCAAGCTCCTGGCGAAAAAAAATGTCCGCCTGTGTACGCACGCCAAACAGGATGATGCATGGGCGGGATATCTCTTCGCGGAGCGCAGCCTCGAGGATGGCGTGCACGGGCGCTATCCCGCTGCCACCCGCAACGCAGACGATGCGCCCGCCGCCTGTGCCTCGACCGAAGCTGCCGCGGGGGCCGCGAAGAGACAGCGTCTCGCCGCGGCGGTCGCCACTGAAAAGCCAGTCGGTGAACAGACCGCCGGGCACGTGGCGGATAACGAAGCTGACCTGATCTGCGTGCACGGGATCGCGCGCAAACGAATAGCTGCGTGGTGCTTCCAGGCCTGCCGCCGTGACCTCGAGGTATTGTCCGGCTCGGGCTCCGCGGAAAGCTGGCCTTGGCAGAGAGATGGCAACTTCAACAATGTCATGCGTAAGAGGTGTCAGGGACGCAATCCGACCCTCCACTGTTTCCACCTCTGCGGCTTGTTGATCGAGTTCAATTTCGACGACGACATCGCTTTTGAGCAGGGCCTGGCAGGCAAGAACCGCACCGGCACGTATATCCTCGATTCCAAGCGTATAGGCAAGGTCGGTAAGGGATTTGATTTCGCCTTCCCGCAGCAGGCAGCGGCAGGTGCCGCAGCTCCCGACGCGGCAGTCATGCGGCCAGTTCAGGCCTTGTGCAAGCGCCGCGTCGAGCAGGCGCTGCCCACCTTTAACCGGAAGCGTCGTTCCCTGAGGGAGCAGCGTCGCGACCCGCTCCGGCTTGCGGAACAGCTTCAGCACAGTGCCGCGGTTGTGGTTGAGCTAGGCGGTTGCGCTGGACTCAACAAGCGCGCTGACCCCGGAACCCCGATTGTGCTCGGCGATCACCTCAAGCTCTGCGGGGGTAGCCCATTTGTTGTCCCACTCTTTCAGCATCGGGATCATGAATTTCCAGAACACGGGCGGTACCCATGAGATCAGGGTCATCGTCAGATACCCGTAAGGCGATTCGGGCATGGGCTTCCACTGGAACAGGTAGTACGGCGTATCGTGCTCGTGGTGGGAGCCGTGCCGCCCAAGATTGAAAGTAAAGTGGTTGCTGAGTGGGTTACAACTTGAAAACGTGTTGCGGGTGGTGATCTTTTCGCCCGGCAGACGAATGAGACCGTAGTGGGAAAAGAAGTTGAGCCCTTCGAGGATGTACTTGGAGAAGGCCGCCGCGATCAGCCACACGAGGAGCGCCTGGCTGCCGCCGACGAGGAAAACCAGCGCTACCACCAACGCGCCTCGCAACCATGCCTGCAGCACTTTGTTGCTCGGTGACAACAGCGGTTTACCCAGAGCTTTCAACCGGGCACGTTCAATTCCGAATCCACCCTGGAATTGCTCCATTGCGCCTCGCGTGAGGAACTCATAAAAGCCGACACCGCGCTTCGGCGAGACGGTGTCGACTCCCGGGTAGCCGAGGTTCTTGTGGTGCCCGTAGACGTGCTCCGTTGCGAAATTGGTGCCGAAGGCGAGCGCAAATTCCAGACGCCCAAACGCCATGTCCAAGGGGTTGGCGGTGCGATGGGTCAGCTCATGTGCCGCGGAAATTCCGCTGACCCCGAGTAATCCGCCGAGTGAGAGGCCTGCGCCGAGATAATCCAGCCCGCTGTTCATTGCCCGTGCAGCGAAGATGTCGTGGTCGATGCCGAGGGCAGAGAAAGCCTGGGTTGCGAAGGCGCCAAAGCCCAGCACATCGGCGCTGGTGCAAGTCCAGGCGGCAACAAATGTGGCGGCGACGTGCCCCAGAACTGCCGAGTAGAGGATCAGATCGTGTATGAGCGGGTGTCCGTATTGGGGGTTGGTTTCGTCACGCCAGTGCGCAGTCAGGATCTCGCCGCCGACGCCGACGACGAACAGGAAAGTTACCCCTGTCCACATCCACCATCCGCCCGCCGCGAAACCGGCAAGCGTGAGCGTTATCCAGATCCAGTGTATGTAACCGAAACGCAGGTACTTCCACATGGTGTGCCTCCCCCATCTGACGACTGACCCAATGTCTGTCCGGCATTCTTGCGTACTCCCATCGAACGATAAAGACGCGCGTCTGCCCGGCTTGAAGCGGGAGCGGTGACAGCAGCACCGCGCAGACGCCATACCGCTTCCGAATCAGCGCAGATCTGCAGCGCTTGCTGGCAGCGCTCGGCGCGTCGGGTTTTTTCCGCGCATCAGATCTCTGCTTGTGCCTTGCAAGGCCGATGACACCCATGGACACACCCGTGACGTGACCGCGTTGCAGAGCTCTCCCGACGCGTTAGCAAACGGGTCGCGCGCCGCGGCTGAGCAGATCTAGCGCTTGCGCAACGGCTGACCAGCGAGCGGGCGAAGCTCAGGACGTTACGCGCTTCAGCACCTCGCCTAGACCATCAAGACCCGCTTCGTTCCAGGGCTGCGGAATAACCGATATGTGTTCCACACCCGCTTCGGCGTATTCGAGAAAGCGGTCCGCGATAGCGCTGACTGATCCCGAAAACGGGGTTGAAGTCGGCACGATTGCGTACGGCTCTTGAGTGAAATTGACGGCAACGGTTGCGCCGCAGGAGAGGGTGGCAGGGTCGCGGCCATAGCGCTCGCAGGCGGCCAGGATCGGGGCCCTTGCGTCGAGATAGGTTTGGAGGGCGCAGTCGCCGAAAGCAATCATGCAGTTCCACAGGTCGGCATGCTGCGCGACCAGACGCGACATGCGGGGTTTCCCCTTGAGCGTGCCGATCAGGACCGGTGGACGTCCGTGCTCCGCGCGCGGTAAAAGCTGCGCGTCCTCCAGGCGATGGAACTCGCCTGAGTGGGAAAACCGTTTCCCCTCGAGCAGCGGGAGCACCACGTCGAGCGCCTCTTCAAAACGGGCGACGTGGCGTTCGAAGTCGAATCCATAAGCGAGGTGCTCGGAGACAAAATCACCCGCCCCGAGGCCGAGGATCAGGCGGCCATCGCTGAGTTCCTGCACGTTGTCGGCTGTACGCGCCAGCAGCGCGGGATTGCGCAAGCAGGTATTGGTAACCAGCGTCCCGATGTGCAGCTCATGGGTTTGTACGGCCAGCGCGGCAGCGGCGGTCCAGCATTCCCATTGCCCGCCCTTCACACTTTTCCATTCTTCGGGAGGCTCCATGCCTACGGCGCGAAAGTCCACGTAAGCTTCCCAGTACAGGTGATCCGTCAGCCAGACGCTGTCCAGACCCACAGTTTCTGCGTGCTGCGCAAACCTGATCACCTCACGCAGGCGGGGAGTTCGACCCGCGTAGGAGTCTGTCCACAAGGGCAGGAGCACCCCGATTTTCAACGTCCGCGAAGTCATAGCTTTACTCTCAGTTACAGGGGTCAGCCCTGAAGCCTCGGAAGTGCCCAGCGCTTTTGGACGAAGGCGGCTTCGACCGTGGCGCGACCCCGGGTGAATCGCTCAGTGGGCACGGTGTGCGCTTGCATCACTGGATTCTCTGCAGTCCGACCGATGAGGCAGCAATCACCCGGCGGGTCGAGCACCCCTCAGGCGCGCAGAACCTGACCAGCTCGGGTTGGGCGCAGCTCCCCGCGGTCGTAGGTGATAGCGCCGTTCACCAGCGTGTAATGGACGCCCTTCGAAGGCATCACCATCCGCTTACCGTTTCCCGGAAGGTCATAGCGGCGTTCCCCTCGGTTTGAAGACCCGACCGCGTCAGGATCAAAAATCGCAATATCGGCAGCCGAGCCTTCAAGCAGGCGTCCGCGGTTCTGGATGCCGTAAAAGTCTGCCGGGTCGGAAGTCAGTTTGCGCACGCACTCCTCCAAAGTCAGCGCACCGGTCTCGCGCACCCAATGACCCAGCATGAAAGTGGGATAACCCGAGTCACACAGCATGTCGACGTGCGCCCCGCCGTCACCCAGGCCTATCAGAATGTCTCTGTTGTTCAGGATCTCGACCATGCGTTCGGGGCGGTTGTTGAATGTCGCCATGGTGAATTCGAGCGCCAGCTCATCGGCGAGCGTGAGATCGAGAAACATGTCCACGGGATCTTTGCCGGCGGCCTCGGCGAGGGCCTGCACGGTCTGTCCTTCGTGATGCTTGAGCGCCGCACTGGCCACGCTGTGCAGCGTCACCCGGGACCAGTTGCCGAATGACATGGGACGCTTCAGTTCCTCACGGAAGGCATCGCGGAACTGCCGGTCGGCATAGACTTTTTTCTGCGCCGCAAGCGACGTGTCCTCGAAAACGCGGCTCCAGGACGGAAAAGCGGCAAACGAGAATGGATTGCGCATATTCAGCTCGCGGGTGAGCGGCAGGGGCGAGGTCTGAGGTCTGGCGCCGCGTTCAATCAGCGCTGCGGCTTTGCGCAGGGTGTCATTGACCGCTTCGGGGATGTCGTCGCGGTCGAACATAGCAATGAAGGTCACCGGTCGTCCGCTCTCTCTGAGAAGCAGGTCCAGCGTGTCGCACTGTTCGTCCTCGAGCACGGCAATCTGGCGGGTCAGCGCAATCTCGATGGCGCCCTTGTTGTGCGTTTTCAGCACCGCGGCATACGCAGAAAGCTCGGCGTCATCCGCCAGGCGGCAGGCGAGCGGTCTGCCCTGAAAGCCGAGGTGCTGGTTCAGAACCGTGCTCGAAAAACCGAACGCACCCGCTGCTACTGCTTCGTCCAGCAGGCGCGCTATGTCCGTCCGCTCTGCGGGCGTCGCTGCCCGCTCCATCGACGCCTCGCCCATGACGTAATGGCGAAACGGGGTCAGCGGCGCGAGAAATCCCACGTTGAGCGCGGGCTTATGGGCTGCCACTGCCGCCATGTACTCAGGAAAGCTTTCCCAACCCCAGGTGATGCCCTGCTGCAGCACATCGAGGGGAATCGCCTCGACATTCACCAGGTCCTGCATGGCGATCTCCCGGGCGGGAGGCCTGCATGGTGCCAGTCCGACGCCGCAGTTACCCAGCACGACGCTTGTCACTCCGTGCCAGGAGGAGGGCGTGAATTGGGGGTCCCAACACACCTGAGCGTCGTAGTGCGTATGGGGATCAATGAAACCGGGCGATACAACGAGATCCTGCGCGTTAATGGTTTCCCGAGCCGGACCGTCAACATCGCCCATCGCGACAATCTTTCCGTCGCAAACCGCGACGCTTCCGGACCGCGGCGCTGCGCCAGTTCCGTCAACCAGCGTTCCGTTTTTGATCAAGACATCGAAGCGCATTGTTCGTCTCCTTTAAGACCTGGGGATCCCGCGTAAGGCCTTTGTCCGGGAGAAGCATAACCGGCCCCGGCTTGGGTGAGCCCTTTTAATAAGCGTGCTCAGAGACGTCACAGCTTAGGCGGGAGCCCCGTCTAGCCGAGAACCATGTCTAACCGAGAACCGACAGTCCCATGGGTAAAGCCTGCTCGCGCAGCATTGAGGCTGTTCGAATCAACGTGTGGCGGGCAGCAGAACGCATCCGTTTTCTAGTCAGTGCGTAGCTGGATCGGGGTGGGTCAGCAGGCCCGGAGAAAATATCCGCAAGATAGAAGTGCCGGTGCGGTCAGAGTTACAGCGTTTCAGTAAACATGCGGCCCGCGTCGGGCCAATGCGAGAAGGCGCAGCCCCACCTCGCGGCCAGATGAAATTATTTTTTTTCAATTAGTTAGAGTGTAGGTAGTTAGAGAACAAGGCCTGGCGACGAACAGATCAGCCGTGCTGAAGCTGTGCGACAAGAGAGTTCAGGAGGTGTGTTGTGAGGCGATGAGTCCGAAATAATACGCTCGTAATCATATGGATTGCACCGGTCGTCTATAAAAAGTTCCTGAAAAGGACAATTATGAAAAACTTCGACCATGATCTCAGGAACCGCTAGTCCAAGTATTTCTGCCTTCAGAGAGTTCGAAAATAATAATATTCCCTTAAAGGAAAAATATTATAATTTTCGGGATTAATTCCAATTAAAACTACTCGCGCTTTGGCGTGCTCGGGTTTGTGATGTCATAAGCGCTATTCATCCACCCTTCGGAGACGCAGATATGAATGACCATCCTGCCATCGAGCGTTACGCAAAAAGCGCCATCGGCGACCTCGCCCAGGCTTTGCCGGCGACCATGAAGGCTTTTTCCGGACTGGCAGCGGCCACGTTTCAGGATGGCGCGCTGGATGTTCGAACCAAGGAACTGATCGCGCTTGGAATAGCTATTGCGTCAGGTTGTGATGGCTGCATGGCCTGGCATAACGCGGCCCTCCACCGGTTGGGCGTGACGCCTGAGGAGGTCGCCGAAGCTGCTGGTGTCGCCATAGAAATGGGCGGCGGCATTGCTCTTTACAGTGCAGCGAAAGCGGTGGAAGGCTACAACCAGTTTCTCAAAGCACAGGAATGATGAGACTGCGCTTGTGATGACCTACCGCTGAGCTGGCTCATGCTTGGCCATCGTCCCGGTCATTAGCCGCCCGCAGAGGCGCGTCCCGAGGGGCAGGCCGGGTGCGGGATTGCACCTGCTGACTGGATTAACCGAATTCATAGGCTACGCTTGAAGAAGCGGGGGGCGGTGGCTCCGCCTGGTCTCTGCTGAAGCGCAGGCTCGGTGTTCTACACCGGGTGGCGTGCAGGACCCGGCGGGTCAACCACGCTTCAGGTCAGATCCGCGCTGGACATCCACGGACAAGCACGACCCACCTGAAGCCCGCCCTGCCCGCCACCTGATTCCGCGGAGAGCGGACAAGCTTTTGAAGCATGACTGGCGCTGAGCGTGTCGGCGCCGGCTCTGGTGGGACGACTGGCGTATCAATTTCTGGGCCGCGCAATGCGCGGCGAGATAGAAGCTCCCGTCCTGTCTGCGGGGCTGCCGGCATTTCGTGTTTGCACAGCACCAGGATCCATAAGACGATCCCACGTTCAGTAGAACCGACAGGGATTCGCCAAGATGTCTCCGACCGATAACGCCAATGCCTGGCGTCAGGAGAGCCCGGGGAGCGCCGATTGGCCGCGTTCGCCGCGCCCGCACGCGTCAAACAAGTACTTCATCGTTTCCGCCGACTGCCACGTTCAGGAGCCCAACGATTTTCTGTCGGCGCGCATGCCCGCCCGCTACCAGGATCGGCTGCCCGGGATTGTGCTCGGCGGGGACGGCTCGAAAATGCAGAAGACGGAGGGCTTCCGGCCAATTCGCCTGAATTCGATCAAATTCGAGGGTGAGGATCTCGAGCGCTCAGAGTCCGGCCGGACGCCGGAGGAGCGGCTTGCCGCGCTACAACGCGACGGTGTGGATTGCGAGATCCTGTTTCCCAATAAAGGCCTGACCGTGTGGGCCACACCGGACAGCGAATTCAGTCAGGCCATGTGCCGCGCCTGGAACGACTGGGCCTGGGAGACCTTCGGACCCTATAACGCTCGTTTATCGCCCATGGCCTGCATCGCAGCCGGCGATATCGAGGGCAGCATCAAAGAAGTGCAGCGCGTCGCCAGACTCGGGTTCCGCGGCCTGGCATTACCTTGCAAGCCGGTCTGGGGTGCGCCGGATCACGAACATCCGAACTACAACCTGCCGGAGTTCGAACCGCTGTGGGCGGCGATTCAGGATGCTGATCTGCCCATGACTTTTCATGTCTCTACCGGGCGCGATCCGCGGACCGCTCGAGGCCACGGCGGCGCGGTGATCAACTATGCCGTGCACTCGCTGGCGCCGACGATGGAGCCGCTGATCAATCTCTGCGCCTCGGGCGTGATCGAGCGCTTTCCGAAGCTGCGCTTCGGCTCAATCGAAGCCGGCATCGGCTGGGTGCCCTGGGCACTGACTGCCATGGATGAGGCATACCACAAGCACCACATGTGGGTGCGGCCGAAGCTACGGAATCTGCCTAGTGACTATTTCCGTAGCAATGGCTTTGCGAGTTTCGGCGAAGACCGCCCGGGACTGAGTTTGATGCGGGAATTCGGGCTCTCGGACAACTTTCTGTGGGCCAATGATTTCCCCCATCACGAGGGGACCTGGCCCCATTCTGCAGCTGCGATTGAGCGCACGATGGGAGAGTTGACCGATACCGACCGAGCGAAAGTGCTGGGTTTGAATGCGGCCCGCATCTTCAAGTTCGCCATCCCCGAGCGCTATCGTCAGTTCGCTGACGTAGACGCGGTGGCCTGAGCGATGAGCGGACGCAGCTTACGCGGCCGGACGGCAGTTGTCGGCATCGGGGAGACCGTCTACTACAAACGTGGTCAGTCGCCGCATGCGGAGTTCAAGCTGGCGCTGCAGGCCATCACGACCGCTTGTGCGGACGCGGGGATTCATCCGCGGGAAATCGACGGCTTTTCTTCGTTCTCCAATGATCGCAGCGATCCTTCACAGCTGGCAGCAGCGCTGGGGTGCAGGGAGTTACGTTTCGCGAGCATGCAGTGGGGTGGTGGCGGGGGCGGGGGCTCAGCCGCCATTGCCAACGCGGCGGCGGCCATCGCTACCGGCCAGGCCGAATGCGTCGTGGTCTTCCGTGCGCTGGCGCAGGGACAGTATGGTCGGTTCGGTCAGGGCGCGCAGAGTGCCACGGTCAGCGGCAATCTGGCGCACACCGTGCCCTACGGACTGCTCTCTCCGGCACACATGTTCGTCATGAAATATCGACGTTTCATGCACGAATTCTCTGTTGACCAGGCAGCACTGCGTGCAATCGCGATGGCGAGTTACGCCCATGCGCAGACCAACCCGCGCGCGGTTATGCATGGACGTCCGCTGGATGAAGCCGGGTATGACGAGTCGCGCTGGATCGTAGAGCCGTGGCACCTGTTTGACTGCTGCCTCGAGAACGACGGCGCGGCAGCCATGATCCTGGTCTCAGCAGAACGCGCCCGGGATTTTCCGCATCCGGAGTGCTACGTCCTCGGGGCGGTGGCCGGGAGTCAGTACCGGGCGGGTGCGCCGGTCCACAACACACCCGACTACGCGACCTCGAGTTTCAAGACGGTTGCGCCGCGGCTCTACGAGATGGCGCGCGTGGGGCCGGCGGATATCGACGTCCTGCAAAGCTACGAGAACTTTACCGGTGGCGTGCTCATGAGCATTGTCGAACACGGCTTCTGCAAGCCAGAGGAGGCGAACGAGTTTTTTGTGCTGGATAACCTGGTAGCGCCCGATGGTCAGCTGCCGCTCAACACGAGCGGTGGAAACCTGGCCGAGTGTTACATGCATGGCCTGGGTCTGAACGTGGAGGCGGTACGGCAGGTCCGGCGTACCTCCACCTCGCAGGTGCCGAATGCAGAGGTTTCCATGGTGATTTCCGGGCCCATGGTGACCCCGGTTTCGAGCTGCATATTCGGCGGGGAGGCGACCCTATGAACGATGTTTATCTGAATCCGGGCCTGCCGGCGCCGGCCGCGACCGAGCTCGACAAACCTTTCTGGGACGGATTGCGGGAAGGACGCCTGCTGCTGCAGCGCTGCCAGCGCTGCGCTCGTTATCAATGGGGTCCGGAGTGGATTTGCCATCGCTGCCAGAACTTTGACCTCGCTTATGTCGAAGTCGAGCCCAGGGGGATCCTCTATAGCCATCAGCGCGTATGGCATCCGGTGCACCCGGCGCTAAAGGAGCAGGGCGCTTACGTCATTGCGCTGGTTGAATTACCCCACGCCGACCACGTGCGGCTGGTGGGTAATTTACTGGGCGACCCGCAGCAGGATCTTGAAATCGGGGCAGAGGTCGTTGGCGTATTCGAACACCATGAGGACAGCGATCCACCGTTCTCTCTGTTGCAGTGGCGCTACGCTGCGCGCTGAGGCGCGGGCAAAAAAAAGCCGCCTGCATTGCTGCAGGCGGCCTGATGAAACGCTGAAAAGCTAGCTGCTGACCTGGATGGATCAGCGACCTTCCGTCAGGTAGTTCACGTCGAGTACGCGTTTCGCGAACTTGAACTCTGTGTTTTCAGCTTCGCAGCCACGGCAGGGCACCAGGGTGCCGCGATCGTTCTGCATGTCGATCACGTTGATGCTCTGGAACAGCTGGAACTGCGTGCCCATCGGGGTCTCATGACCCGGCCAGGAGTATTCGCTACCGCCCTGCACCCAGGGGTCGTCAGACCATACTTTGGTCAGCTGCCAGACTTTCCACAGCTCGCCCGCCTTGTCGAAGGCATTCGCGTAGTAGGACTCACCCGACTGATGGTCGATGTGAATGAACTTCATCGAGTACGGGTGGCTCGAGCTCTTCGGGATCTGTTTCATCACGTCGGTTTTACGCAGCGCGTAATCGTCTTTGATGGCCCAGCCGTTTGGCCCGTAGTACACGCACTCGCGATAGCGTGAGCGCGCGACCACCAGGATGTTGGTCGAGCCGACATATTCCCAGTTGTGCTCCATGGGCCGCCCGTTAAAGCCATAGAAGTCTTCCAGGGTGTGGTCCGTACCGAGCAGGGAGTCGGATTTCACCTCCACAGAGATACGACGCACACGACGCAGGCTGGGAATATAGGCCCAGGAGTCGTCGGCTTTACGCGGATCGTCGTAGCGCAGAATCAGGAAGGCTGTGCCCGCGATGTCGAACGGTGACACGAAACCGGTGTACTCGCGGAACTCGGTGCCTTTGGCAAAACCTTTGCCTTGGTTCACCTGGTAGTTGTCGTCTGCATACTTGACGTTGTGCGCCATGAGGAAGCGCTTGTAGGGGCCCTTGAGAACGCGCTCAAAGGCGCCGCCACCGAGATAGTGTTTGGCGTACTTGCCGCCGTTCTCTTTCATGATCTCGTGACCTTCATGAGAACCGCCGCGACGCACCCAGACCCAATGCACCTCACCAACCGACAGGCCGTCGTTCTGCCAGCGGTAGTTCCAGTTCCACACCATCTTCCAGCCAGAGTCGGCACCCGGTTCATACTTGTCGGGATCGAAGGGGCGCCCGGCTGCGTAGTTTTCAATAGCACCGTCAGACGCGATCGTCGCTGTCCCATAGTGCTTCTGCGTGGCGTCCATGTAGATCTTCGCGGGCGTCAGATCGCCTGCGTCTTTAATCGTCATCTCCATCCCGTCGAAGATCCATTCTTCCTGGAATTCTTTTGGAATGAAGGGCCGTACGAGGTCGGCCTTGTCGTAGGTGATGACATCACCGTCGACAAACTGCGGCTGTGCCGTCTGGTTTTCCTTGAACCAGGCGAGGTAATCCGACTCGGAAAATGCACCGGCGGAAAACGGCACCGCTATCGCGCTCGCAGCCACGAGGGCTGCCCGGATATTGATACGCATACTGGAGTTCTCCCCTTGAGATAAATGTCCCGTCAATAACGATGGGCTTGAAGCGACGCGAAGCGGTTCAACAGCCGTCAGGCGCGAAGGGCGTTTTGTGCCGGAAGCAGCTTGCTCGGCGTCGAAACGTTCGACAACGCGACGTCCTTTTATCAGGGAATATGTCAACGCGATGTGAAGGTGACCGGTCGGAGCGAAGTACTCGCTCACGACCGGGGTGTTGCGGCGTGCGGGTTACCACGCAGCCTCAAGCAGCGGCAGAACCTCAGACGAGCTGTTGATTGGACGCGGATTGGTCTTGATCCACATATCCAACATCGACTCTTCGGCCAGCGTGGGCAGCATTTCCCTGGGCACATCGGCCTCACGAAGCGCCCCCGGCAGGCCGAGCTCGGCGACCAGTTTCTGGATCTGATCGGACAACGGCGTCCCGGCATCCCCCATGGCGGAGGCCAGGGCGTGCTGCCTGTCCGCATTCACCAGCGCATTGTAACGCAGTACATGGGGCAGCATCACGCAGGACGTTTCTCCATGCGGCATGCCGGCCGTCCCGCCCAGGATATGACCGATGCCGTGGCTCGCGCCGAGGTCGACGCCGCTTGCGACTCCCTGAACCGAGAGCCAGGCGCCGATCTGGCACTCGAGTCGACTGTCCAGATCCTCCGGCGCAGCCAGGCAGCGCCTCAATGCCTGCGGCAGCAGCCGTGCAGCGTGCAGTGCCGTTGCCTCGCACGGGGGTGTGACGTTGACCGAGCACCAGGTCTCGACGAAGTGATCGACCGCGCGGATCCCGGTACCGAACCAGAGCCGCGGCGGCGTTGCCAGGGTCATCGCCGGATCGAGGATCACGGAGTCGGGAGCGATGTCGGGATGAAACAGCACTTCCTTGCGTGGGACTCTTTCGTCGGTAACGCCGGCATAGGCGGTGAATTCGCCGGCCGACAGCGTGGTCGGCACCATGATGTACGGGATGCCCGGTGCGCGCATCGCGTCCTCTGTCTGCAGCCGATCGATGGCGTCTGACTCGGTGATGTCGTTCTCGGCACACAGAATTGCAGCCTTGGTGGCGTCGCACACCGATCCGCCACCGAGTGCGATGACCACGTCCGCGTGGTGGTGCTGCAGCGCCAGGACGATGCGGATTACATCTTCCCGGGGCGAGTGGGCTCGGATCCCGGTGACTTCGCCGACGCAGGCAGCGCCCAGGGCATCGCGGATACGCGGGCCGAGCTGTCCTGGTGCCGCGAGGCTGTTGTTAGTGACGAAGACTGCACGTGATGCGCCAAGTCGAGCGAGTTCACTGGCCAGGGCTTCGGCGCAGGGCCGGCCGTAGAGGACCTGCTGTCTGGGTGGTGGCGAATAGTGGCCCTGGTAGGACATGGCGCTTGCTCTCCCGCAGTTGAAATCAGTCTTTGGTGACCACGCCAAGTTCCCGCAACAGCGGCAGGATCTCGCGCGCGAATCGTCGAGTGTCGTCGAGATACGCCTGAAAGACCATCAGCACTGCGTCCAGACCGCCGTCGTGCAGCGCTTTGAGCTTCAGCGCGACCTGCTCTGCGGTACCGACCACATGCACGGCTCCTGCGCCGACCGTCATCATGTCCAGGGTGAAGCTGTCAAACGAGCCGCTGCCAATGTTCAGACCGTCCAGCCAGTTCTGCGCAGCGACCGGATCCTTGTTCTCGATGATGCGCGCGACCTCGGCTTGGGCCTCGTCTTCTGAATCCCGCCACAGTACGAAAGGAAACGCGGCGACCTGAACCTGTCGCTCCAGCGCCGCGGCCCGGGCGCGGATATCGTCCGCGATGCCGGCCACAGCCTCGATAGAAGGCGTGGAGATAAACGCCCAGTCGCACAGACGCGCCGTCATCGCCTTGGCATCTTCCGAGGTGCCGGCGTTGGCGATCGGGGGCGGGAACGCGGGCTGCGGTAACGAGACACCGTTGGCGATCCGATACCAGGGCGACTCGTGATTGAAGCCTCCGGGCGGTCCGCTCCATAGCCCGCGCAGAATCTCAATGAAAGCAGCCGTGCGTTCATAGCGGGCCCCGTGCGCCAGCAGGTCTACACCCATCATGCCGAACTCCGTCTCGCTCCAGCCGCTGACCAGGTTGATGCCCCAGCGACCGCCGCTGATGTGGTCCATGGTGGCGCCCATTTTGGCGACGACGAAGGGGTGGAATAAGGGGACATGCACGGTCGAAAAGACCTTGATGCTGCGAGTCTGCGCAAGCAGGGCTGACGCCCAGGTCATCGTTTCAAGCGACGTTCCAAGATAGTTCGTCTCGCCGCCGAATCCGCGCCAGCGGCTGACGGGGAACAGGAGTTCGAAGCCAGCGGCCTCTGCCGCGCGGGCGATTGCGAGATTGGTGGCATAGGGCCACTCGTCCTCGCAGGTGCGGTAGGTCGAGATGGCCGACATGTTCGAACAGTTCGGCATGAACAGTCCGAGACCGAGAGAGCGCTGCTGTGCGTCCAAATGCTTCCTCCTGTTGCCCGGAGCGCGTCAAATCAGCGTCGGATTATGACCGTAAAGACAGCTGCGTCGCTGTGATGAGGACCGCTGCACGGGCGCGCCTGCGCGTCCCGGATCCCGTGGCGTAATTTGCGCCGGGGAGTTTGCGGCAAAGTGCTACATTGCTGCCCGCATAACGATGCGAATGCGCGAGGGGAGGTTGGACATGCTCATGCTGGAAGGGATCCGGGTACTCGATTTCACACAGTATCTCGCCGGCCCGACGGTCGGCCGCCTGATGGCTGAAATGGGCGCTGAGATCATCAAGGTTGAACTGGCGCCGGGTGGTGACCCGTCGCGCATGCTGCCGATTGCAGACAACGGACGCAGCGGCTACTTCATTCAGCAGAACCGGGGAAAGAAAAGCCTCGCTATTGATCTGCGTCAGCCGGCAGGAGACGCAGTGATCCGCGAGCTCATCGCCGAAGTCGACGTGGTGGTGGAAAATTTCGGCCCCGGCGTCATGGAAAAGAAAGGTCTCGCCTGGAAAGAAATCCAGGCCATCAATCCGCAGGCGATCATGGCTTCGATCTCGGCTTATGGCCGGGAGAGTCCGTTGTCGCACAAGACCGGCTATGACTGGGCGGCACAGGCCTTCTCCGGGCTCATGCATATGAACGGTGAGCGTGATGGGCCGCCCATGCCGGTCGGGATCGGCATTGCCGATATCTCCAGCGGCGTGCACGCATTCTCAGCAATCGGCTATGCGCTGTTTCATCGATCAAGAACAAACAAAGGACAGTGGCTGGACATCAGCATGGTGGACTGCATGTTTCACATGCACGACATCTCTCTGCAGGGCTACACGCTGACCAAAGGTGCGTTCCGACCCATGCGCCAGGGCGCGCATCATGAACTGATTGCGCCATTCGGGGTGTTCAAGGGACCGAGCGGCTATATCGTCATTCTGTCCCTGCAGCTGCAATGGAAAAACGTCTGCGCCGCCCTCGGACGACCGGAACTTGAAAACCATCCGGATTACGCCGAACCCGCTACCCGCGCGGGCAAGCAGAAAGAGTTGGTCGCCATGATCGAGGCCTGGATGGCGAGCTTTGCCGATAACGACGCGGTCATTGCGCATCTCGAGCAGCATCGTGTGCCCTGCGCTCCCGTGATGGATCCAGTCGATGCGCTGGAACATCCTTACTTTGTCGAACGCGGCATGGTGCGCCGGATCAAGGACCCGGTGATGGGCGACCTCGCGGTGCCTGGATTTCCGCTGCGCTTCTCCGAACAGCCGGAACGGCTCGATCTGACTGCTCCGCTTCTGGGGCAGCATAACGCAGAGGTGCTGCAGGATGTCCTCGGCTACAGTTCGGAACAGATCAGTGAGCTTGAGGCGTCCGGCGTGCTGGTCAGCGGCACGCGCTGAGAGATCACAAGACAGAGGGCGAAGTTAATGCGTGATTTGATGCGTCGAACAATGGCCGAGCAGGCTGCGTTGATTCGTAGCGGCGAGGTCAGTGCTGCAGAAATGGTGGAGGCGGCGATTGCTGAGATCGAGCGTCTCAATCCGCGGCTGAACGCCGTCGTCATCCCGATGTTCGAGCAGGCGCGGGCGGCGCTTGCGGATCTGCGTGAAGAGCAGCCGTTCGCCGGCGTGCCGATGCTGCTCAAGGACGTGCTGGCGGAGTACGCGGGCGCGCCGATGACGGAAGGCTCACGCTTTCTGCAGGGGTATGTATCGCCCCGTGACTCCGAACTCACCGCGCGCTATCGCCGCGCCGGGTTCATCGTCTGTGGCAAGACCAACTCACCCGAGTTTGCTTCCAAGCCCACGACGGAACCGGAACTCTACGGACCGTCACGCAACCCCTGGGATCTGGGGCGCACGCCCGGCGGCTCGTCAGGCGGGTCAGGAGCGGCTGTCGCTGCCGGCATGGTGTCGGTCGCACACGCCAACGACGGCGGCGGCTCTACCCGGATCCCGGCGGCGCTGTGCGGGCTGGTCGGGCTGAAAGGCACGCGCGGACGCAATCCGCTGGGCCCCGAGTACGGCGATATCGGTGGCGCCGGGCTGATCTCCGAACATGTCGTCACTCGAACGGTGATGGACAGCGCGCTGATGCTTGACGTGACCGCGGGCGCTGACCCTGGCGCACCATACTTTCCACCGCCGCCACAGAGGCCCTTCGCCGCCGAGGTCGGCGCCGAGCCCGGCCGCTTGCGGATAGCGTTCAGCGCGGCGCCCTGTCTGCCGGTCGCGGTTGATCCTGCGTGTGAGCGAGGGCTGCGCGAAATCGCCGCGCTATGCGAAAGTCTCGGTCATGACGTCGAAGAAGCGCGCCCGGAAGTCTCCACAGAGCATTTTCAGGACGCGTTCACGACGGTCTGGCTCGGCATGGTGGGCTGGATGGTGAAAGACTGGCAGGCACGTACGGGGCGGACGCCGGGGCCGGACAGTTTCGAGCGGCATACGGCGAAGATGCTGGCCTACGATGCCTCCCGCAATCCTTCGGACTATGTTCTCGCGCTGAATGAGCTGCAGCGCTTTTCGCGGCAGGCGGCGCCCTTTTTTGCGCGCTACGACCTGTGGCTCACGCCGACCGCGCCTGGCCCGGCACCGCCGTTGGGGTGGTTCGATTACGACCCTTCAGCGCCCCATCAGGCCACCGAAAGGATGGAGCAGTTCCCGCGTTTCACAGCCTTTGCCAACGTCACCGGCCAGCCCGCCATCTCTCTGCCCCTGTGCTGGAGCGAGGACGGGCTTCCAATCGGGATGCAGTTCATCGGTCGTTACGCCGACGAGGCCACACTGTTTCGGCTCGCGGCGCAGCTGGAAAGTGCGCGTCCTTGGGCGCATCGCTGGCCGGCGCTGGACTGAGGATCGCCGCATGAGGGCCTGCGCCTCAGGCGCAGGCCGCGGGGGCGCGGCGGTGCTTCGAGTGCTGTTCGTAAGCGTAAGCCCAGGACAGCAATGGTGCTTCGCCGTAGGGCAGTCCGAGGAGTTCGATGCCGACCGGCAGACCGGCGGGGCTGAAGCCCGCAGGGACGCTGATTGAGGGCATCCAGGTCTGGGCGCCAATCAGCGTGTTGGTCGGGAAGGTAAACGTCGTCCACTTTCCGGCATCGAGATCCGCCCGACTTGGCGCTGGCACACGCGTTGTCGGAAAGACCAGCAGATCGGCGCTGGCGCGTCCCATGGCGTTAATGACTTCCTGCTGGAAACGTTCGCGCGCGGTGTAGCGGGCGTAGTAATCCGGTTCTGACCAGGGATCCTCGGGACCTTCGACAATCTGCTCGAACAGGTCCAGCTGTCGGTGATAGGCGCCGGCGGCGTGGATCTCGCGCACGCTGCGCGCAGGCGCATTCGGTCGCGCGGCGAGAAATCGATCGATGTCGTGACGCGAATGGGTGATGTAAAGCGAGGTGTATTCGATGTAGTGGTCCAGATCCGGGACCACGATATCGACGGTGCGCGCGCCTGCCGAGCGCATACAGTCGAGCGCGGTTTCCATCAGTGCATTCACCGCGCTGGCTGCGTGATCGTCGTCGGCGCCGAAAGCCTGCCGCAGGACGCCGACCGTCCGACCTTCCAGGGCTTCGGTCCGCAGCCCTGCGACATAGTCAGGGCGACCCGCGATGAGCGCGGTGGCAGTCAACGGATCGTCAGCGTCGTAACCGGCAAGAACACTCAGCAGAGCAGCAACATCGCGTACCGTGCGGCACATCGGACCTGCAGAATCCTGGAATGCGACCAGCGGGGATAGCCCGCTGCGGCTGACCAGACCCGGGGTGACTTTTAGCCCGACCAGGTTATTGAACGAAGCCGGCAGGCGGATAGAGCCGCCGGTGTCTTCGCCGACGCCGATGGTCGCCAGGTTGGCAGCAATGGCCGCGCCCGTGCCGCCGCTGGAGCCGCCGGGGTCGTGGTCGAGCGCATAAGGATTGCGGCTGATGCCGGCCTTGGATGAGACACCGAACCAGGACGTGGCGAAATCCGGCATGGCGGTTTTGCCCAGGATCACAGCGCCTGCCTGACGCAGGCGGGTGATGACGTGAGCGTCGCGGGCGGGCAGGTAGCCGTCCATCGCGATCGAGCCGAACGTTGTCATGATGCCCGCAGTCTCAACCTGATCTTTGACCAGCACCGGGATACCGTGCAGCGGGCCGGAAAGGTCATCTTTTTTGGCAAACGCCTGATCCAGGGCACGGGCGTCAGCGAGCGCGTTGTCGTTCAGCGTGATGATGCTGTTCAGCAGCGGGCCGCTGCGGTCCACGGATTCAATACGGTCGAGGTAGCGCTGTACGAGCTCGGCGCAGCTGAGCTCACCGGCCCGAAGGGCCTGGTGGACATCGGCAACGGTTGTCTCAAGGATCTCGAAGGGCATGATCAACTCCCGGGTAGACGTGGACGCACGGCGCATCAATGAGCGGGCTGCATCGGCGGCCCGCGGCGCCGAGTGGCCGTACTATAGCCCGACCCTCTGCGGCACATCGTCGAAAGCTGGCGGTTTGCGCGGGGTCAAGTTGCTTCTGTTTTTTTTAGCTGTTGGGAGAGCGTTGAAGATGGCCAGCACGATGTTCGATCTGAGTGGGAAGACCGCCCTGATTACAGGTTCCAGCAAAGGGATCGGGCGTGCGATCGCCGAGGAGATGGCGCGGCACGGCGCGACCGTGGTGATCTCCAGCCGCAAAGCGGATAACTGCGCCGCGGTGGCCCAGGCAATCAATCATGAGCTGGCCGGCGCTCCCGGAGGCGCGGTTTCAATTCCCGCCAACATCAGCACTAAGGAGGCGCTGGAGGGGCTGGTGCGTCAGGTCCGTTCTGAGCTCGGGAAGATCGACATCCTGGTGTGTAACGCTGCAGTAAACCCGGCTTTCGGCCCCATGAGCGAGCTGCCGGATTCCGCGTTCGAGAAGATCCTCGACGTGAATATTCTGTCCAACCACTGGCTCATTCAAATGGTCCTGCCGGAGATGGTGGAGCGCCGCGACGGCAGCATCATCATCGTGTCGTCAATCGGTGGCCTGCGCGGCAATCCGCGCCTGGGGGCCTACTGCATCTCGAAGGCGGCCGACCTGCAGCTGGTCCGCAATCTGGCGGTTGAAAACGGACCCCACAACATTCGCGTGAACGCTATCTCCCCCGGTCTTGTTCGTACCGACTTCGCACGGGCGTTGTGGGAGAACCCTGAGATTCTTGAGCGGCGCGTGGCCTATGACCCGCTGCGGCGGATCGGCGAGCCGGAAGAAATTTCCGGGATCGCGGTATACCTCGCGTCACGCGCCGGCAGTTTCACTACCGGGCAGAATTTCGTCATAGACGGCGGCGCGATGATCGGATGAGAGCGTCGGGTGCTCAGGTTTCCGCGGCGATCTCGTAGCCGGTGAACTTGCGCATGTTGATGACGCCGGTATCGAACAGCAGGTACTGTCCTTTGATGCCGTGCAGGCGGCCCTCGACGACTGGCGCCTTGTCAAAGTTATGCGAACGGATGGCGCCCGGGTATTCCATGACCGGGTAGTCAATGCTGCAGGCGGCGGATGATGCCGGTGCCAGCACGTCTTCGCCGTGCACAGCACGGATGGCATCGAGGTCTGCCTTGATGCCGGACAGGGCAGCGGCGCTCTCGGCGGCGAGGTCGAGCTCAACTCCCGGGCCTTTGAGCATGGCGCGCCAGTTGGTCTTATCGGCCATCGAA
Source organism: Gammaproteobacteria bacterium (assembly GCA_038116745.1). GTDB lineage: Bacteria > Pseudomonadota > Gammaproteobacteria > JAYODW01. Next base: position 32,095 of record JAYODW010000019.1, read on the forward strand.
CGCGCCAGGGCAACCTCGACCAGCCCGGCGACGTGACGGGTGCGTGTTTCCATGACAGGTAACGCCTGGGTCGCGCCCTGGTCGATCCATCGGGTAGGGATCTGATTGGCCCGCGTGATGCCGACTTTGAGCCCTGAGGTGTTGGCCAGATAAACCACGTGGGTGGTCATGCAGTGGGTTTCGCCCCACTCCGGCTCGCGGCAGGTCCCCGCATCGTAGTGGCAGGTTTCGGGTTTGAGGACGCACATATCGCAGCGCGCGAGCTTCATCATGCACGGGTAGCAGTGGCCCTGAGCAAAACTTTTGCGCGTTTCGCGTCCACAGGCGTCGCAGAAAATTCGCCCTGAAAAGCGCAGCGTCAGACGCTCGCCGAGCAGCGGATTAAGTGCGAGTCCGGATTCGCCCAGAGGCAGGGTGTATTCGACGGAGGCGCCGAGGCGGCTCTGCAGTTTGCTCAATGGACCTTGCATGGAGGCATTATGACATTCGGCTGTTGCCGCTGACCCGGGAAGAGCCGGAATCCATGTGCTTATAATTAAACGCCGGACAGCTCGTGCCCGCTCACGAGCGGCCTGGACTCAGAGTCAGTGCAGATTAAAGGTAATCGCCACATGGCCGACTACGACGACGAAAAGACACAGATCCTCTTCCGCCCGCCGAATATGCCGGCCTCTGCGCCACCACAGCCGGTCGCGTCCGAGGCTGCGCCACAGACTGCACCGCCGTCCGATGTGGACGTGACGTCACGTGAGGCGCGCGCACCCGCTGCACCCGTCACGCCTCCGCCCGAGCCAGCGGCTCCTGCTGCTGCTCCCCCCGCTGCAGAGAACGAGTCCTCGGGCGGTTTTCTCGTGGGCGTCGGGGTGGTCGTAGCGCTACTTATCATCGGCTACGTGCTGATGCGCTGAACCGCGCTGCCGGCCGCAGCCCGGTTCAGGGCGTCTGTTCGGGCAGCCCGAAGACCCACAGTACGCCACCCTGCGGCACCTCCAGCTGGGTGCCGAAGGCCTTGTTCAGAAACTCCTGCTTGCGCTGCGCATCGACGCCCCAGCCTGACTGGACCGCCACATATTGTTGACCGTCAACAGCGTAGCTGACTGGAACGCCTACGACACCCGAGTTGGTCCGCTGGTGCCACAGGATTTCACCGCTCCGCGCGTCGAAGGCGCGGAACTCGCGGTCGGAGGTGCCGCCGGAAAACACGAGGCCGCCCGCCGTCGCCAGGACCGGTCCCCAGTTGTGGGATTTGAACGTCTGCGTCCACACCTTCTGCCCGGTATTGATGTCCCAGGCCTGCAGCTCGCCGATGTGATCTGCAGCTTCGGGTAGTGGGAACACCTCGATGTTGGCGAAGGACACGCCGAGATACAGCTCGCCGGGGCGATATTTCGCGGGTTCTGCAGTGATCGCGCTGCACAGATTCTCGTTGGCAGGAATGTACAGGTAACCGGTCACGGGATTGAACGCGACCGGCGGCCAGTCCTTGCCGCCCCACAGGCTGGGACAGTATTCGGCCCGCTCTCCGGTGCGCGGCACACGCATCGGATCGTAGCTTGGCCGGCCCGATTCAGGGTCTATAGAGGTGAACACGTTCTGATGAACGTAGGGCTGCGCGCTCAGAAAATTGATCCGCTCGCCGTGCCGCTCGAGCTGCCAGAGATAGCCATTTCGGCCGGCGTGGACCAGCCCGGGTACGGTTTTGTCACCGCGCTTCAGATCGATCAGCAGGGGTGCTGCGACTTCGTCCCAGTCCCAGGAATCGGCCCAGTGATACTGGTGGTGGGCGCGGATAGCGCCGCTGTCAATGTCCAGCGCCACGACGGAATTTGCGTACAGGTTGTCGCCGCCCCGCTGATCCGCGATCCACGGGCCCGCGTTACCGGTGCCCCAATAGGTCAGCCGGGCTTCGGGGTCATAGCTGCCGGTGACCCAGACCGAGACGCCGCCGCGTTTCCAGGCTTTTTCGCCCCAGGTTTCGTGCCCGGGTTCGCCAGGCCCCGGGACCATGAATGTTTTCCATTGAGACTTCCCGTCCTCGGCGGAGAAAGCCTGAATGAACCCACGGATCCCGAACTCGCCGCCGGACATACCGACCAGGATCCGGCCTTCCACCGCCAGTGGGGCGAGGGTCATGTAGTAGCCCCGCAGATAGTCTTCGACCTCGACGTCCCAGATCACTTCGCCGGTGCTTGCGGCGAGAGCAACCAGATGTGCGTCTACCGTCGCGAGATAGACCCGGTCGCCGTAAAGCGCTACGCCGCGGTTCGTGGGGTGTAGCTGGAAGAGATCGGCCGGCAGCTCGCGGCGGTAGCGCCACAGCTGATCGCCGGTGCGTGCGTCCAGCGCGATGACCTGGTTGCGGGGTGTCGTGATGAACATCACGCCGTTGTTGACGAGTGGGGGGGACTGATGCGCTTCTTCAACGCCCGTGGAGAAGGTCCAGAGAGGCCGCAGGTGCTTTACGTTTTCTGTGTTGATCTGCTCCAGCGGGCTGTAGCCCCAGCTGTCGTAGGTGCGCCGGTACATAAGCCAGTTTTCCGGCTCGGGACTGGCCAGACGCTGAGCAGACACAGCGTCGTACGCACTGGCAGGCAGCGTGAGTGCTGCGGCCATGATCAAACACGCCGCGCTGATAGCGGCCGCACTCGCGCGGCAGGGCAGCAGGGCGATGGCTTTGACTGGAAGTCGTTTCATAGACTGCTCGCTCCAACGGGTGCCGAGAAGGGGCCGGTGATGACAAAGCCGAGCTCACTCTCTGCGATGCGGAGCGTCGGTAGCGCCCGGGTGGCAGGTCCGGTGACACGCGCGCCGCGTCGTCCGGCATCAAAGGTCGACGAGTGACAGGGGCAGATCAGGTATTTCTTCGCGGCATCCCAGGCGGTTATCCCGCAGGCTGCATGGGTACAGATCCCTGAATAGACAATGACGCCGCTGCCCGTCGCCTGTTCCCGCGTGTCCGGGTCCATCGCGGCCGGCTCGAGTCGCAGCGCAAGCAACTGGTTAAGGCGGGAACGTTCCCGGATTACGCCGCTCCCAGGGTCCCTTGGGTACACGAGAACAGGCTCAGCGCCCGGGGTGAGGTCCTCAGTCAATAGCACCCGGTCCTCCTCTTCCCACGACGGATAGACCAGCACGTCTCCTGGCTGCGGTGGCAGCTTGGCGGGATCGTCCGTTGCCGCGATCAGTCCGAGGGGACCTCCGCACAGGGCGGCGCCCATGGCGCATTTGAGCAGGGTGCGGCGCGCGACGCTGTTTCCCGGCAGGGGCGGCGTGCCCTCGTTTTTTGTGGCGTTGGTCATACCAGCAGTCCGCCGCCGTCGACCACGAGGTTAATGCCGTTGACGTACCCGTTGCGCATCAGGAACAGCACGGCGTCGGCGATGTCCTCGGGCTGACCGATGCGTTTGACAGGCAATCTCTCAGCGGCCGCGGCCAGCACACTGTCGCGCTGATCACCAAGCAGCCCGTCGAACAGTGGCGTGTCGACGTAGCCGGGTGCGATGGTGTTGACCCGTATCGGAGCGAGGTCCAGAGCCAGCGCGCGCGCAAGGGCATCCACTGCACCACAGGACGCGCTGGCCACAGCGGCCCCCGGCAAGGGGCGTCTTCCGGCAGTGCCGGACATGAAGGTGATTGAGCCGGCGCCGTTCATCCGCGGTGCGGCGTACTTGGCCGCATGCACTGCGCCCCATAAGCGGGTGTCCATTGCCGGACGCAAGGCGTCTGTATCGGGTGTCAGTCCCGGATCGAGGACCAGCTCTCCAGCCGTGATGAAGACATGATCGACAGAATCAAGTCTGCCGAATAATGCCTTAGTGCCTTCCTCGTCGCGGGCATCCAGCGTGTGGGTCTCCAGCGGCTGAGCGCTGGATCCAGCAGCACGTGCGAGGCGCTCCGGATCGCGGCCGGTGATCACGACCCGGGCGCCAGCAGCGGCCGCCGCCCGCGCGGTGGCCAGGCCGATCCCGGAGCTGCCGCCGAGGATGACAATCGTTTGTCCATTTAAAGAAGCGGTCATGGTTTCTCTGGCCTTTGGATTCTGCTGGTTCTGATTAAGTCTGACGGGGATTGTTGCGGGGCTGCCGCGCCGCTCACGGTACGTCGTTCAGATCGCCTGGTGGTCCCTCGTGATGCGGGTGAGGTTCGTGTGCGGGCTGTATCGGCGCTCCTTCGAGCGGCACGGTGCGCGTTAGAAATTCGATGACTGCTGAGCCGAAAATATCGTTGCGGTCGCCCGCCACCATGTGCGCAGCACCGGTGATGTTGACGTACTCCGCATGCGGGCACAGGCCGAGGAAATGCTGCGCACCGTCCTCGCTGAGAACGTCTGACAGGCCACCGCGAACGAGCAGCGCTGGAAGTTTGACGTTACGCGCACAGTCGGTAAGCCGGTCGATGCGCTTATCCATGTCCCGACGCAAGGTCATGAACTGCGGATCCCAGTGCCAGCGGTACTTGCCGTTGGCCCCCATACGCAGATTTTTCGCCAGTCCAGCCAGGTCTTTCGGTGGCTTGCGATGCGGCTGATATGAGGCGATTGCCGCGGCGACCTCTTCCAGACTGTCGAATCCGTCGGGTTTCTGGCGCATGAACGCGCCGATCCGCTGCACGCCTTCCGGCTCAATGCGTGGGGCAATATCAACCAGCACCAGTGCCGTCGCATCAACCCGATCTTCGCCGATAGCGACCAGGCTGGTACCGCCGCCCATGGAAGCGCCAACCAGCACCGGACGTCTCCCACCGAGCTGCTTAATCACGCAGAGCAGGTCTTCGACCATGATGTCCTGCCCGTACACACCATCTGGCGACCAGTCGGAGTCGCCGTGCCCACGCGCGTCGAACGCGACTGCGTGATAGCCAGCGCCGCCCAGCGTTTCGCCAGCTTGCTTCCAGGCATGACGGGTCTGACCGCCACCGTGCTGCAGCAGAACCAACGGCCCTTCGGGATTGCCCCAGCTGTCGCCGGCAATGGATATGCCGCCGCTGCCGCGCCAGCGATGCATCGGATCGGGGGTTCCGGGAAGGCGTGTTCCTGCGCTCATGAGTTCGGACAGTCCAGTGATAAATCAGCTCTGCATTCTCGGGAGTCCGTCCGCTTCGTCAAGTCTGGCCATCGGTGGCGCGTCTGATCCGTGGTAGCCTTGAGCGCCCTCGAACGCCTGCTGACCTGGGAGTTTTTCGATGATCGTTGAGCAGATCTGGACCGGTAACGCCTACCGCAATTTCAACTATCTGATTGTGTGCGAGCAGACCGGCGAAGCGATGGCGGTCGACCCGTTAGACCACGAAAAATGTCTCGGCACAGCGCGCGCCCGCGGATGGCAGATCACGCAGATACTCAACACGCACGAGCACTTTGACCACACCGGCGGAAACGAGGCGGTCGTTGCTGCGACGGGCGCAAAGGTGCTGGCGCACGCAAACGCCAAGGACAGCATTGAAGGGCTTGACCGCGGCCTCAGCGCAGGGGACGTGATCCGGATCGGACAGACCGTTGAGCTCGAGGCGCTGGATACGCCGGGACACACCATGAGCCACGTGTGCCTCTTGTCACGGACCGACCAGCCGGCCTTGTTCTGCGGCGACACCCTGTTCAACGCCGGGGCCGGCAACTGCCATCACGGTGGTCATCCGGAAGAGCTTTACGGCACGTTCGTCAATCAGTTGGCGACCCTGCCGGACTCGACCCTGATCTACCCCGGGCATGACTACATGAACAACAACCTCGGATTTACGCTCGACCGCGAGCCCGACAATGCGCGCGCCAGGGCGCTGCTCGGCGAGGTCGAGAACCAGGATCCGAACGCCGCGCTGGTGTCGACTCTGGCGCTCGAGAAAGAAATCAATACCTTTTTCCGCTTGCACAGCCCATCGGTGATTGCCCGGCTGCGCGAAGCGTTTCCGGACCTGCCGGAAACGCCGGACCCCAAGACCGTTTTTCTGAAGCTGCGCGAGCTGCGCAACAAATGGTGAGCAATATGTTGAAACCCATCATCTCCGCGGACAGCCATGTTTCCGAACCCCCGAATTGTTTTGTTGACCATATTGAGCCGCGCTTCCGCGACCGCGCCCCTCACGTTGTGCACGATGAAAAGCGCGGTGACATTTTTGTGATCGAGGGCAGCAAGTCACCGATCCCTCTGTCGCTGATCTCTGCCGCGGGAAAGGCGCCGGAGGAGCTCAGCATGAGCGGTGCCCGGTTCGAATCTCTATTGCGCGGCGGCTGGGATCCGGAAGCACGCATCGCAGATCAGGCGCGGGACGGCATCGCCGCAGAGGTCATCTATCCCTCGGTCGGGATGGAAATCTGCAACATTCCCGACATAGAACTGAAGCAGGCATGTATGGAGGCTTACAACCGCTGGCTGCTGAGTTTCTGTGCGCCCTATCCGGATCGGCTGATCGGGCTGGGTCAGTGTGCGGTGCGCACGCCCGACTCCGGTATCGCCGAGCTGCGGGTGATCGCTGCGCAGGGTTTCAAAGGCGTGATGCTGCCCGGTTTTCCGGGCGAGGCGGATTACGACGACCTGCGTTACGGGGAATTTTTTGACGCCATCGTGGATCTTGGTCTGGTGGCCAGTTTTCATATCCTGACCTCAGGGGAGCAGCTGGCGAGATCCTGGCGCGGCTCGCGGATCAACTCCTTCATGTCCATTCTGCGCAGTAACCAGGACCTCATGAGCATGTTCGTCTTCGACGGCATCTTCATGCGCCATCCGGGTCTGCGCATCGTTTCTGTCGAGGCAGACGGCGGCTGGGTGCCGCATTACATGTACCGTATGGACCACGCCTACAACCGTCATCGTCACTGGATGCGTGGACGTGAGCTTGAGCGGATGCCGAGTGAGTACTTCCGCGAGCATATCTATTTCACTTTTCAGGACGATTTCATCGCGTTCCAGCTCAAGGACTACGTGAACCTTGAACGCATGATGTGGGCCAACGACTTTCCGCACTCGGACTCCACCTGGCCGTTATCGCAAGACCTGCTGAACAAGCACCTCACGCATATGACAGAAACGGAGAAGAACCGGATTCTGCACGACAACGTGGCTGAGCTTTACCGGCTGGATACTTCGGCACTGCCTGTGGCGGCCTGATGACCGCAGAAGTTGTCTCTGTCGGTATGGACGATGCCGATCTGAGGGAGTTCGCGCGTTCACGCAGGCAGGACATATTGACTGCAGCCGCCGGGAAACTGGATTCGAACCAGGGTGGGCGTGTCATCGTCAAATCGATCTCGACGGCAGTTGATGATCTCGTCCGCGACCTGTGGTGCGCTGTAGCTGGGGACCGCGCCGACGAGGTAGACCTGGTCGCCGTCGGCGGCTATGGACGCGCCGAACTCTGCCCGCACTCCGACTGGGATCTGAACTTCCTGGTGAAGGAACGTCACGACGCCCAGATCGGCGCCATGATCCAGCGTTTCGCGCAGGTTATCTGGGACTCCGGGGCGCATCTTGGTCATGCGGTCCGCACGCCGGATGAGACCCGGCGTTTTGCTGAAACCGATCACCATGCACGGACCGCGCTTCTGGAGTCGCGCCTGGTCAGCGGCAGTGGCCAGGGTTTTGCCCGGCTGCAGAAAAGCTCCGCGCCGCAGAACTGGACGCGCCGTCAGCGCATCGAGTTCTGCCGCACAAAGCTCGAAGAATGCGAAAACCGTCGCCAGGCGCAGGGTGACACCGCGTTCTGCATGGAACCGGACTGTAAAAACGGTAAAGGGGCGCTGCGTGACGTCAGCACGATCTTCTGGCTCTCCATGGCCTGGTACGGCGTTCCCACCGCACGTGAGCTGATCGGCAAGGGTGTTGTTGACGAAGCGGAGTTCTCAGCATTTACCCGCGCGCGGGATTTTCTCTGGCGCGTGCGGACCGGTCTCCATCTGCAGGCGAAAAGAGAGAACGATCGGCTGCGGTTCGACTATCAGAACGCACTCGCCCGCCGCTTCAACTATCGCGACACTGACAAATCCAGCGCGGTCGAGCGCTTTCTCAAGAATTACTTTCTGAAAGTGCGGGCGATCGCTGACCTGTCGGATATTTTTCTGCTGCACTTCGAAGAGCAGATCCAGCCCCCGCCGCGCTTGCGACGGCGCGTCGATCTTGGTGGCGGGCTCGAGGTGCGGCGTGAGGAAGTCGGCATCCGGGATGTGGCCGCGTTTGCGGCTGACCCGTTGAATCTGATCCGCATTTTCGTAGAGGCGCAGAAAAACAAGCGCTATCTGAACAGCCGCTCTCTGCGCGTGGTACGCAATCACGCCCACCTGATGACGGCGTCGGTGCGCCAGTCCAAGGCGGCGAGCACTTTATTTCTTGAGCTGCTGCGCTCGCCGCGCAACGTGACCACCGCGCTCAGCGGTCTGCATGAGACAGGCGTTCTCGGACGCTTTTGCCCCGACTTCGGGCGCATTACGGGCTTTGGACAGTTCGACCGCTACCATCACTACACGGTGGACGCGCACACCATCCGGGCCATTGATGTTCTGCGCGATTTCCGGGTACGGGAGACTAAATTCATCAACTTTCCGCTGGCCGCCGATTTAATGCGGGATCTTGAGCGCCCTGAGTTGCTGTATCTGGCGCTGCTTTATCACGACATCGCCAAAGGGCGCGGCGGGGACCACTCCGAAATAGGCGAGGATCTGGCAGCACGCTTCTGTCGCAGACTCGGACTTTCCGTGGATGACGTTCGCCTGGTGTGCTGGTTGGTGCGCCACCACCTGCGCTTGTCCATGGTCGCACAGCATTACGACATTTCGGATCCTGGCGTGGTCGCCGAATTTGCCCGTTTCGTCGGGGACAGGGAGCACCTGGTGCTACTGTTCCTGCTGACCATCGCGGATGTCACCGCAGTCGGCCCCGGGACATGGACGGACTGGAAAGGCTACCTGTTCAACCAGCTGTACTCGGCGACCGACGACTGTCTGCGGACCGGTCGCGTCCACGCTGAAGACCAGTCAGAACGGATTGCTGCGCGACGCCAGGGAGTGCTTGGTCTCGCTGAAACGGGCGAGCGGAAATCGTTAGAGAAGATTTTTGACATTTGCTCCAATTCCCTGGTGCTTCATTTCCCACCCGCTCAGCTGGTATCCCTGTGCCGGCTGCTTACGGCACCCAGTGGCGCGCAGGTGGTCACCGAGCAGCGCGCAGGCGCGCATTCCAGAGTGTTTGCCTGGGGGTCCGACCGCCCGCGATTGTTCGCGCATCTGACGGCCGCTCTGGCAGCGGCGAATACCAAGGTCATGACTGCGTACGCCTACACCCTGCGCGATGGTCGGGTGCTCGACGAATTTCACGTGACTGATGCCTCTGATCTGCCGCTGCGCGAGAGCGGTCAGATCGAGCGACTGATCAAGCGTCTGGAGAAAGTGCTGGCGGATGAAGCACCGCCCGCGATCAAAAAATCGCAGACCCCGGATATCCTCATGCAGGCGATCCCCGTTCATGTCCGTCTCCACGCTGCGGCAGCACACAATGTGACCGCTGTCGAAGTCGTCGCGGCGGATCGCAAAGGCCTCCTGGCCAGTCTTGCCGAGGCGATTGCGGACACAGGGGTAGATCTGCGTGGCGCCAACGTCAGCACTTTCGGGGAAAAAGCTGTCGACGTTTTTTTTGTGACTGACGAACAGGGGCGCAAGCTCGATACGGCGCGGGTCGATGAGCTGATCGAAGCTTTGCGTCAGGCAGCAACCCTGCAGCCTGAGGCCGCAGCCGCCTGATTCCCGCACTGTCTCGCAGGACTGGCGCAGGACCGCATGCGCCCTATAATGCGCCGCCCCGCTCTGCGGGTCCCTTCCCAGCGTCCAGGTCTATCCCGTGTCCGACAGCGAAAACGAAATGGCGACGTCGTTTGAGCAGCTCCGTCTGCCGGCGCATATTCTTCAGGCGCTGGACGCGGTGGGCTACGAAATCCCGTCCGCAATCCAGGCCGGCGCTATCCCGCTGTTGCAGGACGGCCGCGACCTTATCGGGCAGGCACAGACCGGTACCGGCAAGACAGCCGCCTTCGCGCTGCCTATTCTTGCCGGGATCGATCTCAAGTCCAATGCGGTCCAGGCCCTGATCCTGGCGCCGACCCGGGAGCTCGCCATTCAGGTGGCTGAAGCCTTTCAGCGCTACGCGATCCATATGCCGGGGTTTCACGTTCTGCCTATCTACGGTGGGCAGGATTACGGGATCCAGCTGCGAGCGCTGCGGCGCGGGGCGCATGTGGTCGTCGGCACACCCGGCCGGGTCTGTGACCACATGCGCCGCGGCACGCTCAGCTTTCCGGGGCTGCGTACGCTGGTACTCGATGAAGCCGATGAAATGCTGCGCATGGGGTTTATTGAGGATATCGAGTGGGTGCTGAGTGAGCTCCCCGAGGAGCGCCAGATTGCGCTCTTCTCGGCGACCATGCCAAAGCCCATTCGCGCGATTGCGAAACGCTACCTGAAAGAGCCCGAGACCGTCAGCATCGAGGCGCGCACGGCGACCGCGACAACGGTGCGTCATCGCTACAGTATCGTCCACAACCCGCAGAAGCTCGACGCCCTGACTCGCGTGCTCGAGGCGGAGCCCGCCGACGGTGTACTGATTTTTGTACGTACCCGGCTGGCGAGTCTTGAGCTGGCAGAGCGTCTGACCGCGCGCGGTTTTGCCTGCTCGGCGATTAACGGGGATATGGCGCAGAAACTCCGGGAACGCACGATTGAGCAGTTCCGTGAAGGGACCCTGGATATCCTGATTGCCACGGATGTCGCCGCGCGCGGGCTGGATGTCGAGCGGGTCAGCCTGGTCATTAATTTTGATATTCCATACGACCCCGAGGCCTATGTGCATCGCATTGGTCGTACCGGGCGTGCCGGGCGCAGCGGCGACGCGATCCTCTTTGTTACCCCACGGGAAATGCGCATGCTGCGCCTGATCGAGCAGTCGACGCGGCAGACCATCGAGCGTGTCGAGCTACCGTCGGCCGCAGAAGTGAATCTTCAGCGGGAGGGACGTCTGTTCGCGCGCATCGAGGCTGCACTGGACAGTGACGAGCTCGGTCCTTTTGAAACCCTGCTGACCCGCTTTCAGGCTGAGCGCCAGCACGATCCTCTGCGTGTGGCGGCGGCCCTTGCCCGGCTCCTGCAGGGAGACGAGCCGCTGTACCTGACCGATTCGTTCAAAGGTAAAAGCAAAGGGAAAGACAAGGGCGGGCCGCGATATGAACGGGAGAAAAGCGAGCGTCATCATGCGGAGCGGCCGCCGCGTGCCCAGGATCGCGGCCAGGATCGCAGTGGCCCTGACATGCGTTCGCCAGGCCGGTGGTCATCTGTGCGTGGCGTAGAACCGCCGCAGCGCGAGGAAAGAGCCTACCGTGAACCGCGCTTTGAGCCTAAGCGGGAGTCGGCGTATCACGGTGAAACCGAGCGCGAGAGGCCGACTCCGGAGCGACGACCACGTCCCGGCAACTGGGCGCGGTATCGGGTTGAAGTCGGCTACGACCACGGCGTCAAGCCCGGCAACCTTGTGGGCGCCATCACCGGCGAAAGCGAGCTTGAGTTCGGCGATATCGGACACATCGATATCCGCGAGGACCACAGCATCGTTGAGCTGCCGAAGGATCTGCCGCCATGGGTCCTGACTCCGCTCAAGCGGGTCTGGGTCGCGCGACGTCAGTTACAGCTGAGGCCCGAATCCGAAGGTGGTTTCTCTCCCCGCCAGGAGCGGCAGAAGGGTGAGGGTGAACGCCCGCGGAAGAAGGAACGGCACCGCGATCGCAAAAATAAAGGGGCGCCGCGCGCGCGCAAGCGGCAGGCAGACTGAGGATCGGTCTCCAGGCTGCTGCCCGGCATTGAGCTGCCGGGTCAGGGACTGAGTCTGGCGACCGCGCGCCCCGGCGTGGTCACCTCGTCGCGCTCGTTTTTGATCCACAGATCCAGCGTTACCTCGTTGCCGTCGATAGCGCTGATTGTGCCGCCGGCGGTCAGGGTCTCGCCGAGCATGGATGCGCGTCGGTTCGAGTACTCGAACTCGATAAGCTCATCTTTTTCCCCAAGCCAGCGGGTCACCACCTGGGTCAGCCAGTCCCCCTGCAAGGGGCCGTCGATGACGACGCCTGGGTGGCCTTCGACCTCGGTTGTGTAGCGCTCGTCGTAGTGGATGCGGTGCGGGTTCCACACTGCCGCGTTGTATACGAACAGGGAGACGTTACTGGCGGTGTGCTGCCGTTCGGGCAGCGTGTCACCGATTTTGATGTTGTTGATGTCGGGCATGGCGTCAGCGATTGATGCGGGTCTGGGTTTCGTCCATCACCGGCGTGCCGTCCTCAGTTGTGACGGTGATGGTGTATTCAACAAAAATCAGAGGGCCACTCGAACCTGCCTTTTCGAAGATATTGCTGATCCCGCGCGTGATGATCAGCATGTCTCCAGGGCGCACCGGGCGGTGATAGCGCTGGCGGATCCCGCCAGCCATAACCCGTTTGAGGGGCAGTTCGGGCAGCAGGTTTTCAGGGCGCAGGCCGTCTGGGCCGAGTTCTGTGATCGGGACCAGGGGGCGATCCGCGCCGAACAGAAACATCGGCGGCGCAAGATCACCACGCAGATAGCGCTCATCGGTCTGTTCGGTAGCGATGGCGTATTTCACGATATCGCGGCGCGCAACCTCAAAGCGGAGTGGTTCGGCGGTGCGTCCAATCCAGGAGCGGATTTCGTCGGTCAAAAGGCTTGTCATGGGATCAATCTAGCAGACGGAATGCAGGCAGGGTCAGCGCACCGTCCACGTCGATGAAGTCGAGCATGACGGGCAGTCCCAGGCGGAGCCGATCGGTCCCGCTGTCGGTCAGCCGGCCGAGCAGGCGCACGCCTTCTTCCAGGTCGACGGTCAGCATGGTGTAAGGCACGTCGCGCTTGAAGCCCGGGTGAAACGGGTGATGACACACTGTCCAGCTGTGCACGCTGCCGCGACCGGAGGCGGTGACCCAGTCGTGATCAAAGGCATAGCAATGAGGGCACAGCGGGCGGGGGTAGTGGCGCAGTCGCAGACAGCCGCTGCAGCGCTGAATGACCAGACGATGCTCGCGCAATGCCTCCCAGTAGGGGCGCGTTTCGAGCCCGGGTTCGGGGCGAGGAGGGGCTGGCAGGCTATCGGTAGTCATGCGGGCTCAGCGGTGCATGATGGCAATTGAACCGTCGCCGAGATCGCCGAACCCGGTGACCAGGCCGACCTCCGCGTCTACCACCTGTCGCCGGCCGCAGTCGCCGCGCAGCTGACGAACCAGCTCCACGATGTGATTCATGCCGGCGATGTGGGCTTCCGACAACAGGCCACCGTGTGTGTTGATCGGGAGCTCACCGCCCAGCCCGATCCGCCCGTTCTGAACGAAGGCTCCGCCCTCACCCTTAGCGCAGAAGCCGAGATCTTCGAGCTGACACAGCACGATATAGGTGAAACAGTCGTAGATCTCGGCGACGTCGATATCGGCGTGCGTCACGCCGGCCATGTCGAAGGCGACCGGTGCCGCGCGGGCGATCCCAAGACGGGTCAGCTCGGGGCGCTGGGAAATCGTGCTGGGAGAATCCGGGTGCCCTTCAGCTACGCCGCCGATGAGCACCGGACGATGCCTCAGATCCGGTGCGCATTCGGCCGCGCTGACAACCACGGCGGCGGCGCCAGCACTCTCAAGGCAGCAGTCGAACAGGCGGAAGGGGTCGGCGATCATGCGTGAAGTCTGATGATCGGCCAGGGTCATGTCCTTGCGCATCATGGCGCGGTCATTCATCTGGGCGTGGCGGCGGCAGGTCATGGCGACTTCGGCGAACTGCTCGCTGGTAGTGCCGAAGCGCTCCATGTGGCGTCTGGCCATAGCGGCATAGAACTGGGCCGGGGCGTTCACGCCGAGCGGCATTTCGAACTCAGCCACGAGGTGCATCTGCGGCATTTCGGCGAGCCGCTTGGTAATCCGCCCACCAGAAATGCTGCCGCGGCCGAGTGCGACGAGAACGTGGCGCGCGACACCGGTGGCGACGGCCATGGTGGCTGTCTGCAGCGCGGCCACAGGGCTCGCTCCGCCCATGGGCGTGAGTGCGGAATAGCGCAGGTCCGGCAGTCCGAGGTTCGTGATGAAGTCTTCCGCCACGATGCCGCCAGCCCCGTAGGGGATGACGCCATCAATGTCCGTCGGAGACAGGCCGGCGTCACGGATCGCATTGAGTGATGCTTCCAGCGTCAGCGCCAGCGCGCTGCGCGTCGTCTCACGCTGATAGGCGGTCTCACCGACCCCGGTGACGGCAGCCTTGTCGCGCAGGAAGTTCATGCAGCTCAGGACAGTCCGACGACCGGGACGAGCGCGCCGTGCACGGCACGGGCTGCGTCTGAACCCAGAAAGCAGATCACCTCGGCGAGATCGGCGGGCGACACCCACTTGCTGTGATTCGCGTCGGGCATATCAGCGCGATTGGTTGGCGTATCGATGATGCTGGGTAACACCGCGTTGACATTGATGCCATGACCACGCAGCTCTTTCGCCATGCCTTCGGTCAGCCGCATGACGGTGCTTTTTGCCGCCACGTAGGCGCCCATGCTGGCTTGTCCTTCACGGGCGAAGTTGGCGCCGACATTGACAATGCTGCCGCGTCCGCGAGCCATCATGCCGGGCACAACCGCGGCCACCATATTGCGCATGGTGACGACATTCATCCGATACATGGCTGCCCAGTCGTCTTCGCTGGTCTCGTGAACTGCGGGTCCCATGGCGAAGCCGCCGGCGATGTTGAACACGCCGTCGACAGCACCCACGGCGTTCACGCAGCCAGTGACAATTTCTGCCGAGGTCAGGTCCACCACATAGCGGTTATCCGCGTCATGCTCAAAGTGAAGATCGAACTCGACTACGCGCGCGCCGTGGCCGACAGCACACTGCACAACCTGGCGGCCGAGCGCGCCGTTAGCTCCGGTCACGATGATGGTTTTCCCTTGCAGCATGCTGGGCTCCTTGGCGGCGTTGCGGATCTGCTTCCGGCGGGGTGCCGGAGTCTAGCATAGGGGCGCAGAGCCTCGACGGGCCCTGTATTCAGCGTTTAAGCTCGGCCTGTCCGCCGCGCTGCGCGCGATTATTTCGAGCCCGCGACGCAGTCCCGGAGTGCGTTTCCGCGCCGGTCTGCGCGGTCGCATCAACACACACGAAGCTAAGGGAGAGGACACATGCACGTAGGCTATACCCCGATTTTTCAGAATCCCGGCAATGCGCGCTCTGACGCGGAGGTCTATCGCGAGGAGGTGCGCCTGGCAGAGCTGGCTGAGCCGCTCGGCTTCGATTCGGTGTGGGGCATCGAGCACCACTTCACCGACTACACCATGTGTCCTGATGTGGTGCAGTTCCTCACCTATATGGCGGGACGCACGCAGCGGGTGAAACTCGGGTCCAGTGTGATTGTGCTGCCCTGGCATGACCCGATGCGCGTCGCAGAGCAGATCAGCCTGCTCGACAACCTGTCCGGGGGACGCATGATCCTCGGTCTGGGCCGGGGTCTGGGGAATGTTGAGTACTCCGGTTTCCGTATCGATCAGGGCGAAGGTCGCGCGCGTTTTGTGGAGTACGCCGAACTGCTGCTCGAAGGCCTCGAGCGCGGCTATCTCGAGGGCGGCTCGCTGACCCAACAGCCGCGGCGCGATATCCGCCCGTTTCCCTGCCGCTCGTTCCGTGGGCGCACCTACGCGGCGGCGGTTTCTCCCGAATCGATGCCCATCATGGCGCGCCTGGGGGTAGGGTTGCTCGTGATCCCGCAGAAACCGTGGGAAGTGGTCAAACAGGATTTCGCGATCTACCACGCTGAATGGGCCAAGCATCACGACACGCCGCCACCGCCACCCCTTTGCGGTGGTTTCATGTTCGTCGACACCGACGCCAAGCGTGCCGAGGACATGGCCTATCAATGGATTGGCGCCTACTACCACACGGCAATGAAACACTACGAGATGACGGCGGCGAAGTTCGGCCAGCACGACGGTTACGAGTTTTATCGCAACGTCGGAAAATACATCGAGAAGCAGGGCATGGACGGCGCTGCGCGTGACTTTGCTGAACTGATGCCCTGGGGCACCCCGGCGCAGGTACTGGAAAAGATTGCCTATATCCGGGAAGTCATTGATCCCAATGCAGTGCTGTGCAACCTCAGCTATGCCGGCATGCCGTGGGATGAGGCTGAGCGCAACATGCGCTGTTTTGCTGAGCACGTGATGCCCGAGCTGCACCGCTGGGAGACACCACCGCTGGCAGAGCCGATGCCCCTCAACCTGCGCGCTGCCTGAGACCGGGCAGACAAGGGTCAATCAGACCAGGCGCGGGCATCTCGGCTGCCCGCGCTCAGGCCCGGGGCTAATTGAAACGGGTCGATACCGCGATGGTCGGACGCTGCTGGATGGTCTGCAGGACGACGCAGTAGCGTTCGGTCAGTCGCGCAATCTTTTCGAGAGTCTCTGGCGCGGTGTCCTCTGCGGCGAGGTCAAAGTGCAGGCGCAGGTCGCGGAATCCCACGGGAGCATCCCTGGCGACGCCGAGCGTGCCACGAAAATCGAGGTCGCCTTCAGCGCGGATCGTCGAGCGGGTCAGCGTGATGCCGAAAGCGGTGGCGACCGCCTGCAGGGTGACACCTGCGCAGGCGACCAGCGCCTCGAGCAGCATATCGCCGGAACAGGCTTGCATGCCGCTGCCGCCTGTTGCCGGATGCAGGCCGGCTTCGACCAGTCCTTTGCTCGTATCGAGCCGGCACGCGATGCCTTCAGTACCGTGCGACTCCGCCGCAAGGGTGACCACCGCAGCCTCGGGCTCGGTGCGATAGCGGTCTTTGAGCGGTGCCTGAAGCGTTTTGAGTGCGTCTGCGTCCATGGAAGTTCCTCGTGGTTGGTTTGCGTTTCGGGGATAAGCCGACGGCAGTGTCAGTAGACACCGCCCAGCTTGGCGTGATCCCAGGACATGGTCTGTTGCGCGTGAAATTTGAGCACCAGGCGCTTTGCGGCCCGTTTCTCTGCGCCGGCACGGAACGAGGCGTCATCCACGCTGGCGGCGCCGTCGCCGCGCGCGGCGTCGGAGTGCTTGCGGCAGGCGAGCATGCACGCGAGGGTTGCGTCGCGGTCATCGATGATCTCGGTCTGCGCGTGGATCACGACTGAGCGCAGTTCCTCATAACGCACGCCGCTTTCGATCAGAAGCGTCGCGCGCGGATCGCGCTGCAGATTGAACACCTTCTGGCTTTTCCTGTAGGTCGTCATGGCGATGCAGCCGTCGTCCTCGATGCAGAAATGCATCGGCATGGGATGGGGGAAGCCGCCGGGACCGTTGGAAACCACGATGATGGTGAGCTGGCTGGCGATGTACCGGGCGACTTCGTCTTCGGTCATGGCAATAATCTGGCGTCGCGACAAGGTGCTGCTCCTTTAGCCGAACCTGAGGTAAGGCTGGCAGTGTAGTCCACCCTGCGGCATCTAGTGTCCGGTTGCGCCGCCGAGTCTGCGTTGGTTCGCTACACTAATACCTTCGCTGTGAGGAGACTTCCCGAATGAGTGAGCAGCCCATCAGTCGGTATCCGGTGCCGGAGCTCAATGAGCTGCCGGAGGATATCCGGAGCATGATCCTGGCGGTGCAGGAAAAGGCGGGTTTTATTCCCAACGTGTTTCTGTCTCTGGCGCATCGACCGGACGAGTTCCGCGCGTTCTTTGCCTTCCACGACGCGCTGATGGAGAAGGAGAGTGGTCTCAGCAAGGTGGAGCGGGAAATGATCGTGGTGGCGACCTCGGCAGAAAACGACTGCCTGTATTGCGTGGTCGCGCACGGCGCAATCCTGCGGATCCGCGCCAAGGCGCCCCTGCTCGCTGATCAGCTGGCGACCAATTACCGCAAAGCGGACATCTCCCCACGGCAGCGTGCGATGCTCGATTTCGCGCTCAAAGTCTGTACCGATGCTCGCGCGGTCGGGGACGCCGACTTTGCGACGTTGCATGAACATGGTTTCAGCGACGAAGACATCTGGGACATTGCGGGTATCACTGCGTTTTTCGGGCTCAGTAACCGTATGGCTAATTTCCTGTCCATGCGTCCGAACGACGAATTTTTCACCATGGGGCGCGGCTGATCATGGGCGCCACGCGGGATGACGGATTCATTGCTTTCGTTAAACGCGACTGCCCTACCTGCGTGCTGATAGAGCCGGTGCTGCAGTCCCTGGCCGAGCAGGGTCACGCGCTGACCGTCTATTCGCAGGATGACCCCACTTTCCCGTCAATGTCAGGCGTGGTCGATGACCGCGATCTCGAGCACTCCTACAGACAGGCAATCGAGACCGTGCCGACGCTGATCCGCGTGCAGGCCGGGCAGGAAAGTGCCCGGGTGATCGGCTGGCAGCGGGAGGAGTGGGTCGCCCTGACGGGGGCGCAGACGCTCGGCGCCGGACTGCCCGACTATCGTCCAGGCTGCGGTTCACGCTCGGTCGACCCGGGCATGCCCGAGCGCCTGGCGGCGCGCTATGACGCCGATCGCCTGGTCGCCCGGCGCGTAACCGTCGGCGACCTTGAAGACGATATCGAGCTTTGCTTCGAACGCGGCTGGAGCGACGGCCTGCCGCTGGTACCACCCACGGCTGAGCGCGTGATGCGCATGCTCCAGGGCACCACTCGCGCGCCTGACGACGTCGTCGGTCTGGTGCCGCCGAACCACTCCCCGGCGACGGTGACGAAAGTCGCGATCAATGCCGTCATGGCCGGCTGCAAACCGGAGTACCTGCCCGTCGTGCTCGCAGCCGTTGAAGCGGCGCTGGATCCTGCTTTCTGCCTGCACGGACTTCTGGCCACGACCTGGTTCTCCGGCCCCATGATTATCGTGAATGGCCCGATGGCGGCCGCGATTGAGATGAACTCCAGGGGGAATGTCCTCGGTCAGGGGAATCGGGCGAACGCAACGATCGGGCGTGCGCTGCAGCTGCTGGTGCGCAATGTCGGTGGCGGCAAACCACAGGAAGCCGATCAGTCCACTTTCGGGTCGCCGACCAAGTTCGGCTTCTGCTTTGCGGAGGACGAAAATACGCCCTGGGCTTCATTGGCAGAGGAGCGTGGTGTCGCGCGGGGGCGATCTGCGGTGACCCTGTTCAGCGCGGACGGGCCGATAGGCTGCGCCGATCAGAAGTCGCGCGCCCCGGAGGGGCTGATTGCCTCAATCGCGGGCACGCTCAAAACCATTGACCACCACCAGATGGCGAATGCGGCGGATGTTGTCGTTGTGATTGGGCCCGAGCATGGTCGGGTATTCGACGACGCCTCATGGACCAAAGCTGAGGCCACGGCTGCGCTGCATGCGGCGACCCGTATCCAGGGTCGTGATCTTGGTATGGGAACGGACGCGGCTGCGCCAGTGGCGGCGGCCGATGCCGGCACGCTGGCGAAGTTCCGCGAAGGCGGGATACAGCTGGTACGGGCCGGCGGTGATGCCGGCATGTTTTCCGCGATCATCCCGGGTTGGCTCATGAAGGGCACGCTCGGGACCGATCCGGTCACCAGGGAGATACAGACATGACAACTACCTTGCTTGATCCGACAGGCGAACTTGAGCCTGTCGTCCGGCTGCCGCGCGGCAAGCCTGGCAACCTTGGCGGGCTGACTCTCGGTCTGCTCGATATTTCGAAGTCACGCGGTGACGTGTTTCTAAACCGTCTGGAGACGCTTTTCGCGTCGCGCGGGGTTACAGTCAAGCGCTACAAGAAGCCGACCTTTACCAAGCCTGCACCCGTCTCGCTGCTGCAGCAGATTGCCGGTGAGGTCGATGTCGTCGTCGAAGGCCTGGCTGACTGAGGCTCGTGTACGTCGTGCAGTTTGCAGGACATACGAGAGCTGGACAGTCGCGGTATCGCTGGCGGTTACATCGCCTCTGAGGTATTCCAGACCGCGGCGCGCACGCAGGGTGATGCCGTGGGATTTCATCCGGACAGCGTGTTCGTCTCGCATCCAATTCAGGATCGAACGGATGCTGAAATGGAGGCGCTGGCCGAGCAGGCTTTCGAGCGCGTGTGGGCGCTGGTCAGCAGCGCACCCGTGACGGCATAGCTTCGGTGGCCGCCGGTCCCGTTCTCTACCAGTTCCAGTGTTCGCAGTTCTGTGCGAAAGCTCGCTGGGCGCTGGACGTGAAGGGGATCAGCTATCGGACGGTCGACCTTCTGCCCGGGCGACATGAGAAAACCATCGCGCGTCTGGCGCAGCGCACACAGGTACCGCTGCTGATACTCGACGATCAGGTAGTGCAGGGATCGGACGCGATCCTGACCTGGTCGGACCGGGCACAGCCTCTGCCGCGGCTGACCCCGGTGGGCTCGGAAGACGCCGCCATGGCCCACGAATGGGAACGTAGTGCGGACAAGCACCTGGCCGTGCCGCTGCGTCTGCTGTTGTTTGCGCACCTGCTGCCTGACCGCTCGCTCGCTTTACCGATCCTCGGCGCAGGCTGCAGCTGGTGGACCCGGCAGCTAGCTGCGCTGACCTATCCCGCGCTGCGTCGGCGCCTGAGCGCGGCGCTGGGCTTGTCGGAGACGGCGGTGAGCGCGGCTGCACAGCAGCTGGACCGGACGTGCGAGCAGTTCGAGGCACGTCTTGAAAAACGGCGATTTCTCGCCGGGCCGGTATTTTCCAGAGCCGACCTGGCAACTGCCGCCGCGCTGGCGCCCTGCTGGCAGGCGCCATCCGGGCTGCCGCCGGCGTTGAGCGCCATCTACGACCGATTGCGTAAACGCCCGCTCGGCCGCTGGGCCGAGGCTGTACACCAGCAGAATCATTGAGCGCCGCGGCCTGCCTCAGGCTGCGAATATTGGAAAGGTCTCGAAATGCCCTTTGAGCACCTGGTCAGCACAATCGGCTTTGAGCCAGCCGTCGATAGCCGTCGCGTAGACCCGCCGGAAGTCCGTGGTGAACGAGAGGTTATCCGTTTCGTCGAGCGCGGTGAGGTCGGGCGGCTGTCCATAATGTCCGCCGCGCACGCTTTTGCCGGCGAGGAGCATGACATTCGCGGTGCCATGATCCGTGCCGAGATTGGTGTTTTCGCCTGCGCGGCGGCCGAATTCTGAGAACAGCATCACGGCCACCCGGTCGGCCATGCCGAGGCGCTCCATGTCGGCCAGAAAGCCGTGCACCGCATCAGCGACATAGGTCAGCAGGCGCTGATGCAGATTCGCCTGCTGCACGTGGGTGTCAAACGCGTTGTTGCGAAAGCCCAGGTAATACAGGCGCGCCGGCAGGCCGGCGTTGATACAGGCGGCAACCTTGTCGAGCTGCAGCGGGACCAGGCCGTAGTCCACCGGCGTACGGTAGTTGCGCCAGGCTTCACGGACCAGCAGGGATGCTTCACTGGCGCTCCTGGCTACCCGATTCAGGAAATCACGCGACGGGTTACCGGTTTCGGTGGTCTCGAAATCGTTCATGACGCCTTGCTCTGAGCGCAGCACCAGGCGCTGAAACCGCTCTGGCTCATCAAAGACTACCGGGGTGTGAAAGCGGCTGGTCACGGCGAGAGACTGCTGGGTGTCGACATTAACCAGGTAATTGGCCGGGGCCGAGGGCGCCATCGCGTCGGCCAGGCGCCCATACCAGCCATAAGCGTCGCCGCTGTTCGGTGAGCCGGTGTGCCAGTAAGCCATGGAGGTGAAATGCGAATAGGAAGGCTGCGCATAGCCACAGCCGTGCACGATGGCGAGCTGGCCGTCATTCCACAGCCGGTGCAGGCCGCCCAGCCCGGGATTCATGCCCCAGTGCTCATCAAGCTGGAGCAGTTTTTCCTGACGCAGGCCGAGTTTCGGGCGCAGCTGGTAATAGGTGTCATCACCGAACGGCACAATGGAGTTCAGGCCGTCGTTCCCGCCGGAGAGCTCGAAGACCACCAGGATGGGCTGGTCCGGCGTCGCGGCTTCGGTGGCACGGCTGAGCAGGGACAGGGGCGCAATAGCGCTCGCCCCGACTGCCGCGGCTTGCGAAAGAAACTGGCGTCGATTGCGCATAGTGTCTTACCCCAGCTGGTACTCGGGTCTGCTCAGCATGACGTGCAGCAGTACGCGGAGCGGTTCTTCCATGTTGGTGCCTGAAGCCAGGACATCGGCCGTGCCGAGGTTTTCCTCGAACGATCCCGCGAGCGCATCGCGGACGTCCTCGGGCAGGGGCACAGAGAAAAATCGGGTAATGAAGTAGTCGACTACGGCGCGTGGCGTGGCCAGCTCCTGGGTCAGCACCATGTGTGACAGATCAAGCCGGGCCAGGTCGCGTTCGATCGGTTTGACCCGTTCGATCGCCATCTGCCAGCCGCGGTAGCTGCCGTAGCGCGTATTGAACGCCTCCTCGCGATCCACCTGGTTTGACATCGCCATCATGCTCTC
Source organism: Gammaproteobacteria bacterium (assembly GCA_038116745.1). GTDB lineage: Bacteria > Pseudomonadota > Gammaproteobacteria > JAYODW01. Next base: position 54,464 of record JAYODW010000019.1, read on the forward strand.
GCCCATGTCGCTGGCCGCGTCCACCGGGCGCGTCGCGTAGGCCATGTCGTGGCCCGCGCGTAGCCGTCGATGCACCGAGCGGATCTCATCACCGGTCGGGTAGACCGGGTAGCGGTCCTCGGGGATGAATTCGATATCGGGAAGCACGACATTAAGCGCGAAGTTGCCGCGCTCGATGAGCTGGCTGGGGGTGATCCAGCTGCGGCCGTAGCTCCAGCCGGCCACCGTTGGCGGGTGCATCAGACGCTGGCCGAGCGCGCCGGTGACGAGATTGAAGTCCGGGGCCCCGGGGAGATTGTCGAGCCCCAGTTTGCGGTAGGTTGAAATGACCAGTTCAACCGGGCTTTTGATGCGCGTGCCCATGGCGCTGTCCGCGTAGAACGCCTGCGACAGAAACAGAGTTTCCAGGAACGGACGCAGTTGGTAGCCGCCGGCTTTGAGCTCGACGCCGAGTGCCGCCACCAGTTCAGGGTCCGGGTTGTCTTCAGCGAAAAAGCGATAGATCTTCCGCGCCAGGAATTCGGGTGTGGCCGGATGCGCCAGGATGCGGTCAATGATGTCCACCCCATCGAAGCGACCGGTGCTGCCGAGAAAAGTCTTCTCGCCATCATCGTGCTCGTCCTGGTTAACGTGGAAATCGGTGCCGACGAAGTTCCAGCCGGTAAAGGCCCGCGCGGCCTCGCGGATGTCGTGCTCGGAATAATTACCCACGCCCATAGTGAACAGTTCCATGATCTCGCGCGCGAAGTTTTCGTTCGGAGAGCCCTTTACGTTCACCCCGGCATCGAGATAGGCGAGCATGGCCGGATCCTGTGCCACGGCAATCAGCAGGGTGCGGAAATCACCCAGGCCTGACGCCTGGAATAACTGCAGCTGCTGCAGCATCTTGCGGTAATCGCGCACTTTCTCTTCGTTGGTGGCGAAATGGCCATGCCAGAAAAGCGCCATCTTTTGTTCCAGCGGACGCGGTGACAGCAGCATGCGCTCCGCCCACCACTGCGACACGCGGTCAGTCTCGAGCATGCTCGCGCGCAGCCAGTAGAAAAACTTGTTGACGATCGGCTGCATCGGGCGATTGCCGCCGGCTTTGACTTTGATCCCGAGCGCCTCGCCAGTCTCCTCGGCCAGTTTTGTGGTCGCCGGCCGGCTCGGCGGGAACGGGTCCAGGCCGGGATCAAAAATACCCGAGTGCTCGAACGGAGCGAGGTCTGCGGCCGGCGCACCCTCGAAATACACGAGGTAGCGCACTGCCCCCTGAGGGCCGAGCGCGGTCAGGCGGTCAATTTCTGCGGGGGTCCCGCCGAAACCGGCGCGCTCAAGCAGGTGAGCAGCATGGGCCCTGTTCCACTGTGCAGCATCGATCGGCGCAAGGGTGGTGTAGGTGACATCAGCGCTGGCGGCTAAGCTCACCAGGAGCAGGCAAAGGCCGGGCGTGAGGTGTCTGGAGGTCCGTCGCATCGCGAAGTCCTGAGGTGACTGCGCGATGAATTATAGGGGCGCTGTCGCCCGGGCCAACTATGCGGCGCTCGTTCCCGTGGCTAACGCGTATGCGGCGACCGGATCGCGAACGCCTTTCAGCGTCACGGCGCGTGGTGGTTCGAAGCCGAGATCCGCTGCGTTACTGCAGGCAGCGACGACGGCGGCCGACGCAACGGCCGTGATCGGCGCGGCCGCGCCGCACAGACGTGCCGCGAGGTTCACGGTCTCGCCGATTACCGAGTAGTCGAGCTGGCGCTCGGAGCCGACGTTGCCGACCAGCGCGCGGCCGCAGTGGATCCCGATCCCGAGGCGCAGCATCGGTTCACCCTGCGCCCCGTTCGATGCCGCCGTCCGACGCAGAATATCGAGGGCACAGCGGCAGGCGTTCACTGCGCCGTCTGCGCCGTCGAACACCGCCATGACGCCGTCGCCGGCAAATTTATCGACGTCGCCTCCGTGCTGGTACACGCTGTCGACCTGCATCCCTAGACTTGCGCTGAGTTCGGTGAACAAGGCGCGTGGTTCAACCTCCTGGCTCAGCTGCGTATATCCCCGGACATCCGAAAACAGGATGCACAGCTCTTCCTCCTGAGGCGGCGGTAGGATCCCGGTTCGGGTGTAGGCCTGCACCATCTGCTGCGTCCGCCGTGAGACATACCGGTTCAGATTGCTGCGCAACTCTTCCATTTCCTGAAGGCTGCGGTAGCGCTCCAGCTGTCCGCGCAGCCGGGCGTCCAGCACAGTGAGGTTGACCGGTTTAGTGACGAAGTCGTCCGCGCCGGCAGCGAACGCCGTGTTGACGTGTTCAGTCTCATCGGCAGCCGTCATACACAGGACAGGCGTGCGCCGGTAAGCGGTCTCCGCGCGCAGCGCGCGACACAGGTCAAGCCCGCCGAGACCGGGCATGTAGAGATCGATCAGGAACCCATCGAATGTGCGGTGCCGCGCCTTCTCCAGCGCGTCGTCGCCGTTAGTCGCCGTGACAACCTCGAAGCCCTTGAGGCGCAGCACCCGGGCAAGAAGGTTGCGTACAGTTCCCTCATCGTCGACTACCAGAATGGCGTTGTCAGGCTGGTGTCGAGCCGGGCGATTGCCCTCGCCATGACCAGGTTGAAACCTTTGGCCTGGCGCTCTGACAAGTTGAAGTGGTGACCTGGAGTGGGTAGCAGCGGCACTGACGCCTGTTTCCAGGGGTTTCGATTGACTCAGCATGGTTCCAAGGCTCGGCGCAGGATGGACCAGACTGCACCCTGCACGAAATATCAGTCAGGAACTGTGACCTGCGTCACGTAATCGCTCATAAGCAGCGCGGATCTCCTGAGTTTTTTCCGTGGCCACCTTTAGCATCTCTTCGGGCAATCCTTTGGACGCAAGCTTGTCCGGATGATGCTGACTCATCAGACGCCGATAGGCCCGCTTGATGTCGGCCTGTCCGGCGTCTGGCTTAACGCCCAGGATGGCGCGCGCCGAGTCGAGCGACATGATCTCCGGCCTGGACGTGCGCTGACGCCCGTGCGCGCCGCGCGCAGCCTCAACCAGCGCCACCAGCTGCTCGAGCTGCGCGGGCGCGAAGCCGAGTCGTGCTGCACAGTGGCGCAGGACATCGAGCTCGCGCGGGTGCAGTTCGCCGTCCGCGTAGGCTGCGTGCAGCTGGATCTCGATAAACATCTGCAGCAGGGTGGTGCGCCGCCGACATTCCCGCACCAGCTGGGCGAGGACCGCGTCGAGGTTGAAACTGGCCTCTCGACCGCTGCGAAACAGGGACTCTGCGACCTGGATCTGATCCGGGCTGAGGCGCATCTCGCGCATGACGGCGCGTGCGTGGTCAATTTCATCGCGCGTGACGCGACCATCCGCCTTGGCCAGGTGACCCATGACCGAAAAGGTGGCGGTGAAAAAGGCCAGCTGGATCCGCTCATTGAGACTGGCTCCCGTGTCAGCGCTCGCGCTGGCGTCAAGGCCGTGATCGAAATGATGTCCGACTGCAGCCCCGAACAGCGCGCCCAGCGGGCCGCCGAGCATGAAGCCGAAAGCACCTCCGACAACTTTTCCCCACCACGCCATGTCAGCCTTCAGGCCTTTCCTGCCGGCGCAGTTGACGGATGCGGGAAACGAGGGAGCGCGGCTTTCATGTCAGGAGATGGACTCAAGTCGAGGTGCCCCTCCGCCCGGCGTTAGCACCGATAACGGGGACGCAGTTCGTGGCGAACGCATAATCCACTGGCGGGTCCTGAATCGGGATCCAGACAGCGATCTCGCGCAGATAAGGCTCGTCGGGGTTCATTGCGGGATGCGGGCGTGTTCCGGAGCAGAGTCCTCAGCCGGCATGGTCCCGTCTGAGCGCGTAGCGATGGGTCTCCAGAATGTCCTCAAAGCGCTCGGCCAGAGCGCTGCCTTCCTCAACATGGTCGACATAGAAGCGCGTCAGCCCGCGCATCAATCCTTCGCAGTCCCGCGCGCGCGGCTGCGCCAGCGCGCGCCGCTGCAGGCGCCGCAGATAGCGCAGGAAAAACCAGTCAGTGGACTGCTCTGCCGGTCGTTCATCTTCCAGTTCGCGGATATGCCGCCGTAGCAGCTCGCGAAACTCGACGACCCCGGAAGAGACAAAATGTGTGCCGCTGGTGCCCTCAGGCGGCATCGGGCAGCTCGACGTTGTAGAGCCTCGCCGCGTTATCCCACAGGATTTTGCGCCGCACATCGTCATCGCAGTCTGCGAGCCCGGTGGCAATGCGCTCGTGCACCTCGTCACCATAGAGCGAGGTCGGGTGCGGGAAATCCGTCTCGAATAACACGTTGTCCACGCCGACCTTGTCGATCAGGCGCCGCGGTGCGACCTGCTCGAACCAGTAGCAGCCGTACACGTTGCGGGCGAAATACTCCGACGGCAGCAACGTCAGCTCAGGTCGCTCTTCGGCAACATGATTGCCGAGAAACTGGTAGTCGAGTGCTTCGAGCAGGAACGGAATCCAGCCGATGCCGGACTCGACGGAAACGAACTTGATCGTGGGGTAGCGCGCCAGCACGCCGCTCAGCAGCAGGTCGGTCAGCTGCATGCCGTTGCGCATGAAGAACTCGACCGAGAGCTCCGTGAAGGTCGCCATCTTGCCGTACACGGAGAGCTTGTCCCGGTTGAGTCCGCCTTCCATGTTGCCGGAGCCGATGTGGAAACTGATCGGCAGGTCGAGCTCGCAGGCGACCTCCCACAGCGGGTCCCAGTGATGGTCACCGATCACCGGCTGCCCGAAGGAATGCGGCTCGCCGGTGAAGAGGATCCCGTGGTGCCCGCGCGCCGCGCAGCGGCGGACCTCTTTGACGGCAGCGTCAATGTCCCAGAACGGGATCGAGGTGATCGGCAGCAGCCGGCGCGGATCAGCCGCCGCCCACTCGGTCTGCCAGTCGTTGTAGACCTCGACGCAGGCCAGCATCAGCTCCGGGTCACCGAGCTGCAGGAAGGCCTGGTTGCCGAAGCCGCCGACGTTAGGGTAGAGCACCATCGCCCAGATCCCCATGTCGTCCATGTACTTGAGGCGTGCCTGGGGGTCGTAGGCGCCGGGATGCATCTCGCTGTAGCCCTTAGGAGGGTGTTTCATGCTGCCGACGCCGGCGGTCGCCGTCAGCCCCAGCTTCGAGATCCGTCGTTCGCCGATCTGCCAGTACTGGGTGCCGTCCGCCGCATCTGTAACCCGCGGCACCAGCGGACGCATGCGCTCGGGCACGCGGCTGGTCCACACGTCCGGTGTCTCGGTGATGTGGGTGTCGACGTCGATGATGGTGTAGCTGGTCATGGGCGATGCTCCCGATCCGTGTCGGATGACGTACGGGTTTAATGCTAATCTGGACCAGTCCCCCCCGGCTACATGGTGAACGGCATGACCTATGACCTGGTGATTAAAAACGGTTTCATAGTTGACGGCTCCGGCGGGCCACGCTTCCCGGCAGATGTCGGTGTAAAGAACGGTCGCATCGCGCGGATCGGACGTATCAACGAGCGGGCCGACCGGGTGATCAATGCCGACGGCCAGGTCGTCTCGCCCGGATTTGTCGACGGCCACACCCACATGGACGCGCAGGTGTTCTGGGATCCACTCGGCTCGTGCTCCTGCTACCACGGCGTGACTACGGTGATCATGGGGAACTGCGGCTTCACCCTCGCACCCTGCGCTGAGAAGGACGCGGATTTCGTGTTCCGAAATCTTGAACGCGCTGAAGATCTCTCCCGTGACGCCATGCGGGCCGGCATCAACTGGCGCTGGGAAACCTTCCGCGAATATCTCGACGTCATCGACAGCCTGCCCAAGGGCATAAATTACGGCGGCTACATTGGTCACTCTGCTTTGCGCACCTACGTCATGGGCGAGCGCGCCTTCAGCGAGCAGGCGACGACCGACGACCTCAAGCGCATGCGCGCGGAGGTGCAGGATGCGCTGCGTGCCGGCGCCATCGGTTTTTCGACCTCACGCACCTACAACCATCTCACCTCCGACGATCGACCGGTCGCGAGCCGTGTCGCGGACTGGGACGAGGTACGGGCCATTGTCAACGCCATGGGTGAGCTAGGTGCCGGTATTTTTGAGCTGGCCGGCGAAGCGCCCGGACGCAGCGAACGGCGCCAGAAGGACTATTTCAACCGCCTGAAGCAGCTCGCTGTCGAGTCCGGCTGCCCGGTGACCTTCGGCATGCCCAGCATCCGCATCGCGCCGGATCTATGGCCGGCCTACTACGATCTCGGCGATGAGGTCGCGGAGGCCGGCGGGCGCCTGTTTGTCCAGGCCCACAGCCGCTCGATCTCGACCCTGCTGTCGTTCAAGTCGCATACCCCGTTCGACGCCTGGGACGTGTGGAAAGACGTGCGCAGCAAACCGCTCGACGAGCAGAAAGTGCTGTTCCGCGATCCGGACATGCGCCGGCGTCTGCTCGAGGTGGCCACGCGACCGTACGAGGGGCCGGAAGTGGTCGGTGCCGAAGCCCGCCCGCCGGAATGGGACTGGCTGTACCTGTTCAACGACATCGGCGACGAGGAGCAGATGTCGGCCGTGGCTGAAAAGCGCGGCGTCCATCCGGTCGAGGCGATGATCGACATCGCGCTGGAGCGGGATTTCGATGCGTTCTTCCGCCAGCCGCTGGCCAACGAAGACCAGGATGCGGTGCTGGAAATGATGAAACACCCGCGCAGCGTGGTCACCTTCTCGGATTCCGGCGCACACGTCGCCCAGATCATGGACTCCTCCCTGCAGACGCATCTGCTCGGGCACTGGGTGCGCGAGCGGGAGGCCTTCACGCTGGAAGAGGCCGTGCGCCTGATTACCCACGACACGGCGGCTGCCTGGGGGCTGTATGACCGCGGCATGGTGCGCGAGGGGCTGAATGCCGACCTGCTCGTGTTCGACCCGGACAACATTCAGCAGAACATGCCGACGCTCGTTAACGATCTGCCGGCCGGCGCGCAGCGCCTGCTGCAGACCTCACGCGGGATCTCGAGCACCATCGTCAACGGCGAAGTGCTGCTGGAAGATTCCCGGCCCACGGGCGCAACGCCCGGACAGCTGGTACGCGGACCGCTGGCCGCCGCAGCGCACTGATCCCTCTGCATCCGGTGCGGCTGCTCGCGGCCGCACCGACCTCCTGACGACGCCGGTCAGCGGCGTGCTAACCTCGCCCGGCAGCCGGCGCCAGCGCGTAATCGCCTGCAGCGCGTGGGTGTCCCGGGGCGCGGTCTAACATCAGGAGGGGAAGACATGCTGAGTTTATTGAACAGGCAGATCGTCGCGGGAATCGCGGCGGCAACGCTCGCATCCGGCGTCATGGCGGCCGACTGGTATCCGTCTAGATGGGGTAAGGACGACACGCTCGGACAGGTGAATATGATCACCGACAGCAGCGTGGTTGCCGCGGCGCAGCTGGTCAAAACCGGTAAGCGCTACGCGCTCGGCATGGAGGTCTCGCGCGAGACGCCGGCGTTCGGCTCGCGCACGGTGGAGACCTTCGTTGTCTCCAGTGCCGCCATATTCAACAACGCGGGTGAAGGCGTCGGTCAGGGCAAGGTCACCGGCAATGACGACTGGGGCCTGGTGTTCTTCGGCGTCGGGACGCAGATCGACGGCCTCGGCCATGTCGGCATCGACCATACGTATTACAACGGCAACCGCATTCAGGATTTTTTCCACCAGAGCGGCCTCAGAAAATTCAGCACCTCCGATATTCCGCCCATCGTCGCGCGGGGCGTGCTCATCGATGCGGTCGGCTATCTGAAAGAGACCGCGCCGGAAAAGGTGATGACGGTCGACGGCCAAGAGATGCTGAAGCCGGAAGTCGCCGTCAACGAGGCAGAAATTGAAGGTGCGCTGAAACGTCAGGGTGTTGCCCTTGCGAGCGGTGACGTGGTGCTGCTGCACACCGGCTATATGGACATGATCGACATCGATTCAGCCCGCTACATGGCCTCCCAGCCGGGTCTCGGCAAGGGCGGCGCGCTGCTGCTTGCGGGGCATGATCCGATTGCGGTCGGTGCTGATACCTTCGGTCTGGAGATCCAGCCCGGCGAGGTCAAGGATGTTTACCTGCCGGTGCACCAGGAGTTTCTGGCCAAGCGCGGAATCTACGTGCTGGAGAACATCGTCACCCGCGACCTGGTGCGTGACCAGGCCTGGGAGTTTCTGTTTGTCCTCGGGCAGGCGCGGCTTAAGGGGACCGTGCAGATGATCATCAACCCGGTGGCTATTCGCTGAAGTCGGACCCGCCGCTCAGGCGGCCCGGGCGCGGACCAGCCAGACCGCACCCGGAAAGCTGACGCCGTCCGCCGAGTCGTGGGCCGACAGCAGTTCACGCATCGCGGCCTGCGCCGCGGTGCGGTCGGTCGGGCTGGCTTCGGCCAGCGGGGTGGCCGCCGGCCCCATGTTGGTCAGCCACTCGAGCGCTTCGTCGACAGTACCGAGGTTGATGGTGAGATCCACCGCTTCGAATGACACGTCGCCGAAACCCGCGCCCTCAAGGATCCCGCGCACGCGTTCAGTATCGGCAAAGGCAAAGGGGCCGGGGGTGCCGGGCGCGGGTTTCTCCGGCGCCGGAATGACAGTGAAAGCGGCCGCGGCCGGCGCGCCCATCCAGGGATTCTCCGGCAGCGAGCGCCAGCACAGAAAACACAGGCGCGCGTTGTCCCCGGCGGCACTGCGCAGGTTGGCGAACGCCGTACCGGGGTCAGGAAAAAACATGACGCCAAAGCGCGAGGTGATCACATCAAACCCGCCCTTGCCAAAGTCATGGGTCGCGGCGTCTGCAGTCATGAAATCGAGCCCGCCAAGCCCGGCGCCGCGCGCCCGCGCGACGTCCAGGATCACCGCCGACACATCCACGCCGAGCACGCTGCCCGCCTCGCCGACGGCCTCGCGGCAGGCGAGCGTCGTGCGCCCACCACCACAGCCGACGTCCAGTACTTTTTCGCCCGGCCTGAGTGCGAGCGCTGCGAGCAGCGTCCCGTTCAGTTCGTTCAGCATGCGCTCGAGCTGGTCGATGTGCTCGACCCAGCGGCGGCCGCCGTCTTCGTTCCAGAAGCGGGCCTGGTCGTCGTTGGTCGGGTTCTTGTCGGACATGATGCGGGCTCCTCTTCCGCTGGATGATCGGTGGCGTGTGCTGCGCCGGGGAGCATCATGCGGGAGGGTATTCGAGGGGGCAAGCCGGCATGCCGGGTGTCATTAAAGGGATGAGCGAGCGGCGCTGAGCAGCGCGCAGAGCCATGCTCCAAGATCTGAACGATGACCCGACGACCGCCGAGCTGGTGTGCGATGTCGCCATTGTCGGCGCCGGCCCGGCCGGGCTCACGCTGGTCCGGCAGCTCATGGGCACTGGTCTGGCGCTCTGTCTGATAGAAAGCGGTGGCCGCGACTTCGAGCCGGCAATCCAGTCACTGGCTGAGTGCGAGAGCCTCGGGGCGGCCTATTACGACCTGGCCGAGGCCCGCCTGCGGTTTTTCGGCGGCACCGCCAATATCTGGGGCGGACGCTGCGCGCGTTTCGAGGACAACGATTTTCTCCCGCGTGCGTGGGTGCCGCGCAGCGGCTGGCCCTTCAGCGGAGAGACGCTGGCGCCGCACTACGCGGCAGCGGCGGGTGATCTGGCGCTCAGTCCTGCAGCGACGGATAACGCGGGCTGGACTGATCCGATCGCGGGTGAGCTAGGGATCGATGCATGCGCTTTCGTTACCCGCCGCTGGTTTTTCGATGACCGCCACGAGCGTTTCCACATGCGTCGGGCAGGGGACATCCTCGCCTCGCCCAGGGTTACGGTGCTGCTGCATGCGACGGTGACGCACATCCAGGCTAACCAAAGGGCGGATCACGTCGAGGCGCTGACCCTGGAGACACCGGGCGGACGGCGGCGCACGCTCCGGGCGCGTTATGTGGTGCTGGCCTGCGGCGGGATCGAGAACGCACGCCTGCTGCTCGCCGCGGACGATATTGAGCCGCAAGGGATCGGCAATGCGCACGATCAGGTCGGGCGCTGTTTCATGGAGCATCCCCATGGACGCGTCGGGACGCTGCCGCCCCGCGCGGGATTTGCGCTGTGGGCGGCGTTTCAGCGACGTCGTCTGGCGGACGGCAGTCGGGTCGCGCCGGTGCTGCTGCCGTCGCCGGCGCTGCAGCGCGAGGCCGGGATCCTGAATGCGGCACTGACCTTTAAGCTGCAGCGCGACCCGGCCGCCGGAGTGTCCCTGCGCAAACGGATCTATCGGGGTCTCAAGCACAGGCTGCCGCCGAACGCGGCCAACCGGCGGCTGTGGCACACCTGGCGCGACCTGCGCAAAGGCTTCCAGCGCTCCCTGCGCAAGCCGGTCGAACGTCTGCGCCTGCTCGGCGGGATGACGCGGGTCAACGTCATGATCCGCAGCGAACAGGCGCCCGATCCCGCGAGTCGCGTGAAGCTCAGCGCCCGGCGTGACAGCCTTGGTGTGCGCCGGGCGGTATTGCACTGGCGCCGCGGGGCGCTCGAAAAGCACACGGCCCGGGTACTGGTCGAGCACCTGAGCGCGACGCTCGAGCGTCTTGGGATCGGCGTGGTGACGCCCTCGGCCTGGCTCCTTGAGTCCGGCACCGAGTGGCCGGTCGACCCCACGGTCAGCAATCATCCGATTGCCGGCTACCACCACATGGGGACGACCCGCATGAGCGACTGTCCGGCGGACGGCGTGGTGGACCCGAACTGCAGGTTGCACGGCTACGACAACCTGTTCGTGGCCGGCAGCTCGGTTTTTCCGACCGCGAGCTGGGCAAATCCGACCCTGACTATCCTGGCGCTCAGCCGGCGTCTGGGCGTACACCTCGGGCGGCTGGCGCGCCGGGGCTGAGCCCGGAGGCGATAACGAGGACACGCCGGGGGCGCTGGCTATAATGCGGCGCCAAGCGGGATCTGCAGAGAGGGTAAGGGCATGCGTAAGTATCTACACATCAACGTCGGCGAGCGTTCCATCCGCGAGGAGTCGTTTTCCGGCGACCAGGTTGCCCGCGCCGGGCGTTACTTCATCGCTAAAACCCTGACCGATCTCCGGGTGGCTGAGGTCGACCCGCTGGGGCCGGACAACCCGCTCATCTTCTCCGCCGGGCCGTTTGCCGGCAGTAATTTTTCCAATGCGAACCGCACCAGCGTGGGCTGCAAGAGCCCGCTGACCGGTGGCATCAAGGAAGCCAACGCCGGCGGTTCCTTCGGTCTCGCCCTGGGCCAGCTGCACATCGCGGGCTTCACGCTCTATGGCGCAAGCCCCGACTGGGTTGTGATCCACATCGCGAAAGACGGTGCCATCACCTGGGACGACGGAACGGCTTACCTCGGGCTGGGCAATTTTGACTGCGCCGAGCGCCTGCACGAGCGGTATGGCAACAAGGTCAGCCTCGCGATCTGCGGGCCGGTCGGTGAATACGGTGGCCTGCTGGCGGGCATTGCGATGAGCGATACCGATCGCCGTCCCGCACGCCTGGCCGCGCGCGGCGGGGTGGGTGCGGTGATGGGCGCGAAGCGGGTGAAAGCCATCGTCGTTGAACTCGACAAGCTGCCGACCTTTCACGACCGCAAGAAGCTGCTCAAGGGGATCAAGGAATACGGCCAGAAGATCCGCAGCGACGAGGCGGTCAACGTGCTGAAGGATTACGGCACGGCGATGATGGCCGACTACACCAATCAGGTCGGCGGGCTGCCGGTGAACAACTTCACTTCAGGACGGCAGGTCGACATCAGCCAGGGCGTGCTGTACATGGGCGGCGACCACATCCGCGAGCGCAATCTCTCCCGCGGCGGCGAGACCTCACATGCCTGCATGCCGGGCTGCATGATCGAGTGCTCCAACGTTTACGCGGACGCGGACGGCAACGAGGTGGTGTCGCCGGTGGAATACGAGACCCTGGGACTGATGGGTACCAACTGCGGGATCTCCGATCCCGACGATCTCGCGCGGCTTAACTGGCACGCCAACGATCTCGGCATCGACACCATCGAAACGGGCGCCATGATGGGCGTGCTGCTCGATTCCGGTCTGGCGCCTTTCGGCGACGTGCCGTTTCTGCAGTCGGTGCTGGACGAGATCCGCTCCGGCAGCGAGAACGGTCGGCTGTGGGCGCAGGGCACGGCGCGGGTAGGTGAGCACTACCAGATGAAGCGCACGCCGGTAATCAAGCGTCAGGGGATCAGCGCCTACGATCCGCGGGTGATCGAGGTCACCGGGATCTCGATGATGGTTACGGCCCAGGGCGCCGACCACACTACCGGCAATGCGCCGAAATACGAGTGCAGCGGCAAGGGCATCGACGAACTGGTTGACGTCAGCATGGAGATGCAGACCCTGTGTGCGACCGCCGACTCGCTCGGTCTGTGCGTCTTCGGCCGCTCGGTCACCAACACCAACATCGAAATGGTGATCGGACTCATGAACGACGCGCTGGGGACGGCGCTCGAGCCGGCTTTCTTTCACGAGCTCGGGCGCGAAACTCTGCGCCTGGAGGCGGCCTTCAATACGGCTGCCGGCTTTACCGAGGCCGACGACGAGCTGCCGCAGTTTTTCTACGACGAGGCGCTGGCGCCGAGCAACAAGACTGCACGCTTCCACGCGGCCGAGGTCAACGCCTCGGTGCGGCGCTGGTGGGCGCAGCACGCGAACGCCTGAGGCGCGCGACGCCGCGGTTACAGCGGGTAGTCGGCCACCACGTCGTGGCCGTAGATCCAGGCTGGATCGGAGAAGCGGCCGCCGCGGAAGCGGTCGCCGTCTTCCCCCCGTCCGACCGCATGATTCATCTGACCCTGTTCCCAGGCTGCCGCCTGGATGTCGGCCGTGCGCTGCTGGCGCGCACCCTGATACCGACCGAGCGCTGCGCCCGGGTCGGGTTCGTCCGCGAGGCAGGCAGCCAGCACCCAGGCATCCTCCAGCGCCATCACCGCGCCCTGGGCGAGATAGGGCACCATCGGGTGCGCGGCATCGCCGAGCAGGGTGGTGCGCGCGGTTGACCACTGCTGCAGCGGATCGCGCACCAGCAGGGCCCACTTGTAGCATTCACCGGACAGGGTGTGATCGATCAGCGTGCGCACCGTCGGGTGCCAGGCCGCGAAGCCTTCTGCGAGCCCTGCCTTGCTCGCCCGCGTGGTCCAGCTTTCGTCCTGCCAGTCGTCTTCTTCGACCAGAGCGACGTAGTTAATCAGCTCGCCCCGGCGCACGGGGTAGGCGACGACGTGTTTGCCCGGGCCGACCCAGATGTTGAGCATTTCCGGCACCAGACCCGGCGGCAGGTCCTCGGTCGCCGCCATGCCGCGATAGGCCACATGCCCGGTAAAGCGCGCGCCGAGTTCGCCGAGCGTTGCGGCGCGCACGCGCGAGTGCACGCCGTCCGCGCCGACCACCACACGCGCGCTGATCTCAGCGCCGTTGTCAAAGCTGAGCGTGACCTGATCCGCGGCCAGGGAGAGTTTTTCCAGCCGATGTGCAGTCCGGATGGTGATCCGCGGCGACGCGGTCGCGGCGGTGGTCAGCACGCGGTGCAGATCGGCGCGGTGAAAGCTGTAGAACGGTGCGCCGAAGCGCGCTTCGAAGTCGGCGTCCAGCGGCCCGGAGAAATTTTCCGCTCCGCTTGCGTAGTGGCGGGTGGTGATGGCGCGCGGTCTGGCGGCGACAGCGTCGAGGGCCGGGCCAAGCCCCAGGGCCCGCGCCACCTTCATGCCATTGGGGCTGAGGTGCAGGCCGGCGCCGATCTCGCCCAGCGCCGCCGCCTGCTCGTAGACGGCGACCTGCAGCCCGCGGGCCGCGAGACTGAGGGCGAGGCCGAGGCCGCCGATCCCGGCGCCGATCACGGCGATTGGTTCAGAACGCATATCAGAGCCTTCTTGCTAGGATCGCGCTGCCACGCGGACTTTATGGGGGAGAGCACTATGACCTTGGATGACGATTCGCAGAATAGCAAGCGGCTGCACTACGAGCTCGAGATGATGATTACCCGCATCAATAACGAGCAGATCAGCGCTGTCACCGGCACCATCACCTGGCAGAGCTTTGTCAACGTGGCGACCATGGTTGCGAGTCTACGGGCGCATTATCTGAAGACCGTGCTTGAGGTCGGTGAGGGCTACGACGGGCGCTCCATCGACACCGCCTCCGCGAGCGAGCTGAAGCGTCTGCGCGAGGCCTACACCGAAGTCATGTCCGGCTTTTCCGCCCTCGAACACGCGCTCGAGCGCGGCTACATCGAGCTGAGCAAAGAGGGCGCCTAGGCAAACATCTATTCTCTGGACCAATCCAGCCGCCGGCGCGCGGGGTGCCGGCAGAATCTGAGAGATCCGTTTCATGCGACCGATTGACTACTTCGACCGCGGCGCCGCCCTCGCGCCGCAGCGCGATTTCCTGGTGGGCGACGATTGCCGCTACAGTTTCGCCGCGGCGCAGTCGCTGATTGCCGCGATTGCCCGCGGCCTGTATGCGCAGGGCTTCGCGCCCGGTGATTCTATCGCGGTCTACGCACCCAACCACCCTACGGCGGTTATGTGCGTGTTCGCGTGCATGCAGATTGGCGGCGCCTGGATTCCGGTCAACGTGCGCAATTCGGCATCGAGCAACGGCGAATACATGGCCTACGTGCGCACGCGCTGGCTGTTCTACCACCCGGACGTGGCGCCGCAGGCGCTTGAAGTCGCGGCGGGGCTGCCGGAGCTCAAGCAGGCCATCTGTTTCGAGCCGAATGTCCACGGTCATCTCGACCTGGGCGCGCTGTGCGCCTCAGGAGAGGGCGTGACGCTGCCGGATCCGTCCGATCCCTTCGGCGCACCGGAGGTCGTATTTTCGCGCTGGCCGACGGGCGGCACCACGGGGCCCTCCAAGGGCGTTGAGATCACCAACGGCAACGTGGTCACCATGCTCGAGCTCGGCCTGCGGCATTACGTCGGCGACCGGACGGAGGAGATCGTGCATCTCGCCGTGGCACCGATCACCCACGCTGCCGGCCTCATCATCGGAGTCTTTGCCGCCTGCGGCGGAACTACCGTGGTGCTGCCGGGGTTTGACGCGGGCGCGGTGCTCCGCGCCATCGAGACCCACCGGGTGACGCATATTTTCCTGCCGCCGACGGCCTATTACGCGCTGCTCGAGCACCCGGATGTTGTGCGCTACGACCACTCGAGCCTGCGCCAGATTCTGATCGCGGCGGCGCCGGTGTCACCGGACAAGTTCCGCCGCGGCGTTGAGGTGTTCGGGCCGGTGATCTGCCAGTGCTACGGCCAGGCCGAGGCGCCTATGCTGGTCTCCATGCTGTCACCCGCGACGGTCGCGGCGGCTGCCGCCGGCGATCATCCGGAGCGCCTCAGAAGCTGCGGCCAGGTGACCTCCTGCACGCAGGTGGCGATCCTGGACGAGGAAGGCCGCGCACAGCCGGTCGGCGAGCGCGGCGAGATCTGCTGCCGGGGACCGCTGGTGACGCCGGGCTACTTTGAAAAGCCCGAGGCTACTGAGGAAGCGCGGAAGTTCGGTTGGCACCACACCGGGGATGTCGGCTATCTCGATGCGGACGGCTACCTGTACATCGTCGATCGCAAGAAAGACATGATCATCACCGGCGGCTTCAACGTGTTCGCAACCGAGGTGGAGGCACCGATCCTGGCCATGCCCGAGGTGCTCGAGTGTGCCGTGATCGGCGTGCCCGACGAGCGCTGGGGTGAGTCGATCAAAGCGGTCGTGGTGCTGCGCGAGGGTGCTGCGCTCAGCGCTGAGACCATCCTGCTGCGCTGCCGCGAGAAGCTCGGTGGGGTCAAGGCGCCGAAAACGGTCGAGCTCTGGGATGCGATCCCCAAGACAGCCGTCGGCAAGACCGATAAGAAAGTGATCCGGGCGCGCTTCTGGCAGGACCAGGAACGCGGGGTGAACTGAGGCGCACACCTGCCCGGAAGCAGGCACGCGGGTTCAGTTTCCACCCGCGCGGCCGCTAAGGACGGTGCAAGTCCGCAGGAGAGGATCCCTTGTCTCAAACGCCACCGCACACGGAAGAGCTGTTCGCGCAGACGGCGCGCATCGTCAGCTACCTTGAAGGCGTACGCCGGACGGCAAACGAGATCACCCTGTCAGCGGCCAATGCCAAGGCGGTGGCCGCGCGGGCGGGGAGCAAGGCGGCCGGATTCATTCCCATCACCAATTTCGTCGACGAGATGGGGCGCGAAACCCGGCACCTGGTAGAGCGGGTCAATCGGGATGCCCAGCTGACCGTGCGCGAAGCGCTGGCTGAGCTTTACCTGCGCGACAGTCTGGAGCGGCTGCAGCGCGGCTGCGCCGGCCTTGCGGAGCCGGGTGCCCACCTGACCGCCATCTCCCGCAACATGACGACCGATCTCAAGGCCGCCTCCGACCGTACCAATCGACAGCTGGTGCAGCTGCGCGAGGTGCTGAGCCAGATCAACGACCACGCGCGCACGGCGAGCATGATGTCGACCCGCGCCCGGGTGGAAGCCACCGTCGCCGAGGAATACCAGCACAGCCTGGAAAGCGTGGCCGATACTGTCGAGGCGGCCGCGACCCGGATCCGCGAAGTGGTGCTGCGCTGTCGCAGCATGCTCGACGCCGCCAACGATGAACGCAGCCGACGAGGACTGGCGCATGCAACGAACTGAACTCTTCCGCGGAAACCACACCTGGTACGTCTTCGGCCGCGACCCGGACAAGCTGAACGACATCATCGATACCAACCAGTACCTGATCGTCGACAGCAGCGGCGCGACGCTGCTCGATCCGGGCGGTGTGGAGACCTTCTCCGCCATGCTGGCGGCGGTGGCGACCTGCTGCGATATCGCGGATATCCGCTACCTGTTCGCGTCGCACCAGGACCCTGACATCATTTCCTCGCTGGGTCTGTGGGATCGCGCGGTGCCGCAGGCGAAGCTTTATGCGCCGTGGCTGTGGGAAGGCTTTATCAAGCATTTCGGCTGTCGGCAGATCGAGTACGTCTCAATCCCCGACGAAGGTATGAGCCTGCCGCTTGGCGCCACCCGGCTGGATTTCATCCCCGCGCACTACCTGCACTCGTCGGGCAATTTCCATGTGTACGACCGCAGCGCGCGGATCCTCATGAGCGGCGATATCGGCGCGGCGCTGGAGCCGCCCGGCAGCCCCATGTTCGTGGACAACTTCAGCGAGCACACCAGCCGCATGAAGCTTTTTCATCAGCGCTGGATGCCGTCGAACAAAGCCAAGAACGACTGGGTCAGACGCGTGCGCGAGCTCGATATCGACATCATGGCGCCGCAGCACGGGCGCCTGTTCCGCGGCGACGACGTGCAGCGCTTCCTCGACTGGTTCGAGGCGTTGGAAGTGGGGATCGCGCACCGCGGCGGCGAGCAGTCCGCGGCCTGAGCGCCGCGCTTTAAGCGGATCTCATCGCGCCCGCCGGAGCGGGCGCGACAGCAACGGATTTCAGCGCGCGATCTTGCCCGCGCCGCCGGCTTCCGCCGGGACGGCCAGGTCGACCTGGAAGCGCGCCGGGAGCAGGTGCAGATCGCACACCGCATGGCTGCCAGCGATGGGGGTTGTGGGAATCACCGAGGCTTCGCCGAGCGCGGCGCTGTCGTAGTGCGCCAGCCGGGGGCGGCCGCGCAGTACGCGTTTAAAGTCGTAGGCCGCCTCAAACTGGACCAGCGCCGGACCCGAACCAAGCCGCATGCCGTTGAGAGCGGGGGAATACTTGATAGTCGCCCCTATGCCCACCAGCGGCAGGCTTTCAATAATGGCTGCATCCAGCACCAGCCGGCCGTCGACTTCCACGACGCCGCGCACGCGGTCGAAGGTTTCCCGGTAGCCGACATCCGCCGTCCGGCAGTTGAAGCCGTAGCGGCTGGCCAGGAAATCGGCTGCGTCAGCGTTATTACAGAACGCCGCGGTAATGAAATGCCGCGGCTTGATTCCGGTGCGGCAGGCGATCCCGACCCACGCCGCGACAAATGGCCCCCACGGACTCTGCGGCGCCTTGACGAACGTGATCCCGAGGACCGCCGGCACGCTCGGATGGAGGCTGGCCGGCAGGCTCGGGATGGTGGTGCGCATCGGCGTTTCGTGCAGTATGTAGAGCAATTCCGCGTTTTCGATCACCACCGGCGCGCCGCCCTCGGCCTCAATCTCCCGGTCGAGCAGCCGCACGGACGCCGCCGGTCGGGAGCCGTAAAGAAGTTCAGGCGTGGCGCTCATGCGTTGACCGCCACCTGGGTGCGCTGCCCGCTGAAGTGCGGCATGACCTCGCTCGCGAACAGGCGCAGGCTGTCGAGCACGTCCGCCTGCGGCAGGTGCTCGCGCGCCTGAATCATGAACAGCAGATGGTCGGCGCCGGCCGCCTCCCAGCGCGAGACGGTGTCGATCAGGTGCGCCGGGTTGCCGAAGCAGAGTCCGCTGGAGACCGGCTTTTTCGCATCGCCGGGGGCATTCGGATCGGGACGCAGCGAACCGAGCAGCCCAAGCGCGGCATAGTTGTTGGCCGGATAGGCCTCCGAGATCTCGACTGTCTGGCCGGCCATATAGCTGAAGGTGGCGACCAGCTCGGTGCCGCGTCTGGTCGCGAGCTCGTGGTCGGGATGACAGTACATCCAGTTGGCGATGGCGACCTGGTCGTTGACGAATGCGCCGACCGGCTCGCAGCGTTTGACCCGTTCCCGATACTCCTGAATCCGCGGGATGTTCCGTTCGACCTCGCTGATGGAAAGAATCAGCGCGCCCATGCCGCGGTCGGCGGCATCGAACTCGGTCCCGGGCGCGGTTACCGCCACCCACATCGGCGGGTGCGGGTCCTGCATCGGCTTCGGCAGGATGCAGCGCTCGGGCATGCTGAAGTAGGTGCCTTCGTGGGAAAAGCGCTCTTCGGTCCACATCTTCGGGATCACCCGGCAGTACTCGTCCCAGGTGCGCTTGGTATCGTCGACATTGGCGTTGAAGCCGCCGAGCTCGTTCCAGGTCGAAGAGCGTCCGGTGCCGAACTCCACCCGGCCGTTGGACAGCAGGTCAAGAAAAGCGGCCTTCTCGGCCCAGCGGATGGGCGAGTGCATTGCGGGTACGCAGGTCCCGATGCCGAAGCCGACGCGGATGCTGCGCGTCTCCCGTGCAATGGCGGTCAGGAACATGTCCGGACAGCTCGAGTGGCTGTACTCCTCGAGGAAGTGATGCTCCACACACCACACGCTGGAGAAGCCCAGCTCGTCTGCGAGCACGGTCTGCTCAATGGCGTTTTCGATCACCGCCCGCTGGTTTTCCGTGGTGAAAGGGCGCGGCGTCGACAGCTCGTAAAACAATCCGAATTTCATGGCGCAATCCTCCTCAAGCCCGCATCCGGGCGGCCTGGTGTGCAGTGCGGCCTAATATGCCATAGGGGGCAGAGCGGGGTTCGGGTATAGGCACGGCGCACGCGATAGTTTTCTGACGTGCCCCCGAAGAGGTGGGCACATCCATAGAGCGGGGGCAGATGTGTTCCGGCCTGCGTCCGCTGCGTGCAGACAGGCCGAGCAAGAGTCCACCCCGCCGGGCTACGCCCGAGCCGGCAAGGACATCTACATCTAACCTTTCCATCTCACATAGGTTCACGCCGCTGACTTTGGTCGCTGCTTGGTCTGCTGCAGGTGGTATTCACGACAGGGCTCTGGATGTCGTGCGCGAGTTGCCGCGTTCCAATACGCAAATAACCCGCACGCCGGCGATGGTATCAACGTGTTCTGATCCGGCTCGGAGGTGCGCAGATGACGGGGTCCCGGAGCGAAAGTAAGCTGTTCTTTTTTTGCGAGTACTGTCTCGCGACCAACTCCCTGTGATTTTTAAACATCAAAGGAAAAGCGAGTCGGTGACATGAACGGTTTCCCGTTGTTCTTTTTTTCGTGCTTTGCCTTTTTCCTTGGCCTCGTGCGTGCGCAGGCAGAAACGCCTATGCCGGCGCCAGATCCGTTGCGTCGTGGTCTGCCGCCGGGCGCGCTGGAACTGCTGCTGGGGGATGATGGGGGTGGCAGCCAGGGGCTCGCCGCTCCGCTCGCCGGGCTCAGCTGGGAGGAGATCACGGCGGCCGCTGATGGGCAGTCGGTGAAGCTCTGGATGTGGTGCGGCTCGGCACCTATCAACAGCTGGGTCAACGGCTGGCTCGCCGGGCAGCTGAGCGAACGGTACGGCATAAGCCTGGTACAGAGCTGTGTGGCTGGTCCAGACGAGTTCGTGCAGCAGATTCTGGGCGAGCGTGCGGCGGGAACAGACCAGAACGGCGCGGTCGACCTGGTCTGGGTCAACGGTCCGAGCTTCCGCAGCCTCAAAACAGGCGCGGGCCTTTACGGGCCGTGGTCGGAGGCGGCGCCGAGCGGCGCGTACTACGACTGGAACAATCCATCGATCGCCTACGACTTCGGCTTTCCGGTGGACGGATACGAGATCCCGTTCGGGGCGGCGCAGCAGGTTTTTGAATTTGATTCGGCCGTCGTGCCTGAGCCGCCGACCACGATGGCGGAGCTGCTGCAGTGGATCCGCGACAACCCTGGAGGCTTCACGTATCCGGCGCCGCCGGATTTCACCGGCAGCGCGTTCGTTCGCCTGACGTGTTACCACGCGGCGGGCGGCTATCAGGCTTTCCAGGGCGCTTTCGACCAGGCCGTCTTTGACGAGAATTCACCCGCCTGCTGGGCGCTCCTGAACGAAATAGAGCCGAGCCTCGCACCCTACCCGGACACCCAGGGGGCGGATATCGAACGCTTCAAAGCAAGCCTTGCTGCGCGCACGCCGGCGATCCGCGTGACCTACCAGGTGGGCAACGCTCAGACTCGCATCGATAATGCGGAGTATCCTGAGTCGGTGCGCACGTTCGTGCTTGACGACGGGACGATAGGCAACACGAGCTATATCGCTGTCGCCTATAACGCGCCCAGCCTGCCGGCTGCGGTGGTGACCGCTGACTTGATAGCGTCCCCGGACGCCCAGCTTGAAGCGGTCAGAGATTTAAACTGGCTGACGCCTCTGGACCTCGACAGACTCCCTGCTCCTGTCCAGGCTGAATTTGCCGCCATCTCGCCCGGGCCGGCGGTGCTGTCGCCTGCAGTATTGAATCCGCGCCGGCTGCCCGAGCCGCAGGCGGACTGGGTCAATGCTTTCGAGGCCGGCTGGGAAGCCAACGTGCAGGGCCAGTAATCCGGGAGATCGGGATTTCGCCCGGACCGCCCGGCCGCGTTCTGCAGGCGCCCTGGCGCGACCGGGCGGAACACCGTCGGCTGAGCACACCGCTATGCCATCAGCTGCACCGCGCCGCCGGAGCGGAGCGGGATTGCGATCGTCAGCAGCAGGGAGAGCGCACAGCCGGCGACGATCCCCCGACCTGACCCGCTGCGGTCGGGCAGTCTGAGAAAGTCCGCGACGAGGCGCCGGCACGCAGGCTCCACACCCGCCGTCTGCAGCTACTGCAGTACGAGTGCGTGACGCAGGCTGTCGTAATAGCCCCGGGTATCGAACCGGGCGACGAATCGTGCACGGTCCAGCACACGGTAGACCGACCGCACCGCCTCCTTGACCCCGCCACGACCTTTGAGATGTCGACAGGACCGCGGCGTAGCGGCTTGGACGGGTCCCTGCAGCTGCGTGCGGGCTTCCTGCAGCAGCGCCCGACTGTGTTTGTTCCAGTGCGCCATCAGGCGTCGTCGGGTGCTGTCTCCCTGATGCCAGGTTCCCGGGGCGGTGAGGCGGGGCCTGACGCTCAGACCGGCGCTGCCAATAGCGTCTTGACCCGCGCGGTGTCGTAGACGACCAGGCGCTCGCGGAAGCGCAGCTGTCCATCGTCCAGTACCAGGCGGTCGTAGTAGGCGCCGGCCTGATAGACCTCGCTGAAGGCGTCGTGCAGGGTCTGCACCACGATGTAGGACGAGCTCACCCGGTATTCGCCGTTCTCTTCGCCCAGCACGCGGACGGCGGACTGCGCGTGGCGGTAGCGGTTGGCCGCGTAGATGTTGGCGTTGCGCAGCGAGTAGATGCGGTCGGCCATCATGCCGCGCCCGGCCAGCCACAGCAGCGGGATGGGGTGACCGGCGTCGTGGTTTTCGCGCGAGATCATGCGGTAGTCGCCGTCGGCCGTGAACAGCTCCGGCCAGCGCTCGAGCTCGTCCTCGTCGAGGCAGGCGCAGTAAACGGCGAACAGGCGGTCGATGCGGAAATAGAGCGTGGCTTCGTCCATCGTCTACCAGCCCATCAGATCGCGGTAGCCGCGCCAGAAGCTGCGGATCATGTGCTCGGTGATGAGGCTCGAGCCCTGGTCGCTGCTTTCCTCGCCCATGGCGATGAAAGAGTTGGTGTCCCGCGGCGAGGATTCCACCGCGCGCTGGACGAGCTCGGTGGCTTCCGTGTCCTCCATCGAGATATAGCCTGCAGGCCCGGCGAGGTTGGCCTGTCGCAGGCGCAGCGTGCGCATCTGTTCATCATCATCGGCGTAGCCGAAGAAGTGGAAGATGAGCTCGAACTCATCAACCGCCTTGGGCAGCACCTGACGCACGGCCAGGGTGTTGTGGATCTGCTGGATTACGGTGCTTGGAAACAGGGTGTGGATGTTGTTGCTGGTTTGCTCTTCGTATTCGGCCCGGGTTTCGAGCAGCGCGGGGTCACGCAGCTTGAGCTCGCTGCGGTAGGTCGTGATCCCTTGTTTTTCGTAATCCCCCGCGGTCTCGGCATCGCCGAGCGGGGTGGTGGTGATGATCGAGTGCAGGCCGTGGCGCGAGTCGACCAGGGTGCGTCCCTGCATGTTCGAGCGGTAGATATTGAAGGTGGTGTGGAACAGGTGCAGCAGGCTCGCGTGGTAGGGGTCTTTGACGTTCTCGTAGTAGAGCTTCCAGTTTGAGCGTGCGTACTGCCGCGTACAACCGAGATAGGTCACCGGTTTATGAAAAATGCGGTCGACCCAGGGCAGCATCTCCGGGCCGATGTAGTCCTCCAGGCCGGGTGCCGCATCGGACAGCGTGCCGAACACCAGCCCGCGATAGGCCGTTACCCGGACCGGCGGCAGGTCGTGATCGCCGGCCTTGAAATCCTCGGGCATGCCGCGCTTGTCGTTCAGCCCTTTCTGGAAGGGCACGCCGCGCAGGCGGCCGCGCTCGTCGTAGGTCCACTGGTGATACACGCAGCGGTGTACATGGCCCTTGCCCCGGGCCTGCCGGCATACCAGGGCGCCGCGATGGGCGCAGCGGTTGACCCAGGCGGCGACCTCGCCGTCGCGGGTGCGCGTAACGACTACCGGGGTGGTGCCGATATAGGTGGATTTGAATGCGCCCGGTTCGTTGATTTCGTCCTCGAGGGCCAGGAAGTGCCAGGTGGGGCCGCGGTAGATCCGCGCCTGCTCGCGGGCAAAAATGGCCGGGTCGGTGAAGACCGCGTAGGGCACGCGGAGCCCGTCGCCCTCGGGCCAGAGAAAGTCGTCCAGCGCGGGAAGTGGTTCAGCAGCGCTCATCACAAAGCCCCCTCGACTGACTGATGTGCTCCCACCCTACGGGTAGGCCGTGTCGCCCGCAAGCGCTGCGTGCGACGCAGCGACGATAGCGCGGTCGATACGCCGGCATGGCAGGTCTGAACGCCTTCAGCGCTGCAATGAAGGCTTGTCTGAACGCGTCCAGTCAGTCGAGACCGACGGAGAACATGCGCTCCAGGTCATGGCGGGAGAAGGCCTTGAAGGCGATCAGGGTTTCGGTGCGCTCGATCCCCTCGATCCGCGCCATGCGCCCGGCAACCATAGTGGCGATATCCTCGTTGGAACCAACCCGGACGATGGCGATGACGTCGTAGCTGCCGCCAACGGAATAAACCTCGGAGCACTCCGGCAGATCGGCCAGCGCTTCAGACACGTCGTTTGCGCAGCCGTGGCGTGCGCGGATCAGCACAATTGCGGTCACCATGGGTTTCAACCTCGCCGTTTTTCTGCAGTCGTGAGCGTGAGTCCGGATAGTAAAGGAAAGCCCCGCAGGGCGCTGCCGCGCTCACTCAGAAAGGCGCCATCCGGCGTGCCCTTTCAGCGCAGCAGAAACTGATTGACGGCGTGCCGGTTTCGCTGTCAGATCGCCGCCCCGTTCCAGGGTCCGCCTGTGAGGCGCTGCATGTCTGCCCTGTCTTCCTCAGCGGTCGCGATCGAAGCGCAGCCCGATGAGACCACCTGCGGCCCTACCTGCCTGCACGCGGTCTATCGGTTTCATGGCGCGACGGTTGATGTTGCAGCCCTGGTCGACGCGGTGCCGAGTCTGCCCGACGGCGGGACGCTGGAAGTGCTGCTGGCCTGTGATGCGTTGCGTCGTGGTTACAGGGTGTCCATACACACCTACAACCTGAACATGTTCGATCCGACCTGGTTCTCTGCGCCGGGCGTGGATATCGCCGAGCGCCTCGCGCTGCGCGCCGCAGGGCGACAGGATCCCAAACTTGCGGTCGCCGTGGCGGCCTATCGTGAGTTTCTGGCGCGCGGCGGACGGCTCTATTTCGGTGACCTGACCCGCGCGGTGCTGCGCGGCCTGCTCGGACGCGGCGAGCCGGTGATCGCGGCGCTGAACCTGACCTATCTCTATCGCCAGGCGCGCGTTTCCGGACCGCATGACGAACCGGACGACATTCACGGCGAGCCCTGCGGGCATTTTGTGGTGCTGAACGGCTATGACCGTGTGCAGAAAACGATCGGGATCAGCGACCCTTATCAGGCCAATCCGGTGGCGGAGGGGCAGCACTACGCGGTGCACGTGGACCGCGTGATCGGGGCCATCCTGCTCGGCGTGATGACCTACGACGCGAGTCTGCTGGTGATCCAGAAGCCCCGATGAGAGCCCTGCTCGTTGTCGACAACCCGAAGCGCTGGCCGCTGGATATCCCGGGCACGGAGACCATTGCTGCGCGGGATTACCTGACCGAGCGGCGCTACAGCGAGCTGCGCGGCGCCAAAGTATTCAACCTGTGCCGTTCTTATCGCTACCAGAGCGTTGGCTACTACGTCTCGCTACTGGCCGAAGCGCGCGGCCATCGGCCATTGCCGAGTATCGCGACCCTGCAGGAGCTGCGTTCGCGCCGGGTGGTGAAAACCCTGTCTGAAGACCTCGACGAGCGCGTGCAGCAGCTGTTGAAGTCGCTGCGTTCGGATGATTTCACGTTGAGTATCTATTTCGGGCAGAACCTCGCGCAGCGCTACGCTCCGCTCGCGCAGGCGCTGTTTTCAATTTTTCCCGCACCGCTACTGCGCGCGCGTTTTGAGCGCGCCGGCAGCCGCTGGGAGCTGCGGGCGGTCAACGTGATCGGGGCCAACGAGATCGGTGATGAGCACCTCGGCTTTATCGCCGAGGCTGCCGCGCGACACTTCCAGCGCGCGAATCCGGTGCGTCGACGGCGGAATCCGCGTTTCGACCTCGCCATCCTGGTCAACCCGGCAGAGGAAGAGCCACCGTCCAACGCCCGCGCGCTGCAGCGCTTCGAGCGGGCGGCCGAGGCGGTGGGGCTGTCGGCGGCGATCATCACCCAGGAGGATGCCGGCCGGCTGGCCGAGTTTGACGCGCTGTTCATCCGAGAGACGACCGCGGTCAATCACGCGACCTTTCGGATCGCGAGCCGCGCGGAGGCGCAGGGGCTGGTGGTGATTGACGATCCGCGGTCGATCATCCGCTGCACGAACAAGGTCTTTCTTGCCGAGCTGCTCGAGCGTCATGAGATCGCCACGCCACGGACCCTGATCGTCCACCGCGGCAATATCGACCACATTGGCGAGGTGTGCGGTTTTCCGTGCGTGCTGAAGGCGCCGGACAGCGCGTTCTCCGCCGGGGTAATCAAGGTGGAGGACGCGCCGGAGCTTAAGGCTGCGCTGGAGGGGTTTTTCGCGACCTCTGATCTCGTGGTGGCGCAGGAGTTCGTGCCAACCGATTTCGACTGGCGGGTCGGTCTGATCGACGGTCGGCCGCTCTATGTCTGCCGCTACCACATGGCCAAGAAACACTGGCAGGTGATCCGGCGCGACGAATCAGGCCAGACCGCAGCCGAAGGCGCGGTGGATACGCTCTCCGTGGCCGAGGCGCCGGCGGATATCGTGCGAGCGGCAACGCGGGCGGCCAATCTCATCGGCGATGGTCTGTACGGCGTAGACCTCAAACGTGTCGGCCGGCGGGCAATTGTCATCGAGGTTAATGACAACCCCAATATCGACGCCGGGTATGAGGACAGGGTGCTGAAGGATGCCCTGTACCGCGAGGTCATGGGCTCCATGCTGCGGCGGATCATGGTGCGCAAGCGCCTTGACCTGGAGAGCGCGTGAGCGCGGGTGTGCTGTCTGCCTTCGGTGGCTTCGGCATCGAGCTCGAATACGCCATCGTTGAACGCGAGTCGCTGAATGTCCTGCCGATTGCCGATCAGCTGCTCGCTGCGGCGGCGGGGCAGGCGACCAGCGCGCTCGAGCGTGGCCCGCTGGCCTGGTCGAATGAACTCAGCCTGCACGTCATCGAGCTCAAGACCAATGGTCCGGCGCCTTCGCTAGACGGCCTCGCCGATCTTTTTTCTGCCGAGCTCGACAGCATCGATACCCTGCTGGAACCGCTCGGGGCGCGGATTCTGCCGTGCGCCATGCACCCCTGGATGGATCCGACGACAGAGCGCGCTCTGTGGCCGCATGAGCAGAACGAGATCTACCGCGCCTACGACCGCATCTTCGGCTGCGGCGGCCACGGCTGGGTCAACCTGCAGAGCATGCACATCAACCTGCCGTTCGCCTCCGATGCCGAGTTCGTCCGTCTGCACACGGCCATCCGCACCGTGCTGCCCCTGCTGCCCGGCCTCGCGGCGGCATCACCCTATGCCGACGGCCGCGCGACCGGCCTGCTCGATACACGCCTCGATGTCTATCGCCGTAACCAGGCGCGGGTCCCGGAAATTACCGGTGCTGTGGTGCCTGAGGCGATCACAAGTATCGATGCCTATCACGGTCGCATTCTGGAGCCCCTGTACCGCGCCATCGCGCCGCTGGATCCGGAGGGTGTGCTGCATGGCGAGTGGCTTAATTCCCGCGGTGCGATTGCGCGCTTCGAGCGCGATGCTATTGAGATCCGGGTGCTGGACACGCAGGAGTCACCGCAGGCCGATCTCGCCGTGGCGGCCCTCGTGATCGCGACGGTCAGGGAACGTTACGAGGCAGGCGACAAGGCGCTCAAGGCGCAGCTGGCGCTGCCGTCAGAGGCTCTGGCGCAGATCTTCAATGACTGTGTCCGCGACGGTGAGGCAGCGCTGGTGGCCGACATGGACTACCTGACTACGCTCGGTCTGCCGCGGGTGCCGCTGACCGCGGGTCAGATCTGGGCGGCGCTCAGCGCCCGGAACGGGCAGGAGGAACGCTGCGCGCCGGGGCGACAGACCCTGGCGCGGCGCCTGCTGCAGCGCGGCGGCATGGCGCCGGATCGGGAAACCCTGCGGTCCATCTACCGGGAGCTGATCGC
>JAYODW010000020.1:0-80809 GCA_038116745.1 Gammaproteobacteria bacterium
TGCACGCAGAAGTGCTGGAAGAAGTGGTAGTAACTGCACAGAAGCGCGAGCAAAGTCTGCAGGATGTGGGTATTTCCGTCACTGCCTTCACGGGCGAACAGCTCACTGCGTTGGGTTACACCAATGCTCAGGAAGTCACGGCGCTGGCCCCCGGCGTCAGCACTATCCAGCCCAACGGGCCAGCGAATTACGCGATCGCAATCCGCGGTGTGGCGCAGAACGACTTCATCTCCAACCAGGAAAGCCCGGTTTCGATCTACATCGATGATGTCTACCTCAGCCAGATGTCGAGCGCCGGCTTCATGCTCTTTGATATGGACCGGGTCGAGATCCTGCGCGGCCCGCAGGGCACGCTGTACGGACGTAATGCAACCGGCGGATTGGTGCACTATGTTTCGCGCAAGCCGACGGCAGAATTCGATGGTTACGCTCAACTGACCGGCGGCTATTACGATCAGGTCAAATTTGAAGGTGCCATGGGCGGCGCGATCACCGACAGAATTCTCGGCCGGGTATCCGTCGCAACGCACCATAACGACGGCTACGTCGACAACCGGGTGCTGGGTGAGGACATCAACAACGCCAACGACTTCGCCGGACGTGTACAGCTCCAGTTCGATATCAACGAAGACATCGACTTCCTGTTCAACGCGCGTGGTTCGATATCGCAGATCCGGACTGGGTTTTTTGAAAACGTGTCGGGTGCAGTCGATGCGAATGGGCTGGGCTTTGACACGCCTGGGCAACCCAACTTCAACGGCTATGTTGACAATGATGGCGACCCCTGGGCGGGCGACTACAACTACTTTGGATTCCAGGACATTGAAACCTGGGGGTTCTCCGGGACTTTCAACTGGCAGGTAAAGGACAGTCTGAAATTCATGTCGATCACGGATTATCAGACGGTGAAACGCGACTACATGGAGGACTCCGACGCATCGCCGTTTTCAGATTTCAATTTTTTCCAGGTCACCGATGCAAAACAGTTTTCTCAGGAATTTCGACTGCTTGGCACACAAGACGAGCTGCGGTGGATTGCCGGCTTCCTTCTATCTCTACATCGATGTTAATGACGCGAACGGCGCCGCTACGCCCTTGATCGGGGTCACAAACGCTATTCCCGTTGCTGACCCGGCATACTTTCCACCTCTGGTTGATGACGCGACCGATGTCTACTGTGGCGGCTCACCAGCCTGTAACGCCAACGGGTCGTTTTTAGGAAACGACAACCCGTATCAGACCATCACCAACAGCTGGTCGCTGTTCGGTCAGGTCGAGTACGACTTCACTGAACAATGGACCGGGATTGCAGGTATTCGGTACATCGACGAAAGCAAAAACCATACATTTCACAACAACTTCGTTGACTTTGAGTGGGGCACGAAATGGCGGAACGGTAATCCAAACATTATTGCCAACCTGGGCACTTACAGGGGTGAATATGATCAGGGGCTGTGGTCTGCAAAAGTCGAACTGGACTTCCGACCAGCGGACTGGTCGCTGCTGTACGCGAGCTGGAACCGGGGCGTAAAAGGTGGCGGGTTCAATGCGCCGCTGGATGTTACCGATTACGCGAATGCGTACAACGCCCCAGACGGCTTGATTCCGCTTACAGATGCAAACATGCGGTTTAAAGAAGAAAAGCTGGACGCATTTGAAGGTGGCTTCAAGCTCAGCCTGTTCGATGGCAAAGCACGACTGAACGGCGCTGGGTACTACTATGACTACAAAGACTATCAAGCCTTCCAGATCATCGGCCTGACAACGTTCATCTTTAATGCTGACGCGAAATCACACGGCGGCGAATTGGAGTTTCAGACCTCACCGATAGATGGACTAGATTTCCTTGCCGGTCTCGCCTACAACGATGTGACAATTAAGGATGTGGATCTTTTCGGTACCGGAAACACTGAAGATACCAAGCCGGTGCAGTCTCCCAAATGGAACATCAACGCTTTGCTTAGGTACCAGTGGCCGTTCTGGCAGGGGAACCTCGCGGTTCAGGGCGATTTTCAGTACCGTTCCAAGCACTTTTTCAGCCTGACCCGCGCGCCAGCGAGCACACAAACCGGCTATGCAATCGGAAACGCGCGCCTGAGCTACGCGACCGCGGACAAGCAGTGGGAAGCGGCTGTCTTCGTGCACAACATCGCGGATGAAGAGTACCTCGTGCAGACGTTCGATTTGGCGGGTGTCCTCGGCATGAACGAACAGTATTACGGCCTGCCCCGCTGGGTCGGCGGCAGCCTGCGCTATTCGTTCTGACGCGTTCTGAGATTCGACTGTCAGGGTTCGGCTAAGCCCTGACAGTCTGTTTAACGAACCAGGTCTTTGACCTGCCCTACCGCTATCTTTCCCAGCGCTGTGCGCGGCAGCGCCTCCACGAAGACGACTGCCTGCGGCCGCTTGTAACGCGCCACCTGGCCTTCGAAGAGCTGCAACACCTGTACTGCTGTCACCGTTGTTGCGGCCGGCACGCCGACCACCACAGGCACCTCGCCCCAGCGCGGATCAGCCCGGCCTACAACTGCCCATTCCTGCAGCAGTCCGCTGGCGCCGAGGATGCGCTCGAGTTCTGCGGGATAAATGTTTTCGCCACCGGAGATGATCACGTTCTTGATCCGGTCCTTGAACCAGAACAGACCCGACGGGTCCCGCTCGGCGACATCCCCCGTATCAATCCACGCAGAGGGATAGGGTTCGACCGCCTGGCGAGCACGGTCCCAGGTGCCGCCGGCGCAATGCCGCCCCTGCACCAGGATTCTCCCCGGCTGTCCCTCGGGCACCTCGGCGTCTTCAGCGTCAACCAGCCTGATAGTGCTGTGCAGGCCGGCACGTCCGATGGAGCCGACTGAGATCTGTGCCTCTGGCAACGTCTGATAGATAGCCATAGGCCCGGTCTCGGTGCAGCCGTAGATCTGAATCACCGGCAGATTGCGCGCATGAAACCGTTCGATCAGTTCCACAGGCACATCCGTTGAACCCGTGGTCACGCAGCGCAGTCCGCTCAGATCTGCGCTTGACCAGCCCTCGAGTGCGCTTAAAACCTGCATCATCGGCGGCACAAGCACCGCCAGGCTGGCCTGCTTGTCACTCAACAGGCTCAAGGTGCGCTCTGGTTCAAAGCGCGGCTCGAGGATCAGGGTGGCACCCCGATAGAGTGCCGGCAGGCTCTGGATATTGAGTCCACCGACATGAAACATCGGCAGCACATTCAGAATCCGGTCGCTCACCTGCATGTCGTGCATATCGATGGCATTGAGCGCGTTGTAGAACAACGCTTCCTGACTCAGCACGACGCCTTTGGGCAGTCCTGTCGTACCGGAGGTGTAGATCAGCAGCGCCGGTGTCTGTGGCTCAACCGAGCGCGCGCGCTGCAGCTGACGTCCACTCGCCTCGGGCAACTTGCCCAGTCCTGTTCGGGTAAAGCCACTGGTGACCACCTGGTGATGACCGTTGAAAGTCTCCGCCAGGTCAGCACAGTCTGCCTGCACGACAATCACCCGCGGCAAAGCATCTTCGGCCAGCGCAGCAAGCTCTGCAGCAACCAGGCGCCAGTTCAGCGGCGTGAACAACGTTCTGGTTTCAGCGCAGGCAAAAAGCAGCGCCAGGAGATCGGGAACGTTGTGCCCCAGCCAGGCAACCCGGTCGCCTGGCTGGACCTTAATCTCCGTCTCAAGCCAGTCAATCAGCGTAGCAATTCGACCGCCAAACGCCGCATAGCTCAGGCTGCCGTCGGGAAATTCGAGCGCCGTCCGTTCAGGCGTGCGCGCCGCGTGGTGTGCGATCCAACCGGCGAGCGAGTGCATCAGTCGTCTGTTTCTCCCCGCCGGTAGAGGAGCCCGTGGCCGATCCGCTCGACGCAGATATCCGCGTTCCACGGCAGCATTAACGAACCGCAGCGACTGTCTCGATAGAGGCGCTCCAGCGGCAGAGATTTCAGCATCGACTGTCCGCCACAGGTGCGAATGGCGAGCTGGCAGAGCTCGTTCGCGTTTTCCATCACGCTGTACTGCGCAGCAAAAGCGCGCAGCATCATGTCCTGAGGCGGATCAACGCGTGCTTCGCTGATGGTCTGAAACCAGAGCGCTTTGGTCTGTTCCAGGCGCAGATACATCTCCGCAAGATTGTGCTGCTTGACGGCGTTCCCGCGGCGTTTATCGCCCTTCTGCCCCGGCACTTCTCCGCGCAGGTAGGCGACTGTGAAATCACACGCCGCCTGCGCGATGCCGATGTAGGCCGGTGTCAGGGTCAAGAACATGTGTGGCCAGCGTGATGCGGCCTGATGGTAGATCCCGGCTGGCATCAGCATCGCGTCGGCGTCTACCAGCACGTTATCCAGCACCAGGGTCCGGCTGACTGTCCCCCGCATGCCGACGGGATCCCAATCACCTTCCACGCTCACGCCCGCAGCACTGGCGGGTACCGCGAGGTACAAGGTATTGCGACGGGACAGCTTGCCGTCCTCTGCGGGAACCGTGCACAAAATTCCGTAGTAGTCGGCGTGTCCGGAGAGGGAGGCAAAAATTTTCCGCCCGCGGACCCGCCAGTGTTCGCCCTCGCGCACGGCAGAAGTAGCGAACGGCACCGCGCCTGCTGCGGCGCTGCCACCCTCAGAGAAGGGCTGCGCATAGACCGCGCCTTGTTCCACTATCCGCTGATAGTGCAACGCGCGTCGGCGTGCATGTTCGCCGCGCTGTTCGGTATCCATCTCCAGCTGATCTGCCAGCGGTCCGCTCCACAGGCACGAGCAGACGTGCATATTCCACGTCAGGGCCGTCGCCCCGCAGTAGCGCCCGACCTCCGCGGCCGTCAGGCTGTAGGCGCGATATCCAGCGCCCAGCCCACCGTGCTCAGCAGGGACACAGATCCCGAGCAACCCGGATTCGCGCAGATCGAGAAAGTTCTCCGTGGGGAATTTCGCTGCGCGATCGTAATCAGCAGCGCGTGGCGCGAAGCGCTCGCGGCCCAGCTCGCGAGCCTGTGCGGTAAGCGCGACTTCCTGTTCGGTCAGACGGTAAGCAGCGGGATCAAAAATCGGCGCGTCAGCTTCAGGCAACGACACCGGAGGGTTCCTCAACCAGATTCCCCGCTTCAACGACGATCACATCGTCAACCTTGACCGTGCAGCCCCGCAGCGGGAGATCGAAATGCCCCTCGGTAAAGCGACCTGCGACCTCGTTAGCGCCCGTCGAATAAAGAAAATTCCCGGCAAAGGCCCGCAGCTCGGTGCCGTTCAGATCCCGCTGGTCGTACATCGTCAGGGCCTCGTAGCGCGCCCGTCGGTTCAGTCCCCAGCCGACATGGCTTACGCCATAGGCTTCGCGGTCACCCCAGGCGGCAAGATAGCGTCGCATCAGATCGGCATCGGTGCCGCTGCCGTTGATGGCGGTCACGAAATCATTCTCGACAATGAGTTCTACCGCGCTGGTCAGATAGCGCTTGAACGTAAGATTGATGTCGCCAACGTCCATCACCAGCCGCCCGTTAACGCTCCCCGCGCGCGGAAAGTTGACCACGATCCCGCCCGGCCAGTGCGAGACCATGCCGGGACGATCCGCCCAGCCCCAGACTCCGCCGGTTCTGGCGTCGGTCAGGTCGACCGTCAGGTCTGTCCCGGCCTGCGAAGTAACAAGCATGCGCTCACCGCCGCGACAGCGTTTAATTGCTGCGCGCGCGCTGACCGAGTCCTCCTCTCTCGGCACCAGACGCTCCAGCGCGTCAGGATGCTCATTGGAGACCATCATGACCCGCGCTCCGGCACCGAGGATTTCGGGCAGCTGCGGTGCATGGAGCAGCCCTTCGACCGTACAGTCAACCACAAGCGTCGCAACCTTGATCGCGGCGAGCGCCGCATGCTGACCATTCAGCGCCTGACTGGCCCCGGTCGAACGCACCGGGACCGGGGCCGACTGGGCCGGTGTCGGCACGGTGATCCTGGCCACACAGGCACCCAGAGACTGCAGGGCGAGCTCGGCAAGCTCAACATTCAGTGCACGTGACTGGCTCTCCGCCAGAATGACTACCTGTTCACCGTCGGCAACCTTGCACAAGCGGAAAACCTCGCGGAAGGCCTCCAGCCAGCGATGCTCGATGCGATCGTTCAACATTTACTGCTCCTCGCATTTGCTACAGGGGCGTCAGACACGCACCTGCAGGCCTGCTTTTCGTCAGTCGTTCTGAGCAACCTCGACGACCAGACCGTCAAGCGCATCGGTGACTTTAATCTGGCAAGACAGACGGCTGCTCGGACGTCGTTCCACCGCCAGCTCGAGCGTCGAGTCCTCAATATCATCGGGGCCACCAACCGCTTCCATCCACGCCTCGTCGATGTAGCAGTGGCAGGTGCTGCACGCGCAGCTGCCGCCACAGATAGCCAGGATCCCGTCAACCCCGTGCTGGATGGCCCCCTCCATGACGGACAAGCCCGAGGACACCTCACACTCGCGGCGATTCCCGCTGGTCTCGACATAGGTAATTTTCGGCATGAGTTATCTTTCTCCCCGGAAATCCGGTATCTGGTTACTGAGCTGCCTGCCGGGCAAGCTGCATGAGGTCAACCTGCGGGTCTTCAATCTGCGCCGCGGTTACCGGCACGCTCTGTGCCAGCAGTTTGCGGCAGGCCATGTGGTCCTGAGGGCGGTTGATGGAGTCCGCCCCTATGAGCTGACCTGCTTTGAAGTAAAACTCTGTGAAAGCGGCGTTTCCCACGTCGCCACGCAGGACGGCATGGTCGTGACCCGCCCCAATCCCCGCGATCTGGAGTTTGGCATCGTACTGGTCAGACCAGAACCAGGGCACCTGGCGGTAGCGGTCTTCCTGTCCGAGCATGGTGCCAGCCGCCACCTTTGCCTGGTCGACCGCATTCTGTACGGATTCGAGCCGGATCCTGCGTCCCAGAAACCCGTTGTCGTGCATCGTGCAATCGCCCGCCGCGACAATGTCCGGATCTGAGGTGCGCCCGTGGATGTCGACCAGAATTCCTCCATCACAGGCCAGTCCGGCTTTTTCAGCCAGCTCCTGGTTTGGCTGAACCCCTATCCCGACCACCACACAGTCAACCACCTCGGCAGACCGACCATTCGGGCCCGAGATACAGACCTCGATACCGTCAGCCAGGGATGTAAGTTTCTCCACAGCGCTGCTCAAACGGAGCACAACATCGTGGCTGCGGTGCAAGGCGGCATAGAAGTCCGACAAGCGCGGCGCCACCACGCGCGCGAGCAGACGGTCCTGCATTTCAATAACGATGACAGTCTTCCCCATCGATGCGGCAACCGCAGCCACCTCGAGACCGATAAAACCGCCGCCGATGATGGCGAGACGCTGGCTCCGAGCCAGGGATAAAGCCAGCCCCCGGCTGTCTTCAAGGGAGCGCACGTAATGCACGCCAACCGTATCGCCCCCGGGACACGGCAGAGGCCGGTTCCGAGCACCGAGCGTCAGAGCCAGTTTGTCGTAGCCGATGACGGCCCCATCGCTGAGCGTCAGCGTATGCCCTTGAGCGTCCAGCGCAGACGCGTGAGTGCCGAGACGCACAGTCACGTCGAGCTTTTCAAAGTACGGCGCAGGCCGGAACAGCAAACGCGCCTCTTCAACCTCTCCAGCTAGAAACTTCTTGGACAGGGGTGGGCGCTGATAGGGCAGCGTCGTCTCTTCGGCGACCAGCGTGAGGTCACCGTCGTAACCGGACTTGCGTAAGGATTCACAGATCTGAAGGCCAGCTTGGCCGCCGCCTACGACTACGAATCTAGGATTGCCCATGAACCTCCCCCGATAGTTCTCAACCCGTCACGGATCCTCGCCCCGAGCTGCCCCGGCCCGTGGACTGAGGGGAAGTTCAGGTCTGTCGGTCTGGAATATTAACCACAAGACCTTCGAGTTCTGCGGTCATTTTGATCTGGCAGGAGAGGCGCGACGTCGGTTGCCGCTCAGCCGCCGTGCACTCGAGCATGTCGCCTTCCATGTCGTTGATTTTCGGCAAACTTCCAAGTGCTGCCGGGTCAATATAGACATGGCATGTCGCACACGCGCAGCCGCCACCGCATTCAGCAACAATACCCTCAACATCGTTCTGGACCGCAGCCTCCATCAGGCTCCAGCCCACCGGGACGTCGACGGTCTGCTCAGAGCCGTCCGCCTGGCGATAGATCACATTCGGCATGATTCACTCACATATTGGGATAATTGGGGCCACCGCCGCCCTCCGGCGTGACCCAGTTGATGTTTTGAGTCGGGTCTTTGATATCGCAGGTCTTACAGTGAACACAGTTCTGCGCGTTTATCTGCAGGCTGAGATCCTCACCCTCCCCGACGTACTCGTACACGCCGGCGGGGCAGTAGCGCTGCTCCGGCCCTGCATATCGCGCGTGGTTGACCGCGACCGGCACTGCATCATCACGCAGCGTCAGGTGGCACGGCTGGTCTTCCTCGTGATTCGTGTTTGAGAGAAACACCGATGACAGACGATCGAAGGTGAGTTCGCCATCCGGCTTCGGATAATTGATCGGCAGACATTCGGCAGCCGGCTTGAGTTGTGCATGGTCCGGGCGGTGTCGCAGGGTCCAGGGCGCTTTGCCACGCAGCAGCACCGTATCGATAGCCGAATACAGCATGGCCATCGGCAGCCCCCAGTGGAAGGAGGGTTTGATATTGCGCACGCCGCGGAGCTCATCCCAGAGCCAGGTCTGCTCAAGCTTTTCCCGGTACGCGGTGACTTCAAGTCCCTGTGCATCGCTGCCGGTCAGAGCGTCAAAGATCGCTTCGGCGGCCGTCATACCTGACTTCATGGCGGTATGGCTGCCCTTGATCTTCGGCACGTTCAGAAAGCCAGCGGCGTCTCCGATCAGTAGACCGCCCGGAAAACTGAGTTTAGGGATCGACTGGAATCCTCCTGCGGAAATCGCCCGTGCGCCGTAGGAAAGCCGGCGGCCACCCGCAAACACCTCCCGGATGGCGGGATGCGTCTTGAAGCGCTGCATTTCTTCGAAGGGGCTGAGATAAGGGTTCTTGTAGTCCAGTCCCACCACGAAGCCCACGGAGACCAGATTCTCTTCAAGGTGATACATCCAGGACCCACCGTAGGTCGAGCGGTCCATGGGCCATCCCACTGTGTGCGTAATCTGCCCCGCGACGTGTTTCTCCGGCTGAACTTCCCACAGCTCTTTGATGCCGATTCCGTACACCTGATCATCCACGCCGTTACGCAGGTCGAAGCGCTCGAAAAGAGTTTTGGTCAGTGAGCCTCTGCAGCCCTCAGCAAACAGCGTCTGGCGCGCATGCAGTTCCATACCCGGCGCGAAGTTCGGCCCTTCCCCGCCGTCCCGGCTGCGCCCCATGTCCCCCGTGGCGACGCCTTTCACGCTGCCGTCCTCGTGATAGAGCACCTCAGCAGCCGCGAACCCCGGGTAGATCTCCACCTCCAGCGCTTCAGCCTGCTCGGCCAGCCAGCGGCACACGTTCCCCAGACTGACGATGTAGTTGCCGTGGTTGTTCTGCGGCGGCGGTGTCGGCAGGCGGAACGATCGTTTTTCGGTCAGAAACAGGAAACGGTCTTCATGCGCCGGCGTATTCAGCGGCGCTCCGAGTTCCCGCCAGTCGGGAAGCAACTCGTCCAGCGCTCGAGGTTCCATGACGGCACCTGAAAGGATGTGCGCACCGACTTCTGAGCCCTTTTCCAGGACGCAGACAGTCAGCTCCTGCTCGTTCTGAATCGCCAGCTGACGCAGCCGGATGGCCGCGGCGAGTCCCGACGGACCACCCCCGACGACCACGACGTCAAACTCCATTGCTTCGCGTTCCATCACGCTTCCTCCCGCCCTAAGACCCGCACAGATTGAGGCAACGGACCAATCAGTCCAGCGCCTCGGTCATAGCGGGGACCTCTTTGAACAGGTCGCCAACCAGGCCGTAGTCCGCCACGCCGAAAATCGGCGCTTCTTCATCCTTATTGATCGCCACGATCACTTTTGAATCTTTCATTCCGGCGAGATGCTGAATCGCGCCGGAAATGCCTACCGCGACGTACAGTGTCGGAGCAACCACCTTGCCGGTCTGCCCCACCTGATAATCGTTTGGAACATATCCCGCATCGACCGCGGCGCGTGACGCACCCACGGCCGCCCCCAGCTTGTCCGCGAGGGCCTCGATGATGGCGAAGTTCTCAGAGCTGCCTACGCCACGCCCACCCGAAACGATGATGTCGGCTGCCGTCAGTTCCGGCCGGTCAGATTTGGTCAGCTCCTCGCCGATGAATTGGGAAGCGCCGCTGGCCGCGCTGCCCTCGACTGTCTCCACGGTGCCACTACCACCCGTCGCTGCCGCAGCGTCGTAGGCAGTCGTGCGCACGGTGATGACTTTCTTTGCGTCGCTGCTGCGCACCGTGGCTATCACATTGCCTGCATAGATCGGCCGCACGAAGGTGTCTGCGCTCTCGATGCCGATAATGTCGGAAATCTGCGCCACGTCGAGCAGCGCGGCGACCCGCGGCATCACGTTTTTGCCTGTGGTCGTCGCGGCAGCGAGCAGATGCTCGTAGGGCTCGGCCAGGCTGACCAGCAGCGGCGCAAGATTTTCTGCCAGCGCATGCCCGTAGGCTTCGCTGTCGCAGAACAGGACTTTACGTACGCCACTAACCTGCGCTGCAGCCTCTGCCACGGCCGCACAGCCGCTGCCCGCGACAAGCACATCCACATCGCTACCGAGAACCTGCGCGCCGGCGACTGCATTAAGGGTCGCCGGGTTGAGTTCTGCGTTGTTATGTTCAGCAAGTACCAGAGCAGTCATTTCAGATCACCTTTGCTTCGTTGCGCAGCTTGTCAATGAGAGCCGCCACATCGGGCACCTTGACCCCGCCCTGACGCACTGGTGGCTCCGCCACCTTCACCAGGTGAAGACGCGGCGCGATATCCACCCCGAGATCGGCGGGCGTGACGGTATCCAGCGGTTTCTTCTTAGCTTTCATGATGTTGGGCAGTTTGACGTAGCGCGGCTCGTTCAGCCGCAGGTCGGATGTCACCACCGCAGGCAGGCTTAGCTTTATCGTCTGGATGCCGCCGTCGATTTCGCGACGAACCTGAACCTGCTCCCCCATCAGCTCGACGCCGCAGGCAAAGGTTCCCTGCGGCCAGCCAAGGAGGGCCGCAACCATCTGTCCGGTCTGGTTGGAGTCATCGTCGATGGCCTGTTTGCCCAGAAAAACCAGTCCGGGCTGCTCTTTATCGACCACGGCCTTAATCAGCTTGGCCACCGCCAGCGGCTGCACCTCTTCGTCGGTCTCAATCAGAATCGAACGATCAATTCCCATGGCCATGGCGGTGCGCAACGTCTCCTGGCACTGCTTGGGGCCAATGGACACCGCGATCGTCTCGGTCGCGTGTCCTGCCTCCTGGATCCTGAGGGCTTCCTCAACAGCAATCTCATCGAAAGGATTCATCGACATCTTGACGTTAGCGAGGTCGACTCCCGAACCATCTGCCTTCGGGCGTGCTTTGACGTTGTAATCGATGGCGCGTTTCACGGCCACTAGGATCTTCATGCCTTTCTCCAACTCTTAGTCGGGCTCCTCGACGAGCGCAGAACAGCGTCGGACGTCGCACGGCCCGCACGCTCGAGTTCCCTGGTTTCACTTCTGCACGGCCAGCGCGCCCCCGCCGACTGACGTCGTCAGTCCCGCGGCGCCGCTCCATCAGGCCCCATGTCAGACCTCTTCCAGGCCCGACGTTCAGCGGGGCAGGATGCTACCAATAACGACCTGCGCAATAAAGGTTTCCGCTTAATACTCACAGGCTTATACGCACCTGCGCGGGCGCCGGATTCCGCCTCGGCGGAAGAAAAAAAAGGTGCGGTGCTATAGTTCGCGCCCGTCCCGTATACCCGTCGTCACCCCTTTGAACCAACCATTACGAGACCCCGATGAACAGTCAGATTCACGTACCCGCCCCGACTGCCGAAGCGCCATTCAACTGGGAAGACCCACTGGGTCTGCAGAGCCAGCTGAGCGAAGACGAGCGCCTCGTCAGCGAAGCAGCGCGGGATTTCTGCCGAGACCGGTTGCTGCCGGGTATCCGCGATGCACACCGCCATGAATGCTTTGACCGGGGTCTGATGGTGGCTTTCGGCGAGCACGGCTTCCTTGGCCCGACGATCCCCGAAGCCTACGGCGGTGCGGGTCTCAGCTACGTGAGCTATGGCCTCATCGCACGTGAAGTGGAGCGTATTGATTCCGGCTATCGTTCGGCCATGAGCGTGCAGTCGAGTCTGGTGATGCACCCCATCTACGCCTATGGCACGGAAGCACAACGACAGAAGTACCTGCCTCGCCTCGCGCGCGGAGAGTGGGTCGGCTGCTTCGGCCTGACGGAACCGGATCACGGTTCAGATCCCGGGGGCATGAAAACCCGCGCAAAATCGGTCCCGGGAGGGTATCGCCTGTCGGGAAGCAAGATGTGGATCTCCAACGCACCGATAGCTGACGTTTTCGTCATCTGGGCAAAAACTGACGATGACGTCATTCGGGGATTCGTCCTGGAAAAAGGCATGGAAGGCTTATCAGCGCCCAAAATCGAGGGCAAATTCTCTCTGCGCGCGTCAATTACCGGCGAAATTGTCATGGACGACGTTCTGGTCACGGAAGAACACCTGCTGCCGAACGTCCGCGGCCTGCGGGGTCCGTTCGGCTGTCTGAATCGCGCCCGCTACGGGATTGCGTGGGGCGCGATGGGCGCAGCAGAGTTCTGCTGGCTGGCTGCCCGCGATTACACGTTGGCCCGGCAACAGTTCGGACGTCCGCTGGCCGCCAATCAGCTGATCCAGAAAAAACTGGCAGACATGCAGACCGAGATCGCTCTCGGCTACCAGGCGGCGCTTGCCGTGGGTCGCATGATCGATGGCGGCACCGGCGCGCCGGAGAGCATCTCCCTCATAAAACGCAACAATTGCGGCAAGGCGCTCGACATCGCTCGCATGGCGAGAGACATGCACGGTGGCAACGGCATCTCTGATGAATATCATGTGATTCGCCACGTACTGAATCTCGAGGCGGTGAATACTTACGAAGGGACGCACGACGTACATGCTTTAATCCTGGGGCGTGCCCAGACCGGACTGCAGGCGTTCACCGGCTGACAGCGCTGGTCCCGACACGCAGCCCCCTGAGAAAGGAGAACTTCCGTGGAGCTAGAAACTCACCTGATAAACGCGCTCATTGCGCTGGCAATCTTTATCGTTGGCCGCTGGGCGGCAGGTCTGATCGCTAACCTGTTCAAGTCCTCTCTCGAACGCCACGGCACGGACCCGCTGCTGGTCGCCTTCGGCGCCAACGTAGTCCGCATTGGTTTACTCGCGTTCGTTGTCATCGCGGCCCTCGGCCAACTCGGCGTGCAGACCACCTCATTTGTCGCTGTGGTGGGTGCCGCAGGACTGGCCATCGCTCTGGCATTTCAAAGTTCCCTGTCCAATCTGGCGGCCGGCGTGCTGCTGGTGACCTTCCGTCCGTTCAAGCTCGGTGACTTCATTGAAGCCGGCGGCACCTCGGGAGTAGTCGAAAAAATTGAGATTTTCACCACCCAGCTGCGCAGTGGAGACAACAAAACCATCATTGTTCCCAACGGTGCAGTACTCGGCAGTAACGTGGTCAACTACTCCACGAAAGACACCCGGCGCGTCGATCTTGTCGTAGGCGTCAGCTACGAAGACGACATCGACCATGTGAAACGGGTTCTCGAGGAAATCATGGCCAACGACTCACGAATTCTCCCTGAACCGCCCCCGACCATCGGGGTTCTCGAACTGGCGGACTCCAGCGTGAATTTTGCCGTGCGGCCGTGGGTAGCCAGCGGTGATTATTGGCCGACTCTTTTCGACCTCAACGAAACCATCAAGAAACGTTTCGACAGCGAGAAGATCAGCATCCCCTACCCGCAGACGGATGTGCATCTGCGCTCTGAAAAAGCGGCTTGAAGTACTCTCTCGGGCTGTGCTTGAATCGCGCGGTCCAGTCAGAGTTCACTGGAAAAGCTTGGGCGATCAGCACTCTGGTCGCCCATAGGTTTCCTCCGCCAGAAGCTTACGAGCGCTGCCGTCATCACGACCGGACTGCGCTCTCTCCCGCATCGGCGCCAGCGTGAGCAGTCCTTTTTGTGCTGCTGGCCGGCAGCGATCAGGCTCCGAACCGGGACTCTGGTTTCCCGTTTTTCGCCGGCGTCTCTGGACAGCGCCCTTATAAGGATAATGAATCGATGAATATTTACGTGGGCAACCTGCCCTACAGTGTCAAAAGTCAGGAGCTCAGAGAGGCTTTCGAGGCCTTCGGCACCGTGTCTTCAGCGGAGGTTATCTTTGACCGCCGCACCAAACGTTCCCGTGGCTACGGTTTTGTTGAGATGCCGGATGCCAGCCAGGGCAAGAAGGCTGTCGAGAGCATGAACGGCAGCGACTTCCAGGGTCGAGAACTCCGTGTCGACGAATCGCAGCCACGCGAGCAGAAGGAGTCGCAACGCCGGGAAAGAGGGCCAAACCAGGGCGAACATCGCTCATCCCGCTCCGCGCAAGCGGAATCTTCCAGTGGCGGCGTATTCGGTTTTGTGAAAAAGCTGTTCAGCTGACCGGTCTTTCGTGCAGTCACCGGATACCTTTCCGTCCACCATACCGGCCGCAGCGCGGCCGGCCTGGACTGCCTACCTGGAAATGACCGCCAGCAAGCAGGCTCATCTGGAGGCGCTCGAGAACGTCAACAGCGCATCGGGTCGACAGCACGCCCTGGCAGCAGGCGCCCGGCTTGAAAGCCTGCTCCAGGCGCACGACATCTGCGTAAAAGCGTTCGCGCACCTGAGCCGGGAGCTCGCCCATAGCGACGCCGACGCGCACCGTGCACTAATCGATGCCATCAACGTGGCGAATCAGGCGCTCTCCGTCTCGCGACCGAACTGAACCACCGGGTCAGGTCTTTTCGTCCAGAGTGCCACCGTCGTCCCACAGCCTCGTGGCAGCGGCGTAGTACTCGGGTTTCCCCGTGGTCCAGATCTCCCCCCAGTGCTGACCACCTCCGTCAACTACCAAAGTCTCGCCATTGACGAAACGCCCGCCGGGCCCGCCGACAAACAGACAGGCTTCCGCGATTTCCCACGGTGATCCCTGGCGCATCATCGGATTGGTCCGCGGGTAGCGCGTCCGCGCCTGCTCTGAATAAACCGCCCAGCCCTCGGTCTGCACCGCGCCCGGTGCGACGCAGTTCACACGGATCCCGAAAGGCGCCCATTCGACCGCAGCCTTCGCGGAAAATGCCATGACCCCTGCGCGGGCGGCGGAAGTGTGGGCGACTCCATAAAGCCCCTGATTCACAACGACAACGTTGACGATACTTCCGCCTTTGCCCTGCTCCCGCCAGGCTTGTGCGGCGACCTGCATCATGTGCCAGGTCCCGTGCAGATTGGTGTTTATCACCGTCTGCCAGCCTTTTTCAGCGTAGTCGATAGACGCCTGAGGAAACTGACCGCCAGCGCTGTTGATCAGAACATCCACTGACACGCCGCGCTGCCGGAGCCCCTCGAACACTGCCTCAACTGCGTCGCGGTCACGAATATCGAGAACTTCGTACGAGATCTCTGCTTCCGTCTGCGCCCTGATGGCGGTGGAAACCGTTTCGAGCTTGCTCTCGGTGCGCCCCCCGATAATCACGCGCGCCCCCGT
Organism: Gammaproteobacteria bacterium; assembly: GCA_038116745.1. GTDB lineage: Bacteria > Pseudomonadota > Gammaproteobacteria > JAYODW01. The sequence continues at coordinate 15,688 of JAYODW010000020.1, forward strand.
CCGCGCCGCCAACCAGGCAGTTGCACGTCCGATCCCGCTGCCCCCGCCGGAGACAAAGACTGTCCGCCCCTGGAGCATGTCCGGCGCAAATACAGTTTTCTGTCCGGCCAGTTCGGCGTCTGTAGTCGGGATTTGGACCGGCTCGAACATGCTGTTCATTTGAGTAACTCACGGCTGATGATGAGCTTTCGCACTTCCGTGGTCCCGGCGCCAATCTCAAGAAGTTTGTTGCCACGATAGAGGCGGTTTATCTCACTCTCCCAGATGTAGCCGATCCCGCCGTGGACCTGCACCGCCTCATCCAGCACGCGATTGAGCATATTTGCGCAATACATCACCGACGCAGCTGTGTTGGCATGGACCATACCGCGCCCGCCGCCACCGACCTCCAGATGATTCACCTCGGCGAGAACTTTGAAGTTCAGCGCCTTCATGCTTTCTATCCAGACATACATGTCCGCCAGTTTGGACTGGATCATCTGGAACTCACTGATGGGTTTGCCGAACTGCTCGCGCATACGGGCGTATTCAACGCTCAGCTCGAGCGCCCGCTCAGCCATGCCGACACACAACGGCGAAATCATCGCGCGTTCCAGATCCAGCCCGCTCATCACGACCGCCACGCCATCGTTCTCTGCACCGACACGGTTCTCGACCGGGACCTCGCAGTTATCGAAGACCAGTTCACCGGTCGGGCTGCCGCGGAAACCCATCTTCCTGAGCTTCTGCGCCACTGAGAATCCAGGAAAATCTTTTTCCACGATGAAAGCCGAAATTCCGTGCGCCCCCTGATCCGGAGCGGTCTTGGCGTAGACGAGCAGCACATCGGCCACCGGGCCATTGGTGATGTAGAGCTTGCGTCCGTTGAGCAGATAGCAATCGCCTTCCCGTCGCGCCGTTGTGCGCATGGAACCGAGTGCATCGCTGCCGGCGCCCGGCTCGGTCAAACCCAGCGCGCCAACCGATTTGCCGCTGCACAAACCAGGCAGATATTTCGCACGCTGCTCCTCGCTAGCGTTGCGGAAAATGTTGTTGAGGCAGAGGTTGTCATGCGCGACCCAGCTCAAAGCCAGAGCGTAGTTCCAGCGGGAGAACGCCTGCCCCACGAGCCCGGCAGTGAACAGATCAAGCCCCTGCCCGCCGTAAGCCTCCGGCACGCTCAGACCGAAATACCCCGCCTCACCGATGGCCTGAAAAGCCTCTGCCGGCCACCACTCCTCGTCATCCATTCGCTGAGCTATCGGGTACATCACGTCCCGTGCGAATCGATCGGCTGCGTCGAGCATGGCCTGCTGATCTGTTGAGAGCGCGAACGCACCTGCTGAACCAGTGATTGCCTCATCCCCCATTGATACGACTCCTATGGACTATCGACCTGCGACCACATCAAAGCGCCCTGGAAGCAGGTCAGAATTTCTATCTGCCCTGACGGGCGGCAAAGAAAGCCTTGAGTGCCGCCAGTGTTTCCGGGGCTGAGACGTTCTCTGCGATCTGTCTCCCTTCAAGCTCGAGTTGCGTTTCGAGGTTATTGGATAGGCTCTGCCGCAGCAGGCGTTTAGCGCGCCCTACAGCGTTACTTGGCGCCTGCGCGAGCTGCTGGAGGGTCCGCTCAACTTCGGACGCGAAGCCATCATCGTCGACCACCCGTGCAATCAGCCCCAGCTCCTCGGCCTGCTCTGCGCTCAGAGTCGGGTTCAGCGCCATGATATCGAAGGCGCGCTGAGTGCCGACCAGGCGTGGCAGAAACCATGTTGCGCCACCGTCCGGGGTAAGCCCGGAACGGGTGTAAGCAAGATTGAAACGCGCAGAGCGCGTGGCGATCGCGAGGTCACTCATCATCACCAGGCTCATTCCGCCACCGGCAGCAGTACCGTTGACGGCACACACCACCGGCACCTCCAGGCGATTGAGCACCGTAATGGCGAGATGAAAAAAACCGGCCATCTCGCGCACGTGCTCTCGCAGATGTTGACCCTTGCTCAGAAACTCATTCAGATCGCCACCAACGGAAAATTCTTTTCCGCGTGCGGTCAGCAAAACCACCCGCACGCTGGGGTCACTTTCACACCCGATCGCCGCCTGTGCCAGCTCTCGCGTGAACTGAGCGCCGACGACGTTGTGGTTGACAGCATCGTCAATCACGATGCGGGCAATCCCCTGTTCCACCGAAAAATCAATCTTGCGTGCATCGCTCATGTCAGTTTCCTCGCGCTGTGTTCAAACAATTGCCGGCTTGTCGCCGCTGGGAACAGGCTACGCCTGACCGGGACCGGCGTAGACCGTCCCCCGGTTGTCACAGTCTGTGCAGTTCAGCCAATACGTCCGGCTTGCTCACTCTGACCTTGTCCACCACATGCCCGAGCAGCTCCGCATGCAGCTGATCGAGCGAGCTGTCAAAGTCACCCCGGCGGATCAGTGCGCACAAGTCGGCGCTCGCTTCCCGCGCCGACGCCTTGCCCCCGTCTGCAGCGCCAGTCAGTGCCCGGATACGTGCATCATCGGCCGTGGCCTGATGCTCCCACTCGCCGAGTTCACGTTGCGCGATTTCGAGCAGATAGACCGAGCACAGCGCATGGTAGCGATCGCGTCCCGATAAGCGCGGTGTGATTTCGGTCACGAACTCTTTGACCGCGTCCAGAAGGCCCGGCAAATCCGGTGCGTCATGCGGCATGCAGCATCCTCAGTCGTAGTGGCCAGAAATGGTCATGAGCAGGTCATATTCGATCAACGATGTGTTGCGCCCGCAGGCGGCAAAAGCCGGCGAGCGTCGCCGGCCGGATTGATGCCCGAAAATCTGCATCAGGTTATACAGCGCCCAGCGCATGAGCCCGAAGATCTCCCACCAGCGGGCAGCCTGAGGATCAACAGGCGTGCCGCCGGCGCGTTCGTAGGCGTGATAGAGCGCCGCCCTCTGGCCCAGTCCGCCAGCCGGACGATCGGTCCGGTGAAGGCGCCACGAGCGGGTGCAGAACCAGCCCAGATCTTCCAGCGCATCGCCGAAATGTGCGCATTCCCAATCCAGCAGCGCGCGCAGTCCTTCGGTGGCGACCAGCATATTGCCAAGCCGGAAATCACCGTGCACGAGCACTTTGCCCGCGCTCTGAGGGCGGTTGATATCCAGCCAGCGCAGCGCGTACTCGATGACCGGATGCGGCTCTTCCCAGAGATCGTAGTAATGCGTCCACGCCGCCAGCGGATCACCGCTCTCGCGCACGTCACGCAAACCATCGAGCGCCGGTTCGCGGATGTCGATCGCATGCAGCCGCGCCAGGCAGGCACCCGCCTGCTCCAGGAAACGCGTGCGCGCAGTGGCAAACGAGGCGGCTGTAAGCAATGTCTTCGGCAGGCTCTCTCCGCGGATCGCCCCGACGACGTAGCCATCGCCCATCCCGTCGGCCGGCTCAAGCATGAAAACCGGCTCGGGTACCGGTAGACCATGCTCAAACGCAACTCTCAGTACCGGGTACTGGCGCGACGCTGGTAGAAATGGCGTGTAGTCCGCCGAGATCGTCTCCTGACGCAGCACGAGCCGACGTGCAGCGGCCTGCTCATGCAGGTCAAACAGCAGGGTCCGGTTCGATCCACCGACCGTGGTCGGCGTGACATTCCCAATCCTGGCCTGCGTGCCAAACCGGCGGCGCACCGCCGCTTGCAGCTGCTCCACCGCGACCAGCGTATCGGCGTCGAGGGACGTCGCCGCGCTCATTTCTGCTCCCGTGACACCGGTCAGAGCGGATAGCCGACCGGCTCACCATCTTCGAGGAGCTCGATGTACTCCGTGATCCCCATCCCTTCGCGCCCGTCCCAGCGCCACAGGGTCAGCCCTTCGGCAATGCGCGACTCGAGCGTCCGGCCATCTATTTTTCGGTGATTGCGCAGCGGCGCGAGCGTCAGAATCTCGCCCTCCATACGCACCGCGCGCCGGTCGGTGCGCACGCCCAGGCTAATGCGATGCGGGTCCTTAGCTGCAGTCCACTCGGTCATCAGATCAAGATCGGTAATTTCTTCGTACTCACCATCGAACTGCAGCACGCCCTGGCGGCGGGTGACACCATCGCGCCCCGTAATCTTCAGCAGCATCATTGCGCGGTCAGGACCGAAATTGGCAATCAGCAGGCGATAAAAATAGATGTTGGTCCAGTAGCGCGGTCCCCAGGAGTGATCGCGCCACCCCAGGGCATCAAAGGTCCATTGCTGTCCGTCCACTGCAATAGACCCCTGAGTGCGCATGTGCTGATTGAAATGCCCCAGCGAGAAATCGCGCCCGTACATCGTCTCCTGGCTGTCCGTGAGCGGCTCACCGCCGTGCAGCGGTGACACGCCCTCGAGCTGGAAATCGACAACCGCCGCTGCCCGCGGTGCCTCGGCGAACAGAGCACGCGGATTGCGCAGCAGCTCGGGGTCGTCGAGGAGCATCAACTCCCCCTCATAGCGCATGGCTACCCGCTTGAACGGCTCGTGCACCTGGTAGCTCAAACCACCCGCGGTGAAGCGCTGATTGTCCTCAAGCTCCGGCCTGCGGAACTGGCAGGCAATACGTCCGTCCGGCAGATAAAGACAGACCTGCATCTCGGCGTGTCCCTCGTTCGGCCGGTTACCCAGGCGCATCCAGCCCCCGAAGCGTCGCTCCAGCTCGAAGCCATTCACATACACGCTTTCGTTGAAATTACTGTCTGCGCTGGGTGAATGGTTGTATTCGTCAGCAGGGCTCAAGCGGTATTCCGCCATCAGCATTTCCTTTGTCAGTCAGAGAGGCCAGGCCACCGGCTCCCCATGGTCGAGTTGCTCAACATACTCGGTCATCCCGAACCCAATCCGGCCGTCCCACTCGAATCGGGTGAACGCTTCGGCAATCCGCGAATGGAGCGTGGCCTCACCGTAGCGTCGTTTGTTACTCAGTGGTGCGTTGCTGATCACCTGGCCGCGGATGATCGCTTTATGGGAAGCAGTGCGCACGCTGAGCTGCACCGCAGTCGGGTCTTTCCGCGCATCCCACTCAGTCAATACATCGAGATCCATCACAGGCTCGTAATCGCCGTTTACAAAAAGCACGCCCGCACGCCTGATCCCGCCGTCGCGGTTGGCGATTTTCAACAGGGTAATGCCGTATTGCGGGCCAAAGCTGGCATAGAAGCCGCGGTCGAAAAGGATGTTCTGCCACAGCCGTGGTCCCCAGGAATGGTCTCTCCAGCCATAGCCGTCGAAACTGAAATCAGTATCTCCGATCCGCATGCGCGCACGAACGGCGGTGTGCTGATTGAAATGCCCGAGAGAGAAATCCCGCCCGAACATGGTCTGCTGTCCAGGTTCGCACGGCAGTCCGCCGTGAATCGGCGAGCAGCCCTCGACGACCCATTCCAGGTCGCAGGCGGCGCGTGGGCTCTCCGCGAACAGACGCTTGGGCTCACGGAAAAGTCCTGGATCCGATACCAGCATGACCTCGCCGGAAAAACGCATCGCGACTTCCCGATGCGGCGTGATGACCTCGTAGCTCAGCCCCCCGGCAGAGAAGCGCTGGTTGTCAGTAATAGTCGGGCGCTGGAACTGGCACGCAATTCGACCATCCGGCAGGTACAGACACACCGCCAGCTCCGCATAACCCTCATTCGCGCGGTTGCCCAGACGGATCCAGCCTCCAAGTTCTCGCGCGTGGTCAAACGCGTTGACGTAGACGCTCTCGTTGAAATGAAGTTCGTCTCCCGGCGCGTGGGGGTACTCGTCAGTTTCCAGCAGTCGATAGTCGCCCATTACGCCTCCAGCCCGGTTCGAAAATCATGGCCACTGCTCGCTCATTCAACCGTATCGAAGGCAAAGCGTGGGTCGGCGGCGCGCACATAGGCTTCGGGCAGACCCAGCTCTTTGCGCACGATGTTTGCGCCCATCACCACGGAAACGCACTTGTAGAACGCGATGCGCCGCGAAAGACCTTCGCGCCCGAATCCACAGTCCGCCGTGATAATGAGCTGCTCGGGCGGGAGGAATTCAAGCGCGTGCCGGATGGTCGCCGCGACCTGTTCCGGTGACTCAACCGTCGTGCGGGTATGGTCAACGACGCCTATCCCAATTTTCTTGTCAGTTTTGTGTGCTTTCAGCAGGGCCATATCCCGGGCGTTATTACTCCCACCCTCCAGCATCAGGACATCGCAGTTCATCTCGAGAAAGTAAGGCAAAGGGCGCTCGTAGCTCGGCCGGTCCCAGTAAAAACTCTGCTGGTTGGGGTTCCCCCAACAGGTATGCGCCCAGATCTCGGTCTCAACACCTTCAACCTGCCGATTGAAAGCCTGGGTGTAGAAATCGAGATCATTGTCGCTGCAAGGGGGCTCAGCATTACAGTTGAAATGATGCACAGGCTCTTCGATCTGAATCACGGGGCATCCCGCTGCTGCCAGTTCCCGATACTCTTCGTTCATGGCCGCAGCAATATCCATGACCATGTCATGTTCGCTGGCGTAGTACTCGTTCCACAACATCATCGGCAGGCAGGTCGCACATATCGATCCGAATTTGACGGGTCGATCAGACATCTTCTGTGCGGTCTTCCAGATAGCCGCAAAATGCAGCGGCCCGCGGGTGATCTTTCCCGACACCGTAGGCGGGTGCCAGCTTTCCTGGACCTCGTAGAGGATGTGCCCCGGTCGCATCGCGCCATAATCGAGGAAGTGGGAGCTGTCATTGAAGCCGGTAATGCCGTTCAGGCGTTCGATGGTGTAAAAAAACCAGGAGCGTCCGCCGACCTCAAGGTCGAAACGCGTGTCACCATCGACCAGGATGTCCAGGCCACAGCGCTCCTGTTCGCTGATGTAACAGGCGACCGAGTCCAGGTACTGCTCGCGATACAGAGAGTCCCCCATCGCGACCTTGAACGGGCGTCCGTAAAGATTCTGGTTGAACCAGGTCGGCTTCGGAAACGAGCCCACCATCGCGGTCGGCATCACGAGATCTTTAGTCGCTACAAACATGTGAGTCTCCCCTGTTGAGTCGCGTAAACCCTGCCGTGTTCCTGTTTCTGAACCGGACCTGAGCTTTTTGCGTAATTGATATTATGAAGCGGCGTGGGACGATGAAAGCACATTGCCCCGCCGCAACTGTTCCTTAACCTGCCCGGACTCAAGCCATGAAATTTGCTTTCTCCGACGACCAACTCGCAATCCGTGACGCTATTGCCAAACTGTGCGAAGACTTCCCGGCCGACTACTGGCTCGACTGTGATAACACAGGCAACCACCCCAATGAATTCGTGAAAGCCGTCTGTGAAGGTGGCTGGTTCGGCATCGCCATGCCCGAAGCCTACGGTGGCAGCGGCCTCGGCATCACTGAAGCAACCATCATGATGCAGGCCATCGCCGAGTCCGGGGCGGGCTACACCGGCGCGTCTGCCGTTCATCTGAACATCTTCGGTCTCAATCCGGTGGTGATCTTCGGCACTGAAGAGCAGAAGCAACGCATGCTCCCATCGCTGATCCGCGGCGAGGACTCAGCCTGCTTCGGCGTCACCGAGCCCAACGCCGGACTGGATACCACCAGCCTGCAGGTTCGCGCCGACCGCAAAGGCGACGGCTATGTGATTACTGGCCAGAAGCACTGGACCTCCAATGCACAACGCGCCAACAAGGTGCTCCTGCTCGCCCGAACCACACCGCGCGATCAGGTCAAGCGCAAAACGGAAGGGCTCTCCTTGTTCTATACCGACCTCAACCGTGACTACGCAGAGGTCCGCGAAATCCCCAAGATGGGGCGCAAAGCCGTGGACTCCAACGCCGTGTTCTACGACGGCATGCCGGTTCCGCACGAAGATCTCATCGGTGAAGAAGGAAAAGGCTTTCATTACATTCTGCACGGACTGAACCCTGAGCGGATCCTGATCGCCGGCGAAGCCGTTGGACTCGGCCGCGCCGCGCTGCGCCGAGCAGTCGACTACGCGAAAGAGCGCGTCGTGTTCGGCCGCCCCATCGGGATGAATCAGGGGATCCAGCATCCGCTGGCCCGCTGCTGGATGGACCTGGAGGCGGCCAACCTCATGGTTTACAACGCAGCCGCGCGCTATGACGACGGTGAAGAGTGCGGCGCCGAGGCCAACAGCGCTAAATACCTGGCTGCGGAGGCCGGCTTCCATGCCTGTGAGCAGGCCGTGTTGACTCATGGCGGCATGGGCTATGCCCGCGAGTACCACGTCGAGCGCTACATGCGCGAGGTCATGATTTCACGCATCGCGCCGGTGAGCCGCGAGATGATCCTGAACTTTATCGGCGAGAAAGTTCTGGAGCTGCCCCGCTCCTTCTGAACACTGCCAGAGAACAATCGCAACCTGACCTTAGGGGAGAGAACGTATGCGCTTCGGCTTTATGGAAGATTTCCGCAACCCGGCGAAATGGCGACGTCCGTGGCCAAATTTCTACCGCCAGATCCTGGATCAGATCCAGCGCGGCGAGGCGCTTGGGTACGATCACATCTGGCTCACTGAGCATCATTTCACCGACGATGGCTACAACCCATCACTGATGACGACGGCGGCCGCAGTCGCCATGCAGACGACCTCGATCCGAATTGGCACCTTCATCATCATCCTCCCCTACCAGCATCCCGTGCTGCTGGCGGAAGAAGTCGCCAACGTCGACATTTTGTCCAACGGTCGCTTCGACCTCGGCGTCGGCCAGGGTTACTCCCACTACGAGTTCGACACTCTGTGCATGAACCGCAGCGAGCGCGGCATGCGCACGCGCGAGAGCATTCGGCTGATGGAGCGTCTATTCACCGAGGAGTCGGTCAGCTTCGAAGGACGCTTCACCCAGGTCAAGGAAGCACGCCTGATGCCCAAGCCGGTGCAGGACCCGCATCCGCCGATCTGGATCGGCGCCCGTGGGCCGAAGGCCATCACGCGGGCGGCCGAGATGGGCTACCACCTCATGGCCACTATCGGCCCTGATCCGGCCCCGCTTTATCTGGAGACGCTCGCAAACAGTGGCCGCAACCCTGACGACTTCAATATCGCGCAGCTGCGGATGGTGTACTGCGCCGAAACAGAGGATCAGGCCTGGGACGAATGCCAGGATCATCTGTTTCACATGCTCGAGTTCTATCAGGACATCCTGTCAGAGGCGAACGATGCTGAGGGCGACGACACCCCGTTGCCCGTGACCAAAGCCAGCGACATGCGCCATTCCGTCCTGGCCGATCACTTCATGATCGGCACGCCCGACCAGGTAAGCGCCAAGATCGAGCAGTTTCAGCGCGAGTATCGCTGCACCGATTTCATTATGGGAACCCAGTTCCCGGGGCTGGACCCGGCCAAAGGCACCCGGGCTCTGGAGCTGTTTGCGAAAGAGGTCATGCCCCGGTTCCGGGACGCCTGAACGCTCCGGAACCGGTCGAAAAGCGTTACGCGACGTTGGCGATCGCGTCTATCAACGCGTTGTAGAGACCCTCGAGGGCGGAGCGTACTTCGTCCTCGGGCGCGCCCGCAGGATTCCAGTTACTGCCCCAGGCAATGTTAGTGCCGCCGTCGCTTGTATCAGACAGGGTGACTACGGCGCTGTAATTCTCTACGGGCAGTGCATTGTTTTCGATGATGCTGTAGCCGAACACCGCGCCATCGTGCAGCACGTCCAGGCGCTCAACTACGCGCCCGCCGTCTGCCAGCACGATCGTGCGCAGGGCGCCGATCCCCTCTCCCACGCATTCGCAGGACGTTACAGCGTCGGGCAGCAATTTTTTAACACCGCCAAAATCCGTCACTGCAGCAAACACCGCACTGCGCGGAACCTTTACGTTTCGTTCGACCAACGCGTCATACGACATACATTTTCTCCCAGAGTCGTTCAGAGGCTGAGCGCGGCTGCAAGCATCCCGCTCAAGGGGTGGCCAGCTTAGCGGCGCCGGCTCGCAAGGTCGAGTTGAGCCGCGAGTTGTCGTCCGGCTTCCGCCACGCGGGCTGGTGATAATTCGTGGCAGATCTACAGCGTTTTATGTCGCCGCGCGGCGTGCGTCTGCACGAATTCACAGATTCGCGGCGCAATCTCAGCTCTCCAGCGGCTACCGTTGAATACTCCGTAGTGACCCACATCCGGCTGCACGTAATCCACACGTCGGGCGTCGGGAATGTTGCGACAAAGGTCATGGGCTGCCTGTGTCTGCCCGATCCCGGAGATGTCGTCGTTTTCGCCCTCTACGGTCATCAGCGCAGCCCGCGTGATCGCGCCTGGCTCTACCGGACGGCCACGATGCGTCATGGTGCCGTCCGCCAGACGATGTTCCTGAAACACGACCTGGATCGTCTCCAGGTAGTACTCCGCGGTGAGGTCCATCACCGCGAGATATTCGTCATAAAACTTCCGATGTGCAGCGACTGAGTCTCCATCACCGTCCACGAGATTGTTGAACAGCCGGCGATGTGCCGTCAGGTGCCGGTCAAGGTTCATAGTCATGAACCCGGTAAGCTGTAGAAACCCAGGATATACGCGCCTCATTGCACCCAGATGGGGGAACGGCACATGGGTGATAACGTTCTGCTCAAACCAGCTCAGCGGCCGTGACTTCGCCAACTCGTTTGGCTGGGTCGGGCTACGACGGGTGTCGATCGGGCTTCCCATCAGGGTCAGTGTCGCTGGCTCCGCAGGGTCCTGCTCGGCAGCCAGCAGTGCGGTCGCGGCGATGACCGCCGGTCCCGGCTGGCACACAGCCATGACGTTGAGGTCCGGGCCGAGCAGGCGCATGAACATCATTACGTAGTCAACATAGTCTTCCAGCGAAAAGCGCCCCTGCGCCAGCGGCACTTCGCGGGCATCCCGCCAGTCTGTGATGTAAACGTCGAAGTTCTCGACCAGGGTGCGAACGGTACCGCGCAACAGGGTTGCGTAATGTCCCGACATTGGCGCGACCACCAGCATACGAGGCAGTGCAGCGCGTTCAGCAGCCTCGGGGCACCACAGGCGCCGCAGGTCGCAGAACGGCAGACGCTTGACTACCTTCTCGGACACCGCGAGCGTCTGACCGTTCTTTTCGACTGCGGTGATGCCGAAAGACGGCCGGCCGTAGCGTTTCGTGACACCTTCGAAAACATCCAGTGCCGCAGACGCGGCTTTGACCGGATAGGTGTACGAAAAGGGATTGCCCGGGTGTTCGAGCACCAGACGCTGCAGATGCGCAGCCGCTCGGAACGGCGCAACCGCCGCGTGGGTCATTTCGTAGAGCTGATAGAGCACAGGGATTGCCTCAGGTGCGGAACGAAGCAGACGCAGGGCAGTAATTTTTTGCGCTGCAGCATACGTCACCCCTTCACCGCTGCCAAGCAAAGCTTCCGACAACTTACGTGGTCACATGATTCAATCGTGGCTCGCTTACAATGCATAGACAAACCCGGTGGAGGATTTGCCATGCCCCTTGATCGCCTGGACCACTACTTTGTTTATTCCTCAGACCTGGAGCGTACCCGCAGCTTCTATACCGACGTGCTCGGCATGGAGTGCGGCGCACGGCCGGATTTCGGCTTCCCGGGGCATTGGTTCTACCTGGAAGGGAGACCGGTGGTGCACGCCGGGAATGACGAGTTCAAGGGTGGCTACGTGACCGATGATGCCCCGAGACAGATCGAGGGCGGCACCGGTCCGGTTGATCACATCGCGTTCCGCGGGCGCAATATCGATGAGTTCATCGAGCGTTTCAGTGCTGCAGGACTCAAGTTCAACCGTCAGGAAATCCCGGACTTCGGGTTAAGCCAGCTGTTCGTGAAAGACCCGGATGGGGTCACAATCGAGCTGAATTTCTTTCATGCCGACGGCTGATTGGGCGCATTATTTCCGCGCACCGCGGCTCTTAACGTCGGACTGGACCCGCGTCCTGTGTACCGTCCTGCTCGGCCTGACCATTGCCACGAGCGGCGCGGCAGCGGATTTTCACGTCGATCTGCCGCAGCTGAACGAGCTGACCCCGCGCCCGGGCCTGGTTATCGACGGCAGCAATAGCAACCGCTACGCCCACCTGCTGGATCCCGATTTCCTACAGTTCATCACCGCGGGCGCGGTGACACTGGAGGTCGGAGAGCCGCTGTCTTTCGATCCTCACCCGGCTTTTATCCACGCCACGGAGCGTCTGCGCGGTCAGGCTGCGCTGGCCGAGGAGCGCGGACAGCTGAGCAATTTTTCACAGGGCCTGCCGTTTCCGGGCGAGCTTCAAGGCGCCGATAAAGAGGCCGGAGAGCGCCTGGCCTGGAACATGCGCTACGCCTACACCGGTGACAGCGGTGTGCTGCCGGAAATTCACTGGCAGCTGAAAGACTGGCGCAGCGAGAAAGTCGAATTCGAAATGCTGTTCGAAGCGCGCCTGATGCGCTTCATGTACCGGCATGTGCTGGAACCCATTCCGTTCGTTGATCCCAATCCACAGGACGCCTACGGCGCGTTTTTCCTCAACGCCATTGATGCCGGGAGCTATGACGGTACGCAGGCGCTGGTGTTTGCTAACCGCGACGACATGCGTGAGCTCAACGGCTGGGTCTACATTCCACCGCTGAACCGCACGCAGTCCCTCGCCTCTTTTTCAACCGAGGAATCGATGTTCGGCAGCGATATCCTGCCGACAGATTTCATCGTCTATTCCGGACGCCTGACGGATATGGACTGGGCCTATCTGGGCGAGACCTACATGCTGCTGCCGTTCTACCGCCATGACCTGGTTCAGCTGTCCCCCCGCAAAGCGCGCAAATATGAGTACTGGCACGTCGACTTCAATGGTCGCGCCGGCTGTTTTCCCCGGGTTCAATGGCAGGTGCGTCCCGTCCGCATCCTGGTCGGGACGGCGCGTGACCCCGCCGCCCGTGCACAGAAGCGGATCCTGTATGTGGATGCCCAGACCCACGTCGTTGCCCTGTGGAAGGTCTTTCGCGAAGACGACGCGCTGTGGAAATTTGCGCTGACCAGTTACGCCCACCCTAACTCGCATCTGCCGGAAAACAATGAATCGGGCGCCCCGATCCCGACTGCTTTCAGCTCCATCGATATCACGACCAACCGCTGCACGACCGTGCAGCTGCTGACCCGGGTCAATGTGGCCGACGTCACGGCGGAAGATTTCGACACCGGGCGCATGCAGAGCGGCGGAGGGCGCGGCTTCAGGCGGCGCTAAATCAGACGACCTTGGGGTCGGCGGTGACTCTTTCGCCGCTGCACTTTGAGCGTCGGCTCTATCAAGGGGAGAACGACTATGAAATTCAGCCTGCACGTGCAGACACGAATCACCGACTGGCAGCTCATCAAGGAGCTAGAAGATCTCGGCTATGACGCTGCCTGGGTTCCAGATACCCAGATGATGTGGAGCGACTGCTACGCCACCATGGCGCTGGCCGCGCAGAACACCAGCCGGATCCGGATCGGGACCGGCGTCGCGATTGCCGGGACCCGTATCGCGCCGACCACGGCTGCCGCCATCGCCTCGGTCAACGCCATCGCGCCGGGGCGCATTTTTCTGGGCATCGGCACAGGTCACACGGCGATGCGCGTCATGGGTCAGGACCCGCTGCCGATCAAAGAATTCCGGGAATACCTCCGGGTCGTCCGCGCCATGCTGCAGGGCGAGGAAGTGGAATACACCTATCGCGGCCGTACCACCCCGATCGTGTGGCAGGACCACGGCACGGGATTCCGTAACATTGAGACCCCCATTCCTATCTACGTAGCGGCCAACGGCCCGCGTGCCCTGCGCACCGCGGGGATGTACGGCGACGGTCTCGTGTCCGTCTTTAACGAACAGAAAGCAGTGCTCGATTTCAACCTTGCTCATGTGCGCGAGGGCGGCGCCATGGCCAATCGTGACCTGTCGGACTACCACACGGTGTCCCTGACCAACGCGGTCATTCTTCAAGCTGGCGAGAAGCTGACCGACGACGCAGTCATAGAGCGCGCCGGTTCCTGGGTCGTGACGGCCCTGCATTTCGTCTATGAAATCTGGCGTTACACCAAAGACGACAGCGTGGTGCCGGAATACATGAAGGGGATCTGGGAGGAGTACAACGACCACGTAGAGAATTTCCCAGTGCCGCAGGACCGCTGGCACCAGCTGATCCACGAAGGGCACTGCAGTTATTTCACGCCCGGTGAGCGCAAATTCGTGACCCCCGCCATGATTGATGGCACCTCGCTGGTGGGCAGCCCGAGTGAGCTGGCTGAGAAAATCCGGGCTGCTGGCAGCAACGGCCTTGGTGAGGTGAGCCTCCTGCCGCCGCTGGCGCAGATCTGGCAAGTTGCTGAGGACTTCGCGAAAAACGTAATCCCGCTCGTCTGAGCGGTCAGCCACCACCCGGTCCGCCGCGCAAAGTCACGGCGGGCCTGTCGGTATTACGGGCCGGGCAGAATCACATGCTCACGCGTGATGATGAAATCCAGGTGGCCGCGCACAAAATTCGCCTCATCATCACGGGTGGCGGCGTAGGCGTCAGTGCCCACCGAACCCCGCATGGCCTGCGTGCTCTCGAACCAGGTCAGCGCGAACCCATCCAGGGCCGGTGTCCGGCCATTCAGATAGGATGTTGCGCGCGAATGGTTCTGCACGTAGCGATCGATTGTCGGGATGCTTGCTCCTAGAGGGCCATGAACCTCGCGCCAGTAGCGCTGAAACTCCGGCACCTCCATTCCTGCCTTCCGGTGGACGAACTCGATGTTTTTCACCCCGCTGGCGGGCACCGCACCGTCCTTGATGACATGTTCGTCCACGAACAGTTGAACGTGCCGCTCGGTATCGATGAAGCGCGCTTCATCTGCCCGCACGGCATCGAGCGCTGAGGAACCGTTCAGGGCGCGCAGGGCATCGGTGCTGTCAAACCAGAGCTCAGCCACCCCGTCCGCTGCAGGCTGCAGCTTTTTGTACCCGGACAAAAGCGTGTGGCACTGCACGTAGCGCCGCAGTCCCGGGAGTCGCGAAACGACACCGGCGTGAACGTCGCGCCAGTGCGCCTGGAAGGCCTCAACGTCCATTCCGTCACGACGTTGAAGGATCGATACCAGCTTAATCATGGCAGGGGCTTTCCTCTTTGCTGCCGGGGTCACGACCAGGTTCGAATGCAGGATATCGCGGCAGCTCGTCCCGCGCCTCACACCAGACCGCCGCTTCCGCCGTGAAAATGTGTCCTTCCTGCGGCAGACCAGGCAAGGCCTCGAACAGCCCGGCCCGCACACGAACGTTGTCAGCGCCGTCCCTGCGACTGTAAAGCGGCGAACCGCAGCCCGCGCAGAAACACCGCGCTTTGTTGGCAGAGGCGCGGTATTCGCGTACCAGACCATGCGGATCATCCAGCGCAAACGCCGCCATTGGCACCGGGAATACCGCGATAAACGCGCTGCCGGAGCTGCGGCGGCATTCGCGGCAGTGGCAGAAAACCAGGCCGCCGCTGACGCCGCTCACCGACAGGCGGACCCTGCCGCACAGACACGCTCCGGAATAGCTCGAACGGACCGATGAAGATGCCTCAGGTTCCATAGCTATGTACCAGTCACCACAAGGGCCGGCAGTCTAGCTCTGAGTGCCGGACTCAGCCATTCTCCCCGGTGGGCCAGCCGTGCATGGCGCAGACGCCCGGCTGTCATTTACACGTGTCCTTCCACGCTCGCCCGCTCGGCGGTTGAGTCCCCGCAGATCTACATGGCACCATGCCGCCCGCTTAAGCGCCTTGGTTCCCGAGCTCTGAATGAGACTATCTGAAGCATTTTTCGCGTTCTCGGTTCTGCTGACGAGCACCGTCGCCGCTGGCAACGTGCACGCCGCCGCGGACGAACTCACCGGCCACTGGGAGCTGAACGAAAAGCTCAGCGAGGAGGCCGACGAGGCATTTGACGGCAAACTGCGCAAAGAGCGTCATCTCAACATCGACCGGGAGTCCGCCAGCCAGAGACGCGCCATGGACGCTTCCCAGGACAACTACTGGGAAGCAGTCGGCAAAGTACGGGAACGACGTTCGTCGAAGAACCTGCGCCGTCTGGGCAGCGCTTATCCCCTGCTCACTTCGACGCGTCTGGACATCAACCGCCTCGAGGATGGTTTCGCCTTCACCTACGACGACCTGCTGCCGCGCCGCGTGCGCCCGAACCCTGCCGGACGGGTGTACTCAGCCAAGGGTGATGAACTGATCTCGGACAGTATCGGCCACACGCTGAGCTACTGGGAAGGGGACACACTGGTGTTGGAGACCGACCCGCCGGATGGCGGTCGCTATCTCGAGAAAATCAAGCGACTCCACGCGCCTGAGCGACTGGAGTACCGCGTCAATGTGAAGCTGCGCGTACTGACCGAGCCGGTTGAGATGGTGCGCATTTTCGAGCCGAAATCGCCCTAGCGCGGCCTCACGCCTCACCCCGTCGAAGCACCCACAGAGGCCGCCAGCTCGTCACGGAATTCAGGGTGAGACACGGCGATCAGGGCCTCTGCCCGCTGCCACAGACTCTGCCCCCTAAGCCGCGCTATCCCGTACTCCGTTACCACGCAGTCAACGCAGAACCGCGGCGTGGTCACGACGCTGCCAGGCGCCAGTGCCGCCACGATCTTGGAGCGTTTCCCATCGGCCGTGGTCGATGGCATCGCAATGATTGAACAGCCGTCCGGCGAGCGCGCTGCCGCTTCAATGTATTCCAGGCTGCCGCCGGCGCCGCTGATCTGGGTGGCGCCCAGGGTCTCTCCATTGCTTTGACCCATCAGGTCGATCTCGATCGCAGAATTGATTGAGATAAAACGGTCCAACTCGGCCAGGGCTCCAGGATGGTGGGTGTAATCGAGCCCCTGCATATTGACCAGGGTGTTTCCGTTGCAGCGCTCATACAGACTCGGCAGTCCTGCCAGCTCGCCGGTCACGATCTGTGGCTGCCCCGACACGGCATCCAGGAAAGTGACGAGACCCTGGGACAACATCCCGGAGTAAAGGCTGACCCCCGGTACGCCTCCCAGGCTGGCCAGTACCCGGTCCGGCACCGCGCCAATCCCGAGCTGCACGGTTGCCCGATCAGGGATGAGACTCAGGACGTTCTCGATGATGCGCTCGTCGCGCGCATCCGGACTCCCCGTGTCATAGGTTGCCAGCGGCTCATCGGACTCGATCGCAAAGTCAATCCGCTCCAGCGGCACGCGTGAATTGCCCGCCGTCACGGGCATGTTGCTGTTCATCTCAGCGATGACCAGACGGGTCTGCTGCAGGAAATGCGGGTTCGGTCCGACTGATATACCGAGGCTGACCGTCCCGTCCGCCTGCGGCATGGAAGTCTGAATTACCTGCGCGTCGATATGGAAAGGACCGTCGCGGCGGATCGTCTGCATCAGATCGCTCAAACGCAAAGGGACAAAACTGACCTTCGCGCGATCGTTTTCGCTGAACAACTTTCGCAGCGCAGGTGCTGCCTGCCAGGTCGTGTAGTGGAAATGCTCGCCGAGACCACGCTGCAGGAAGTCGTAACGCCCCAGCGAAAGCCCTGAGCACACGGTGAGCGATGAAAACCGCTCCACGTCTGCGCTGAACGCCTGATAGAAACGCCGGGGATCGGCGCAGCCGCCGGGAAACACCACGCGGGTCCCGTCTTCGAGTGCGGCAACCGCCGATGCAGGGTCGACAACCTTCATATTGAGAAGCTTCCTGAATATCCGTTCGGGTGGCGGCAGTTTATGTCAGCCCGAACCTGGTCGCTGCCTGACAGGTGTCTGGGGGGATGATATAAATCGCCGCGCGCCGGGGGAGCAGGCGTCGCCATTTCATTCACGCCGACTATTTCACAGGGGAGCTTCTTGCATGTTCGGTTTTGACCCTTTGATCTTCTGGGGCTGGACTTTTCTCGTCCTCTATATCGGTCTGATGCTGGCATTCGGTTTCGTCGGCATGTCGCGGGTGAAGGACAGCGACGACTTTGCCACGGCCCGCGGGAGCTATGGTCCTCTGTTCCTGGCCTTCGCGATGACCGCGACAACCGCGAGTGGCGCCACGTTTCTGGGGCTTCCGGGTCTCGCCTACAAAGCGGGCCTGTCCGCGCTCTGGTATGCCTTCGTCTATCCCATGGGCGTCTATATCGGCGTGCTCATCTGCCTGCATGCCGTGCGCCGCGCAGGTGCCAGCTTCGGCAGCCGCTCCATGCCGGAATTTCTGGGCGATCGTTTTCAGTCCGATGCTCTGCGCCTGATGGCTGCGCTCTTCTCACTGCTGCTGCTGTTTTATCTCGCGGGTCAGCTGCTGGCAGGCGCGGTCATGTTCACCCAGATGCTGGGGCTCGACACGTTCCCGGCACTGTGCGTGACCGCGGTGGTGCTCATGATTTACATCGCGCTCGGCGGTGCGCACGCCGATATCCTCACCGACGGCGTACAGGGCGCTCTGATGCTGATGCTGGCCTGTCTCGTGCTCTGGATGTTTCTGGTCGGCTTTCAGGTCGAAGGCGGCTTCAGCGGCATGCTCACCCGCCTGCATGAAATCGACCCGGCGCTGACCCAGACCCTGCATCCGACGCATCCGCTGTTCGACTCGTGGTGGGATCTGTTTGCCATTTTTGTCGCCCATCTGCCGCTCGGCCTGCTGCCCCATATCGGAAACAAACTATGGGCGCTCCGGGATAACCGGGATCAGGTGAAGTTCATCTCCATTTCTTTCGTCTTCGGCCTGCTGCTGCCGGCTATCACCTGCGGCGGGATCCTCGCCCGGGCGCTGCTTGGTGACGAGTTGCTCGCCCCCGGCAGCAGCCCGAACAACGCCATACCAGCGCTGTTTATCGCCACCCTGCCCGCCTGGGCAGCAGCCCTGATCGGCGCTGGTGTACTGGCTGCGGTGATGTCCACGGCTGACGGTCTGGTGGTCTCGACTGCTCAGATCTTCGCCAACGATATTTTCCGACGCTCACTCGCGCCCAAATTCATGACCGGGCGCAGCGACACCGACATCGATCGGATCGGTCTCCTCATCGGGCGGGTCGCAACCATCCTGGTCCTGCTTGCCTCGATCTGGCTGGCGTGGTCCACCCGGGATAAGAACATCGCGCTTCTGGTCTGGATCGGCGTAGGCGGGATGATGGCCGCCACCGCCGCTCCCATGTTTCTGGGTGTGCTCTGGCGGCGCGCAACCCGTGCAGGCGCCATCGCCGGGTTCCTGGTCGGTGGCATTGTCTTTTCGGCGCTGCACTCCGGCTCGGTCAAAGCCAGCTGGTTCAGCGGCAGCGCACTGGCAGACGTGGCCGTCTGGCTGGAAGCCCAGGCCGTTAATCCGTATGCCTGCGCCACCCTCGGCGCTGCGCTGTCGATCACCGCCATGGTCATCGTCAGCTTCCTGAGCACGCCGCCCAGCGACGAGCATCTCGACCGCATTTTCCCGCAATAAGGACACTTTCATGCCTGGATTACTAGAAAACCGCTCCATTCTCATCACCGGCGGCAGCACCGGCATCGGCCGCGCGAGTGCGCTGCGCTGCGCAGCCGAAGGAGCCGCGGTGACCATTGGCGACGTCAACGTCGCAGCAGCAGAGCAGGTCGTCGCAGAGATCCAGCAGAACGGCGGCAAAGCTCAGTTCATCCGCACGGATGTCACCGACAGCAGCGCGGTTCAGGCCATGATTGCGGCGGCAGTCGAGAGCTATGGACAACTGGATGGCGCGTTCAACAATGCGGGTATCGAGGGCAGTTTCACCAGCATCGTCAAAATGAGCGAGGCCGACTACGACCGCACGGTCGGCGTTGATCTGAAAGGCGTGTGGCTGTGTATCAAGTACCAGGTTGAGCAGTTTCTGAAGCAGGACAGTGCCGGATCTATTGTCAGCACGGCATCCGTCGCCGGTCTTGTCGGGACGCGGGGTGGTTCAGCCTACTGCGCCGCCAAACACGGTGTGGTCGGTCTGACGCGGGCGGTAGCGCTCGAATACGCACGCAAAAAAATCCGCGTCAACGCGGTATGCCCGGGCATCATCGAAACCCAGATGGTTGACCGACTGCAGAGCGAAACCGCGATCGCGCGCGAGGTTCTGATCGCCCAGGAGCCCATTGGACGACTCGGCCAGCCACAGGAGATCGGCGATGCCGTGCTGTGGCTGCTTTCAGACCACGCCTCTTTTGTGACCGGCGTCGCGCTGCCGGTGGACGGCGGATACTCGGCCGTCTGAGCCGACGAGCGGACAGCAGCAACGCCGGCTGGGAGGCGTCAGGTCAGAAGCCGGTCAAGACCCAGCAATCCGCGGAAAAAATACAGTCCGCAGCTGAAGACGGTCAGCCCGCCCCAGAACTGCAGCCAGAGCTGACGCCCGCGGATCCCAAGAAAAATAAAGACGACGCCGATCAGAAGTGTTATCCACACCGTTGCCAGGACGACGTCCCCCGTCCCGGCGGTCGTCTGCGTGGCTTCGCTCCCGATGCGGTAGCGCATAGACCGCTCGCCGGCCTTCAGCCCTGCCCTGCTGCGGCGCGCTCTTTTTCAAGCGCCCGCAGTTCGCGGCGCATGATCTTGCCCGTGGTGGTCATCGGCAGCGCATCAACGAACTCGATCAGCCGCGGCACCTCGTGTTTCGCCAGGCGCCCGCGAACGAACTCGCGCAGTTCATCCGCCAGGGCCTCATCCGGCTGCACACCCGCTGTGGGAATAATGAAGGCTTTGATGATCTCAGTTCGGACCGGGTCCGGCACGCCAATCGCGGCGGCCATCTGCACGCTGTCGTGTTTCAGCAACGCGTCCTCGATCTCTCCGGGGCCGATACGGTAGCCGGAACTGGTGATGACATCGTCGCCGCGGCCGTGGAACCAGAAATAGCCGTCCTCGTCCATGTGACCGACATCACCGGTAATCAGCCAGTCGCCGATGAATTTCTCTTTCGTCGCCTCTGGTTTATTCAGGTATTCAAGCAGCATGACCGGGTGCGGCCGCTTACAGGCGATATGCCCCTCGGTACCCGGAGGCACCTCCTCGCCGTTGTCGTCGATGATTCGCACCACCGTGCCGGGCGTCGGCTTGCCGAGCGAACCGGGCTTGATCGGGAACACGTTACCGTTATTGCCGAGGATCACGTTGCACTCGGTCTGCCCGAAGCCTTCGTTGATGCTGAGCTTGAGCTCCTGCTGCGCCCACTCCAGCAGTCCTGCGCCGACCGCCTCACCACCGGACAGCACCGCGCGCAGCTTGATCGCATGGCGGCTCAGCGGATCCGGCACCTGTCGCATGAGCTTGAGCATGGTCGGCGTCAGCAAGGCCAGGGTGACTTCGTGCTGGGCGAGAATGCGGTAGGCGTCCTCCGCGTCAAAACCCTTCATCGCGGTGGCCACGACCGCACAGCCGTGAAACCAGCCGGGCATGATCACGTCCATCAGACCCGCCATCCAGGCCCAGTCTGCGGGCGACCACAGCACGTCTTTAGGCTGCGGGAAAAAGTCGTAGATGAATTCCAGGCTCGGCATGTGCCCAAGCATCATGCGATGCGGCTGCACTGAGCCTTTGGGCATACCGGTCGTGCCCGAGGTGTAGCTGATCCAGGCGATGTCCTCCGCCCCGGTATCGACATTGGTAAAGGCATCGTCCGCCGACTCGATCGCTTTCCAGAAGTTCACTGCGCCTTCCGGTTCGCCATCGACCACTAAAACGCGCTCGAGCCGGGGGCACTCCGCGCGTATGCCCGCCACTTTGGGGTAATTGGCGCTGTCGGTGATCAGCACCCGTGCGCCGCTGTCGTTCAGTCGGTAGGCAATGGCGTCCCCGCCAAACAGCACCGAGCAGGGCCCCGAAACCATGCCGCCCTTCCAGCAGGCCACGTGCGCAATGGCACACTCAGGATCTTGCGCAAGCAGCAGGGTGACCCTGTCGCCACGACTCAGGCCGTAGCTGTGGAGCGTATTGGCCAGCTGGTTGGCATAGCGCCGAATCTGGGCGAACGTGTAGGTGTGGACCTTCTTTTCCTCATCTTCGTAGATGAGCGCGATCCGCTCCGGGTCGTCCGCCCAACGTTCGCATACATCGTTGGCGATGTTGTAGCGCTCAGGAATGTTCCACTGAAAGTTGTTCCACACTTCTTCGTAAGTGCTTCCACGTTGCAACAGATTGGTCATTGTTCTCCCCTGCTCGATCTGTTCATTTGAGCCATTCTCGACAGTCGCGGGCTGCCAATTCCTGTCATTGGAGCCGACAACAAGGCTTTGCCGCGACTGAACTGTTTTGACTCACCACGGACTGTCGAAAAGATACCATGAGGGTGGTCGCAGAAGACTCGGCGAGATGCCCCAAAAAATGTAACTTCGCGCCCCCCCGTCTGACCTGCCATCCGAGCTTCTGACAAACCGATCAGCGTCCCGGTTTGATATGGCAGGTTGTGGTCCCGTGCGCAAAGACTGTTCCATCCTTCCCTGTCAGCACGCCTTGCGATACGCCGATTCTGCGCGAGACGTGAACCAACTCAGTTTTGACCGTTAGAGGCACGTGCGTTGGGATGGCCTTCACGATCTTGACACTCAGGTCCACTGTTGTGTGCCGAGATGACTCATCGATGCTGATGAATATGGTCAGACCGAGCGCTGTATCGAGCAGGGCGGCCGCATAGCCCCCGTGCACGCCGCCGAATGCGTTGATATGGCGCTCGTCGGCGCACGCCCGCAGAAACACCTGCCCAGGCGAAGCATCTATCTCTACAACCCCTGTCATGTCCCACATGGGCGGCAATGGCTGTTCGCCTCGCCTAATGGCGCTCAGAAGTTTGTCTGCTCTCGGGTTTATTGGGTTCATTCGGGATGCTCTCCAGCATTACTCCGTGTTTTTCAGCATGCGCCGAGCTAGCTTAAAAAAAACCCTCCATCGAACATAGGCACGATTCCACCACGGTTTATCCAGAACGACGAACAGCGTTCACGGGAACCCTCGATCGGGAAGGCATAGGTAAATGACGGAGCTCTTCCAGAGCGCAGGACGGCAAATATTACCGTCGCAGTCACAGCCAGAGCGGCAAGAATGTGCTCTGTCTGATTGATTACAAGAGAAACACAGAGACTACTGGCCTGGCCGTTTCAGGAACCAACGGAACGAAATTCTCATTTGAGCCACTCGCAGGAGCTCAATTCGTCAGCTTCAGTGCCCGCATCCGCACAGGAGATGCTTCGGTTTAACAATGAAAACAAACACTTGGAAATCTTCGCGACCAGAACTACTGCGACCGAGTAACTGCTCAGGGCCGAAGTTCAAATTTTTTTAAAAAAAACTAAAGGTTGAGACAAACCCGCCGATACGCATACCGGCGACGGTGAATGCCCCGATGTCTGAGGGCATATCCGTCAGAGTTTAACGAGCGCGCGCACGCGTTGCTCAAAATGTAACGGGGTACGTCACATGGCCGTCAGTATTTTCACCAATGTCCCGTCGCTGAATGCTCAGCGCAACCTGTCCATCACCCAGAACCAGCTCAATCAATCGATTCAGCGGCTCTCCTCTGGGCTACGCATCAACTCAGCAAAAGACGATGCTGCAGGCATCGCGATTGCAACCCGACAGACCGTCCAGATTCAGGGCCTCACGGTTGCGATCCGAAACGCCAACGACGGTATTTCCGTCGCGCAGACCGCGGAAGGCGCGATGGACGAAATGGTCAAAAGCCTGGTCCGCGCGAACGACCTGGCCCTGCAGGCCGCCAGCTACAACACGGATGCCGACCGGCAGTCTCTGCAGGAAGAGGTATCGCAGATTGTGTCGGAACTAGGGCGCATCGTGTCTCAAACTCGATACAACGGCCAGGTTCTTCTCGATGGCGGTTTTGGCGCCAACTTTCAAGTTGGGACCAACGTGGACGAGACTATCGGCATCAACATCAGCGACCTTTCGACCGGTTCACTTGGCGTGGCTACGTCCTACGACGCAATAGCCGATCTTGACGACGATGCGCTCGGTGACGCCGCCGTCTTGGCGTACAGGAACTCTACAGCAACCGACGCCACTTTGAACGACATTGCGCTCACCGCGGCGGACGGGAGTGGTTTCGCTGTTGGCACAGATTCAAAGGACATCATCAACGCGATTAACCTGATCTCGGGCGAGACAGGAATCACGGCCTTTGGGTACGGCAATAACCTAATTGGCGCGGCGGCGACCGCTGCAGCGGCAACGGACTCGGTCGACGGCGAGGTCGTTATTAACGGCGTTGCCATTTCCACTAACGGACTCAGTGCCGTGGCCGACGTCATAACTGCTATCAACAACGCCAGCGACTCCACAGGAGTAACTGCACAACTCGAGACCACGGAGGGTTATGTCGCGCTGACTAACCGTACCGGCGAGGCAATAACCGCCAACATTACTGGCGAGGCAGCCACAATGTTAGGGATCGGCGTTCAATCAGTCGATGCAGGTGACAACGGCTTGATTGTCTTGTCAGGTGCCGTGGGTGCTACCGCGGGGTTCGACAGCGCCGCGACCCAGCTGGCAATAACCGGTGACGCACTCGGCGCGACTTCGACGGTTCCTCTAACTAACAGCACATTGAACGACGCCAACATTGACACTGTGGCGGGCGCAAATCTTTCTCTGCTCATTTTCCAGGGAGCAATCGACACGATTAACGGCGACCGCGCCACTCTCGGTGCCCAGCTGAACCGGTTTGAATCGACGATCCGCAACCTAGAAAACGTGCGGGAGAACATCACCGCCGCCCGGGGACGCCTGGTGGATGCGGATTTCGCCGAGGAAACGGCGAAACTGACCCGCGCGCAGATTCTGCAGCAGGCCGGTATTGCGATGGTGGCCCAGGCAAACACGCTGCCGCAGGCGGCCTTGGCGTTGCTCCAGTAACACGGAGCGGACAACAGATAGTCTGAACCTGCGCCCGGTGGGGAGATATCCCTCACCGGGCGCTGAACCAGTCTGGAGGTAGCCTATGGTTACCAGCATCGGAACAAATGCCTTCCCGGCAGGAATGAGCGGTGCCTCGACGCCGCTTTCGTCGCGCCCGGAAATTCTCTCTGAGGGCAAACCGGTCGAGAAGCCGGCTGTCCCAGAAAAGCAACCCGTCGTAATGGAAGAGGCAAGCAAGGAAGAGGTGCGCCCGCAGGTGGATCCGGAAGAGCTCGCAGCAGCGGTCGCTGAATTGACCGAGTCTGTGCGCAATTTGCAGCGTTCGCTTCTTTTCAGCATTCATGAGAACAGTGGTCGTACTGTGATTACCGTCGTGGACAAAGGAACGGACGAGGTCATTCGACAAATCCCTTCAGAGGAATTCCTGGCCCTGGCGGATTATTTCAAGAGCGGGGGCGGGCTGCTGGGCAAAGTAGAGGCTTAGTGGCACCTATTTTGCTTAATACACGACATGGTTATTTTATCTAGCTCATCCATAGAGGGAGCGCGGTGATGTTGAGTTCTCCCGGCATCGGCAGCGGCCTCGATATCGGCGGCATCATCCAGTCGTTGATGGCCGTGGAGCGCAAGCCGCTCGTCGATCTGGCTTCGGATAAGCTTGAGCTCAAGACTCAACTCAGTGCGCTTGGCAAACTCAAGAGCACCATTTCCAGCTTCGAGAGCACCGTGCAGAGCCTGGCGAACGCGGATGATTTCCTGCAGTACGAGGCCAGCTCAAGCAACACAGAGGCGCTGACAGTCAGCGCAGACGAGAACGCCACTAAAGGCTCGTACCGAATAGAGGTCGACCGACTTGCCGAGGAGCATCGCCTCGCGGCCACCGGTTTTTACGCTGACGTCGACACAACGACGATCGGCAGCACTGGCGAGACGATGACGATCACGGTCGGCAGCGACAGTTTTGTCGTCGAATACGGCGGCAAGGCACTGGAAGACGTGCGCGACGCCATTAATGAGGCGGCAGATAACAGCGGCGTCACTGCGTCCATCCTGCAGGATGACGCCGGCTATCGACTCACTCTCACCGCTGACGAAACGGGGTCCGAGAACGCGATTTCACTCACCTACAGCGCGTCTGACCCGTTCAGCTTCACGACCCTGAACGATGCGTCAGGAACATTCACCACGGCCGATCTCGACGCGCAGCTGACGCTGGAGGGACTTTTCACCCTGACGCGCTCGAGCAACACGGTCACCGATGCGATAGCGGGCGTCACCCTGACTTTGCAAGACGCGGGCTCGACCACGGTAAGCGTCTCGCGGGATGAGGCAAACACGCTCAGCCTCGCACAGAAGTTTGTCGGGGCCTACAACAGCGTCATCACGCTTCTGACCGAGCTGAAATCTACGGTACTCAAGGAAGACAGAGCCTCACTCCGCGGGATAGAGAGCCAGTTTCGAGCGGTACTCAACAGCAAGACCGGTGACTCGGACCAGTTCTCTTACCTCTTTGAACTGGGTGTGTCGACGAGCCTCGACGGGACGCTGGTAATCGATACCACGCTGTTCAACAAAGCTGTCGCCCGCGACCCCGAGGGGATCGCAGACATGTTCGCCAACTCAACTACCGGGCTTTCCGCGCGCTACGAGACAATTACCCAGAACCTCGTCGGTCCAGGCGGGCTGCTGGGCGGCCGGGAAGATTCTTTGAATTCCCGCATCCGATCGCTGGACCTGGCACGCGATAGTCTGGAGGCGCGGCTGGTCAGAAAAGAGGAATCGCTTGTCAGGCAGTTCAGCGCACTGGACAGCCTGGTCGCCAGCCTCAATTCCCAGAGCAACTATCTCGCGCAGCAGCTCGACCAGATCGCGGCTGTGAGCAAGTCTGCTAACAAATCATGACGCGCATCAAACTGCAATGTCGCATCACCTTGTACTGCCAAGTAGCACACGCACTCAATCGTTAACGATGTCACCGGGAGATTCAATTCATGAGCCGACAGTCGAACACCTCTAAAGCCGCTGGCAACTATGCCTCCGTTAGTCTCCGCACTGCCATCGAGACGGCTTCGCCGCATCGCCTAATCCTCATGCTGCTCGACGGCGCGCTGGAGAAGCTACGTACTGCGCGGCTCGCCATGCAGAATGGGAATGTTTCTGACAAAGGCGCCCAGCTGACCTGGGCGATCTCGATTATTGACGGGCTGCGTGCGAGTCTGGATCTCGACCAGGGGGGTGAGACGGCGCTGAACCTAGACCGACTCTACGACTACATGGGACGCACCCTGCTCGAATCCAATCTACGTAATGACCCGGACAAAATCGATGAAGTAGAGCGTCTCCTGGGCGAGATCCGCGTGGGCTGGAAAGGGATCGCAAGCGAAGTCGATGGGCTCGCTGCCCTGCCTGCAGAGAATCACCTCGGTTCCCGGCGGCTGGCTGTAAGCCTCTGATTGGTCCTTGGCCTAGCTTCGACAGATAAGCGACGACGGATCCGCAGTTGAATGAGCAGTGCGACTGACTGGCTGACATCGGTGAACAGCGCCTGCAGCGCCCTGCGTGCGGCTGTCGAAGATGATGACGTCGATGGAATTGCGCACGCCGATGGAACACTGCGTAAGCTGCTCGGGTCCCTCCCTGAGGGGCTCGATACCACCGCCCTCGCGGGCACCCTAGCAGCGGCAAAAGCTGCTATCGACGGCGCGCTGCTCAACGCGCAATCCGCACACGAGAGAAAATGCGCCGAGATAAGGCACCTCAGTCGAGGACGACGTGCAGTCAAGGCGTACGGATGACACCCTCGGCCACTGCCCACGGTAAATAGAGCCGTGGACGATGCTGGCTGCTCCTTCCCATTAGAAAACCTGAGACGCAGGGGCTTCGCGGTACCGTATCGGTCGTGCCTAAGAGTTCTTGTCTGAGCAGCGCGGTACCGGGGCGCTGCTCGCGAATGCCGCATGGAGAGCAACTCCGGCACTAGGTTCCAGGCCGGCGGAGAGTGGCTCCGATTATCCGCCTCGGCGCTGCGCCATCCCCACTCTCGCCGTTCAGTCAAATAATCCCTGAGAAATCGCCCCGATCTTTCCGGGCCTGGCTCACCATGTTATTGATCGCTCCGGGACCTGAGTCTTACGTCGTCGGATCCCAGGACCGCCACCTCTGCTCAGGAAAATCCCATGACCCGTTCTATCTTCACCATCCCCCGCTTCCCCACCCAGTCAGGGATCACCCTGGATATCAACCTCGCCTACCGTACCTACGGCGAGCTCTCCCCCGCCCGGGACAACGCCGTCCTCGTGCCGACCTTTTACGGCGGTCGCGACGAGGAGACCGCCTATATGTTCGCGCCGGGACGGGCAATCGACCCCAGCCGCCACTTCGTTATCGTGCCCAACATGCTTGGTAACGGTGCCTCGACGTCGCCAAGTAACACACCGGCACCCTATGGCCGCGGCGGCTTTCCGCTGACCACGGTCTACGACAACGTTGTCTGCCAGCATCGCCTCGTCACCGATCATCTCGGTATCGATAAGCTGAAGCTCGTGACCGGATTCTCCATGGGCGCCCTGCAGTCTTTTCAGTGGGGGGCGCTCTATCCGGATCAGGTCGCGGCCATTGCCCCGATCTGCGGCTCTGCGCAGGTCGCCGAGCATAACCACGTGTTCGTCGCCTCAGCCGTCAACGCGCTCAAGCTCGATCCGGATTTCAAGGAAGGCTGGTACGACGCGCCGCCCATGCGCGGGATCCTTGCGTTCGGCTATGTCTATGCGGCCTGGCTGTTCTCCCAGGATTTTTTCCGCGAGAAGCTGTACACCCAGCTGGGCCTGTCGTCGCGCGATGACGTTGTCAAATTCACCCAGAACTACTTCCTGGCGAACGACGCGAACGATCTCATCGCCATGGCACGAACCTGGATGGCGGCGGATATCAGCGACAACCCTGTTTTCAATAGGGACCTTGCTGCAGCCCTCGGTGCGATCACCTCGCGCGCCATCGTCATGCCAGGCGATACCGATCTTTATTTCCGCGTGCCGGATAACGCCAACGAAGTCGCGTTGATGCCGAAAGCTGAACTGCGTCCAATACGTTCAGATTGGGGGCACGGCGCCGGTTTTGGCATTGACGCGGAAGACAACGCCTTCATCGACGCAGCGCTGCGCGAGCTGCTCGACTGACCGAAGGCGCTGTTTCAGCCGCGGTAGTCGCGCGCTGCGGCCTCCGCGCTGACATAACCTTCGGCAACGTCATCTTCAAGACGCTCAGGCGCGCGTGCTGCAGGATCGCCCCAGCCGCCGCCCCCGGGTGTATCGAGCTGTACCCGGTCGCCGTCTTTGATCACCACGTTCGACCACTTGCTGGTCGAGCTCTTGCCGAACGCCTCAACCATGGTCTGCCAGTCCCGCGACCCTGAGCGCTGAAAGCGGGTCATGCCGGGCGCGCCGGCGCCTCCGCCATCCGCCCCCCAGGCCGCATGCTCGTGGCGATCGGTGAGCTGGCTGCAGGTGATGTCAGCCTGCAGACAGCGCCAGGTTTTGCGCGTCCCCAGTCCGCCGCGGAATTCGCCTGCGCCGCCCGAGTCCGGGCGTAAAGTGTACTCCTCGGTCAGCCAGGGATAACGGGTCTCGAAGACTTCGACCGGCATGACGCGGCAGTTGCCGTTGATGGAATCGGTCGCGTCGTTGCCGTCGGCAAACGATCGCGCCCCCCAGCCCACCGTCTCGATGTCGTAGCAGGCAAAGTATTCTCCGTGCCGATCGGTGCCCCCGAAGACGAAATTGAGGTGCGTGCCGCCCTCCCCGGCCATGGCCCGCGCCGGCGCCGCCTGCGCCAGGGCGCCGATAACCGCGCCGGCTATGCGTGGATGCGTTTCCGTGTTGCCGCCGACCTCGGGCGCCGGGTAGTCGACATTGACGATAGTCCCGCGCGGCGCGAGTACTTTCAGCGGCCGGAAGCAGCCGGAATTCCGCGGGATGGAGGGATCGGTCAGGTGCAGCACCGCGTTGTACGCCGCCGACCAGGCCACCCCGAGGGTGGCGTTAATCGGTCCCGCCACCTGGGCCGAGCTGCCGGTGTAGTCGATGACGATCTCCTCCCCCTGGACGTGGCAGTGCGCCTCAATGCGGATCTCTGAATCCGACACGCCGTCGTTATCCATGTAGTCAACGAAGCTGTAGCGCCCATCCGGAATGGCGGCGATCTCGGCACGCATACGCGCCTCGGAGTAATCCATCAGGTCTGCGCAGGTAGTGACAAAGGTGTCCCGGCCGTATTTCTCGACCACCTCGCCGAGGCGCTGCACGCCCAGCTCAACGCCGGCGATCATGGCGCGCATATCGCCGTAGTTGTAGCGCGGCGTACGCACGTTCGCTAGCCAGAGTTTCCATACCTCGGCGACGTCCTCTCCGCGCTTTTTAATCTTCACCGGCGGCACCCGGATCCCTTCATGGAAGATCTCGGTGGCCTCGGCCGGAAAGCCGCCTGGCACCATGCCGCCCACCTCGGCGACGTGACCGATGGCCACAGCAAACGCCACCAGCTGCTCGTCGACAAACAGCGGGCAGAACAAAGTGTGCTCCGGTGTGTGCAGCCCGCCCCGGTAAGGATCGTTGTGCACCAGCACGTCGCCCGGCTCGATGTCAGTGATCGGGATCTCCTGCAGGCAGGAACGGATCAGCAGAGGCATGCCGCCAATCTGCGCCGGGCAGAACTCAGCCACGGCCAGCATTTCACCCGCAGGCGACGCAATCCCGCAGGTGAAATCGAGCGCCTCGTTGAAAATCGTCGAATAGGAGGTCTTCATCAAGGTGATCCCCATCTCCCGGCAGATGGAAACCATCGTGTTCTCGACGATGTTCATCGTCACGAGATCCAGTGCACGTGGTGCGCTCATGCCTCACTCCCCTCTTCGTCCGCGATAGCGTTGATGATGAGATGTCCTTCGTCATGGACAGTGACCCGCTGCCCCGGTGCGACCACCGTCGTGGACGCAGCTTCCTCAATCAGCGCCGGCCCTGCAATCACGGCGCCCGGCCCGAGGTCTGCGCGATTCAAAACCCGGGCATCCAGACGCCCTTTTTCGAACCACACAGGACGAGTGCTCGACGGCACCTCGCGCCCCGGCTCCAGTCGCGCGAGTTCGGGCTTGGCTGTTGCTACCACTGCCCGGCATTTCAGCGTGATGACCTCGATAACCTCCTGCGGAATAGCGAAGCCGAAGCGCGCTTCATGCAGCGCATGGAATCGTGCCCACAGCTGGGCAGCCCCGTCCTCATCGAAGGCTTCACGCTCATACGGCACATCAAGCGCGTAGTTCTGCCCCAGGTAGCGCATTTCCAGCACAAGCTCGATGCGAGGGGGATCGGCATAGCCCTGCGCGGCAAGATCCTGGCGTGCCTTTTCAACCAGCCGCTGAAGCAGCTCTGTGCTGCGGGTGAAGTCGAGATGCGCCGAGGTCATCTGCACGGTCTGCTCGAGATCGATCCGGGCGTCGGCAAACGCAAAGCCGAGAGCGGAAAACTGCCCGGGAAACAGCGGCACGATCCCACGCGGAATACCTGCCTCGAGCATCAGTTCGCCCACATGGAGCGGCCCTGCACCGCCGAACGCCAGCAGCGCGAAGTCACGCGGATCCAGTCCGCGCTCGATCAGCACGGTGCGTAATGCGCCGACCATGTTGTTGTTCACAATGCGCAGGATAGCCAGCGCCGCCTGCTCGAGATCCATGTCGATGCGGGTCGCGATAGTCCCGACAGCGCGCTCAGCGGCAGCCGCGTCCAGTTGCATACCTCCGCCCAGAAATCCAGCCGCGTTAAGCCGCCCCAGCACCACATTGGCATCGGTCACCGTGGCCGCATCACCGCCGAACCCGTAGCACGCAGGTCCGGGACTCGCGCCTGCGCTCTGCGGCCCCACCCGCAGCATGCCGCCGCGATCGACCCAAGCGATGGAGCCGCCACCGGCGCCAATCGTGCGGATATCGATCATCGGGATCTGGATCGGGACGCCGAACTCGATTTCGAAATCCGTGGTAAACGCCATCTGCCCTCTGACCAGTGGCGAACAGTCGGTCGACGTGCCACCCATGTCGAGCGTGACGATATTCGCGTCGCCCGTGCGCGCGGCGATCTCAGCCGCCGCGACGACGCCGCCGCTCGGGCCGGACAGGGTCATGTGCACGGGCTGTCGTCCGGCGGCCTCCAGCGACATCTCGCCGCCGTTGGATTTCATGACCACCGCGGTGCCCCGGATCCCGGCCCCGGCGAACCTTGCCTCCATGTCGCTGAGGTAACGCAGAACGACCGGCTTCACATAGGCATCTGCAAGCACCGTCGAGGCACGCTCGTACTCTTTCCATTTGGGCAGCACTTCACTCGATAAAGAGATCGGGATGTCGCCCAGCATCGCACTCAAACCGTCGCGCAGCTGCCGCTCGTGTGCGGGCGAGAGGTATGAGAACAACAGATTGATCGCGATCGCCTCAATGTCACCCACGTCGCGGATCTGTGTCCCCAGTGCCTGTATCGCGGTGTCAGACAGAGGCTGCATCACTTCTCCGGTGCTCAGCACCCGCTCGTCGACTTCAAAGCAGTGACGGCGGCGCACCAGTGGTTTGGGTTTGACCCAGCTGCTGTCGTAGTGGTGCGCGCGGTTGCCGCGCTGCAGGAAAGGGATGTCGCGGAAGCCCTGTGTCGTGACATAAGCCACCTCGGCCCCTTTGCGCTCGAGAATGGCGTTGGTAGCCACCGTTGTACCCAGGCGCATGATGTCGACATCTGCTAGGGCTTCGAGCTGACGCAGTCCTTCCAGAATGCCCGCAGTAGGGTCCTCAGGATGAGAAAGATTCTTCCATGCAGTCAGCTGATTCGTACTGCGATCCCAGGCGACGAAATCCGTGAACGTGCCACCGACGTCGATCCCGAGCAGGTAACGCCCCATCATGTTCCCTCCATCACGTCATTCCGCGGCCCGCGGGATCCGGTATCCTCCACCCGCCGTCATGCCGATAACTCTCCACCATGTTACCGCCGCGCGATCTGCAGTCAGCAGACGGGAGGCCTCTATCATGCCACCCCGTTGCCGGTTCGGGACGGGCGCTCTGCCTGTCCTCTTGTGCGCCGCCCTGTTCGCGGCCCCAGCAATGGCTTTGCCGCCCGTCAAGTTCGCCGGCCTTGAGCTGACACCGACGTTTCAGACTCTGATTGGTCTGCAGCACGGCGACAACGTCAACTACGGCCTGGGCGCGCTGGATTCCATCGGAGAAACCGAGCGCGACACGCTCTACGTGGCGTTCAAACCAAAGGTCGATGCGCTCTACGATACCGAGACCTGGAGCGCTTACGGCGCCGCATCGTTTGTCGCTGCAACGACGACCCTCGACGGTGAGATTTCCGGGCAGGTGGCACGTTCCGGCGACCAGGCCTTTGACACCGATCACCTCTACCTCGGCTGGCGTAACGAACTGTTCGACCTGTCGGTAGGCGGGCAGGAGTTTTCGGTCGGCGACGGTTTCATCATCGGTGACGGCAACTACAACAAGGGCGGCGAGAACGGGCAGTACTGGACCGGCGCGTTTCTCGCCTGGCGCAACAGCGCGATTCTGAAAATCAATACCGAGCCCGTCCGCGCCGATATCTTCTGGCTGCGCACCGACAAGGATTTCAAAGACAGCCGGGTCGTCGGCATCAATATCGAGACGACCACCCGGGACACCTTCGGCACGATCGGCGTGATGTACCTGGAAGTGCTGCAGGGCGGTGCGTTCAATCTCGACGGCATCAACGCCTGGAACGTCCGCGGCGCCAATATCAAGGTACCCGGCCTGCCGAATCTGGAGCTGTTCGGTGAATGGGTGCTGGAGCTCGGCACCGACAAGCAGGCCGGAGGACGGGACAACAACGCCATCGGCTGGTATCTCGAGGGGCAGTACACCTTTGTTGACATGCCCTGGACACCCCGCGTGTCCTACCGTTACGCCCGTATGTCCGGCGATGAACTCGACACCGAAGACAACGAGGAATACCGCGGCCTCTACTTCACCATCTTCCGGCGCGACTGGGATACCTGGTACCAGGGCGAAATCGCCGGCGAATATCACCTCTACAACCAGAACCAGATCACCCAGATGTTCAAGGTGAAGACATTTCCGCGCCCCGCCTGGGCGATCACCTTCTATTACTACCACCATGAGCTGGAAGAGCCGCAATACTTCGGCACCCCGGTGACATCCAGCAACTGGGCCGATGAGATTAATTTCGGTTTTGAGCATTTCCGCGGACAGAGCTTTTACGGCTATGCCGGTATCGCCTGGTCGACGCCCAACGCCGCTGCAAAACAGATCTACGGCGACAAGAACTTCGCCGTGCTGCAGACCTGGCTGTCATTCGTCTTCTGAGGTGCCACACCATGACCGAACCGATAGCGAAGCTCAGCGCCCTCGAGCATCCTGAAAGCTGGAGCCAGGGCTGCGCGTTTATCGAGGGTGAATTCGTACCCATCGCCGACGCAAAGATCCCCATGCTCGATTTCGGCTTCACCCGCTCAGACTGCACATACGACGTCGTTTCCGTTTGGAATGGGCACTTCTTTCGTCTCGACGACCATCTGGCGCGTTTCACGCGCTCTTGCGCCCGCGGGCGTTTCACGCCACCGCTGTCTACCGAGCAGATGCGGAGCTGCCTCAGCGAATGCGTACGCCGCACAGGCCTTGATTCCGCCTATGTCGAAATGCTGGTCACCCGCGGAGTACCGGAAAACGGTGAGCGGGACCCGAGAAAAGTGCGCAATCGTTTTTATGCCTTTGCCATCCCTTACGTGTGGATCGCCTCTCCTGAAGTGCAGGAAACGGGCCTCAGTATGGTCATCGCACGCGATACGACCCGCATTGAGCCAGGGTCTGTCGACCCGACGATGAAGAACTTCCACTGGGGCGACCTGGTGCGCGGCCTGCTCGAGGCTTACGACCGCGATGCCGCCAACGTCGTGCTGCTGAACAGCGCGGGCCAGGTCACCGAGGGCCCGGGTTTCAATCTTTTCGCTTGGACCGACGGCGCGCTGTGGACGCCGGCTCACGGTGTCCTGGAAGGCATTACGCGGGCGACCGTACTTGAACTTGCCGCTGAGCAGCGCCTGCCTGTGCGGGTCACGGACTTCGGCCCGGATCGCTTGCGGCAGGCAGAAGAATTGTTTATCACGAGCACCGCGGGCGGGGTGATGCCGGTCACGCAGCTCGATGGCCTCCCCGTCGCCAACGGTCTTCCCGGTCCTGTCACGCTGGGTCTCCGTCGCGCCTACTGGGATGCCCATACGGATCCGCGCTGGTCAACACCGGCCGCGACGCACACCATGAAAGGCTCCAGGGAATGACCAACCCCATACGACTCGAGGACACCACCGAGACCAATCCGGTGTCGCTCCCCTCTCCGCTCGGCTTCGGCCGAGTGTTCACCGACCGCATGTTCACCCAGCGTTACAACGCAGAGGACGGCTGGCACGACGCGACTATCGGTCCCTACCGGCCGTTCGAGCTTGATCCCGCCACGACGGTCTACCACAACGGACAGATGATCTTCGACGGGACCAAGGCCTATCGGCGGGACGATGGCGACATCAACCTGTTCCGCACCAGACTGAATGCTGAACGCTTCAATGAGTCGGCCGGTCGCATGGGCATGCCGCTGGTGCCTATTGAGGAACATCTCGCTGCGATAAGGGAGCTGGTGCGGCTGGAACATCGCTGGGTACCCGATCGCCCTGGCACATCGCTGTATATCCGTCCGGTGATGATCGCGACAGAAAAAACCCTGGAAGTGCGGGCCAGCCGCGAATATCTGCACTACATCATCCTCTCGCCGGTCGCGCCTTACTTCGCAGACGGCTTTGCCCCCGTCTCGGTTTATGTCTCAGACGAATATGTACGCGCCGTGCGCGGTGGCACAGGTGAAGCCAAAACACCCGGCAACTATGCGGGATCGATCGCGGCCACTGAAATCGCGCTGTCGCGGGGTTGCCAGCAGGTGTTATGGCTCGACGGCGTGGAGCGTCGCTACGTCGACGAAGTCGGGGCCATGAATATCGCCTTTGTCTTCAACGACAAGGAGATTGTTACCCCTACGCTGACCGGCGCCATCCTGCGGGGTGTCACCCGCCGCTCCCTGCTCGAGATGGCCCCCGACCTGGGCTATTCGGTGACGGAACGCCGGGTGCTGTTTCAGGAGATTGTTGACGGGCTCAGCAGCGGCACAGTCACCGAGATATTCGGCATGGGCACCGGCGCCGTTATCGCCCCGGTCGGACGTCTGAACTACCAGGCGCAGGACATCGAAGTACGTGACGGCAGACCGGGCCCGGTGGCGACATCGCTCTACGAGTCTCTGACCGGCTTGCAGTACGGGCGCAG
The DNA here is from genome assembly GCA_038116745.1 of Gammaproteobacteria bacterium. Classification (GTDB taxonomy): domain Bacteria; phylum Pseudomonadota; class Gammaproteobacteria; genus JAYODW01. Next base: position 51,828 of record JAYODW010000020.1, read on the forward strand.
ACCCGATCCCTACGGATGGACTGAACGCGTAGTGGTGCCAACCTAGAAGCTTTTCATTTCTTTTTTGTGCTGAAACCAGAGGGATCCCCATGAGCACGGTACCGCTGATCGAATACGAGGAGGCCAGCGCGGAGGTGCGCGCGGTCTATGACGAAATCCGCGCCTCGCGAAAGACCGATTTCATCAACAACTTCTGGAAAGCGCTGGCGCATAACCCGGACCAGCTACGCCGCACCTGGGATCAGATCCGCGCTGTTATGGCGCCAGGCGCGCTGGACCCGATGACCAAAGAGCTGATCTACATCGCGGTATCGGTTGCCAACGGGTGCGAATACTGCACGCACTCGCATACCGCCGCGGCCAGAGCGAAAGGCATGACCGAGGCGCAATATGCGGAGCTGCTCGCTGTGATCGGACTCGCCCACCAGACGAATGGACTGGTGACAACCTTGCAGGTCGAGGTGGATGACGCCTTCAACGCCCGACGGTCCCGCGCCCGCAGCACTCGGCGGGCTCGCCAGGCCTGTCGAGCGGCGCGCTGTGGCGGAAGAGCTAATTGAGATCTACACCCGCGACAGTGCAGTCTACGCGCAGGCGCGCCGCGAACGCTTCGCGACAGTGCGTCAGCATACGGGCCTGGATGTGCTGGGCTCAGTTCTGGCGTCGATTGCGTTAGCGGTTTTTCTTTATCGCCCGGAGATAGCATCGACCGTGTGGTTGTGGCTGGTCGCGGTCAACGCGATGCCAGCGCTGCGGCTGTACCTCTCGCGCAGCAGCGCGCGCGGCGCTGTCGACCCTGACCACGAACTTCAGATCAACCGCCTGTTCGCACTGAGCCTGGTCATCGGCGGCGCCGCCTGGATGGCCGCTTTTTTTCTCCTGACAGAACCGGCCGCTCTTCCCCAGCGCGCCAGCGTGGCCATCTGGCTGGTTGGTTCCAGCGCCTGGGTGGTCTCTGCCTATTCGCTGGTACTGGAGGCAGTGCTCGGCCTGCTGTTCGTGCAGATGATCCCGATCGCCGTGCACCTGTTCTTCTCCGGGGAGCCTGTGCAACAGCTTTTTGCCATCGGCGCTACCGTCTTCGTTCCGTGTATGTCTCTGATTGCAATTCGGAACAACATCCTGCTGATGCGCGGCGCCATCACGGAGCTCGAGAGACGCGAGCTTGTCAGCCAGCTCGAAGAGGAACGCCAGGCCGTGGTGACGCTGAATCGGGAGCTCGAACAGGACATAGAGCGCCGCCGGCTTGTCGAGTCCGATTTAAGGGAAGCAAAAACCCGCGCCGAGTCCCTGGCTGAAAGACTGGAGAAGCTGTCTGCGCTCGACGGCCTCACCGGCATTGCGAACCGACGTCGCTTCGATCAGACCCTGCAGCGCGAGTGGAGCCGCGCGTTACGCAGCCAGAAGCCACTGGCGCTGGTGCTCGGCGACATCGACTATTTCAAAGAGTACAACGACCGCTACGGCCATCAGGCGGGCGACGCCGCACTGAGGCAGCTCGCGCAGCTGCTGGAACGCTCTGCGCGCCGGGGCGGTGACCTGGCGGCGCGCTACGGCGGCGAAGAATTCACCCTGCTCATGCCGGAAACAACGCTGAGTCAGGCGGTAAAAATGGCTGAGCTCGTGCGCGAAAGCCTGCAGCAGCTCGGCGTGCCGCACGACGCCTCCAAGGCCGCACACGTGCTGACAGCCAGCTTCGGTGTGACCGCCATGGTCCCTACCGAGGAAAGCTCACCGGCGCAGCTGGTCAAGGCAGCTGATGACGCGCTCTATGCCGCCAAAGCACAGGGGCGCAATATCGTGCTGACCAGCGACGGCGGCACCGATGGCTCATGCGTTCTTGATAGTCATTCCTCCATCGACCGGTAGATGCGTGCCCGTGATGTAACGGGCAGCCGGCAGGCAGAAGTTCAAGGTCGCGTGGGCAACTTCTTCTGGCTCCGCGTAGCGCTTCAGAGCCACCCTGCGACGCGCGAACTCAGCCTTTGCGTCCTCCGGGATCGCCGCAGTCATGCCAGTTCGGATCGGTCCCGGGCAGATGCAGTTCACCGTCACGCCACGGGTACCCAGCTCCACCGCTAACGAGCGCGTCAGTCCAATAACGCCGGTCTTGGCTGCCGTGTAGGAACTCAGTCCCTTGGTCGCGCCCAGGCCTTCGGTCGAAGCGATATTCACGACCCTGCCACCCTCGCTCGCCAGCAGGTGGGGCAGACATTCACGGATCAACAGCACCTGGGCGGTGAGCAGAACGTCCACCGTGCGCCCCCAGGCTGCGGCGAAATCTTCGGCTTCGAGCGGACGCTCGAGCGCGATCCCGGCGTTGTTCACCAGGATATCGAGCCCGCCCCAGCGCTCGACGATCGATGCGACGACCGCTTTCCGATCGGCATCCGAACTTACATCCAGAACCCATCCCGCTGCGCTGCCGCCGGCCTGGGTGATCTCGTCCACAACCGCCTGCACTTTGTCTCCGTCGAGGTCGGTTACCGCAACGTGCGCACCCTCGTCAGCAAACAGATGCGCAGTAGCGCGCCCCATACCGCTGGCGGCACCGGTAACCAGGGCAATCCTGCCGGCAATACTTCGGCTGAGCGTGCTTAATCGGGCCATACTTTTCTCCTTTCAGGTTGATCGTTCTGGGCGTGGTTGTGCGCTTATGAAAGAAAGCATTCAGCTCAGTGCAGCGGTGGCTTCCTGACAGCCCGCGCTATACGGAGGCGGCCGCGCCCTCAGCGAGGGCCTGTTCCGCGAGGGCCCGCAGCCGGGCTTTCTGGATCTTGGTTCCATTGGCACTCGCCGTGGTGGGAAAAGCCTCGATCGGGAACCATCGCTGCGGCACCTTGTAGCGTGCCAGTCGCGCCTGGCAGAACCTTTGCAACGCCGCCGCATCGAAAGCCGCTCCGGGTCTGACGACGACAAACGCGACGGGCCGGGAGCGGCCTTCCAGGCTGACGGCGACAACCTGACTGGCGCTGACAGCGTCGTGGCTATCGATCACCGCTTCGATCTCGAGGGGGCTGACCAGGAATCCGCCCAGACGCAGCACATCTCCCTTGCGCGCCAGGTAGCGAAAGCGCCCGTCGTTTTCCAGGTAGCCGAGATCGCCGGTGCGCAGGAAACCGTCAGCAGTAAACGCCTCCCGGGTTGCCTCCGGATTACCGAAATACTCAAGCATCACGCTTGGCCCGGAAAGCTCAATTTCACCGGTTTCGCCAGGGGCGAGCAGCGCGCCGCTGTCCACGTCCCGGATCCGCACCCTGGCAGAGGCTGAAATCGGCCGGCCACCTCCCTCGCGACGAGCTGCCTGCGGCAGCTCCACCGGCTGGATTGCGAACAGCGCGTGGCACTCGCTCATGCCATAAAGCCCGCAAAGCTTCAGCCCACGCTGCTCAGCGGCCGCCACGATATCCTCGAGCTCCGGATTGAACGCCGCAAAGCCAACACGCACCAGACTGGGAAACGGAACCGCCTCGTTACGCGATTTAAGCAGGGCGTCGATCATATCGTCCACCGCGTGCAGGTCGGTGATGCCGCGCGTCTGAATCAGGCGCGCAGCCCGCTCTGCGTCGAATACTTCCATCAGCTCGACGGGTACATGCCCGACGAGCGCAGCCAGTGCCTGAGTGAAGCCGAACACGCCGCACATGGGCAGAGCCTGGAGCAGCCGGCGTCCGGGCGCGGCCATACCCAGGCCGGCGACTACCTCACGCGCATGCGTCAGTACGGACTGCTGTGTATGGCAGACGAACTTCGGAGCGCGAGTGGTCCCGGAAGTGGTGAAGATGATGCAACGATCGCCGTCATGCCCCGCCAGCGCTTCCAGCGGGTCCAAGGTCAGACAGTCTTCATAGCGGGACACGGGGATCGCCGGCGCAACCGGCAGGGCGGTCCCGCCGCTGCCACCGTAAGTCACGATGTGGCTGATATTGCTGAGCATCCGCGGCTCGATGCCGGACAGGATCCCAGCGAAATCGATACCGTGAAAGTCGGGCCACAGCACCAGCACTTCGGCACCTGAGCGGTGCAGAATGTCACCCACCTCGTGCGCCCGGAAGCGCGTATTCACCGACACGGCTATCGCACCCAGCCTGACGCAGGCGAAAAACCCGGCCAGCCAGGCAGGGATATTGGGCAGCCACAAAGCAACACGTGTTCCCGGGCGAACGCCGAGTTCGCGCAGGGCCCGCGCGATACGCGCGCTGTCGTCCGCCAATCGAGCGGCGCTCCACTCGGTGTCCTGCCAGCTCAGCGCCTCCCGGTGTCGATCTCCCTCCGTCAGAACAGAAATAAGCGCGCTCAAACACACTTCCCTCAGGTCACCCGAAAACGGCGCGCCGGCTGAGCCGGCGCGCTTTCAAGAATACGATAGTATGCCGCGCCTGCTGCACAGCTCAGCCCGCCGCATGTCCTCAAACCATCCCGCAGCCAAGCGCCGCCTGCGCGCACTGACGGCGCTCAAGCCTTTCCTGGCGCCCTACCGCAAGCGTCTGCTTGCCGCCGCCGTGGCGCTGCTGCTGGCCGCGCTGAGCATGCTGGCCATCCCCGTCGCGCTCCGGCATGTGATTGATCAGGCCGTGACACCATCGCAGGATGATGCTGCAGCGATGCAATTCGCCCTGCTGCTGGCTCTGGCTGTCTCCGCAGGCGGACTCGCTGCACTGCGTTTTTATCTGGTGTCCTGGCTTGGTGAACGCGTGGTTGCGGACCTGCGCTCCCGCGTCTTCGGCCACCTGCTCCATCTCCCGACCGAATTCTACGAATCAACACCGAGCGGCGAACTCATCTCACGCCTGACCGCGGACACCACCCTGATTCAGAACGTCGTCGGTAGCAGCATTTCAATCGCTCTACGCAGCACGCTGACTCTGTGCGGCGCGCTGATCATGCTGGCGGTGACAAGCCTCAAACTGGCCTCGATCATCGTGGTCCTGGTGCCAGCTGTCGTACTGCCCATTGTTTTCATCGGACGGCGCGTGCGTCGGCTGTCACGCACTACTCAGGACCGTGTGGCCGACACGGCCGCGCTGGCGGGCGAGGTGCTGCACGCGATCAGCCTGGTACAGGCTTTCAACCTGGAGGATGTGCAGCGCCAGCGGTATGACGACGCGGTGGATGCCTCGTTTACTGCAGCCTGCGGGCGCATGCGCCAGAGAGCCTGGCTCACGGCCTACGCCATAGTGACGGTTTTCAGCGGGCTCGTCGCCGTTCTCTGGCTGGGCGTGAACGAGGTTGTCAGCGGCTCAATGAGCAGCGGCCAGCTGGGTCAGTTTTTGCTCTATGCCCTGTTCGTCGGAGGTTCGACCGCCGGGCTTTCGGAGATTTGGGGCTCAATTCAGCAGGCGGCCGGTGCAGCGGAGCGCCTGGTTGAACTCCTGGCAACGCCACCGCTGCCCGCTGCGCCGTCAGGCATGCGCTCACTGCCTGCGCGACCACGCGGCGAGCTCTGCTTCCGAGAGATCGATTTTGGCTACCCTTCGCGCGCACCGGACATGGCCCTGCGCGACTTTTCGCTGGACGTAGGCGCGGGGGAAACCGTTGCGCTGGTGGGGGCGTCCGGGGCCGGGAAAAGTACTGTATTTCAGCTCGTGCTGGGCTTCAGGCAACCCTCGCGCGGCTTCATCAGTCTCGACGGCGTGAAGATCAACGAGATGCCTCTCGCAACGCTGCGCAGCCACCTGGCGGTGGTCCCGCAGCAGACCGTACTGTTCGCCGACACCATCCGCGAGAACATCCGCATGGGCAGCCCCGGCGCATCCGATGCGGCGGTCCTGCGTGCTGCCTCTGCGGCCGGTGCAACCACATTCATCGAAGCGCTGCCGCTGGGATTTGACACTTTCGTCGGGGAAAAAGGCGTGCGCCTGTCTGGCGGGCAGCAACAGCGGATCGCCATTGCGCGCGCGGCGCTGCGCGAGCCGGCGGTGCTGCTGCTGGACGAAGCCACCAGCGCACTCGATGCAGAGAATCAGGCCCTAGTCCAGACGGCTTTGTCCGGTCTGCAGAGCAACCGGACGACGTTGATCATTGCCCATCGCCTGTCTACCGTACGCGGGGCCGACCGCATTGTGCTTCTGGATCACGGGCGCATTGCCGGCATCGGTCGGCATGAAGATCTACTTCGTGAGCATCCGGGCTATGCGCGCCTCGCGCATCTGGAACTCGAACACGCGGACGGCAGTCCCGCCCGCCACTACGACACTGCTGCAGGAGGCCTGCTATGAAGTTTTACGACTGCGCCATCGCTCCTAACCCAAGACGAGCACGAATGTTCATAGCGGAAAAAGAACTCGACATTGAAATGGTCGAGGTGGATATCCTCGGCGGCGAAAACCTGCGTCCCGACTTCCTGGCGATCAATCCCCGCGGCCTGCTCCCCGTGCTCGAGTTGGACGACGGCACGCGCTTCGACGAGGTCATGGCAATCTGCCGCTATCTCGAGGCAGTCAAACCCGCACCGGCATTGCTCGGTCATGACCCTGTAGCTCAGGCCATCGTGGAGCAGCGTCAGCGCAAGATGGAATTCGACGGCATGATCGCGACCTCCGAGGTTTTCAGGAACAGTCATCCTGACTTCACCGAACGCGGGATCCCCGGCGGTGGGACAGCCGCGATCGCGGCTGTCCCCGGTCTTGTAGACCGAGGACGTCAGACACTGGGACGTTTCTTCGAGTGGCTTGAACGCTACCTTGAAGACGCACCGTATGTCGCCGGTGAACGTTTCTCCATGGCTGACATCACGGCCGTGTGTGCAATCGATTTCGCCGCCTGGGTCAAGATCGGGATCCCGGAAAACAACCGGCGAACGCTCGCCTGGTATGAAGCGGTGTCCGCCCGTCCGAGCGCCAAAGCGTAGCTCAGACACCCCCCCTGGCAACCCGTGTTTCCAGCGCGGGTATCGGGCAATCGAGCGCCATCCCCACGGCCTGCAGCAGGGCTCGTTCTTTCGCTGTCACCTGGCCGTCATGCAGCACGCAATCTGCGCAGGCCTGGATGACATTGCGCTGCAGCAGCGGCACCAGATGCAGAAGCTGATCCAGCGCATGGCTGAACCGCGGCCCGGCAATAACCTCCCCGGGGATCAGTTCGCCGGAGAATCCGAAAGGCGCCCAGGCTCGGGAGAAAGCCGCCCCGGCGTCACCCCACTCGTCCGCACCAGACCAGGCCATCGCACTCAGCACGCCACGTAGTTCGTCCCTGACTGTATCGAAGGCGAAATGACGAGGCTTAACGGTGCGCCCTGCAGATGCCCCCAGGTGATCCTGCAGAATGAAGCAGAGCGTCAGCTCAAACGTGCCGAGCGGCTTTCCGGCCGCGATCTCCTCATCGAGCTCTGCGAGAAACTGCGCACGCGCCGCCGCCGGCAGCCGTTTCAACTCTGTCAGCGCCGGCTGAAACAGATAAAGGCGTTGCGCCATATCCAGCGGATCGGTCGTTAAAGCGCACGTTTCACTCGGCGCGCCGCCAGGAGCGGCTGCGGCATCCGTCATCGCGGGCGCCGCGCCCCCGTGTTTGATTAAAGTCAAAATCAGGGATGCAGCGGCAGAGCTGTCGTGTGCGGCCCGCAGAAGTTCCTGGGGCAGCGCAGACTGCGTCGCGCCGACGAGGCGCATCTGGTTGCTGTCCAGCGTTCCTGCAGCCAGCGCGATCTCTGCTGCACCGAGTCGCTCAGGGATCGCGGTCCCCGCCATTTGCGGCTCGTGTGTATCTGCAGCTTCACGCACAGAATCGTGTCCCCGCGCAGTCGTCTCGCGTTGCAGCAGACCCGGGTCAATGGCGCGGATCCGCTGTTCCAACCGCGGGTGTGTCGCCGTCCATGCCGCGAGCGCAGTTTTGATCGGTGCGCTGAAGCAGAAATGACTCACGTCCTCCGCACGTCGGTGATCCAAGCTCGAACCGTTGGAGAGACGCCTGATCTGCAGCAGTGCACCGGCCAGCCCCTCGGGGAGACGGGTGAACTGGACCGCCGAGGCATCAGCTAGAAACTCCCGCTGCCGCGAGACCGCCGCTTTAATCAGCATGCCGCTGAAAAAACCTGCATAGCCCACCAGGACCACCATGAAGCCAAGAAGCAGGAGGGGGCCTGCGTTTTTCCCGGCCCGACGCCCCGAACGCATGACGAAGCGACCGATCTGCCCGATGGCGAGCAACCCGGAGAGCGCCCCCATAAGGCGCATATTGAGCCGCATATCCCCGTTGAAAACGTGGCTGAACTCATGCGCCACCACGCCCTGCAGCTGGTTTCTGTCGAGATGCTCGAGTGCGCCCCGGGTGACAACCATGACCGTTTCGGTCGGGCGTAATCCCGCGACAAACGCGTTGATACCCGATTCCCGATCGAGGATGTAGAGGGTCGGCAACGGCAGACCGGCCGCGAGCGACATCTCCTCCACGACATTCTGCAATCGACGTTCCCCGGCATGCTCCGGCCTGCCCTGGCTCAGCCGTGCGCCGAGCATATCCGCCAGCGCGGCGCCTCCGCTGCGCAGCCTGAACGCAGTCCACAGGCTTGCACCGGCGGTGAGCCCCAGAACCGCAGCGCTCAACCAGAGCCAGTAAGGCGCCGCCAGCCAGCCACGAATATTCATGGCGGAGTCAGTCAGCTGGAGGTAAGCGAGATAAGCGACCCCGTTAAGCGCGACAGTGGTGAGCAGCACAGCGCCAGCGAAAAGGCCAAGCAGCCATCCGGTCCGCCGGCGCGCCCGATCCTGGTGTTCGTAGAAATTCATCGCCGTTCACATGCCGCGGGAAAACACGCCAGTCCTTCCCGGCTGCATAGCGCACTACACTCAGAAGGAAACCTTCGGGGCCTCGCGCACGCTGGGATCCTGAACCGTCAGCAGCTCCGCCGGCGCGAAATTGAACATACCCGCGACGAGATTGTCAGGAAACTGCTCGCGGCGATTGTTGTAGCTTGTTACCGCATCGTTGAAGTGCTGGCGGGAGAAAGACACCTTGTTCTCCGTTGCGCTCAGCTCCTCCATCAAATCACGCATCGTCTGGTTGGCTTTCAGATCCGGGTAGGCTTCTGCCAGCGCAAAAAAACGGCCCAGCGCGCTGCCTAGCATGCCTTCCGCGGCCCCCAGTGCGCCTATCCGCTGCCCTTCTTCGGGCCGAGACGCTGCATCCCTGGCGGCACCCTGCGCGCGGTTCCGCGCCTGGATGACAGCTTCAAGCGTCTCGCGCTCGTGCGCCAGATAGCCTTTGGCGGTTTCCACGAGGTTCGGGATCAGGTCGTAGCGCCGCTGCAGCTGAACATCGATCTGGGCGTACGCGTTCTTGAAACGATTCCGATCGGCGACCAGTTTGTTGTACATCCCCACGAGATAAATAGCGGCAACGATGAGGACGGCCAGCACAATCAGAGTGCCTGTCTCCATGGTGGGTTCTCCCGGTGAAGCTGGTTCGAGTATAGCGGAGGCCTCTGAGCTGTCCGCCCGTGCTCAAAAGTCGACATCCAGAAACGCAGGACGTCAGCCTGAAGGTCCGTCACACCTCGGGGAGGTCCGGATCAAGGGCGGCCTCAGGCGGCACGGATGCCAGATTCTCGAGCTGGCGCTGCCACATCAGCGAATAAACGCCGTCCATCGCCAGCAGTGCGGCATGCCGTCCGCGCTCGACGATCACGCCATCCTGCAGCACCAGGATCTCGTCGGCATCGACCACCGTGGACAGTCGATGCGCAATCACCAGCGTCGTGTGTCCGCGGGATACCTCTTTCAGCGCCGCCTGGATCTCGCGTTCGGTTCGCGTATCGAGCGCGGACGTTGCCTCGTCGAAGATCAGGACCCGCGGGTGCTTGAGAATGGTGCGCGCGATCGCCACGCGCTGCTTCTCACCCCCTGACAGCTTGAGTCCCCGTTCCCCGACCATGGTCTGATAGCCATCCGGCAGCTGCATAATGAAATCATGGATCTGCGCGTGACGTGCGGCGCTTTCGACCTCTTCGACCGACGCCCCGGGACGGCCATAGGCGATGTTGTAGTAGACCGTATCGTTGAACAGCACGGTGTCCTGCGGCACGACCCCGATCGCGGCCCGCAGAGAACTCTGGCTGAGCGTACGGATGTCCTGTCCATCGATAAGCACAGCACCTTCATCGACGTCATAAAACCGGAACAGCAGCCGCGCCAGGGTTGATTTACCGGCGCCGCTGGGACCGACAACGGCCAGACGTTTCCCCGCGGGGATCGTGAAGCTCACTCCATGCAGGATCCGGCGACGCGGCTCATACGCAAAACTGACCTGCTCAAACGTCACCGCACCCGGTCCCGGGCCCAACGGCCGGGCATCTGTCTGGTCCTCGACTTCGATGCCTTCATCGAGCAGGTGAAACATCGCCTCCATGTCGGTGAGCGACTGTTTGATCTCGCGATAAACAAAGCCAAGAAAGTTCAGGGGCATATAAAGCTGGATGAGATACGTATTGACCAGCACGAAGTCCCCGACGGTCAGCGTGCCGTCCATGACGCCCTGCCCCGCCATGGCCATGATCAGCGTCAGCCCGCTGCCGATAATGGCGGCCTGGCCGATATTCAGCAGCGCCAGCGATACCTTGCTCTGGACCGCGGCCTGTTCGTAGCGCGCCAGCGCATGGTCAAAGCGCTTTGCCTCGTATCCCTCGTTGCCGAAGTATTTAACCGTTTCGTAGTTGAGCAGGCTGTCAATCGCCCGAGTATTCGCCTCCTGGTCGGTGGCGTTCATACGCCGGCGATATTCCAGCCGCCACTCGGTGACGGCCAGCGTGAACGCGATGTACCCAGCGATGGTGCCGAAGGTCACCAATGCATAACGGATGTCGAACAACACCCACAGGATGCCGCATACAAGGCCGATCTCGAGCAGCGTCGGGATGATATTGAACAGCATGAAAGTCAGCAGGAAATCGATGCCTTTCGTGCCACGCTCAATCGCGCGCGACAGTCCGCCGGTCTGGCGGTCGAGGTGAAATCGCAGGGAAAGCTCGTGCAGATGTCGGAAGGTGCTGAGCGCGACGTCGCGGATTGCGTGCTGGGCCACGCGGGCGAAGACCCAGTCACGCAGCTCTGCAAACGCGATCTGCAGGATGCGCAGCAGGCCATAGCCCACCAGCAAACCCAGCGGCAGCACCACGGGCAGCGCGCCGGGATCGGCGAAGAGGTCGACCATCTGTTTATAGACCAGCGGCACGTAGACCGTGGTCAGCTTGGCGAGACCCAGAAAACCGAGCGCCGTGACCACGCGCAGGCGAATCCCTGAATTTCCCCGCGGCCACAGATACGGCAGCAGTGCACGCAGCGCACCCCATTCGAACCGGGTGTCGAGCTTGCGACCAGAATGAGTTCGATGGGGAGGAGTCATGCAGAGCGGGCTACAGATGCGCGCGGCAGTATAGCGACACCATCACGCCGCATTGCCAGCGTCGACGGCGCTGGTGTACAAAACATCCTGTTGCCTTTCAGCAACCACAATCACAACCAGCTGAGGAGAATCGCGTGAAATTCGGCACCATGCTCTATTCCACTGACTACGCCATGCGTCCGGACGAATTCGCTCTGGCCTGCGAAGAACGCGGTTTCGAATCCGTGTGGCTGCCCGAACACACCCATATTCCTGCCAGCCGGCGCACACCGTTCCCCGGCGGCGGCGATCTGCCGCAGGACTACTGGCACATCCTCGATCCGTTCCTGGCCCTGACCGCCGCGGCCGCGGTCACTAAAACCATCAAGCTCGCGACGGGTGTGTGCCTGATCACCGAACGCGATCCCATCGTGCTGGCCAAGGAAGTCGCCACGCTGGATTTAATCTCCAACGGGCGCTTCATCTTCGGTATCGGCGCCGGCTGGAACGCCGAGGAAATGGAAAATCACGGCACCGCCTTCAAGGAGCGCTGGAAAGTTCTCGAGGAACGCATCGAGGCCATGAAAGCCTGCTGGACGCAGGATGATTCGGAGTATCACGGCAAATATGTCGATTTCGACCCCATCTGGTCCTGGCCCAAACCCGTCCAGAAGCCGCATCCGCCCATTGTGATGGGCGCGGCTTCATCCTGGGGGCGCGAGCGGGTGGCACGCTACTGCGACGGCTGGGTCCCGCTGCCGATGCAGATGAAGAACATAGACAGCGAGATGGCCGACCTCAACGCGCGTCTTGCGCAGCATGGACGCAAACCCGGCGATATCGAGATTTCCTTTTTCTGGGCGCCTGAGGATGCCGATGAGCTTAAACATTACCAGGATCTCGGCGTCCATCGGGCCATCCTTGGCTGCCCTGCGGACTCGCGTGACGCCACGCTGACGCTGCTCGACAAGCACGCCGCGCTCATGGCTGCAGTCGGATGAGCGCACTGTACCGGCAGCCCAGGTGAGCTCGGCCGTAATGCCGACGGGTGCTCGCAGCGTGGCAGCACGTTTGAACTACCTCGCCCCGGAGGAAAGCACGCCGGCTTATTACCTGTATGAAACCCGTCCGGGTTACGTACCCCCGTCTCCACGCGTGGTAAAAGAGGCAGTCACCATCGAGAGTGCCCGTGGCCGCGAGCACACGCTCAGCCTCGAGCAGCAGGGGTTCTGTATCCTGCGAGACCCGCTGCCGGGACTCGATTTTTTCGACGACAGCATCGTCAGCGAGCATTACTACCCGCAGTGTGCGGCGCTCGTACGCGCGGCGACCGGCTGCGACCGGGTCCTGGCGTTTGATCACAACGTCCGCGACCAGGCACTCGCCGGGCAGCCGGAATCCGGGATCCGCGAACCTGTGCGCTTTGTCCACAACGACTATACCGAGGCGTCTGCGCCTCAGCGGATCAGAGACCTGTGCGGTGCAGACGCCGAATCAGTCCTGGCCGGCCGCTACGCCTTCATCAACGTCTGGCGCCCGTTGCGCGGGCCTGTGCTGGAACAGCCCCTCGCTGTGTGCGATGCAGCAAGCATGCAGGACGAGGACTTCGTTGCCGCCTCGCTGAATTACGCCGATCGGCGGGGCGAGATCTACTCGGTGCGCCACAGTTCGCGCCATCGCTGGCTTTACCTGCCGGAGATGCAGGATGACGAAATCTGGCTTTTAAGATGCTTTGATTCGGACTCGGGTGGCGGGTCGCGCTACACGGCGCATTCCGCGTTCCGCTCGCCTAGCACCCCGGATAATGCGCCGCCCCGCCGCAGCATCGAAGTGCGGACTGTCGCGCTCTGGGGCGGGGCCGACGCCTGAGAAACGGACCGGCTCAGCCGGCGGGCAGCACTCTGCCGGCTGAGCGTCCCACGAGCGGCTCAGCCCGCCATCTTCAGCTCACTGGCAGCCGGATGCAGACTGCCCGAAGCGCTGGGCCGCGCGCCCATACGCTCATACCAGGCGCTCAGGTTCTTGAGCTCCGTATCAATGGGCTGGCCAACACCCTTGGCAAAGTCCATGCAGCAGTACAGCACAATGTCTGCTAGTGAAATGCTGTCGCCAGCGATGAAATCACGCCCTGCGATAAGGCCATCCAACCACTCCCGGCCCGCCTTGGCTTTGGCTTTGAGACCGTCAGCAGCCTCAGGGATGCAGTAGAGACGGTTGCGGAAAATCTCGATTCCCTCGGCGAAACGGAAGCCGTTGTACATGTGTTCGGTGATGTTCAGCTCCACGCGACGGACCCACATGCGGGTGTTGGCACGCTCTGCAGCGGTCGTCCCGACCAGCGCTGGCTGCGGCTGCACTTCCTCCAGATACTCACAGATCGTGACTGTCTCGGCGATAACGCTCCCGTCATCGAGTTCCAGCGCCGGCATCTGACCCCCGGGGTTCTTGCTCAGGTAGGGCTCTGCACGATTCGCACCACCGAGCAGATCGAGATCCTCACTCGGCAGCTCCATGCCTTTTTCGAGCAGGAACATTCGCACCAGGCGGGGATTGGGTCCAAAAGAATTCAACAATTTCATGGATGACTCCTAGCTGTAGGGATCGCTCGCCGTGCCGGCCATCAGTGTCGACGGGCGAACCGGGATGGGTTACCGGGCAGACCCGGGCGCGCCCGGGTCGCGCAGCAGGGGCTGGTTATAGGGCGCAGGAACGGTTGCGTCAATTGAGGCGCCCGATTTGTTCTCCGATCTGCTGCTTGCAATCTGGCAGCGCCTGCTTCAAGCGAAAATTGTTGCGACGCACAAATAATTAGCCTAATGTCTGTTTCACTCGGCTCTGCGACACCTGTTCGCTGAAAGCTCATATGGTTATGAATTTTTCTAAAATAAATTTTTAATAAATATACATTTCTAATTGATTTATATACATTTCTACCATAAGCTCAGCTCACCTCTCGTGCGCAAAAGATGTCTTAACATGTTGTTTCCAAGACAGTTAACTGTTCTGTCAATGCTCGCCGTCTGCGTTATGACGCAGGCCAGTGAGCCCCCGCCCCTGAACGAATCGGGCGCAGGCAGTTCTGACACGTGCCCGCGACTGCTCGCCGAGCGCCCGCTGGCACATGAAACCGGCTCTGCCGGCATCATGAAAAACCTTGCCGAAACAGAGGATTCGATCAAGGCCATAGCGACCCGCCTGCTGGAAGAAGCCCTGGACGGTCAGAAGCTGTCACAGCAGTCGGGGTGCGACGCCACCTGTCCAGACCAAGGCGTCGCGGAGGTCATCTATCGCGTGCGACCAACTGCCTTGCTGCCCGAAAACGAACAGAACGAGCTCTGTCTGACCCTGGAAAAAACCACGGCAAAGACACCGCTGCGCTATGCGCCGTCCCCCTTTGCCACGTTTGATGCGTTGAACGAGTGGTTGAGTCGCTTCACCCAGGGACAGGGAGAGGACGGAGAACAGCTGTACGAGATTTGCGCAGCCAACTGCAGTCCGCGCTATACGTTCGTGATCGCACAACAGCGCCCTGGATACGCAGTGCAGGCAGAAGTGCTCTGCGGCCTGGCGCGGGATCGTGCTGTCGACACCTACGAGATCTCCACCGCGACCCGCCATCGCTGCGCTGCGCCCTGACCGTCTCATCATGGCGCCGCGCGCGTTCCGTCAGTAACGGGCACCTATTGCTGTGCCACAATCGCCGAGCGCCGCTGAACGCTTGAAGAAAGAGCCTCTCTTGTCCTGCACCGCATTCGAAATCCAACCGCGGCCTGCAATCGCAGGCTTGCGACCCGTAGCCTGGCCGCTGCTTCTTGCAACCTCAGCGGGGATCCTTGCCTTCGGCTTCAGCCGCGGCCAGCCAACCCTGTTCTTCAATCTGTCCTATGCCTGGCTGGTGATGTCGCTGCTGCTCTTGGAGCGTCTGTTGCCCTACCGCGCAGACTGGAGAAGACCTGATGGTCAGCTCAGACAGGATTTAAGCCATACCGTATTGAACAAAGGTCTGGTGCAGCTGTTTATTGTCGCGGCTCTGGGCACGGGTCTTGTCGCTCCACCGAGTTCGACGGCACTCAGCGTCTGGCCGCTATGGCTGCAGGTTGCGTTTGGTCTGGTGGCATCCGAATTAGGGCTTTACTGGGCTCACCGCCTTGCCCACGAATGGCCGCTGCTGTGGCGCTGTCACTCAGTGCATCACAGCGTGAAAAAACTCTGGCTGGTAAACACGGGACGCTTTCACTTCATCGATTCGCTGGCGAGCGTCCTGGCAAGTCTGCCCTTCCTGCTCGGCAGTGGAATCAGCATGGACGCCGTCGTCTGGGTCAGTGCCATCACCGCCTATATCGGGATCCTGACCCACTGTAACGTGGATATGCGCTGTGGGCCGCTCAGCCTGCTGTTCAACACCCCGGAGCTGCATCGCTGGCACCACGCGGTCGACCCGGCTATCGGCAACCGCAACTACGGCGAGAACCTGATGATCTGGGACCACGTTTTCGGCACCTATTTTCATCGTCCCGGGGAACACGTGGAAACTATCGGGATCAATGAGCACATGCCGGCGGAATTTCTGGGTCAGCTGTGGTTGCCCTTTCGCTGGCGGAGAATTCAGGCGGAAGCGGCCGCCGTGTCGCGGGCCTGATTCGAACGCGACAACCACCACCAGCCCAGGGCACCCAGCCAGCGGCTCCAGCGTGATCCGGCCGGGCAGCCCAGTGCGGTCGTGATCATGTGCAGCAGCGTGCGCACGTGTCTCTCCCGGTAGAAACCGGTCGCGATCGCCTGGTAACGCGCCGCGTGCACTTTGGGCAGATAGCCGTCATTTCCAGGCTCATGACTCTCTACCGCACTGAACCATGCATAGCCCAGCTCGTCATCTCCAGTTTCAACCACCCTGCCGATCGCAATGCGCAGGCGACGCCACCATGACAGGCGCGGATAGCGCTGGTAGTGACGATGAAAAAGCTGGTAATGGCGCGCTTCGTCCTGAGAAATGCGGTGGCAGACAGCGCGCAGCACGGGTTCTTCTGAAGCATCGCGCAGTGCGGCGTAATAGGAACAGGTGCCGGACTCAACGACACATCGCGCGAGAAGTTCACCTGCCAGAGACCCCCGCACCGATTCACCACTCTCCAGCGGCAGGCGATACCCTTCCCGGAAACGGGCCATGGCCGCGGTAAAATCGAAGTCGGGATCGACCAGGGTGGCCCATCGTTCAAGCGCAGCTCCATGCTGTGCCTCCTCCGCGCCCCATACGGACGCCGCTGCACAGAACTCGGGATCGTCACGAAACACGTTATGCAGATAAGTCACATAGTCCGCGCTGTTGGCCTCGACCAGGGCTGCTGTTTTGACCGCCGACAGGAGCTCCTCCGTCACCACCGAGCGGTCAAGCTGACTCCAGTCAATATCGTCCAGGGTCCAATGCGCGCTCATGCTGAATTCCAGGGCTGCAAAGAAGCTCGATCACCGCTGCCGCGGCTGACGTCACAGGATTGTGGGGGACGCATTTTAGCAGGCGGCAACCCGCTAAAAGTCATGCCGGGCCAGCTGACTCGGCGCGCCTGAGACAGAAATCGCATCATGCAGAACGATCGCCCTGCTCCGCTCGACACGCACAGCCCTGAGCACAAAGCAGCTGCGCCGCACCCGGGCAGCGTACCCCTGAGTTCGCCGGTTCCTAAGCATGTCTTCACGCTGGGCGAACATATTCCCCGCTGGCTGGGGCCGTTACGTAACCCGCTGAGACGCGGGCTCGACCGGGCTCTGGGCCTGAATGGTCTTAACGCGGTCTACCACAGCATTCCGCACTACCTCGACCCCCACAGTTTTGCCCGTTGCACGCTGGATACGGTGGGCGTAGACACCCACATGGACCCGCAGTCTTACAGCCGGATCCCACGACAAGGCGCCTGCATTCTGGTTGCCAACCATCCGCATGGTGCGCTTGACGGCGTCGCAATCATCGAGCTTCTCACCCGGCACCGACCGGATGTCAGGGTCATGGCAAATCATCTGCTGGGCGCTTTCGCTGAGCTGCGCGACACCTTCATCGGCGTGGACCCGTTCGGGGGTCGGGAAGCGGCTCGCTTCAATATCCGGGCCGTACGGGCAGCGCTCAGCTGGCTGAAGCAGGGGGGGCTGTTGATGATGTTTCCGGGCGGCGAAGTCTCCAGCTTTGACTGGTGCGCGCGCCGCATCAGGGATCCGGCCTGGGACTCGGGGATTGGCTGGCTGGTCGAAAAGAGCGGTGCGCCAGTGGTGCCCGCCTATATCAGCGGTCGCAACAGCACGCTTTTCCAGGCAGCAGGGCTGCTCCATCCTCGCGCCCGCACTGCCCTGCTGGTCCGGGAAATGCTCAATCATCGTGGCACCGTGATAGAGGTCAGCTGTGCGCCACCGATTGCGGCCGAAACGCTCAGCCTGCTTGGCGCTCGCAGCGCAATCGCGCCCTACCTGCAGGCTAACAGCGAGTTGCTCGGGGTTCGCCAGCGCTACCGCAAGCCGCTCCGATTGGGGCGCGTGGATGCGGGGCAGGCATTCACCCAAGCGGTTGCTCCGCCTGTCGAAGTGGCGCGCCTGGTGCAGGATGTTGCGCGGCTACCGCCAGACCAGTGTCTGGTCAGCGCGGGCGAGCTGGAAGTGTGGTTCGCGCACGCCGACGCAATCCCTGCCGTGCTGACGGAGATCGGACGCCTGCGTGAGCTCTCTTTCCGCCTGGTCGGCGAAGGTACTGGCAAAAGTGTCGACCTCGACGCTTACGATGACTACTACGTGCATCTGTTCATCTGGGACCGCGCAAACCAGACCGTGGTCGGCGGCTACCGGCTCGGGCACAGCGACCAGATTCTTGATAACCAGGGGAGTCGCGGGCTGTACGTGCACTCTCTGTTCCGTCTGTCCGGCGCGCTTGAGTCCGATCTACGCAGCAGTCTGGAAGTTGGCCGCTCTTTTGTCCGACCCGAGCACCAGCGCAGCTACGGACCACTGATGCTGCTCTGGAAAGGGATCGGGCATTACGTCGCACGACATCCCCGCTACCGGGTGCTGCTGGGTCCGGTCAGTATCAGCAATGACTACCACCCGGTATCGCAGCAGTTGATGGTGCGCTTTCTCAAAGACAACAGCATGGAACGGGAGCGCGCCAGCCAGGTTAAGCCCCGCAACCCCTACCGCGCCCGACGCGCCGCGGGCGGACGTATTGATCTCAATGTGAGCGACCTGCGCATCATTGCCAACCTGCTTGCCACGGTTGAAGACGACAAAGTCGGCGTGCCGGTCCTGCTGCGGCAATACCTCAAGCTGAACGGGCGTATCCTCGGCTTCAATGTTGATCCCGATTTCAACAATGCCATCGACTGCTTACTGTGGGTCGACCTCACGCGCACCGATCCCAGCCTGCTGCAGAAATATATGGGACGCGAAGGTATGCAACGGTTTCTTGCGCATCATCTCGGGCACGCCGCGCCTGCATGAAAGAAAGACGTATCATCCCGAGTCAGTCAGGCTGGAGGCCTATCGCGAAGCAACCGCGGATACACCTGAAATCTGTGTGAGGACGCCAGGCGCGGCGTCAGTCGTTACATCATGGCAGCTCGCGCCACCAAGCTGTCGCTGAGGAACAGGACATGCACGTCAATCACAACAGCGCGCAGCCGTTGCACAATCTGCCCGGACTGGAACACCAGACCTTGGTTAACGGCGGCGACGGTATCAAACAGTTCGAAATATGGCGTCAAACGATTGCGCCGCATGCGGCCACACCGGTTCACCGGCATGACTGCGAAGAGGTCATCACGATTTTCGCGGGCAACGGCGCATGCCACTGTAGCGGGGAGACGTTCACGTTCGGCGCCGACGACACGCTCGTCATTCCACCGAACGTCGTCCATCAGATCTGCAACACTGGAGATGAGCCCCTGCAGATCATGGCCGTTCTGTCCATGTCGCCAGTCAGGGTCGAGACCAGTGACGGCGAGCCGCTTGATCTGCCGTGGGACTACCGGCCGGAGGCGTGACGCGATGAGCGCTGCTATCAGAACCGACTTCGTGCCCGGCTCGCCACGGCTTGCTTATCAACATGCCGGCAACGGGGAGACCGTCGTATTCATGCACGGGATCGGCGGCAACGCGCGCAACTGGTTGCGCCAGGTAGAAGCGTTCAGCGGTCAATTCCGGGCTGTGGCCTGGGATGCCCGCGGCTACGGGGACAGCGATGATTACGAGGGGACGCTGGACTTCGGCGACTTTCGCTCAGACCTGTTGCGCCTGCTGGACCATCTAGAGGTAACACAAGCGCACCTCTGCGGACTGTCGATGGGCGGACGGATCGCGCTGGATTTTTACGATCACTTTCCGGCGAGGGTTGCCAGCCTGACCATCGTCGATTCGTTTCCCGGATTCGACGCTTCTTTCAGTACCGAGGCGCGAGAAAAATTCGTGCGCGAACGCCGCCAACCGCTGGTCGACGGGAAAGAACCTGCGGATATCGCACCGGGTCTGGCTCGCATGCTGGTGTCACCCCAGGCGACAGAAGCAACGGTTCAGGAGCTGATCGACAGCATCTCCATGCTGCATAAAGTCTCCTACATCAAAACCGTTGAGGCGATGACGATGTATCAGCCGGTGACGGATGTCTCCGCCATACAGGTCCCTGTACAGCTTATCGTCGGTGCCGATGACAAGCTGACACCGCCCGCAATCTCTGAACAGATGGCGCGGGAGATCCCCAACGCCCGCCTGCTCATCATTGAACGGGCGGGACACCTGACCAACATCGAGCAACCCGAGGCATTCAACGACTGTCTACGCAGCTTCCTGCGCGAGCTGCAGTAGTCAGCCTGAGCCCGGACGAAAGCGCGCATAAAAAAAGGGAGGCCTGGCCTCCCTTTTTCATGCGGCTCGCTGAGTCGTTCAGGCCGCCACTTTCGAGGTGGTGTTCCGGGTTTCGTTGTCCACCACGATGGCGCAATTCAAGTATTCGACCAGGGGGCGTTCACCCCACATTTCGGTCATGTAGGACCACCATTGCTCGTTGTACCAGGCATCAGCTTTTTCACGCGATTCCCAGAGATAGATCCCGCCGGCGTGCTTACCGTCTTCCGTGGTGACGTAGTACTTACGCGTCAGACCATCCAGACCTTCGTACTTGGGCGCAGTGCCCAACATTTTCTGCTCAAGTCCCTTGATGTCATCCGTATTGGTCGGGAACAGTACGCGAACTACGATCATGCTTGTCTCCTTGGGTGAATGATGAAAAGCCTGCCCCACGCGGGCCATCGGCGCGCGCAGTGTAGTCGATCTACCTGACCGGTCTCTCCGAGAGAATTACCCCGGGCGCCCACACAGGACCGTCAGTGGCCAGGTTACCTGCCCGAAAGGCTGCTCGCCCCAGGCTTCTGCCAGACGCGACGAATACGTTTGCAGCGGGTCAAGACTTTCCTGTTCCCGGAAACGTTTCACCGCGGACCAGGTACCCAGGTAACCGATAAGCTG
This sequence comes from Gammaproteobacteria bacterium, assembly GCA_038116745.1. Lineage (GTDB taxonomy): Bacteria > Pseudomonadota > Gammaproteobacteria > JAYODW01. The sequence continues at coordinate 72,633 of JAYODW010000020.1, forward strand.
TTCCAGCGTCCAGGTTTCCTGCATCATCAGTTCCAGCCGCTCAACAGCGCTGAACGGAAACGGGAGATCGCGATAGCGCGCTTCCACCAGATGGCGTTCCTCCGGCCAATAGGCAGTCAGGCTCTGATAGAGCTCATCGACGACCTCCGCCACCCCCCCCCCATCTGCCCGCAGGTTGGCATAAGTCCATGCGACGATCAGACCGTCTGCGTGCAGCACGCGCCGTGTTTCGCGATAAAAAGCACCGAGCTGAAACCAATGCAGCGCCTGGCCTACCGTCAGCACATCCACCACGCCGGCGGGGAGCGGCGCTGCTTCAGCTCTGGCCGCGGCCAGCGACAGCCTGGGGTTTGCGGGCGCGCCGCGCAGCTGCGCAGTGCTGGCGTCTGTCGCCACCACGTGCTCGAAATACTCAAGCAGTCCTGTCGCTGCCTGTCCGGAGCCCGTCGCACAATCCCAGGCCAAGCGGTGGCGGGCTGCTCGTGCTGCAATCGCATCGAACAAGGCGCGAGGGTAGCGCGGCCGATACAGCGCATAGCCTTCCGCGACCGCCGAAAAGTGATCTGCGAAGCCTGCCCGTCGTGTCCCTGTACCAGCAGTGTCCATAGCGTTTTATCTGGCGCGCGCCCTGAGCGTCGAGCCAGGCTCAGCAATCGAGCCGTAGCCGCGCATGCCACTCGGCTATCGATTCCTCAGGATACTCATCGAACTGAAGGTCGTTCGGCCCGGCCGCCACGGGCACCCAGGCGCATCGGAAACCAAGCATCAGGTGCGTACGCTCGGGCGCCGTCGGCAGCGGAGTATCCAAAGCGGACGCGAAAGGGTGGATCAGCTCAGGCCAACGTGGATCCCAGACCCACAGTGCGCTCCCACAGCGGGCACAGAACCGGCGCTCCGCCGGGCTTTCCGCACCGTCCTCCATCGACGCCCGATAGACCGTGATAAACCCCTCACCCTTAACGCGCATCGAATCGGCATCACCGCCGAGGTTGATGGCATAACCACCCCCACCGGCTGTTTTACGACAGATCGAGCAGTAACAAAGGTTGAATGGATAGGGATGGCGGCACTCCAGCTCGAACGTAACCGCCTGACAGTGGCAGGAACCTTTCAGGTGCATCCGTGAACTCCTTGGATAGTGGTCTAAATCAGAAATCAGGCCAGGCCCAGCGCGCGCAACAGCGTGGGTGGGTCGATGTTGCCACCCGAGAGGATCACCGCCACCCGCTTGCCCTGCATCTCGCGATGCTCCTGGCAAAGCGCAGCCAAGGCAGCGGCACCGGCTCCTTCAGCGAGATTATGCGTATCGTCGAAGTAGGCTCTGATAGCGGCCAGAATGCTGGCTTCCGAGCAGCGGACTATCCGCGAAACACCCTTCCGCATAAACGCCAATGCCGTCTCATCAGGGATACGGACGGCAAGCCCGTCGGCCAGCGTATCGGCGCTGCGCGTCGTCACCACCTGCCCGGTCTCGAACGAGCGCGCGTAAGCATCCGCCTCTGCCGCCACGACACCGATAATCTCCGTGCCCAGCCCCAGCGCGTCGCGCGCAGCGATCAGGCCGCATAAACCTGAACCGAGACCGATTGGCGCGTACACCGCATCCAGCGCTGGACATGCACCGAACAATTCCAACGCATAACTCGCCACGCCCTGCACCAGCAGAGGATGAAAAGACGGGAGAAACAGCAGCGAATCCGCGTGCGCCAGTCGCCTGGCTTCTTCAAGCGCGGTATCAAAATCCTCACCCGCCTCGACCAGCTCCGCCCCGAGAGCGCGCATCGCTCGATTCTTATCAGGGTTGTTGCCATGCGGTACGACAATTACCGCGCGCAGGCCAGCGCGCTCCGCAGCAAACGCTACGCTCTGACCGTGGTTTCCGCGCGTGGCCGCAACAACCCCTTTGATTTGCGGGTAATGGGTCTGCAGCTGCTGCATAACCCAGACGCCGCCCCGCACTTTAAAAGCTCCAGTCGGCAGGTGGTTCTCGTGTTTGACCACGACATCACAGCCGGTGCGCGCAGCCAGCAAGGGCCAACGCAGCTGCGGTGTGGTCGGCAATGTCGCCGCAATAAAGGCCGCCGCGGCATGCAATTCCTGCGCGGTCAACGGCGACTGGATCAGGTCTCGGTGCGGAAGCTGGAGCATGGATCAATGTCCCGACGAACGGTCTGTGAAATATAAACGCCATGTGCGTTTTAGACGCGCCCCCGACAGGCTTCACGTGTCCAGGCGGCCTGCTATAGTTGGCGACGCTGAGCGGCACCCTGCCGCACCCAGTACAGACAGCAACCAGGGGAGGATTCCATGGCATCGAATCTGTCGGTCGAGGATCTGCTCGACGCCTATCGCACCATGAAAACAATTCGCGAATTCGAGGACCGTGTTCATGTCGAGTTCGCCAAGGGTGGCATTCCGGGCTTCGTTCACCTATATGCAGGCGAAGAAGCCTCTGCTACCGGTGTCGGCATGCACCTGCGTGACGATGACCGCATCGCCAGTAACCATCGCGGCCACGGGCATTGCATCGCCAAAGGCGTGGAAGTCAAAGGCATGATGGCGGAGATCTATGGCAAGGCGACGGGTACTTGCCGCGGCAAGGGCGGCTCGATGCACATTGCCGATCTGGACACCGGCATGATGGGCGCCAACGGCATTGTCGGCGGCGGCCCGCCCCTTGCCGCAGGTGCCGCGCTCGCGCACAAACTCAAGAAGACCGGCGGGATCTCGGTCGTGTTCTGTGGCGACGGTGCCTCTAATCAAGGCACGACGTTCGAAGCCATGAACCTCGCGACCGTGTGGCAGCTACCCATGGTCTTCGTGTTCGAAAACAACGGTTACGCCGAGGCCACCGATTCCCGTTTTTCTGTGTCCTGTAAGGACATCGCTGAGCGCGCCCCTGGTTTCGGCATGCCCGGCCGCATCGTGGACGGCCATGACTTTTTCGCCGTGCATGAGGCTTTTGGCGAGGCCGCAGCGCGTGCGCGCTCGGGCGGCGGACCGTCGCTGATCGAACACAAACTCGATCGCTTCTTCGGGCATTTCGAGGGGGACAACCAGAAATACCGCCCGGAAGGGGAAGTACAGCAGCTGCGCGAAGAAAAATGCTGTCTCAAGCGCTTCGCCAAAACCGTGACCAGCGACCACGGTGTCACGAGCGAGCAGCTGTCCGCGATTGACAGCGAAGTCGCCAGCCTGATCGAGGATGCGGTTGCTTTCGCCGAGTCATCGCCCTTCCCCGCTGAGGAAGAGCTGCTTACCGACGTTTACATCAAGTACTGAGGAAGACGACATGGCACGAAAAATTACCTATCAGCAAGCGGTTAACGAAGCGCTTGATCAGGAAATGGCCCGTGACGAGTCTGTCGTCATAATGGGAGAAGACGTGGTCGGCGGTAGCGGCTCTGACGGCGAAATGGATGCCTGGGGCGGCGTGCTTGGCATCACCAAGGGTCTCTATGCCAAATACGGCGACCGCATCATGGATACCCCGATCAGTGAGGCCGGATTCGTCGGCGCGGCTGTCGGTGCGGCTACCAGCGGTCTGCGTCCGGTCTGCGAACTGATGTTCATCGACTTCATGGGCGTATGTTTCGACCAGATCTTCAACCAGGCGGCCAAGTTCCGTTACATGTTCGGCGGGAAAGCAGAAACGCCCGTTGTCATCCGAACGATGATCGGGGCCGGTTTCCGCGCGGCAGCCCAGCACTCGCAGTGTCTGTATCCGATGTTCACGGCTGTGCCGGGATTGAAAGTCGTTGTTCCGAGCAGCCCATATGACGTCAAAGGCCTGCTGATCCAGGCGATCCGCGATAACGACCCTGTTGTCTTCTGCGAGCACAAGGTGCTGTATACCCTCGAGGGCGAGGTTCCGGAGGAGTCCTACACAATTCCTTTTGGTGAGGCGAACATCGTGCGCGAGGGCTCGGACGTGACGATCGTTGCGCTCGGCCGCATGGTGCATCAGGCCGTGGCTGCCGCGCAGAATCTGGCCAAAGAAGGGATCAGCTGCGAGGTGATCGATCCACGCACTACCTCACCGCTCGATGAGGACACCATTCTGGAGTCAGTGGAAAACACCGGCCGGGTTGTTGTGGTCGACGAAGCGAATCCGCGCTGCTCTATGGCAACCGATATCGCTGCTCTCATCGCCCAGAAAGCCTTCGGCGACCTTGAGGCGCCGGTGGAGATGGTCACTGCGCCACACACCCCAGTGCCATTCGCGCCGAACCTGGAAGACCTTTACATTCCGACACCGGCAAAAATCGAAGCCGCCGTGCGCAGCACCAAGGAGTACGCCTGATGAGCAAAGGGATCATCCCTATCACCATGCCCAAGTGGGGCCTTTCCATGCAGGAAGGCAAGGTGGTGGAGTGGCTCGCAGACGAAGGTGCTGCGCTCAGTCTCGGCGATCCGGTCATGGACATCGAAACCGAGAAAATCGCCAATACCTTCGAAGCGCTTGACGCCGGCGTTCTGCGCCGGCGCGTCGCACTCGAGGATGACGTGCTGCCCATTGGTGCATTGCTTGGCGTGATAGCAGATGCGGAGATTGACGATGCGGCGGTCGACGCTTTCATCGAAGAATTCCAGGCTAACTACGTACCACCGGATCCCGAAGAAGAGGAGAGCAGCGGCTGGTCGACGATCGAGGCCGGCGGCTATCGCCTGCGCTGGTCCCAGATGGGAGATGGCGCAAAAAACATTGTCCTGATCCATGGTTTCGGCGGCGATGCCGATCGCTGGGCTTTCACCCAGGAGCCTCTGGCGGCGAATGCCACTGTCTACGCCTTCGATCTACCCGGGCACGGCCAGTCAACGAAGGCCATTCGTGATGGGTCGGTGGCGGCCCTCGCTGAAATCGTGATCGCGTTCATGGATGCGGTCGGCATCGACGGCGCGGAGCTCATAGGCCATTCCCTTGGGGGCGCGATTGCGCTGCAGGCGGGGATAGCGCATCCCGACCGAGTAGAAGGACTCGCCCTGATCGCGCCTGCCGGACTGGGTGCGGAAATCAATGTGGACTACCTCAACGGCTTTATCGCCTGCGATAACCGCAAGGAAATGAAAGGCCTGCTGCAGCAACTCGTGGCTGACCCAGAGCTGGTCAATCGCAGCCTTGTCAATGACATGCTGCAGTTCAAACGAATCGATGGGGTGCCCGAAGCGCTCAGCAAAATCGCTGATGGATTTCGCAACGGTGACGGCCAGACCGTGACGCTGCGCGCCGGGCTATCCGGGCTGAGTATGCCGGTTAAGGTCATCTGGGGTAGCGAAGACCGCATTATCCCGGCTGCACAGGCGGAGGGCCTCGAAAACGCCGAAGTCCATGTGCTGCCCGGTTTTGGGCACCTGGTGCAGCTCGAAGCCGCCGCGGAGGTGAACACGTTGCTGGGCGCTTAACGCAAGATCATAAGACAGCGCACCTGACATGAGTGACATCGTCGCGATCGAGCAGCTGCAGTGGGCTTACTGTCATCGAGTTGATCGCGGGACGGCTGCGGAAGTAGCGGCGCTCTTCGCGCCGGATGGTGCGCTACGCCCGGCCTATGACGGACCTTATGAACGGTTGGGCCGGGCTGAAATTGAACGCTGGTACGCGTTCTATCATGAGAACTTCCGCGCAAAAGTGCGCCACCTGAAACACATGATCACCGCGCCGCTGATCGAAATTCAGCCGAGCGGTCATGCCACGGGATGCAGCTATCTACTGGCCACCGCGGTCACTCAGGACGGAAGCAGCGGGTTCTACACCACCGGCACTTACCACGACGAATTCATACGCCGGGACGGCACCTGGCTGTTCAAGTCGCGCCGCATCGAAGTGGAGTGGATGGCATCGCACAGCACCCTGCTGGAGCAGTTCCCGCCGCTCAATTTTCCGCAAAAGCCGTAATCTCTATACCACACCGGCAGCATCCGCGAAGTATCGCGCTCAGGGAGACAGCAGCGCGCCAAGCTCGCCGAGAGCCGCCAGCGAGCGTCCAGCAGTGTCGGCCGCGTTCCAGTCGGGCGTGAGCACGCTCAGGGTCGCGTAGCCGGCCGCAAATCTGCCCGTATCCGTATCACTTTCCTGCTGCCCGGCGACGTCGTAGCCAAACGTGCTCCTGGTACCGCCATCGTCGGTGCCCACATAGCTCAAGGCAAAGCCGCCGCGGTCGCTGACCGGGGCCCAGACGATTCCCGCGGGGCTCGCCCCACCTGCCGGGTAGTTCAGGTTGAGTATGGTCCTTGGTGGCAGCAACTGACCGGTAGCGGACGCGGAGAGACGAGTAACGAGACGCGCCACGAGGCCAGCAGCTCCTGGAAACGCCGCTGTAGTCGATGCAAAGCGCGGTTCCGCCTTGGCCTCGGCCAGGTCCAGTCCGACAGAGACGGCCAGCGCTGGAATGCCGCGCATGACAGCCACCATGGCCGCTCCAACCGTACCTGAGATCATGACGTTATTACCCAGGTTCTGACCGAAATTCGCCCCTGAGACCACAAAGTCCGGCGGCGCCTGACCCAGAATTCGATCGAGCGCCACGCCGACCGCGTCGGCAGGGCTGCCGTCTACCGACCAGACCCCCGGCTGTTGCTCAACGACCTCGATCACGCCCATGGTTATTTTCATTCCGGTGCCGCTCTGCTGAGACAAGGGAGCCACCACCGTCACGGTATGACCGGCATCGACCAGCGCTTTTCGCACCGCCATCAGCCCTGGCGAGTCCCAGCCGTCATCGTTGGTCAGAAGAATATTGAGACCGGTTTGCGAGATCGCCTGACCACTGCAAAGGGTCAGCAACAAAAGCACTAACAAACGCATTCAGCACCTCATTCCGAACGGAAAACGTCGTTCTTTTCGATTTCCAGCATGCCACAGATGGTCGGGCCCAAAACGCCCCGACGATGATTGATGCCGAGGTCAACACCCCCCCCGTGAGCGCCCGACTTTGCGAGCCGCGCCCAACGTAGATGCCCCCCTCGAAGTGGAGCTCCGACAACCGACAGGGCGGGCAATATTTTTGACCATCCGGAGGTCGTCGCGTACTGCGCTAACCGCTAGAATGTCGCGTCTCATTTTCAGACCAGTCGTGAATTTAGGGGTTTCGACACATGGATTTCAGCTACAACGACAAGACGCGCCAGTTACTGGATCAGATCAAAACGTTCATGCACGAGAACGTGTATCCAATCGAGGAGGAGATCTACAACTTCAATCACGACCCCAAGAATCTCTGGGTCGTAGCTCCTCAGATTGAAGAGCTCAAGCAGAAAGCACGCGAGATGGGGCTCTGGAACCTGTTCCTTCCTCACGAATACGGGGAGTACAGCCCCGGTCTGACTAACGCCGAGTACGCCCCTCTGGCCGAGGAAATGGGGCGCGTTCTGTGGGGTTCCGAAATCTTCAACTGCAGCGCTCCCGACACAGGAAATATGGAAGTGCTGGCGCGGTACGGGACCCCGGAGCACAAGAAGCAATGGCTGGAGCCGCTGCTGGCCGGTCAAATCCGCTCCTCATACCTCATGACGGAGCCGCTGGTCGCCTCCTCCGACGCAACCAACATAGAAACTTCCATCGTGCGTGACGGCGATGAGTACGTGATCAACGGCCGCAAGTGGTGGAGCTCATGCGTATACGACCCGAGGAACCGGATCTACATCCTCATGGGCAAAACCAATCCGGACGCGCCGCGCCATTCACAGCAATCAATGATCCTGGTTCCAGCGGGAACGCCCGGCATCGAGATTCTGCGGCCATTGCGCGTACTGAATGACATGCACTCTCCGCATGGACATGGCGAAGTCCTGCTGAAGGATGTTCGCGTACCGGTAGACAATCTCCTGCTTGGCGAAGGCCGCGGCTTCGAAATCGCCCAGGGACGCCTTGGGCCGGGACGGATCCACCACTGCATGCGCCTGATCGGCTGCGCGCAACGCGCACTAGACATCATGTGTGAACGGGTGGAAAACCGCGTCGCGTTCGGACGCAAGATTTCAGAGCAGTCATCCATCCGGCAGGACATTGCGCGCTCGCGCTGCGAGATTGAACAGGCTCGCCTGCTATGCCTCTGGGCCGCTGACCGGCTTGATCGCGAGGGCAACAAGGTCGCCAAAGACGCCATCGGCATGATCAAAATCGTCATACCGCAGATGTGTCAGACGGTGGCCGATCGTGCCATGCAGGCGCATGGCGG
>JAYODW010000021.1:0-28007 GCA_038116745.1 Gammaproteobacteria bacterium
GCTCCAGGTCGTGGGACCCAACGGTGCTGGGAAATCCACCTTGTTACGAGCCATTGCCGGACTGCACCTTCCGGAGAGTGGAACCATCGCATGGAACTCGGAACACGGACCATGTGTCCCTCGCGAGCTGGTCTGTTATCTGGGACACGTCCCTGGCATCAGCAGCGAGCTTTCCGGGACGGAAAATCTGGAATTTGCGGCCGCTATCAGTGGTCAGGGTGGTTCTGCCCGGGTTGCCGAGAGCTTGGACCGAGTGGACGCTACTAACTTTTCGCGCAGGCCAGTCCGCGGCCTGTCCGCGGGCCAGCGCCAGCGCCTCGCACTCGCCCGGGTTTTGCTACTCGGCCGGCCACTGTGGCTGCTGGATGAACCGTTTACTTCGCTCGACTCTGCCGCCAGAGAACTAACCGAAGTCCTCCTGGAAGAGCATCTCGGCAGCGGAGGGATCATCGTCATGGCGACCCATCAGCGCATGGCACTCCGCATAGCGCCACGCGAAATATCGCTTGCGTCCCGCTGAAACATGGCCGCACCCAGACTGCTGCAGATCCTAATGCGCCGAGAGCTGCGCAGGGTCTGGCGCAATCAGAGCGAAGCGGTTCAGCCGTTCATATTCTTCTCTCTGACGGTGCTGCTCTTTCCGTTCGCAATTGGCAGCGACTCAGCCCTGCTCGGTGCGGCCGCTCCCGGCATTCTCTGGGTTGCCGTCCTGCTTTCGCTGAGCCTTTCGCTGGACCCGCTATTCCGCAGTGACCAGCTGGATGGCTCGCTAGATTTCCTCATCGTGAGCGGGATATCACTACCAGTTCTTGCCCTGATTAAAGCGCTCTCTCACTGGTTGATGCACGGGCTACCGCTGGTTCTGCTGACCGCACCCTGTGGTTTTGCTTTGAGTCTCGAACATGAAACACTCCGCGCACTGTTGCTGAGCCTGATCCCCGGTAGCGCCTACATGAGCCTTATTGGAACAGCGGTAACCGCGCTCACCACCGGATTACGCAACAGCGGGATGCTGCTGGTGCTTCTCATACTGCCGTTGTACATTCCCGTGCTGATTTTTGGGAGCGCAGCGGCCGCCAACGCGGCTCTCGGTCTGCCGGTTGCGGGAGAGTTGTACTTCATTACGGGGATGTTTGTTCTAGCGTTGACCCTCGCGCCCTGGGCAACGGCGGCGGCAATCAAGGTCCGGCTGAACTGATGATGCGCCTCATCCACCGTTACGCGTCTCTTATGCACTTTTACCGACTGAGCTGCCAGCTTCAGCCCTGGCTCTATGCGTTGAGCGCAGGCTTGCTGGCGGCAGGTGCCGTACTCGGCTTGTTTTACGCCCCTGCCGATTACCAGCAGGGCGACAGCTTCCGCATCATGTACGTTCACGTCCCGAGCGCCTGGATGTCGCTGTTTGTTTACATGTGCATGGCAGCAGCGGCGGCTTCTGCGCTCATCTGGCGGGTCAAAATCGCCGAGATCCTGCTCCGCAGCAGCGCACCACTGGGAGCTTCTTTCACGTTTCTGGCGCTGGTTACCGGCTCTATCTGGGGCAAGCCCATGTGGGGCACCTGGTGGGTATGGGATGCACGGCTCACCTCCGAGCTGGTGCTGCTTTTCATCTACCTCGGCATCATGGCGCTGGACAGCGCGATCGACGATCGCCGGGCGGGCGCACGCGCGGTCGCTGTAATGACTCTGATCGGGGTAATCAATATCCCCATCGTGCATTTTTCCGTTGAATGGTGGAGCACGCTGCACCAGGGACCCACAGTCTCGAAACTGGACAAACCGTCTATCCACACGGACATGCTGATCCCTTTACTGTTAATGGTGGTTGGGTTCAGCGCGTACTACTTTGCGGTTTTAATGACACGGATGCGCGCAGAGATCCTGGTCTATGACGCCCGCGCGAACTGGGTGAGAACCACACTGTCTCCCGAGGCAACACTTGGGCATGACTGAAGTAACGTTTTCCATGGGTGGCTACGGGGCGTATGTGTGGTCATGCTTCGGGCTGACCGCGATTGTGCTGGTTGGAAATCTTGTCGCAGCGCATCGTCAAGAACGCCGTCAGCGCGCCCTTGTCGCAGACCCGGACTCGGAGCATGCAGGATGACGCCACGCCGTAAACGGATCCTGGTCGTCTGCCTGAGTGTTGCCGGCCTTGGGATCGCCGCTGCGCTCATACTCACGGCATTCGAAAAAAACCTGATGTACTTCTACAGCCCAACCGAAGTAGCTGCAGGAGAGGCGCCGGATAACCGGCCTTTCCGGCTTGGCGGTATGGTCAAAGACGGCTCAGTGCTCAGAACGCAAGGGGGGCTCGGAGTCTGGTTCACCGTTACCGACTTTAACCAGGAGCAGGTGATCTACTTCGAGGGCATTCTCCCCGACCTCTTTCGCGAGGGTCAGGGCATCGTCGCTCAAGGTCAGTTCAACCAGACCGGCGTTTTCGTGGCCAGTGAAGTGCTGGCCAAGCATGACGAAAACTACATGCCTCCGGAGGTAGCGGACGCGGTGAAAGCCGGCAAAGCCGCACGCCAAGGCTCGCTGTGATCCCTGAACTGGGACATTTCGCCCTGACGCTCGCACTGATGGCTGCGCTCCTGCAGAGCACCTTGCCACTGGTCGGCGCGCACAAGGGGTACAGATCCTGGATGGCCCTCGCGGTAGGCGCATCCAGGGCCCAATGTCTCTGCGTGGTGGTCGCGTTTCTGGGGCTTGCGTGGTCATTCGCGGTGAACGATTTTACGGTTGACTACGTCTCCCGGAACTCCAACTCAGCTCTGCCGCTGGCGTATCGGCTGTCCGCTGTATGGGGCGCGCACGAAGGCTCGTTGCTACTGTGGATCCTGATCCTGAATTTGTGGGCGGCCGCAGTCAGCCTGCGCACCGGAAGCCTGCCGCTTCCGGTGCGCGCTCGAGTACTGGCCGTCATGGGCTGGATCAGCGTCGGTTTCCTGCTGTTTCTTCTGCTGACCTCGAATCCCTTCGAGCGGCTGGTGCCTGGTCCGACGGATGGCCAGGATCTGAACCCCTTGCTGCAGGACCCCGGACTGATCATTCATCCTCCCGTGCTGTATACAGGCTATGTGGGCTTCTCGGTGGCATTCGCATTCGCAGTTGCCGGGCTGCTCGGAGGACACCTCAACAGCGCGTGGGCTCGCTGGGCGCGTCCGTGGACGCTGATGGCCTGGTCTTTTCTGACGCTTGGGATCGGGCTGGGCAGCTGGTGGGCGTATTACGAATTAGGGTGGGGCGGATGGTGGTTCTGGGATCCGGTGGAAAACGCATCCTTCATGCCCTGGCTTCTGGGTACAGCTCTGGTTCACTCCCTGGCGGCGACTGAGAAACGGGAAGTTTTCAAAAACTGGACAGTGCTCCTTGCGATCGGGGCATTCGGACTGAGCCTGCTTGGCACATTCCTCGTGCGTTCCGGGGTACTGACCTCTGTGCACGCTTTCGCGAGCGACCCTGCTCGCGGGGTATTCATCCTGATTTTCCTGGCCGTGATCATAGGCGGCGCACTCGTCCTGTTCGCCTGGCGCGGTCCGCGAGTGTTGGAAAGCCAGAGCTTTGACTTACATTCGCGTGAAACCTTCCTGCTGACCAACAGCGCACTGCTGGCCGTCGCGACCGGCACAGTGCTCCTCGGGACTCTCTATCCACTTGCGCTGGACGCACTCTCTCTCGGCAAGATCTCGGTCGGCCCACCCTACTTCAATGCGGTATTCGTCCCGATCATGGCACCGGTCCTGCTTTTGCTCGGCTGGGGACAGATCGCACACTGGAACCGCGACACCGCTCAGAGAATTGCGCAAGTCTTGTGGCCCGCAGGTGTTGCTGCCTTGTCGCTTTGCGTCTGCGTCTGGCTGATGCTGGAGGGGCCCCATCGCCTAAAAGCAGCGCTGGGCGTGCTGCTTGGACTCTGGGTTACCGCGGCCACGCTCGCAGCCCTTTACGACCGGTGCAGACGCTATCAACAGCCCTGGCGTGCCTTAGTAGCTCTGCCGCCGGCGTTCAAGGGGCAGTGCCTTGCACACATGGGTTTCGCCGTAACCGTAATCGGGATCGCGCTTGTCAGCATGTTGAGCAGCGAGTCCCACGTGCGGCTCGCCCCGGGGGAGTCGCTCAGCGTTGGTCAATACGAATTCCGTTTTGAACGCACCCGCGACGTCACGGGGCCGAACTATACCGGGACCGCTGCAGAGTTCGCGGTGCTTTTACATGGCACGCAGATTGCCGCTTTACATCCTGAGAAGCGCAACTATCTGACACGGCAGCAGTCCATGACGGAGGCCGGGATCGATGCCGGGTTCACCCGGGATCTGTATGTCGCGCTCGGCGAACCACTCGATGGTGGCGCGTGGAGTGTCCGGGTCAACATCAAGCCTTTCGTCCGCTGGCTCTGGTTGGGCGCGTTGATGATGGCTGCAGGCGCGGCGATAGCCGGCTGCGACCCCCGATTCAGAGCTCGTAAACGCCGCATCGTGGGATCGTCCGGAGCTGACCAAACCGCCCACAGGCCGGCCTGATCGCGTCACGTGGTTCGCTGGATAGTCACCCTGGGCCTTTTCGCCGGGCTCTTGTTGCTACTGGCAGTCGGTCTGCAGCGCGATCCGAGAGAAGTTCCGTCTCCCCTGATCGGCAAAGCGCTTCCTTCATTCAACCTTGAGTTTCTGCAATCGCCAGGGACTTCGACCGAGACTGCAGGATTCGATGAACCATACCTGCTGAACGTCTGGGCCTCCTGGTGCGTCGCCTGCCGCGACGAACACCCTGTGCTGCTGGAGCTGGCCAGAAAGGGAGTTCCAGTCATTGGCCTGAATTACAAAGATTCTCGCAGCAACGGTCTGCACTGGCTGGAAAAACGAGGCGATCCCTATCGGTACACATTGTTCGATCCCGACGGCGTTTTCGGCCTGGACCTTGGTGTTTACGGCGTCCCGGAAACTTTTGTCGTCGGAGCCGATGGTGTCATTCTGCATAAGCACATCGGCCCGCTGACGCACCGGGAATATGCTGCTCGGATAGAACCTTTTCTACGGAAACCAGCCCCATGAGAACCACCGGTTTCGCGTGTCTGCTTATGCTCGTCGCACTCTTTACGGTGCGGGCGGCAGACCAGCCGCTTTCGTTTGCGGACACGGTCCTGCAATCGCGCTTTGAAGCCTTGCTGTCCGAATTGCGCTGCCTGGTCTGCCAGAATCAGACTTTGGCCGATTCTCATGCGGAACTCGCGCAGGATCTGCGTCACGAAGTGTTCAGACTCTTGTCGGAGGGCGCCTCGGACGAGGACATCCATGCTTTCATGGTTGCTCGGTATGGTGATTTCGTTCTCTACAATCCGCCCGTCAAAAAAACAACCGCCGCTCTCTGGGTCGGTCCTGGTGCCCTCCTGCTGTGCGCATTAATCCTGGTTTATCGCCGCGTCTCCCGTTCGCAACAGCACCAGGCAGTGCCAGGTCGGCCGGCAATGCCCGAGGCCGAATCCGATGCGAGCTGACGAACAGCTTCTTGTTCTGTGATGTTCTGGAGCCTTCTCATAGGCGTGAGCCTGCTCACGACTGCCGTGTTGTTCGCATCAATGCGTTCGCGCTCGGCAGGGGATTCCACGTCCGAACATGACGGGGAAAGGCGACTCGAAGAGCTGGAAGAAGACCTTGTGACCGGCCAGGTGGGCAGTCCCGCCGCTGAATTACTGCGTCATGAGATAGAACACGCACCGACTATCAAAGTCCCCACTCCGGCGCCCGGGGCAGTCAGGGAACGGCGTGGTCTGCTGCAGCTGCTTATCTTGGCAGGCCTGCTCTTGGCGTTTCCCCTGTACCTGTACCTGGGCAGAGCTGACATAGGGCTCTACTACAGCCAAAATCGAACAGCTGACCTCAATGCGCCTGAACAGGCGGTCAATTTCCTCATTGAAAAAGTGCGGGAGCGTGCGGCAAGCGCGCCAGAGGACACCGAGGCGTGGGAAATGCTGGCCCGCTCTGAGCTGAAACTGCAGCACTTTACGGCTGCTCGGGAAGCGGCAGAACATCTTTACGCACTCAGGCCGGAGGACCCTGCAAGCGTGCTCCTTCTGGTAGACGCCTTGACCATGGAGAACCAGGGTCAGATAGGACCGCGCGCGCAGGCGCTGATTGTGCAACTCCTGCAGCTCGCGCCGGACCACCCAACGGCGTTGGTCCTTCTCGGAATCGTCCGGGCCCAGCACGGCGAACGCAACGAAGCCCTCGGTCTGTGGAGAAAAGCCCGCAATCAGCTCCCGCCTGGCGCACCAGTGGCCCAGGAACTGGACAGCATGATTGCATCGACCGAGGCCGCCCTCGGTCAGGAAACAACGCCATTGGCGCGCTTGGAGGTGTCGGTGACCATCGAAGAGAGCCTACGGCCGTCAGTGCAGGAGAACGCGACGCTGTTCGTCGCCTTACGCAACAACGACCCGGCATCGCCCCGAGCACCGCTTGCTGTCGCGCGAATACAACCCGCTCTCTTTCCTGTCGTGGTCACCCTGGATGAGAGTATGTCCGTCCTGCCTGGTATCCGATGGCAGGACATCGAAAATACTCACCTCGTTGCCAGAGTCACCACGAGCGGGAACCCACTTCCCCAGCCAGGGGATCTGGAAGGTCGCAGTACGCCATTCAACCCGACCGAGAAAGTCCGCCACACGATCCTGATCGATAAACGCCTACCGCAACCTTGATGCAGCGGTTCGGGCCGCCGCCAACATCCTCGGCTATCCGAACGGACCGAGTTTCCAACCATCCGCTGTCAGCTCTCCACGGATTTTTTTGAACCGGCCAGAGCCGAAAAGGAACACACGTTACGGATCCCCCAGAGTTTCCCATTGAGGGGTCTTGGTTAACCAATACAGGTGAGATACCTTAGTCAGTTGATGGAAAGCAGCGCTGCTTTAGTCCATCTTGTTAATTAGAAATCCACACGCTAGTGGACTTTAAAAGTTCCACCGAATTTATTCGGAAAGGCAGGGGAAAATATGCATATTCGAAAATACGACTTTGACTACAGTCGTCGCGTCTTCATGGAGAAGGTCGCGGCGGGCTCTGGCACCGCGGGCGTTCTCGGCGCACTGTGGCCAATCATGGCGCAGACGGGCGACACCTATAAGGCGTACCCGGAAGAGCTGACCGACATCGAGGCCTACACAAAAGGCAAAGTTAAAGTCGGCGACGTAATCGACAAAGACAACGTAGAGCTGGTGCAGGATCTGATTGATCCCATGCTCTACCAGGAAATTACTCAGGACGGTCGGAAATTCTTCATCCTGCCAACGCAGACGAAGATCGAGGAGCAGTTCCCGCCTTTCTACCTTGACGCCACGCTGAAAAACTGGGGACAGGCTGAGTTTGGCGCTGACGGCAACGTGTGGACGAAAGACGGCAAGCCCTGGATTGGCGGTCATCCGTTCCCCAATGCAACGACCGGCGAGGAGGTCATCGCCAACGTAACCCTGGCATGGGGACGTCACGACGCTGACATTTACGCGATCCCGACCTACGCCTTGGATACCGAAGGTGAAGTTCAGTACGAATACCACTTCGTCTGGGCCCAGCAACAGACCATCGGTCTGGTGCACCCGGACAACATGGCGACCGGACCCTACCTGCCCGGCAAAGAGCACATGCTGCGTTATCAGTCGGTCTGGTTCACTGCGCCCAACGATATCAAGGGCACAGCGTTCATGAACGAGTGGTACTACGACCAGACGAAGTTCCCAGAGCTGTACGGTTACCTGCCCGCATTTAAGCGCGTGCGTCGATTCCCGACCAACCAGCGCTTCGAGCCGCTCGTCGCAGGTATCAACCTGTTCCTTTCAGATGCATGGGCCGCTGGCGACCCGATGCTGACCTGGGGTAACTGGAAGATCATTCACCGCGGCCCGTACCTGGGCGCTATGCATCACAACTGGCGCCCGGATCAGGAGAACTGGACGCATCCCGTGCACGCTGGCCCCGCTGGAAAATCCTATTACTACGTAGGTAAGTCTTTGCTGCCCGACGTGATTGTCCTTGAGGGCGAACCCACCGGATTCCCGCGCGCACCTCTGAGCAAGCGCCGCGTCTACTTCGACGCGCGTAACCTCATGTACCCGCAGGCTATCTCCTACGACCGCCGCGGCGAAATCTGGAAGTCTTTCGAGCCTGGCTTCGCGTACTACGATACTGCGCACAACCAGTCGAATTACCCCGGTATGCCCGATTACGGCACCCACGTCACCAAGGCGTCCGACGGTCGTTCGGAGTGGAGCTGGAACTGGGTGATTTCCAACGACATTCAGTCCAAGCGTATTACCCGCTTCTGCCAGTCCGAAACCTGTCAAGGTGGCTGGAAGTCCGGCTACGACAATCAGGGGTCTGCGCAGGACTTCATCGACAAATATATGACCCAATCGGCTATGTGCCGTCTCGGAACCTGATCACTTTCAGGATCCGGAACTCGACCGTGAGGCAGCCGCTGCCTCGCGGTTTTTTTTTGCCCGGACCAGCCCAGCACCTTAGGGTGATTGGCGGAGAGCAGGGCCGTTTTTTTTATAGTTTTCCGAGATTGAAACAGGCCTCACTGTGAACCAAAGCGCTCCTGAAACCAGAATTCTGATTGTCGGTGGCGGTACCGCGGGATGGATGACTGCCACACTCCTCGCACAAGCCTGGTCATCGAGAGGTATAAGCGTCTCTCTTCTGGAATCCAGCACCATCGGCACCATCGGTGTTGGAGAGGGATCCACGCCCAAAATGCGGCGCTTCTTCGACCGCCTGGGGATCTCCGAAAGCGAATGGATGCCGCCTTGCCATGCGAGCTACAAATGCGGGATCCGCTTTCCAGGTTGGTCCTCGCGCAAAGGCTTCAAAAGCTATTACCACCCTTTCTTCTCGCACGCGGACGATTCCGCGATAAGAGCCTTCTATCAAAACGCGACGCTGAGGAGTCGGAATCTCGACGTCGCGGCCCACCCGGACGCGTTTTTTGTCTCCAACCAGCTCGCGCGTGAGGGAAGGGCCCCTGTAGCTGCGACCCAAGGCGATTACACAACTGACTATGCGTATCACTTTGACGCAGGGAGGATCGGCGACTTTCTGAAAGCCTATGCTACGAAGCGAGGTGTCACGCATCTGATTGACACAGTGACGGTGGTCAATCGTCACGAGTCGGGCGCAATCAAGAGCGTCGGCACTCAGAATCTCGGTGATGTTTACGCCGATTTTTTCATAGACTGCACCGGCTTCGCCGGATTACTGATCGGCAAAACACTGAACGTACCCTTTCAATCCTTCAGGCATCAGCTTTTCAACGACCGTGCGGTAGCACTGCCGACTCCGCTTGACGAGGGCAACGCCCTTCCCTCAGAAACCGTATCGCGTGCCCTCAGCAGTGGGTGGGTCTGGAAAATCCCCCTGACCAACCGTTTCGGCAACGGTTATGTCTACTCCTCGGATTTCCTCACCGAAGATGCCGCTGAAACCGAGCTACGTACCCATCTCGGACTGCTGGAGAGCGATGTTGAAGCTCGGCATTTAAAAATGCGGATTGGCCGCACCGAACAGTGCTGGTCACACAATTGCCTGGCCGTTGGTCTTGCCCAGGGCTTCATCGAACCTCTGGAGGCTACCGCCTTGATGATTGTTCAGGACACCGTTGAAACTTTCATTCAACGTTTCGAGCAAGGTAGATTCACAGACCGTTACAAGGCGGATGTTAACGAGAAGATCAACCTGATATTCGACGGCGTGCGGAACTACATCTTCACCCACTACAAGCTCAATTCCCGTGAAGACAGCGAATACTGGACAGCGAACCGTGAAAACGAGCATGTCCCGGAAGACGTCGCACGCATTTTTCAGGTCTGGGACCGTGGCGCTGATCTTCTCGGTGAACTTCGCAACCAGGCAATGCGCCTGGTGTACAGCCCTACTTCCTGGTACTGCATCCTGGCCGGCATGGGGCGCTTCCCGCGCCGTCCCAAGCGGCCTAAACGCAGCCTTCAGGTCTACGATGCGGAGGCGTTACGCAGGTCATGCAGCGATATCGCGCGTGGCTTTCCCGACCATAGGGAACTGTTGAGGAGCATGGCTGAAGGGAAATAGCCGTCCTCCAAGGCCCTGACCTGAGTCCCTAGCCCCTGTTGGGGATAGCGTGGACGGAACGTTGTAAGAGTCACCACGGAGATGAGGAAAGTCTGCTCCTCAGTACTGGTCCCGGAGCTCAGGGATAGTTTCGCCGGGAAACCAGCGGTCGACATCGCTCTGGTCGAAAAACGTTTCCTGGCTATCCACCCGCCAGCCGCCTTCGACGAGGCGGGTCGTGTAGATCTCAAACTCGGTTGTACCCTGATTATTGAATTTATCGCGTGACTTCAGCACGTTCGGGACAACCGCACTCGAACGACACGCTGCATCGTCCTCAAGCGCCTGAGGTTTACGAATATCCATACTCAGGATATTCACCTCCCCTCCCTCATAGAAGAGCTTCTGGATCGCGGCCCATTCTCCGGCAGATTTGTCGTCTGTCATCTGCGCTGTGACAAAGTTATAGGCATCGACAAAGCGGTGCTCCTGCATCGCTACCAGGTAGTCGCGTACGGCCTGGGCGGGTGCCTCTCCCTCAGCGCAGTCCTGCGCATTCGCCAGAAAATTGAGCGTGAGGGATAGCAGCGCCACGGCCGCTTTGAGTGTTGTTTTCACCATCACCATTTGCTCTGATCGGATTACTGAAGCACGGGTCTCAAGCCGCCGCCCGGGCGGCGCGCCTTCGCAGCCGGATATCAAACCTGTCCGGCATCATCGTAAAAGAGAGCTTTTCGTCGATCGGGATATCCGGCCGCGCAAACTCAACGTCGAAGTTATGACTCAGCATCGCTAGCACGGTGCGGATCTGCAGCAGCGCCAGGTTGCGTCCCGGGCAGAACCTCGGTCCCGTCCCGAAAGGTAGAAATGCAGTCGTGTCGTGGGGGCACTGCCTCTGCTCTTCTGATTGCAGCCAGCGCTCGGGGTCAAACTCGGCTGCACGCCCAAAGCTCGCCTCCTGCCCGGCAATGTATCGATTCAGCATCATGATGACCGTTCCGGCGGGGATACGATGGCCCCGGATGTCGACATCGTGTAGAGGCTCCAGGGCATTCAGAGGCGCTACCGGCTTCAGCCGCATAGCCTCACTGTAAAACGCCTCCAGATAAGGGAACTCGTGGCTAGCCTCGATTGACGGCGGCAGCAATTCACTACCGAGCACCCCGTCGACCTCCTGCCGCAGTCTGAGCGCTCCTTCGGGATTACAGAGCATGAAGTAAACGGTCCAAGCGATGGTGTTTGCGGTCGTGTCCTCCCCCGCGAGAAGCAAGGTACACACGTTGGCGAAAACATCCGCGTCCGAAAAGCTCATCCCCTCGCTCTCTTTGGCCGCGAGCATGGCCTCAAGGAAATTGGTCGGCGACTCAAATAATGCGGGGTCCTGCTGCATCCTCCGGCGCACATCAGCAATGATCTCGTTGACCTGTGACTCCAGGTCCTCGAGCGCGGCGTCAAGCTCCCTGTCTTTGCGCAGCCGAAAATAACGCCAATACGGGAAAGGCGCATTGACCCGGACGTTAAGCGCCGGAAACACCTTGTCCAGGTTGTGCTGAATAACCGGACCATCCGTCTCCAGCGTGTTGAAGTCGATCCCGAACGCCAGCTGGGTGGTGACATCAACGGTATAGCGCATGAGCTCACGACACAGATCGAGCGTGATCCCTTTGTCTGCAGCATCTGACCAACGCTTGAGCAGGCGCTCGGTCGTGCGTAGAAGTTTCGGGTAAAAAGGTTTCAGGTGAGCCGTATTGAGCGCGAGCGTGACTATTTTCCGCTGCCGGCGCCAGTCTTCTCCTTCGGACGAAAAGACCCCGTTGATATGCATCTCAGCAGACGCTGATTCGACCGAGCGGGTACGCCGGAAAACGTCTGGACGCTCCCTATGCAGGCGCTTGATGACCTCAGGATCGGAAACCGCGACTAAGCGGCGCGGGCCTATTTTGAAACGATAGAGCGGTCCGTAGTGATCGGCCCAGCGCTCCAGGATCCGATGCAGCTGCGCAAAACGGATCTGATGTGCATTGCCGATCAGCGGCAGCGTCGGCGGCCCGGGCAACTCCTCGTAAGGCCGCGACGCGGCGAGTGTTTGTTCCATAAGTCAGTTTTCCGCAGCCTAAACCGCCGAGTGAGAACACAGTGAAACAATGCTAGCAGTTTACAGCTCAGCCTCTGAGGAATGTCCGCGCCTGGCGCCCGACGGACAACATTGCCTTCATGCGAAATCGAGACTGAAGCGCAGCATCTGCTTCGGGAAGCGCCCCTGCTCGGTTATCAAGAATCTCTCGCGCATATTTTTCGCCCGACCTGCTCACGGCCCGATAAATTGCCCGCACGAGGGACCGAGCTCGCTCCCCTGGCCAGGTCGGTCCCGCCAGCTCTTCAGGCAGATCTGCTGTATGCAACAGTATCCTTCGATACTGGTGGATGAGCAGCACGCGGATGACGAACGCGTCACAGCTGGATAAAGACGCACGCTGTTCCAGCAACCTGGCAACAGGCGCAAACAGCGCGATCATTTCTTCGTAGCGCAGAGCGAGTGTGTCCAGGGGCCATAGGTCACGAGCAATCGCGTCGGGAATTGTGGTTGAAAGTGTTGCAGCCACCCATACCAGGCAAGCCTCCTCCAGCCCGAACTCCTCTAACACACTCGTTACTGAGGCCGGTTCGATGGTCGGGTGCACAAGCAGATCAGGAGCAAGCTGACCAAAGCCCAACCATTGCAGCCGTCGGCGTAATGCCTTTCGCTCCTCGGCATAATCCTCTCTGGGCAGTAACACCAACGTCCATTGTCTGTTCCACGCGGGGAGAGTCGCGGCATACACCCGCGCCGCCGCCTGCTCAAACGCACGCTGGCCTGTGGCGGTAAAGCGATAAAAGCTGCGGCGCCCATCCTGCTCTGCTTCCAGCCAGTGTTCTTTAGCCAGGCGGAAAACAGCTGTCCTGACCTGGCGCTCAGTGAGTCCGAATGACTGCATTGCCTCGACGAGGCTGCGTAGCCCGACCTCTCCGCCGTGGGCCGAGATCACATCACCGAACAGCGTGATGATGAGGGAGCCAGCGCGGGGCGCACATTTCGAAAGTAACGACGCCAGGGCCTCGCTGACCGACACACCAGCGTCGGCAGACAATTCACACCGCCCGGTCAAAGTCGATATATACCTCGCTGCTCACAGGATGAGACTGGCAGCTCAGGACAAACCCTTGCGCGATCTCGTCCGCTGTCAAAGCATGAGCGACATCCATTTCCACTTCGCCCGAGACCACACGTGCCTTGCAGGTCGCACAGGCGCCACCTTTGCATGCGTAGGGCAGGTCTACGCCTGCGGCCATCGCAGCATCCAGGATATTCTCTCCGTCTGGCGCCAGATCGAGCTGCGTTTCTCTGCCGTCCGCCTTGACCACAACCCGACAGACTTTTCCGCCGAACCTGCGGACACGCTCTTTGTGTCTGGCCACGGCGCTCTCTGCATCCGCGGCCGACGCGCCGAACAGTTCATAACGGATCCTGCTTTCCGGAATCCCGTTAGCGCGCAGTCCGCGAGACACCTCGGCAATCATGCCTTCCGGCCCGCACAGCAGGAACTCGTCGATCTGTTCGAGATTCAGAAGATGCCGACAAAGCTCGGCACCTTTCCGATTATCAATGCGTCCATTCAGCAGATCAGTGTCCCGCTTTTCCTGGCTCAGCACGTGAATCAGCTGGAATCTGTCCATGTACCGGTTTTTCAAACCGTCGAGTTCTTCCCTGAACATGATGCTGGCGACGCGTCGGTTGCCATACAGGAGAGTCACTGTGCTGTCGGGCTCGTTCGCCAGTATCCAGCGCAGCATCGCCAACACCGGTGTGATCCCGCTCCCGGCAGCAATGCACAGGTAGTCCTTTCTGCCGGACGTGTTCGACGGCAGCGTAAACGCGCCCTCGGGTGGCGCTGCTTCGAGCACATCACCAATCTGCAGCTCATCATGCAGAAATGTCGAGATACGGCCACCCTGAACCTTTCGCACCCCGATCTCGAAGCTCTGATCGCACTGCTCGCTGCTGATCGAGTAGGAGCGTCGCAGCTCTTCGCCAGCGATGGTGTGCCGCAGGGTGACGTACTGCCCGGGGAGAAAACTGAATGTGTCGCGCTGCCCGTCAGGCACAGCCAGGCGCACGCCGACTGCATCCTCAGCCAGTGGCCGTACCTGTACCACCGATAGCGGGAAAAACGTCATCAGATGCACTTGAAATAATCGAACGGCTCTAAGCAGCTGCGGCATCGGTGCAGCGCTTTGCACGCCGTGCTCCCGAATTCACTGACTCGTTCCGTTTCTGAACTGCCACACAACGGACAAGGAACTGCACGGGACGTCCCTCCCCTGACCGACACGCAATCCGCAAGAGGAGGCGCAATACCAGCCTGGCTAAGCTTCTGTCGCGCGCTGTGCGAGATCGCAGTGCTCGACCATGCAGGCGCCAGCTCTGTCGCGACGCTGACTTTCGCGAATCCGTGACCCTCCAACACCCGCTTTATGTCGTCAGAAATCGCGGACATCGCAGGGCAGCCGCTGTAGGTCGGTGTAATCGTGACGACAACCCCATCCCCGGTAACCGCGACATCCCGCAGAACGCCGAGCTCTTCAATCGTCACTCCCGGCAGCTCCGGGTCACACACCTCGACGAGAAGAGCCCGCACCCGTTGTTGCTCCAGATCGACAACGGTGCTCACCACTGCATACCCGGATAGTTACGCTGCAGGACCTGCATCTCTGCCAGCAGGCGTCCCATGTTCTCAGTATGCATCCCCTGACGACCGCCTTCTGCATGCCAGTCGAGCTCCGGAGGCTGCAGGCTCGCCGCCGCGATGTGTCTTTCCACAGTCTCGTGCCATTTTGTCCCGAGCGCCTCGAGGTCTGCGCCAATGCCCGCCGTCTGCATGGCCCGGTCGATATCGTCCGCTGCAAAAAACTCGGGGGTATATCCCCACAGATCATCCAAAGCTGTCTGAATGCGACGGCGGCTCTCGTCGGTGCCATCACCGAGGCGAAGCACCCAATCGCCACTGCGTCTCGCGTGATAGCGCGCCTCTTTGACCGCTTTGGACGCAATCGCTGCTAGCTGGGCATCCTGCGAGCGACTCAGCGCGTCGAACACCAGCTCGTGATAGGCGTCCAGCAGATACTGACGCATCAACGTGAACGCATAGTCCCCATTGGGCAGTTCGCAGATCAGGAAATTACCGAATTCGCGTTCATCACGCAGAAATGCCAGCGTATCTTCATCACGCCCCTTGCCCTCCAGGTCGCCGGCGTGGGTATAAAGCATGCGCGCGCGTCCGATGTGGTCGAGCGCGACATTAGCCATGGCGATATCCTCTTCAAGAAAAGGGCTATGACCGCACCACTCCGCCAGGCGTTGGCCCACTATCAGCGCGTTGTCGGCCAGGCGGAGAACGTAGATCGTCTGTTCTTCGCTCACAGCTTCAGCTCGTCTGGCACGTCGTAAAAAGTGGGGTGTCGATAGACCTTGTCCTCGGCAGGATCGAAGAACTCACCATGCTCATCCTGCTGGCTCGCGTGGATATCCCGTGAGCGCACCACCCAGATACTCACGCCTTCCTGCCTGCGGGTGTAGGTGTCTCTGGCAGCGAGCAGCGCCTGCTCCGGGTCTGACGCATGCAGACTGCCCACATGTTTGTGGTCCAGACCGCGCCGGCTACGGACGAACACCTCCCACAACGGCATCGCGGGGCTCTTGCTCATGCCGCCTCCCCAGGCCTGGCCCCAGCCCGCCGCTTGGCCTCATAAGCGAGCATTGCCTCCCGCACCCAGGCGCCCTCCTCGTGTGCCGCGCGACGGGCGCGTAGTCGCTCACGATTACAGGGTCCCTGTCCGCCGACCACACGGCGGAATTCTTCCCAGTCGATCTCTCCGAAATCGTAGTGTCCGGTTGCTTCATTCCAGCGCAACGCCGGGTCGGGAATCTCAAGACCGATGTGCCGGGCCTGCTCTACGGTCTGGTCAACAAACTTCTGCCTCAGCTCATCGTTGCTCTGACGCTTTATCTTCCACTTCATCGACTGCTGCGAATGCGCGGATTCTGCGTCGTGCGGTCCGAACATCATGAGTGTTGGCCACCACCAGCGATCAAGGGCATCCTGCGCCATCTGCTTCTGCTCAGGCGCCCCTGAGGCGAGCGCCTGCATGATTTCGTAGCCCTGACGCTGATGAAAACTCTCTTCTTTGCAGATCCGCACCATGGCCCGTGCATAGGGCCCGTACGAGGTTCTGCACAGGGAGATCTGGTTGACAATCGCCGCACCGTCGACGAGCCACCCGATAGCACCCACATCCGCCCAGCTCAGAGTCGGATAGTTGAAGATACTGGCGTACTTCGCTTCTCCGGAAAGCAGCGCGTCGAGCAGAGACTCCCGCGTCACGCCCAGCGTTTCTGTAGCGCTGTAAAGATAGAGCCCGTGACCCGCTTCATCCTGCACTTTCGCCAGAAGAATCGCTTTACGGCGCAGACTGGGCGCTCGGGTTATCCAGTTGCCCTCAGGCAGCTGGCCGACCACCTCAGAGTGCGCATGCTGGGAGATCTGGCGGATCAGGTTCAATCGATACTTGTCCGGCATCCAGTCGCGCGGCTCGATTTTCTCCTCGGCATCAATAATCGCCTGGAAGCGCTCCAGTTTGTGGTCTGTTTCCATCGTATCCATCACTACTCCTGCACCGGGCCACTCTCGGCAGAGAGGCTCTGCGTGCTATCGTGATACAGCTTTATATATTTTTCAATATTTTCTGTAACACAAAAAAACATTTCGCAGGCTTCAACCGATCAGTTTTGCGTAATCATCGAGCAGCGGCAGCACCACCTCAGCGCCCTCAGAAGGCACCGGCAGGATCGCGCGCAGCGCGCCGCGGTCCGCGGCTTCTTTCAGCTGCGCCTGGTCAACGCCGCGTGAATAAAACATGCTCAGCTTGATCTCCTCCGGATTACGGCCCAGCCTCGAACAGGCCTCAGCGATCCGGCTCAGTCCCCCATCAAGGTCATAAGCACCACCCAGTGGCATCCACCCGTTACAGAATTCCGCGATGTGCGCGGCGGTTCTAGGCCCGGCAGCCCCGCCCATGACGATGGGGGGATGCGGCTGCTGGTGAGGTTTGGGCCATGCCCAGCTCTTCTCAAAGCGCACATGCTCGCCAGCAAAAGCCGCCTCCTCTTCGGTCCACAGGGCTCTGGCCGCCAGGATCTTCTCCCGCAGGATCTCTCTGCGCTGTCCGTAATCGAGGCCGTGATTACGCATCTCCTCCACACACCAGCCATAGCCGATCCCCAGCTCGAAACGGCCGTGCGACAGGTTGTCCAGAGTCGCCACCTGCTTGGCAAGCCAGATCGGGTCGCGTTGCGCGACCAGTGTGATCCCCGTCCCCAGGCGCAGTGTTCTGGTGACCGCAGCGCAGGCTGAGAGGGCGAGAAACTGATCATGGGAACGCCAGTACATTTCCGGTAGCGGTGGCGCATTCGCGCGGCCACCCCAGGGTGTCTCCCGGCTGGTCGGAATGTGACTGTGTTCAGGAAACCACAGTGATTCGAAGCCCCGCGCTTCCACTTCACGCGCTAATTCGACCGGTTGAATCGATTTGTCAGTCGGAAAAATAACCAGCCCTATCTTCATTCTCTTCACCTCCAGCCTCATTGAGACGCTGCTGTAGCTACATCGTTATCCACCGGGGTGGACGGCATAATCTGCAATCACCGTTGGGTCATTCGCGCACCGTTCCGCCAGAGGCAGGTTAAATGCCGTCAGCTCTGGAGAAAAGCGGGTAACCGCCCCGACGGGCGCCTGCACAGATATCTGAATAGGAGTCACTCATGCCGCTCGCAAAACCTGCCCTCAGCCTGGCTGCCGTCCCAGGACGACGTAAAAGAACGCTTGAACTTGCGCGGGAAATTGAAGCTCGAGGGTACAGCGGAATTTACTGCCCGAGTTTTGGCGACGGATTGGCGCTCTGCGAAGGGCTTGCTCTGACTACGAGTTCCATCCCATTTGCCACCACGGTGACTCCCATCTACTACCGTCAGGCCGAGGACTACGCGCAGACGATCAGCTTTATCCATGAACTGGCAGAGGGTCGCTTTTCATTCGGGATCGGTGTGGCGCATGCGCCCTCGCTGGCAACGCGGGGACTGCAGGCTGGGAAGCCGCTGGCTGACATTCGTGCGTTTGTCGAGCGGCTGCGCGCGACTCCGCGCGCGGGCGCATTGCCCCCGATTATTCTTGCGGGCTTACGCCCGCGCATGATTGCCCTTGTCGGAGAGATCGCTGACGGCCTTGTCTTCGCCAACGCCGCGCGCAGCTATATGGATACCTCCCTCAGCGCATTACCGCAGTCCCGGTCCCCAAAGTTCTTTGTCGGCAACATGATCCCGACCTGCGTGCATGAGGATGTGGATACCGCCCGAGCGGTCAACCGGAAGACGCTGTCGAGCTACGCGCTACTGCCGAATTACCGGAACTACTGGCGGGAGGCCGGGTTCGCGGAGGAAATGGACCAGGTCGAGCGCTGCATTACCAACGGAGAAACAGACAGGATCGGCGCATGTCTGTCCGACCGCTGGCTGGACGAAACTACGATTGCGGGACCTGCCGGACGCGTTCGCGAGCAGGTGCAGGCATGGTACGACGTCGGCGTGAAAACGCCGATCCTCGTACCCAGCTCGGCCAACGGCGGTCAGATGGAAGCCTTCCAGGAGCTTTTCGCGGTCTTCGAGAGGACCGATACCTGAGGCTTGTCTGTTGCAGCCATCCCGCTGAACTGCGGCGTACAAGTCAGGCGCCGCGCCAGTCAGGCGGCCGTTTGTCGGCGAAAGCGCGGGCACCCTCCTGTCTGTCGCTGGAGGCATACCAGGCGGCAAACGCAGGGTAAGCCTGCTGTGCCTGCATCGCGGCAGCCAGACTCGGCTCATCGAGCCCGCTCATCACGGTCTGCTTCGAGGCGCGTACCGCCAGCGGCGCGCAGCGCAGGATCCGCCGGCACCAATCGCTAATGCTGGCCTCCAGCTCTGAAGGCTCTACAAGTTGCGTCACAAAGCCGAGCCGAACTGCCTCGCTCGCCTCGATGATTTCCCCGGTCAGGATCAGCCCCATTGCCTGTTTGAGCCCGATCTGCCTGGCGAGTCGATGCATTCCTCCACCTAGCGCGACCGCGCCGACCAGAGGTTCGGGCAAGCCGAACCGTGATCGGGGGGTGGCAATCAGGATGTCGCAGGCGAGCGCGACCTCAAATCCGCCGCCTACGGCGACTCCATCAACCGCAGCGATCAGCGGTTTATCAAGGTCGAAACGCTCGATAAGCCCGGCGTAGCCACTGCGCGGATAGTCGTGTGGCCGTCCCCGCTTTGCGATCGACTTGAGGTCGCTCCCAGCAGAGAACGCGCGTTCCCCTGCACCGCAGATGACACCGATCCACTGCGCATCATCAGCCTGGAACTGGTCAAAAGCGTGCTGCAGCTCATCGTGCATTTCCTGATTGATCGCATTCAGCACTTCCGGGCGGTTGAGCGTTATCCGGGTCACATGTTCGTGCGTTTCGACTTGGATGAACTCGTACGTCATCAGATTCCCCTCAGGAAAAATAGATTCTTAGAAATTGGCGCTGGCCATGCTGGCTGTTCAACAAGTCCTTTAACGCTGCACCCAACCGCCGGCGAAGGGGATCCCCTGCCCCACAAAAAAACCGCTTTCGTCGCTGGCCAGGAACAGCGCCAGATAAGCATCTTCTCGCTTGGTTCCCAATCGTCCTGCGGGAACCTGTCGCTTCAAGGATTGGACAAACGACTCTTTCGCCATCAGCGCCGGCGGATAGTAATCCTCGCTCTCGACATAGTTCTGCGCGATGAGATTAATCTGCACGTTATGCGGCGCCACCTCAACGCCAACCGCCTGCACGTAACCCAGTTGAGCAGCCCGCGCAGCGCTGTATGCGGCCAGCGTTTTCATGCCACGCAGCGCCGACGCACTCCCGTAAACCACGATCTTGCCCCGCTGTCGCGCGATCATTTGCGGTAGCACTGCCCGCGTCAGACGATGCAACGGGTCAACCATGGTCGCGAACGTCGTGCGCCAGTCCTCATCGCTGAGCGCCGTCGTTGGGGTTCCCGAGCAGGTTGGCCCGGCCAGGTTTGCAACCAGTACATCTATTTCCCCTGCGCCGCTGACCACCGCTTCACAAGCTCCCGGCTGCGTCAGATCACTGCAATCGGCCATCACTGTTGCGCCCTCTTCTTCGAACACCTCAACCGTGATCGGACCCATGTAGGCTTCTGCCTGGGTCAGCAGGACTCGTTTGCCGTCCAGTCGTTTATTCATCAGGTTGCCCCTTTCAAGAATTCACTCAATTCGCTTAACGGAAGCCGCACCAGTGCAGTCTAAAGACCTGTTGCAGCTAGTTAAGCTGGAGCAAATGGAACAAAAACAGCTGGGCGTAGCAATGACGCCGTGTCTCGATGCTGGATGGCGGCTACACGAAAGGTAGCCTGCTCAAGTTCAGCCCGGCAGCATCGGATGTGGCACTCTTGAGCTGCGATGGAGCCAGCGCGCGCGCTTCAGCAGTCAACGATGAGGTGTGTTCCTCACCACTTGCTGGCGGGCTGAGCCGGGGCTGCGCCGTCTTCCGTCGGTGCGGAGGGCGCTGCGGGAAAGACAAAACCGGACTTGCCTTTTGCTGCCTCGAAGATTGCTTCCTTGTCTATAACCGGAAGCTGCACGACATCCTCGGGACATGCCGCTCCGAGATCCGCAACTTCCTCTTCATAGGCCCTGGGAGGCGTCATAGCCGGCATGCTGTCTGCAGTCTGTAGCGTCGAGATCAGGGTGCCCATCCCCGCGAGCACTCGGGAGTAGGCAATCGAGTGGTTGCGCTCTGCGTCGCGATAGGCTCGCCGCGCTTCGTAGTACTCGTTTTCCGTGTCGAGAATATCCAGCAGAGTCCGCTGACCGATATCAAACTGGCGGCGATAGGCCTCGCGTGCTCTCTCGATGGCCCGCTGGTGCCGGTCAAGGTAGGTTTTCTGCTCTTCAAGACGTCTTGTGTCGTTGTAGGCGATCGAAACTTCCTGCCTGAGGTCGCGACAGGTTTTGTTGCGGACGTCGAGTGCCGCCAGACTGGTTTCCGCAAGCCGTCGACGGTCGGCTATGTCGCTTCCGCCGTTGAATACGTTGACGCTCATCACGAGCTCGAGCGCGCCTTCCTCGTAGCGACCTGTTATGTCATCCCGGTTGCGCCATACGTCCTGCCTTCCGCGAAGATCAAGACGCGGCATGAACTTCGCCTTGGCCGCATCCAGCGCGGCCCGTGACGACCACCAGTTCGCAATCGCTGCATGCATCAACGGGTTTTCGTCATAAGCCACGCCAACTGCTGTATCCACATTGGCCGGCAGCGCATCCCGGCTGAACTCCGGCTCCGCAAGTTCGCTCGCAGGCGTCTCGCCCACAATCCGCTGGTAGCGTCGAGAAACGTCGTGGAGATTCGTGACGTCAGTCAGAAGATTGGACTCCGACAAAGCCAATCGACCGGCAGCCTGATCCAGATCGACGCGACGGCCAACACCCGCGTTAACCCTCTGCTCGATCTGGTCAAAGATCACACGATGGGTGGCGTAGTTTTCTTCCGACAGCGCGACAAAGTCCCGATTTCGCAGCACATCGAAGAAAGCACGGACGACTTCCCGCGCAGTCTCCTGAGCGATGTTCTGCACCTCATAGAGGCGCGTGCGCGCTGCGTGATTGAGACGGCGCACCTCGTTGCGAGTGAAATACCCGTCAAAGAGCATCTGCTCAAGCGCAATCGATGCCCGCTCACGGTCGAACTCAGCAGCCGAAAATCTTGGATCGTTTATCCGCTCGACACCCGCCCCCGCCTCAAGATCAATTCGCGGGAGATAGCCACCTTTTGCCACCAGTACCTGCTGCTCGGCGGCGAGGAATTCGCGGTAGGCTGCCTGAATCTCGGGGTTGGAAAGAATGGTATTCCTGACAGCGCCCTGCAGGTCGCTGATCTCTCCCGCATGTGCGCCACAGCATAGGAGTAAGCTACTCAACAAAATTCGGTTGCACAGTCGCAAAAGTCGAACAGGCGACCGTGAAAAGCCCGCGGGACTAGTGACGAACGTATAGTAACTGACATGCATTCTGTGCGGTGCTAACTCTTGCATCCAAATTGCGGGAATCGCTTGAGATGTAGTCTATAACCTAATGATTGATAGCGCTATTGTTTTCTTTGAGGCTGGATGACCGTTGAAAGCGAAGCAGATTAAGGGGCCGCTGAGGGGCTTATTGTAATTTGAAAATGGTCGTTACACGCCGTTACAAAATCTGGCTGTTTCTTCTCAGCGCGCTGGTGTCTGTAACGCTGGCCAAACCTGACCTCGATCTGGCAGTCAAGCTGGCGGGGGAACGCTACGGCAGCCTCGGGGCAGAAAACGTCTCCCGCTGGCGCCAGATGATTAACGCCAGCGCAGCGTTGGACGAGAAAGAAAAACTGGAAGCTGTCAATAACTTTTTCAATCAGAGCGTTTTCTACCAGGAGGACCAGCTCACCTGGGGCGAGAAAGACTACTGGGCCACCCCTCTGGAGACTCTCGGGCGCGGGCAGGGCGATTGCGAGGACTACAGCATCGGCAAGTACATTTCGCTGGGTATGCTAGGCGTGCCTATTGAGCGCCTGCGGATTACCTACGTTCGTGCGTCATTGGGCCTGCCGGGCAGCGGCTCCAGTCAGGCACACATGGTGCTCGCTTATTACCCGGTTCCGAACAGTGAACCACTGGTCCTGGACAACCTTGTGCCCGAACTCAGGCCTGCATCAAAACGACCGGATCTGAGCCCGGTGTTCGGCTTCAACAGCCAAGGCTTGTGGGTGGCCGGGACAAGTACGCCGGCCGTCAAAGATCCCACTTCCCGCCTGTCCCGCTGGCGGGATTTATTAAGTCGCATGCAGAAAGAAGGCCTGGATTGAACGATGAAACTCGCCTCAAGTGCGGCGCTCTTCATACCCGTAAGTTTGCGGAGGACCCCGACCGATGTCTCTGATTAAGCAACTCTGGCTCGCCATTGCGCTGCTGATGCTCCTGGCTTTCGGCGGCAGCTTCACCGTGAGCATCCTCACCACACGTACTTACATGCAGGAACAGCTGCTCCTGAAAAACCAGGACAATGCAAACTCTTTGGCCTCGGTACTCGGCCAGATGCCGAAAGATCCCGTAACCATCGAGCTGCTCGTCACCTCCCAGTTCGACCTCGGCAACTACGAGTACATCCGCATTACCGATCCGGAGGGTCAGCTGCTGATCGAGCGGGTCAACACCGCCGGCGCCGCGCAGGTGCCGGCCTGGTTTCAGCGCGCCGTCACGTTTTCCGTCAGCCCTGGAATAGCACAGGTGCAGGACGGCTGGAGTCAGTACGGCACGCTCGAGATCGCGAGTCACAGCCGATTCGCCTATCGCGCCATGTGGCGCAGCACCATGCAGCTGTTGAGCTGGTTTCTTGGAGCAGCCCTGCTCGCGGGGATTACAGGCACCATGCTGCTACGTTTCATACTACGCCCCCTGGGTGCTGTCGTGACCCAGGCCGAAGCGATCAGCGACCGTCGTTTCATCACCACCAAAGAGCCCAGTACTCTCGAATTTCAGACCGTGGTGCGGTCTATGAACGCCCTGTCCACGCGCGTTAAACAGCTGCTTGAGGATGAGTCGCGCCGGCTGCAGCAGCTCCAGCAAGAGGCACATTTCGACAGCGTCACCGGGGCCTATAACCGCGATCATTTCATGGCTCGCCTGCGCACCATTCTCGAGGACGACAACAGCACAATGGGTGTGCTGATCATCGGACGCCTGCTGGGACTCGCCGAGCTGAACCAGGCTCACGGCTGGAAGAGCGTCGATGCGCTGCTCAAACAATTTGCCGACGACATCACCGCGCGCGTCTCGGGCGCGAACAGCTGGCTACTCGGGCGCTTGAACGGCTCCGATTTCGCGGTGCTGGTACAGGACGAGCTGGACCTGGAGACACCCGCGCACCGGGTGCAGGAAAGCATGAATTCGATCGCCGCGGAAATGGGTATGGCGACCGAGGTGAGGCTGCCGGTGGCGGCAACCGGTTTCGCACCTGCGGAAAGTCCGGGCAGCATTCTGTCCCGCATCGACGCAGCCTTGAGTGCGGCCGTCGAAGCAGGGGGCAGAGGCATTCAGTTTGCCGTGACTGGCGCGGCATCAACTTCTCCGCCAACTGCAGGCGCCGGGCAAGATCTCCGGGTCTGGCAGGAGCGACTCGATACTGCGCTCGAGCGCGGGGAAGTGAAGCTGGTCAGCTTTCCGGTATGCGACCGCAAGGGCGCCAGACTGCACGAGGAATGTGTCGTCAGGATGCAGTTTGACGACGGCGATGAATGGGTCGCAGCAGGCGTTTTTCTGCCCTGGGTCGCGCGCCTGAACTACGGAGCGAAACTGGACACCGCGGTTGTGAAGCTCGCCATGCAGGCCGTTGCTGCGGATCAGTTGCCGCGGTGTATCAATGTCTCAACGCAGTCCCTGCGCGATGCAGCCTGGGCGCAGCAGGTGGGCGCCCTGCTGAAGAGCGCCCCCGAGGTTGCAGCAAAACTCTGGTTCGAGGTTCCTGAACACGGCGTCTTTCACAACCTGGAGAACTTCCGCGCGCTTTGTGCGCTGCTCAAACCGACCGGCTGCCGACTCGGGATCGAACACGTTGGTCATCAGGTATCCCACATCGGCGAACTTCACGACCTGGGTCTGGACTACATCAAGGTCGACGCGACGTTTGTGCGTGAACTGCATACCACGCCGGCGAATCAGGTCCTGCTCAGGGGCCTGGCGATCATTACCCATTCGATCGGGCTGCTGACACTCGGAGAAGGCGTTCGCGAGGAGCAGGAGCTGACTGCTCTACTCGATCTTGGCTTTGACGGCGCCACGGGTCCGGCTATTCAGGTGCGGGACTGACACCGTCGATTGATGTAACAGCGCTGAACCGTCAGCGACGATTGCCTGTCTCAGACACGAGGGCCGAGCCTCATGCTGAACCGCTCCAGCAATTGCAGGGCAATGCGTGGCGAACGCTTGGAGATTCGGGGCCGCAGAATATATGCCTGCTGCCCGAGCGGAGCCGGATCAAAACAACCTGGGCAATCTTTCGCCGATAGTGCGGGGGGGGGATCACTCAGCGTCGACCTCGCGGGAACTAAATGAGGCCGGTAGAATCCTCCAGAAAAGCCCAATGCCGCGATGATTCACGCATACTGCGGCGCTCAAGCAGCTTGCCCTGTGCCTCCTCCGGGAGGTCTGTAAAGCGTATGACGTTACCGTCCACCAGCAGGTTGATGAGGTCGTCAAGAACCCGGATAACACCAGCATCCGAGGCATGAAACGCGCCCTGCGCCACCCCGCTCCTCTCAAGAAACTCAATTAGATCGGGAGACTCGGTTGCTACTTCTTCGAATCCAACCGTGGCCTCTGCGCTTAGCGCAACCACCCGACCACTTTCATCTCGCTGAACATAGGGCATTACTCTAACTCACTGATACCTGCGACCGCCCGATCGTACTATCGGACGGTCGCGGGTAACCAGATAGGCATCACTCGATGATGAGCTTCCCGCTCTGAATCAGGTCATTGATCAGAGCCGCCTGACCGCTCGAGTCGCCGAGGTCATTGATTGAAACTCCCTGCAGTTCAATTGTCTGCTGAGGCACCGAGGCATCCGCTTCCGCGTCACCGGTAAACTCTCCCGCGACACTGACCTTGACAAGGGTGCTGCCGTCACCGCCGTCTTCGAATGAGAGATAGCTAGTGAGGTCTGTTTTGTCTGCATCAGTCAGCAACTCAGACAGGTCAAGCGCATCTCCGCCCTCCAACAAGCCAGCAGTATCGAAGTCGATCACGCTGTCCCGCGCGCCCGGCTCACTAAGATGCCAGGCGAAAACATCAACTCCCGTGCCCCCGGAAAGCACCGTGTCTCCTGCCATGTCGTCTACTGTGTCGACCAGCAGGGTTATAGGCTGACCATCAGTTACAAGTTCCATGGTTTCGCCAGAGCCGTCGACTCTGACATTGATTAACGCCGGCTCCGATTCGTCACCATCAGCATCCACCGCTGTGACGGCGAATTGCAGATCAGAGTCTTCTACCGTCGTCGGCTTCTCCACCGTGAATCCAATGAACTTATATGAATCACCGTCACCGGCCGACAGTTCGAGCCTGTCGAACATCAGGTTTGGATCCAGCCCGTTTTGCGAGAGATCTATGACGTACTCTGCCGCTTCGTCATTTGAGATCTCCACGAGCATCCCGCCATCCATGAAGTTTTCTTGGATACTTCCGGCATCAACCAAATCATTGCCAAGAAAGACTCTCCAAGTCAGCTCGTCAGTAGCCTTAAGATTCCCGATCTGGAGCGTTGCGTCGTTCACCATGTCAGCAAAAGTCATGCTGAGCACGTCCGCGTCGCTCTGCCCTTTTGCTCCGGTGATGAGGTTGCTATCCACGCCGAGGCCGTCGTTGCTGGGCTGCAGCGCTCCATTGGCCGAGAAGACAACGCTGGTTACTTCCAGCCCCGCTGCATCAAAGAGCGGCACAGCCTGAGAAATCTGGGGCGAGCCCGCAGCCAGAACGTTATCTCCGTTGAGAACCGGCGACAGGGCTTCACTTTCGGGGGCCGTCTTGAGCAGCGTGAATGTGTACTCGCCGTTTGCATTAACGGACAAGGTGAACACCGTCTCTCCACACCCGTCTGTGGCAATCAGTAGCCCATCTGCGTCAAGTGTGTAGGTTAAGTGGTCGGGCGCAAGATCCAAACTCGCAGCAAGACTGAACGCGACCGGCTCATCGGGAGCGTCAACCACCACTTGCCCTGTGACTGACGTAGGTATTTCGTTGTCAATCGACACGCCGCTTACAGAGAGCAGGACCGGAACCGAATCCCCGAAGCCTACCGCTACTGAGAGGTCCACACTGCTGCTTGTTGTATCGCCATCAGCATCGGTCACGGACGCCGACGCGAGCAACAACCCAGCGCTGAAATGCAGCACAGATTCATCCGTTGGATGATCCAGCGCTTCCAGCAGGACCACGTTAAGGCCGCCGGTATCGGCATTGAGCGTCATCGCAAACACAACCTGGCCGCCGGCAGTGCGACCCTCGACGCCGTCCGTGCCAGTCGAATACAACAGCACAGGCTCGCCATTGATTGATCTGAGCCCTGAATCGACTCCTTCCACGGCAAGCGCAATGCTGAACTCAATGTTAGAAGTCTCCTGGTCAGCGCCGATGTTTACTAAAGCGTCAATATTCAACAGGTCGCCGCCCTGCCCTTGCCCGATCGAGTCTTCTCCGACCACTGCTTCTGCAGGTGAGGTGGACACGCTGACAGTCGGCGCGTCATCAACAATCGTAATGTCGATACTCGCACTCGCGCTGGATTCTCCATCGCTCACCGCGAAGCCGATAGATTCAACGTAACCCCCGTCAGTTGCACCATCTTGAGAGTCGTTATCGACCGTCAAACCAAGTGTGTAGACAAAGCCGAACTCACCGGAGGTGACGCCAGATAACTCCGGAGAGGTATAGCTCGTGATCGTGAGCGAGCCGTAATCCGTCTCGACCGTGGTTCCAATCAGTGCTGCTAGGTCACCAGCTGTGATGGGGATTTCCTGGTCCCCAATTGTGATCTGCGTGATGGTTTCCAAACCATCGTCATCAGCAACCCTCAGCGTTCCAGACACTGCGGTCGCCGCCACACCAGCCTCTGTTCCGTTCGTCAGACCGGATTCGTAAACCACCTGACTGACAGCCGCCACTTCGAGCTCCGGGTCGTTGTTCGGGGCCGCAGTCGTCGGGGCCGCAGTCGTCGGGGCCGCAGTCGTCGGGGCCGC
>JAYODW010000021.1:28107-80736 GCA_038116745.1 Gammaproteobacteria bacterium
GCAGTCGTCGGGGCCGCAGTCGTCGGGGCCGCAGTCGTCGGGGCCGCAGTCGTCGGAGCCGCTGTCGTCGGCGCCGCAGTCGTCGGAGCCGCTGTCGTCGGAGCCGCTGTCGTCGGAGCCGCTGTCGTCGGAGCCGCCGTGGTTGGCGCAGCAGTCGTCGGGGCCGCAGTCGTCGGAGCCGCGGTAACGTCAGCGACGTCAATCACCAGTAGCGCTGTGCTTTCGTCGCCATCGGCGTCCCGGATGGTGTAACTGAATGTGTCCTGCGCCCCGGGCTCTGCAGCACCAGCATGCGATTGATAGGAATATCGTCCGTCAGCCTGGAGAATCAGAGTGCCATAGGCACCAACAATCTCCGTGCCAACACCGCCCGCCGCGGCTCCAACATTGCCTGCGACAATACCAACTACGGCACCGGCCACAGAAACAGGGACGTCCGCCCCACTTTTATCGTTGACGAGGACATTGCCAGTGGTCTCGCCACCTTCCGTCACCGAATCCCTGTCGTCGATCGCAATCGGCTCGTCGTCACGAATCGTAACGCTTACGGTGTTCGTCACCACGTTGCCGTTCGCATCCATCGCGGTGTAGCTGAAACTATCAGCTTCGGGATCAGTCGTCGCCCGAGTTAGGGTATAGCTGAACGTGCCCTCAGGGCTGACTGACCAATTACCCCAGGAAGTCTTCCCGCTCTGCGCCTCGTCGATCGACCAGCCGTCCTGCAGGTTCAGCTGACCGTTCAAGATTTTCTCGCTGTCCGAATTGGCATCGGTACCAGCCGACAAGCCCGCCTCGAAAACAGTCCCTGCTGTATCTTCAGGCACACCTGTGACGTCTGCGACGTCTATGACCAGGGCGGCAGTGCTCTCATCACCATCAGCGTCCTTAATGGTGTAGGAGAACGTCAGCGGTGTATTGTCGGACACGGAGTTCGGGTTGGACTTGAAGTCATAGGTTCCATCAGCACGCACGGTGAGTGTGCCCCGAGGAGAAATCACGACCCAGGCATCCAGCGCTGAATCGAACTGCCCATCCTCAACAGCTGACACGACTGCGGGACCGTCCGCCCCTGCGGAATCGTTGTCCAACAAATTCCCTGACGTCTCGCCGCCCTCAGTCACCGTAGCATCGTCATCCCGGGCGACTGGCTGGTCATCTTCAACAACGATGTCAAAACGGTTTTGGATGGTTTCTCCACTTTCGTTGACGATCTCAAAGAAAAAACTCTCTGATTCCTCCTGACCAGGCACATCGGTCGTGGGCGTATCTAACGTGATCTTGTAGGTACCATCCTCAAAAATCTCCCATGAACCGTTGTCCGTCCTGCCGCTACCAGGAACGACCGTCCAGCCCGGAGGTAAATCCAGCACACCCTCCTCAACAGCTCCGTCATTCCCAGGATTACTCCCATTAGGGAGGGCGGACTCGGGGATCTGCACCGTCACGACCATCGGTTGTGGTGGCACTATCGGAGTAGGTTCGGGGTCCGTCCCCGTATCCGTTCCCGCGCTCGGTTCTGTGAGGGTTTCTGCTCCTGCAGCCGCCTGTTCCACCTCCTGAGCTTCGCCAAGCAGCACTTCCCCAACGCCACGGGCCGTGCCTGCGAACAGGAAACTCGCTCCCGTGACTTCTTCCGCACCCCGTATCACACGGACGAACTGGTGGGCCTCTGTGCTTCCACCACCGATTCCAGCTGCGGCGGCATCCAGTTCCTCGTCGAGATCCCGCCCCTCGGCCAGAGCCGTCAATACATCGGCGATATCACCTTCGGCGATTGCAGCGTCTGCAGTGGCCGGAGCCGAAGCCCGGCTGAGCTCAGGCGTAAGCAACACCTCTCGTTCGGCGCCGATCACCATAAGACGGCCGTCCGGCAAGAGGATCTCGACAGAGGCTCCGAATTCAGTGACCAGCGTTTCGCCTTCGAGCAGTTCCGCGGGCGCGGCTAATGGTCCTCTGAGGTTCCCCTCCTCGTCGCGCGCGAAAACCTCGCCCTCTACCCGAACAGCGGTTGAGATAATGTCTCCGTTTGCCATGATGCTCTTCCTCGCGCCTAACCAGACGCATAGTGGCTGAATTTGCGAGGAGCTTAGGAAAAGTTAGTACAGTCGGATACTGTACTGAAGGGCAATTCATCCGTGGGCGGACACACTCGTCCAAAAGGCCTTGCAGATAGGGCCCTTCGTCTGATCGGGCATCCCCAATTCTTCTGAGAGTCGGCTTACGACTGTTTACCTAGAAGTCCCTGCACCAGTGCCGGAGCGAACCCGATATCAAGCAATGTGATTTCCAGAGCGCGTTTGCTTGCTCCGCCTTTGAGATTTGTCTCCACCCAGTTGATCCACTCCGATGCAATTTCATTCTTCGCACGATAGAGGGCGAAATTCGCTTTCTTGTCAGGAAAAAGCCAGTGCTCTTTCGCAATGGGGTCCGCCGGAGACCCCAGAATGGTGTCAAGCTCAGCTGCAAAATTTGTCTCATGTTGTTTTGCGCGGCGAGCTACCTCCACAGCTCGATCTGGCTTTTGGTACTTGCACCACGCGAGCGCCTGAATCGTCAGCGGATGAGGCTCCTTAAATACGACGGGACGAAATTCACTTGAGTCAATCAGGTTCTCAGCCAGCTCTGCGTACGCCAAAGCAGGCAAATATTTCGCTTGGCGGAGGAAGATCCTCGCAATCATCGAGGGGGCGTTGCTCTGGAACGGAGATATTTTCAGAGCATCGACAGCAAATTCCAGCGCTTTCGGCTGTTCGTGGGCG
Source organism: Gammaproteobacteria bacterium (assembly GCA_038116745.1). Lineage (GTDB taxonomy): Bacteria > Pseudomonadota > Gammaproteobacteria > JAYODW01. Next base: position 30,867 of record JAYODW010000021.1, read on the forward strand.
TCCAGGTATCGCCTCGCGGCATGAAGACATACGGCGTAGCGATGCTGCGCTACCTGTGCGCTTTCGCAAAATTTGCGGCACGCCAATTCAATCCATGAAATGTCTGCCTGATAGTTGATGTCATCGATCAGCATCAGTGACTCGTACCATTCCGCGGTCTCGCTTGACACTTCGACGCCAGAGCGCCGCAAACGCGCAATAACACCAGGCATCATCGAAGACGCGACTCGCCGCTCCCTGAAATTTATGCCTGCAGCAGTTTGGTACTCAGTAAGGCTCCGTGCCGATCCCAACTCCAAGAGGTGCCTGTCCTGAGCAAATTCAAGCGGCAATGAATCCGAAATTCCCAACAGATACTGCATTCTGGCTGCGGTTGTCCTGGTTCTTGCTACCCACTCCGGGTTGTCGTTCCAGTTCAACGGTCGATCCGTCGACTCGTGGTAGATGTGATACATGGTGTTCTGATTCGGGGAATAGATATCCCATCCGCGAGTCCAAGCGCGCAACGCAGTGCTGATCTGCTCTCCCCAGAAATAGACATGCGGGTCTGGAGGAACCTCAGAAAAAAGCTGACTAGGGGCGAAGATCATTCCTCCCGCGACGAAGTAGTTAGGAATCGGCGCAGGTGGCGCTATAGCAGTGTTAAAAGTGAACGACTTCTCCATCGGGATCCCCGCGTCGTTTATCCGTCCGGGATACATGTAAGGAATGCTCTCAAGCTGGTATCGGTCTGGCGGGACAAAACTTGGCGGGTAATGCGACAGGATGTTTTTTTCTCCCGCACACTGCTTGAGCATCCTGATGAGCGATTCATCCCAACCTCGCTCAAATCGCATATGCGCATCAATCTGCAGCGTGTACTCTTCGCCCCGAAATAGTTTCTGCGCCTGCTGACGAGCCCACCCGAGCCCTTGCGCTTCGCGATAGTGGAACTTCAAGGTTCGAACCTGATTCGGTCGCTGCACAGGAACCTGAAAACAGGCCTGATCCGCATCAGGATCGAATTGCCAGCAGACCCCTACAGCCACCCGCTCAGGTTGGGTCGCCTTTTCGAATAAATCTTTTATGGTGAATTGGCACTCACGATCGCGATACGAAGGGATCTGGACAAATATCCTGGCCTCCATCTCATTTGAGGCTCTTGCGTCGACAGTTTTTAGCGCGCTCCGCGGAAGCAGATCGGCCTCCGGCGTGGTCGGGTATCCGAACGCCTCGAAGTCAGCCGCGTATACAGTCTGTATAACGGCGACCATCTCAGGGTCGTACTGGTAAGGCTGGGCCCTGGCCATCGCAACCGAACCTGCCGATTGATTCAGATGCGGGAGCGGGTCTGCCAAACCAAGCTGCTGACGAATACGTTCCGCCGCAGCAGGTAAGTCCTCAAACCGTCCTACATAGTCGAGTGCCATTCGCCCATCGGTATAGGCATACGCAACCTGGGGACAGACATGCAAACCGTTTTCGACAGCTGGATTCTCAAGACGCGTTTCCAGGCTGAGCACGAAATCCCGAAAAGTGGAACATCCCTCTTGATGAAGCTGCGCGCGGTTGTAGCCGTAGACGCTTGCGAGCCGCGCGAAGGGATCCCTGACAATCACAAATTTAAAAAATGCGTCGAACCTTTCTTCGCCGACCAGGCGTCGGGTCAGTTGACAGGTCGCGTGCTGTAGGAAGACACCGAACTCCGGATCCCATCCAAACAGAGTTGCGCGGTCTGCGATGTACGGGTCCCGCTGCCGCTCAGGTTCGAGCCAACGCTCAAAGGAGGTACCCGCTGTTTTACCTGGATGAAAAAGGATGGTCCTGAGCGAATGAAATATCATCGAGGGGGGCCGTCAGGACAGATAAACGACCTCAGCTTTAGCGCTCTATTGGGGCACGCCCTTTGGTTTAACCGCGATGACGGCATCAGATCAAACAGATACTCAAGCCAATTCATTTCCCTTAAAACGCACCGCCAAGTGCAGGCGATCGCGAACATCCAGCTTTGCAAAGATGGCGCTTAAGTGCGCCTTGACCGTCCGTTCAGTGATGTCCATTTCCCGCGCAATTTCTTTATTGTTCAGCCCGCGCAGCACGGCCTGTGTTACTTCGAGCTCTCTAGCCGTCAGTTCAGCCACTTCAGCAACGTTGCTCTTACCCGGAGCAGGTAGCGCAGCTGCGCCGCGAATCAAACGCTTGAGCAGGCTTTCCCCCACCCAAAGCCCTCGGTTCTCAACCACCGCTGCGACTCGCTGCAGCATTTCCGGAGCAGCACGGGAGTGACAATATCCCGATACGCCGCGCTCCATCAAAGTCAACGCCTGTTCATCCGCAGGCGCGTCAGCCAGAGCTACCACGGTCGCCCCAGGTGCAACGCGGATAACAGCAGCGAGCTGTTGTAGCGAGCCGGGAATGTCGCGTGAGACATGTAGCCAGACGAGAGAATTTTGGGGACTGCCCGGGGAATTTTTCAGGTGAGCGACTGTCTCTCCATGCCCGAACGCTTCCTGCCAGTTCGTCGCAACCTCTGGATCCTGAGTGACTAAGAAAGCCGTCATGAATGAATGTTCCTCAGGTCCCCTCGGACACGCTGTTCGGGACGCTGGTCCCGCAGCGAATTATTTAAAAATGTAGATGTACGGCGCGCGCCCGAATACTGTACCAACGAACAGGACCCCATCGGCGCTCACCATACTTAAAAGCTGTCGCTGACGCGTACCCACGGGTAAGTTTTCTAGACCAGTATTTTTCTCCGGTCACCAGCGGCTTACCGCCGCGGCGAGTCGAATTCTTTTACTCACCATAGTCATCGTTCAGACATTGCACGCTGCCGCGCTCGGAGGACGGGCTTCAACAGATAGTCGAGCACCGTCTTGCGACCCGTCAGAATATCGACCTCGGCCAGCATGCCCGGAATGATCGGAAGGTTGTCGCCAAGACTTGATTCATGCGTGCGTACCCGCACGAGGTAGAACGGATTGCCCTCCTCATCGGTGATCGTGTCTGCGCCGATACTTTCCACCACCGCATCCAGGCCGCCGAATACCAGGAAATCGTAGGCTGAGAACTTGACCGTAGCTTCCTGTCCTGGGCGCAGAAATCCGATATCTCTCGGCGTGATTCGGGCCTCTAAGAGCAAGGTGTCATCCAAGGGCACAATTTCGATTATTTCTCGACCTGGCAGCACCACACCACCCTGGGTGTTGATCAAAAGCCGTTTAATCGTGCCGCGCACGGGCGAACGGACCTCAGTCTGTTTCACCTTGTCCTGAAGTCCGACGCTGCCCTCGAACAGACTGCTCAGCTCCGCGTTGGCCTCGGCCAGCTCTTTGCGCGTATCGTTGCGGAAGTCCAGTTCGACCTGCTCGCGCTTACGACGGGCCTCCGCAATTGCAGCCCGGGCCCGGGTGACCTGAGCCGTGGATTGCTCGGTATCACCACGCAGTTTCGAGACATCCCGCTTCAAGCGCAGGATTTCCACCTGCGACACCGCACCACTGGCAACCAGCGGTTCGGTCTGCGCGAGTTCCTGCGCGGCAAGCTCGAAATTGCGCTCCGACTGCTCTTTAAAGGCAACCGCCTCATTTAGCTCCTGACGGCGCTGCGCCAGCTGCTGGTCGTACACACCGATGGCGCTATCAAGCTCGCGGGTACTGCTCGCGTGAAGGCGCGTTTCAGCAGCCGCGGTATCGGGCGCTTCGTCCACCACCTCCGGCGGAATCACGAAGGGCTTCCCCTCGGCGATGGCGGCAAGGCGGGCCGTTTTGGCCAGCAGCGCAAGGTATTGCGCCCGCTGCTCCCGCAGCGTCGAGATCACACGGGTTGCATCAATACGGACCAGCAACTCGCCAGGCTCGACGACCTGTCCCTCACGCACGAGGATCTCGGAAACGATGCCGCCGTCCAGGGACTGCACCACCTGAACCTGTCGCGAGGGAACAACGGTCGCCGTCCCGCGCGTGACCACGTCGAGTTCAGCGCGGGAGGCCCAGAAAACGAGCAACCCCAGCACCAGCGCAGTCACATACAAAAGGAACCGTGCGCGCAGCGGCTCCTGCGCTTTACGGGCAGCCTGGACCTCTCCCTGCCACGCAGCTGAGTCGTCAACGCCAGCCATGCAGCAGGGCCTCCGTCACTGTTTTCGTTGTATCCGGCATATGCCTCAGACGCCCTTGCCCACCCGGCCCTGACGCAGCGCTTCCACGACCTGTTGCTTCGGACCATCGGCCACGACCCGGCCCTGGTCAATCACGATAATGCGGTCCACCAGGTCCATCAGCGCGGTGCGGTGCGTAATCACCAGCATGGTGCGTTTATCCAGAAACGTGCGCAGCTGCTTCTTAACCGCTTCCTCGGTCGAGTGGTCCATCGAACCGGTTGGCTCGTCGAACAGCAGAATCGGTGGCGCCTGGATCACAGCCCGCGCGAGCGCGACGCCCTGCCGCTGGCCTCCCGAAAGCGCTGCACCACGTTCACCGACGGCAGCATCTATGCCACTGGGATGCGCATTGACGAACTCAGCCAGGCTGGCGACCTCCAGTGCCCGGACAATGTCCTCGTCTTCGACGTGCGGAGCACCCAGGACCAGGTTATCCCTGAGCGAGCCGTAGAAAAGCATCACGTCCTGGGGCACATACCCGACATTGCGACGCAGCTCGCCGGGGTCGAGCTGGCGCAGATCGATCCCGTCAATCAGCACCGCCCCGCTGCTTGGCTGGTAAAGGCCCAGCATGAGACGCAGCAGGGTGCTCTTGCCCGAACCGCTGCGCCCCAGGACCGCCACCTTCTCGCCCGCCGCAATGCGGAAACTGACGCCTTTCAGCGCACTCAAGTCAGTTCCCGGGTAACAGAAACTGACGTCGCGAAACTCGATATTCCCATCGAACGTCTGCCGGCTGAGGAAATGGCCACCGGCCGGTCGTTCGATCGGGCTGCGCATGGTGTCCTCAAGTCCGCTCAGAGCTGTGCGGGCTGTCTGGTACTGGGTCATCAAGCCCGCGATCTGCCCCAGCGGAGCCATTGCACGGCCCGTCAGCATCGAACAGGCAATCAACCCGCCCAGGGAAAGCTCGCGCTCAGCGATAAGGTAGACGCCAACGATCACCACTGACACGTAGGTCAGCTGGAAGCACAGCTGGGCAAAATTCACCGTCGACGTTGACAACAGCCGTTGACGGGTGGCCGTTCTGGCCAGATGTTCAGCGCTGCTTTCCCAACGATGCTGCATCACGCCTTCGGCGCTCAAGGTCTTCACCGTTTCCAGGCCGATCAGGCTCTCAATCAACGTCGCGTTACGCATTGCGCCAGCACGCTGCGTCGTCTCGGCCTCGGCATGGATACGCGCCGCGGTGATCAGGTTGACCAACAGCACCAGCACCATAGCCACGACCACGGGCGCGACCATGAGTTTCGCGATCCAGGCAATCACGATCAGGAACAGAACGACGAAGGGCAGGTCAATAAAGGCCGTGATGGCGGCCGAGGTAATGAAGTCCCGCACAGCTTCAAACGAGCGCAGGTTAGCCGCGAAAGAGCCCGCCGAGGCCGGGCGGGATTCGAGGCGCATCCCCAGCACATGCTCCATGATCTGGGAGGAGACCTTGATGTCCACGCGCTTGCTTGCGAGGTCGAGGAAATAACCGCGCAACGAACGCAGCAGAAAATCGGCCACCAGAACAATGCCGAGGCCGGTGGAGAGGACCCAGAGCGTGTCCAACGCGTTGTTCGGCACCACGCGGTCATAGACATTCATGACGAACAGCGGCAGGGCTATCGCGAACAGATTGACCAGGGCCGCCGCGACGATGACATCGCGATACAGCGGCAGGTTTTCCCGCATTGCGCCCCAAAACCAATGGCGCTCAGCGCCATCGCGAAGCGCCGGCGCGCGCGCGTCAAATTCGAATTCCGGCTCAAGCATAGCGGCCGAACCGCTGTACTCGCGCGCGAGCTTTTCCACCGCCACTTTCCGGGGCGCCTTCCCGGCGTGAGCAACACGTGCCTGCTTCCCGTCGCTGTCGAGCAGAACGCAGGCGGTACGCTCATTCAGGAACAGTATCGCCGGCAGGTCGTCCCGACTGAATTCGCTGAGCGGCTTATCGACCAGGGAGACTTTCAGCCCCGCCCGCACGGCTGCTCTGGCCAGAAGAGCAGGGCTGAGAGCAGTTTCCACCAGCGGCAGACCAGCGATCAGGCCCGCCCGGGAGACCTGTCTCCCGTGTGACCTGGCGACATAAACCAGGGCTTCCAGCAGCGGGTCGTTGCTCGCTCCTTCCGCGCCTGCGTTCATCGAGCTCTCCTGCCTTTTGGCACCTTGCCACTCATCACATCGGACATCCGAACTGGGCTGCAAGCGTGCGATCACTAAGCAGAAATTATAACCTCAATCTTTGAGATCCCGCTCTGGCGGCACGCGCTGCGGAGGTCAGAGCAGGCTCGCTTAAAAATCACGACAACGCATCCAGCGCGCCACGGAAACGCCCTTGCAGCACGGCTCCTTCGCGCAGCGGCGCCTCCATCGGCGCGGGTTCCGGGCGCACCTTGATCGCAGCGAAGGCGGGACCTTCGCCTCTGTGCATCTGCCCTACAAAGGCGTGCAGCGCGGGCAGATCCGACACCTCAGAGCAGTACGGAATGCCGACACCAGCGGCAACGGCGGCCAGGTCAGTGCGCCCGGCGGTATGTGATAGCTGACCACCGGTTTCGCCGTAGCGCTGGTTGTCAATCACGGCGATCGCGAGATTCTCGGGCTGCTGGTCCCCGACAACGGCAAGAGAGCCGAGCCCCATCAGCATTTCGCCGTCGCCCGTGAGCACCAGGACCTGCCGATCAGGCCTGGCAAGCGCCAGACCAAGTCCCGTCGAGACAGCAAGCCCCATCCCTCCCCAGAGGTAGAAATTCAGCGGCGTATCGCCGGCCGCAGCCAGATCCCAGGTTGTGCCGCCAAGACCGCTCACAACCAGCAGCTCGCCGCGCTCTCGCAGCAGCTCGGCAACCACGGTACGGCGGTCGAGTGTCGGGTGTCCGTTCATTTAAAGACTTTGGCGCCAATCAGGCGCTGACTGATGAGGACCGCTACACGGACTTGCCCCAGAAACGCGTGGTCTGCGGCTGCTGCCACCGTCGCAAACGCGGCTTCGCCGTCGTCCAGGCGTATCAGACTGATCCCCATATCGTGCAGCATTCCCGGGACCAGGCGTCCCATCGGAACCTGCCAGGGGTTGGCTTCGCCCCATTCGCCACGCATGGTAATCAGCATCAACAGAGGGAAACCGCACGCCTGGGCGAGCGAAGCGATCGCGTTGACGCAATTGCCAACCCCGCTGGACTGCATCAGCAGCGCTGACCGCTGACCGCCAAGCCATGCCCCGGCACTGAGGCCGATGCCCTCTTCCTCGCTGGTGAGCGCCACGGCGTGAATCGAACTATCTTCCCGCACCTGGTTTATCAGCGCACTATGCCCTGCGTCGGGTACATAACTGACCTGACGCACCCGCGCTTCGACCAGGGCGCGATACACTGCGCCTGTCCACGGTGGGTTAGCGCGGTTCAATGCACCACCCAAGCGTCCCGTGGGCAGGACGCAATGAAAAAAACATCTTTTTTATTCGCTGCAGGCATAGGGAGAGCTGTCGCAGTTAACGCAATGATGCCCCGGATACCCGTGGATAATAACGGAGCGATGACCGGCCTTTTACACTTAGATCTTCGTTTCCCTGTATCGTCATTCCAAAACGATCTTAAAAGCCCCAGAAGTGAATCGCACTCAGCCTGACCCTGCACACCGGCGCCGCGCATTCGCCGGGCCACCACCGATCCGATGCGCCTGAACGTCGTCCGGCTGGCTACAGCCATGCTGACTTTGTGTGCGCTCGGGCCTTCACTTGCTACGAGTACCGAAACCCAGCCGATCGACGTTCTACGAAGCCAGGTAGAGCGCGCCATCACTCTCCTGAAGACACCAGAGACCGATACGGGCGCTGCGCGTACCGAGCAACGCGAGCAATTGTGCGCTCTGGCTGAGGAAATGTTCGACATCCGTACCTTTTCCCGCCTGGTCCTGATGAGCAGCTGGCAGGACTTTGAGGCCGCGCAGCAGGCGCAGTTCGTCGAGGTGTTCTCCGACTTCCTCTGCCGCTACTACATTTCGCGGCTGCAGCTCTATTACGCGGGTGAGTCGGTGACGTTCGTCGCGCAGGAGATGAAGTCTCCGACCCGTGCCATTGTTTCGGTTGTGCTGCACTGGCAGTCGATGGATATCCCGGTGGAGGTGCGCATGGTGAAACGTGACGAGCAATGGCGCGCGTTTGACCTTGCGGTGAGCGGGATCAGCGCGGTGCTGGTATACCGCGCGCAGTTTCAGCCCATACTGCTGCGCGAAAGTCCCCAGTTTCTTATTGAGACCCTGCGACAACGCATTGCGGAGCAGGGCTGAAGGAGTCTCGATGTCTGTCTCAGCCTCTTCGGACACACGCGTGGCACTGGTCACCGGAGGCTCACGGGGGATCGGCCGCGCCATCGCACTGCGCCTCGCTGCAGATGGCTGCAGAGTCGCCCTCAGCTATGCCGCCAGTGAAGATGCCGCGACGGAGGTCGTCAATTCCATCGCAGAGTGCGGCGGCGAGTCTGCTGCGTTCCACGCAGACCTCGCGCAGGCAGGATCTGCGCGCGCACTTTTTGCCGCCGCGCTGGAGCGCTTCGGGCAGGTCGATATCCTCGTCAACAACGCCGGCATGTCGTCGAACAGCGCGCTCATCGCCGAAACGCCGGAAGCCCTGTGGCGCGACATGTTCGCCCTCAATCTCAACGCGGTTTTCTACATGCTGCAGCAGGCAATCCCGCACATGCGCGAGCGCGGTGGCGGGCATATCGTCAATCTCTCGTCTAACGTGACCCGGCGTATGCCGCCTAATTTCGGCGCCTACGCCATCTCGAAATACGCCGTGGAGGCGCTCACCCAGATAACCGCTAAGGAAGAAGGCGCCAGGGGGATACGGGTCAACGCGATCGCACCCGGACCAATCATGACCGACATGCTTGCCGGTCTGCTGGACAACATGGGTCCTGAGCGTGCGCAGGCATTCGTCGACTCAGTCCCGCTGGGACGGACGGGCACGCCAGAGGAAATCGCGGGCATGGTTGCGATGCTGGTTTCAGATGTCGCCAGCTACGTGACGGGCCAGATTATTTACGTGAACGGCGGCGGCCCGGGCGGGTAAGCACGGTGTTCAGGGTTCAAAGGCACGAAAGGCCGTGAAAAAAACACTGAAGGACCTGCCCGGACCTGCCGGCCTGCCGCTGCTCGGCAACCTGCATCAGCTCGATCTACCGCAGCTGCATCAGCAGCTGGAAAACTGGGCACACGAGTTCGGGCCGGTTTATAGATTCCGCATCGGGCCGCGCGAGCGGGTTTGCATATCTGACAACGACCTCATCAACACCATGCTGCGCGAACGCCCGGAGCGCTATCGACGCCCGCGAACGAACGAGGCCATCGTCGCGGAGATGGGGATCAACGGCGTTTTCTCGCAGGACGGAGATGCCTGGCGCCGCCAACGCGGCATCATCGCGCAGGCGCTCAACCCGGCTCATCTGGCGCAGTTCTACCCCACCCTGCGCTTGACCACCGAGAGACTGCTCGGGCGCTGGATCCGCGCGGCTGAAAGCGGTGAGACGGTCGACCTGTGTCGTGACCTCATGCGCTACACCGTGGACGTCACAGCGCACCTCGCTTTCGGTGAGGACGTCAATACGCTCGAAACCGACGGCCCCGTAGTCCAACAGCATCTGGACAAAGTGTTCCCGACGCTTTTCAAGCGGATCCTCGCGCCGTTCCCGCTGTGGCGGTACTGGCGCACCCAGGCTGACCGCGAGCTCGAAACCGCGCTGCGAGAGATCCGTCAGACCGTGCTCGGACTGATCGAAAAGTGCCGCGAACGCATGCAGGCAGATCCAGAGCGCTACACGCAACCGGCCAACTTTCTCGAAGCGATCATCGCCGCCCAGGCGGCCGAGGGTACTGAATTCACCGACGATGAGATCTACGCCAACGTCGTCACGCTGCTGCTGGCCGGTGAGGACACCACGGCGAATACCACCGCGTGGGCCGTCAAGTTTCTGATTGAACACCCGGTACTTGCCGCTGAGCTCCGCGCCGAGGCCGATGCAACGCTGGGCGAAGAACGCGTTCCGACCCAGCTGGCCCAGGTGCGCACTCTCGACCGAACGGAAGCATTTGCGATGGAAACCATGCGCTTCAAACCGGTCGCGCCCCTGCTCGCGCTTGAGCCCAAGGAAGACGTCGATCTGCTGGGCTATCGAATCCCGGCCGGCACGACCGTACTGACGCTGTTCCGAGTGAATGCCCTCAACGAACGCTACTTCGGCGATGCGGCGCGATTTGATCCGTCGCGCTGGCTCGCGGCCGAAACAGCCGCCAATCGAGCTCATGAGCCGCGCGCATTCCTGCCGTTCGGTTCAGGACCCCGCTTCTGCCCGGGGCGCGGTCTGGCGCTGCTCGAAATCAAAGCGGTGCTGGCGATGATCTGCCGCAATTTCGATGTCGCGCTGGCTGAGCCGAATGCGGAAATCTGCGAACGCCTGAGTTTTACCATGCTGCCAGAGCATCTCGACGTTTGCTTTGCCTTGCGTGCCGCGGACGGTTAGGAGTTTCAGGTCCGCGCTCGCGCCGGGGATGTGACGACCAGGGAAACGCCGACGCAGATCAGGACCGCGCCGATGAGGTGATAGGCGTGCAGGGATTCATCGAGAAGCGTGACGGCGAGCCCGGTGCCGAAAAGCGGCAGCAGATTCAGAAAAATCGATGCCCTGCTGGGCCCAACAACGCCCATCGCAATATTCCACATCGTGGTCGCAACGACTGTTGGCACCAGCCCCATATAAACAATGGCAGCAAGCAGTCGGGGCTCGAATGTCACTGGCGCGACATGCCAGCTTTCCAGCGCATAAAACGGCGACAGCACCACCAGACCACTCAGCGCCGTAACGTACATGACCAGGGTTGGGGGTAACCCTCCCAGCCAGCGATGTAAGTTAACGGAGTAGCCGGCGTAGCAGACCACCGCCATCAACACCAGCAGATCACCCAGATTGAATGACAGGCTGCGCAGCACCCCGACGTCCATGCGCAGAACCATCGCGAGGATCCCTGCGCCCGCGGCGGCGGCCCCGAGCAGCTGTCGCCCTGACAGGCGTTCCCTGAGCACCAGCCAGGCCGCAAGCATGGTGACAATCGGTTGCGTTGCGCTGACCAGAACCGCATTGGTCGCCGCAGTGAACTGCACCGACCACACGAGCAGTGTGCTGCCACCGGCCATGAATATCCCGAGCAGAAGAATCCGACCAAGGCGCTCGCCCAGGGTTGATCGATGTTGCCACAGGGCCAGTCCGGCGATTGGTGTCAGCAGGCAGCAGGCGGCCACCCATCGCCAGAACGAAAACCCCACCGGGTGCGCCAGCTCGTGAACGCTGCGCGCCACGATCACTCCGCTCGACCAGAGGACCATGACAACAACGAGCATGCTGAACGCGAGTGGTTCGCCGGGCGCGCGGCGCGCGCTGTCGTGCAGCAACATTCAGACTCCGGACTCAGGAGGACAATCGACAGGTGCGCTGGCGCTCTGCCGGCGGATGCCGCAGTGTAAACGGCGCCCATACAATCTGCGCGCGCCCATCAGGCAGAAAGTCTTGCTCTTGACGCCCTGCCCTGCCTGCTGGGTAAATGTCCGCGCGGGGCTGCGCGATCACGCCAGCGGTAGAACATTCAATACGGCGCCATAGCCGTGCGAAAAGGAGACAGCATGATTACCAAAGGAATTAAGGAACTCTGCGCCGAGGCCGAGCTCGAGATCGAGACGCTGACGGTCGAAGAGGCAATGGAGGCGCGTAAAGACCCCAACGTTCAGCTCGTCGATATTCGGGATATCCGCGAACTGTGGCGCGACGGGGCGATCCCGGGCGCAATCCACGCGCCCCGCGGCATGCTCGAATTCTGGGTCGACCCGAACAGCCCTTACCACCGCGAGGATTTCGCGTCCGGAAAGAAATTTATTTTCTTCTGCGCCGGCGGCATGCGCTCCGCACTGGCGACCCAATCCGTGCACCGCATGGGGCTGGCGCCGGTGGCGCACATCCGTGGCGGCTACGGCGCCTGGGTCAAAGCCGGTGGCGAAACGGAGCCCCGCGAAGCCAAGCTCCCCGAGAAGAAAGGCTGAGCGGCAATCCTGCTCAGAGGTCGAGACCGGTGCCTTCGCAGAACTGGCGCATACAGAAGTAATCGCGCCAGGCTGAAATTTTCCCGTCACGCACTTCGAAGGCACCAGACACCGGCAGCGCAAACGCCCGGCCAGCGGGCGGGTCGAAATGATCCAGACGCTCGTTCATCACCAGATTGCCCACCGCAATCTGACGCAGCGTCTCGATTTTCACCGGCCCGGTCAGTTTGAAAAAACCTGCGAGCGTATCGCGCACCCCCTGTGGCCCGTGAACGGGCGGGAAGGGCATGTTCTGGTACACGCAATCGTCTGCGATGTACTGCAGCGACTGCTCCAGATCCGCGTTAAGCGCAGCGCAAAACGCATCGACTACTTGTTCAGGTGTCATTGCCTGTCCTCCTGTTTGAGCTTCAGTGTGTATCACGCTGTCCTGAGGAATACCCGCGCCCTCATCTCCCGCTAGCGCCACTGGGCGCCCCGCGCACGCCGCAGCCCGCGCGTGACTGCCTTGCGGCCACCTTTAAGGGACCGTCCGGGAACAGCGGCCGGAACGAGCTGCGCCTCCCCCGGGCCAATCAGATCGCGCCTGCCCATAGCGGCCAGGGCATCACGCATGCGAGCAAAATTTGCTTCATCGTGATAGCGCAGGAAAGCTTTATGCAGTCGCCGCTGCTCGAGCGTCTTCGCGGTGAACAGCGGCGCGGACTTGTAGGAAAGCTTATGCAGGGGATCCCGGTTGGCGTGATACATCGCCGTGGCCAGCGCCATGGGCGACGGATAAAAGGTCTGCACCTGGTCCACGCGGAAGCGGTTACGCTTGAGCCATAGCGCCAGCTTGACCATGTCGCTGTCCTCGCAGCCCGGATGCGCGGCGATGAAATAGGGAATGAGGTACTGCTTTTTCCCCGCTGCGCGGGAATAGCGATCGAACATGCGCTTAAAGCGGTCGTAGCTGCCCATGCCCGGTTTCATCATCTTCGCCAGGGTCGCATCTTCACTGTGTTCCGGCGCGATTTTGAGATAACCGCCGACGTGATGGGTTACCAGCTCACGCACATACTCCTCATCGAGCACCGCAAGGTCGTAGCGCAGCCCGGAGGCAATCAGCACACGCTTGATGCCCGGAAGCTGGCGCGCTTTGCGATAGAGCGCCGTGGTGGGTGCGTGACTGGTCTCAAGCTGGCTGCATACCGTGGGGTACACACAGGACAAGCGGCGACAGCGCGCCTGCACTGCATCGTCCCGGCAGTTCAGGCGATACATGTTGGCGGTCGGGCCACCAAGATCGGAAATCACCCCGGTGAAACCAGGTACTTTGTCCCGCACGTCCTCAACCTCGCGCAGAATCGAAGCCTCGGAGCGGCTCTGAATTACCCGGCCCTCATGCTCGGTAATCGAACAGAACGTACAGCCTCCGAAACACCCGCGCATGATGTTCACCGAGGTCTTGATCATCTCGTAGGCCGGGATCCGGGCCTCACCGTATGACGGGTGCGGACGTCGCTGGTAAGGAAGATCAAACACACCGTCCAGCTCGGCTGTGCTCAGCGGGATCGGCGGCGGATTGATCCACACCTCCCGCTTCCCGTGCTTCTGCACCAGCGCACGAGCGTTATGCGGATTCGACTCCTGGTGCAGCACGCGGGAAGCGTGGGCGTAAAGAACCGGATCCCTGCTCACCTTCTCGAACGCGGGCAGACGGATCACTGTGAGCTCGCGTGCAGCGTCAGACTGCCGGTGACGCGGCATTGGCACCACGCGCACCGTGGTGGCGCCGCCCGGCACTGCGTCGGCGCACTGCTTGTCACCCGCATAGTCATAGGGGCTTGGGATGGCGTCGACCAGCTTGGGCCAGTCGACACGGCTCGAATCGAGCTCGGTCCAGCCCGAGGGGACTGTCCGGCGCACCACCGCTGTACCACGGATATCGCACAGTGCTGAGATCGGCTCGCCCCGCGCAAGGCGATGCGCCACCTGCGCGAGAGCCCGCTCCGCATTGCCATACAGCAGAATGTCAGCGGCGGTATCAACCAGAATCGACCGTCGGACCTCGTCACTCCAATAGTCGTACTGCGCAATCCGTCTGAGGCTGGCCTCAATGCCGCCGAGGACCAGCGGTACATCAGGGAACGCTTCACGGCAGCGCTGCGCATAGACCGTTACCGCGCGGTCAGGTCGCCGTCCCGGCTCCCCCCCGGGCGTGTAGGCGTCATCACTACGCAGACGCTTGTCCGCCGTGTAGTGATTGATCATGGAGTCCATATTGCCGGCGGTCACCCCGAAAAAAAGATTCGGGCGGCCGAGCGCCTGAAAGGCATCAGGGCTGCGCCAGTCTGGTTGCGCGATGATGCCGACGCGAAAACCCTGTGCCTCGAGAAAGCGCCCGATAACCGCCATGCCGAAGCTTGGATGGTCAACGTACGCATCACCGCACACCAGCACGACATCGCATGAATCCCAGCCGAGCTCATCCATCTCGGCTCGCGACATCGGCAGATACGGCGCGATACCGAAACATTCAGCCCAATAGCGGGGATAGTCGAACAGTGGTGTATCCGGATGCTTCATGTGTGCATTGTAAGGGGCCGGCGGGTGCGCTCTGGCGCTACTAGGCGCCCCGCGCAGCACGGGGTCTGCTGGCTATCACGGACCCAGTCCTTCACGACGCGAGCCGATGCACACCCGGAGGTGAAGCACAGACTCCGGATCATGGCTCGTGAACACCCGGCAACGCAGCCGGTTGTTGCTCGCTCAGCGTCCGCAGGTAGCGGAAAAGCTCGCGCGCAGCGGTGGCTGGCTGCCCGCGGTCCCGTTCGGCGGTGGCGCGGGCTGCAAGCCGCGCGGCGTGCGCGCGCTCGAACGCAGGGAAGCGCGCGGCTAACTCGTTCAGCGGGGCTGTCTCCCCCGCGACCAGCGCATCGCGCCAGGACTCAATTTCTTTCAGCGCCTGCACGGCCAGTCGATGGGGCTGATGAAGACGCTCCAGCACGTCACCAATGGCTGAATGATCGGTCTGCGCCAGCAGGCCGGTAACGAAACGCAGCTGTCTCTGACGCGCGCCACGCTGCATGCCTTTAAGCGCAACGACCGCCTGCAGCAGATCCTCGTCCAGCGGCACGCGCTCGAGGGCTTCACGCGAAAGCTCGCCGAGCTGCTCAGCCAGACACGCAATAGCCTGCCGTTCACGCTTGCGTGCTGACTTGCTGGGTCGCTCCCCTGCCTGCGTTTCCATCTCCGGTAACGTCTGTGCCGCGGTTCTTTTCGCCATCGTGCTGTCTGATTGCCCTGTCTTGCCCGGCTTTACACTACCAAAGTGACTGCGCGACCATGCCGCCCCTTCACCCCTCAGGTGTACTCATGTCCGCCCTCTTGCGTTCCAGAACGCTGGCTATCCTTGAGCGCGCCACCGTGCTGGCTGCAGCCGCCGGCTGCTTCTTCAAAGCGTTGATCTATCCGGCCCTCGCGCATGGGCCCGAGGCCCGTTTCGGTGCAGGCGATATTCTCGATTACCTCATGCTGCTGCTGATTTTCCTGCTGAGCTCAGCCGCCGGGATCCTGGGGTTTCTGCTTTCGCTGGAAGCGGCGCCTGACGAACGCGGGACCGTCTATCGTCGAGTAGCCGTCGCCATGACGGTGTTTGTCATCTACTACCTGGTACATCCGCACCTGCCCGAGCTGTCGCTCGGGGGAGGCTGAGCGCAGGCGCTACTGCGCAATACTGGGCTTGATCCAGTAGTGGTTATCCTCGAAGCGTTCAAAAAACTGGCCGATGTCCGGGTGGTTCACCGGTTTGCCACTGAGATCTTCCAGCAGATTCTGCTCTGACACATAAGCCACATAGCTGGTCTCAGCGTTTTCGGCCAGCAGGTGATAGAAGGGCTGGTCCTTGCGCGGCCGGACGTTTTCAGGAATCGACAGCCACCACTCCTCGGTGTTACTGAAAGTGGGATCGACGTCGTAGATCACCCCGCGAAACGGGTACAGCCGATGCTTGACCACCTGCCCGATAAGAAACTTGGCGTTGCGCACGATATCAATCATGTAGAGCTCCGCCGCGCCACGCGGCTCCCCGGGTACCGTTGAATGGCCATCAGCGTCCGGTGACCTTGCGCGTAGCCGTGCGAAAACGCTCGCGTTGTTCGTCCGTGGCGCGCAACGCGCGATTGACCGCCTGTTCTTCGGCGCAGACATCGCGATCGAGACTTGCCAGATCCATGATCCGCTTCGATTCTCTGACCGCAATACGCGAGTTCCCGGCGATGGTCTCTGCGATCCGGAACACCCGGTCTTCCAGTTCATCCACCGGCATCAGCTCGTTGACAAAACCATAAGCCTGCGCCTCTTCGGCCGAAAAACGACGTGCGGTGAGGATCAGCTCTTTCGCTCTCGCCACCCCGACCAGGCGCGGCAGCACCGACGCCCCCACCACCAGACCATACTCCGCGCCAGGCAGACGAAAGCTCGCCGTCGGCGCGGCGTAGCGGATATCGCAAGCCATAGCCAACAGCGCACCACCGCCGAAACAGTAGCCGTGGATTGCCGCCAGCAGCGGCAGCGGGCAGGCCTCAAGCCGCGCCACAGCCCGGTTGGCAGAGCTGTTCAGAGGGTCGGCAGCACCCGCCTCCACCCCGCTCGCTTCGAGCATATCCTGCCCGGCACAGAAGGCTTTCCGACCCGAGCCCTTGATGACAATCGCGCCGACCGCCTCATCAGCCTCTGCCTCTTCGACAGCCGCAATCAGATCCTCAGCCAGTTCGTGGTTAATGGCGTGATGGCGCTCCGGGCGGTTCAGAGTCAAGGTCAGCACACCCTGGTTGAGGGTCTGCTGCAGCACGGGGCTGCTGTGCGTCACTTAGAGCGGTCCCTTGCGTACCGGGTCGGAACCATCCCAGCCCTTGGCGGCGTCTTCGACCAGCATGAACAGGTCCTTGAAGACCTCACTGTTATCCCACAGCTCGATGAAATGCCCGACCGTATCGACAGTGTCGAAATACACCAGGGGCGCGCCACCGACCGTGCACTCAAACGCTGCTTCGTGACCCAGCGCGCGGTACTGCGCGCAGGCCTGTTCATAGTTCTCGGGCATCAGGCCGAAGTGATGCACGCCGGTTCGCCCGGCATCGAGGAACTCCTTGTATACCGAAGGCGCATCGCTCTCCAGGGTGATGAGCTCGATCTGAACATCACCGCTGTTGCCGAGCGCCAGCGTCACGTCTGCATTTGATGGGCCGCCCCGATAGCGTTGATTCTCAAGTGGACAGTGTTCAAACAGGAAGAACGGACCCACCTTGAGCACCTCCGTCCAGTACTTGAGCGCGGCGTCCATATCTCGCACGACGTAGGCTATCTGGCGCACCGTATAGAGCGGCTGGGTCATGGTATGTTCTCTCCGTGTTGCCTTGGTGGGGCAAGACAGTAACCCGAAGCGGCGCGTGCGGGAAGCGGTGCCCCAGTGGTCGCCGAAGAAACCGACGCGAAGCGGATAACACCAGCTACGTCTCGCCTCTAAAGCAGGGCCTCCTGCCCGTCGTGTACCTCTCTCAGGTCATTTTTAAGGAAGGGAAAGTCATGTTCGAACGCGTCCGCGAAATCGCCGAGGAGCAGGCCTTTGCCCGCCACCTGGGCGTCGAGCTGGTCTCCAATGACGTGGATCGGGCGGTGCTGCGCCTGCCATACAGCGCATTCCTCGGCAGCGACCGGGTCAATGGCGGCGCGATCAGTTCGCTGGTGGACCTGGCTGCAACCTGCGCTTTCTGGTCCCACCCTGACGTTACCGCGCAGTCGCGCGGTGCCACCATCAGTTTCACGATCAACTTTCTGCGACTTTCCGTCGCCATTGATCTCACCGCCAGCGCCCGCGTGCGCAGGCGGGGGGGCAGTATCTGCGTCGGCGACGTGTCCGTCACCGCGCCCGACGGCATCGAGGTCGCCATCGCTAACGTGACCTACAAGCTGAATCCCTGAACTCCGGGTCGGGGACCGCGCCCCGGTCGGTATACTCCCTGCTCACCTTGAACCATGAAGGAATGCCGACCATGACATTGCGATACCGGATCTGCCTGATTCTCGGCTGTCTGCTGTCTCTCTCCGTCCACGCCAACGACGAAGCGCTGACCGCGGCGGCGAACGGACCGCATCGCAGCGCCGACAACATTGCCCGGAATGACTCACGGCATCCTGTCGCTACGCTGGAGTTTTTCGGCCTGCGTCCGGATATGACTGTCGTCGAGGTCTGGCCCGGTGCGGGGGGCTGGTACACAGAAATTCTCGCGCCCTACCTGCGCCCTTCGGGTCGCTTCATCACCGCCAACTTCGACGGCAGCACCGGGGTGGAATACTTCGCGAATGCGGATAAGAAGTTCCGGGAGAAGCTGGCTGCGGACCCCGGCGTGTACGACAAAATCGAGATCAGCGGCCTGATGCCGCCGGCCAAGCTGGATATCGCGCCGGCAGGCAGCGCAGACCTGGTGGTCAGCTTCCGCAACCTGCATAACTGGGTCAACAACGGCATTGCGGAGCAGATGTTCGAGGCCATCTTCGCCGTCCTGAAGCCGGGTGGAACCCTTGGTCTGGTAGCGCATCGCGGCACCCCTGACATGGTCGGAGCAGCAGCCGCCAAAACAGGCTATCTGGCGGAAAGCGAAGCGCGACGTCTGGCCGAAGGCGCCGGTTTCAAATTCGTCGCGTCGGCGGAGATCAACGCCAACCCCAGGGACACCAAGGACTACGCTGACGGGGTATGGACCCTGCCGCCGTCTTATCGCCGCGGCGACGTCGAGCGCGAGAAATACGCCGCCATCGGGGAAAGTGACCGCATGACGCTCAAGTTCAGCAAACCCTGACAGAGCGGCTCAGTGCAGGTGACTCGGCGCAGAGCCGAGCGCCTCGCGTCGCGCCTCCAGCCAGGCTCTCAAATCGGGGTCCGACGTGAGCCGCGCCGCAGCCTCGATCTCGAAACGGGCCATGTCGGGCACGCCAGCCGCCACCCAGAGGTCAATGCGATCAATATGCAGACCGAGCGGGTCGGTCGCGAGCAGCATCTGGTAGTGACTGATGTCGAGCGCATCGGCGGGCTTGCCCTGCGTCTGCGCCAGCGCACGCAGGTTGTTCAGCATGCGCAGCACGATCGCCACAGGCTCGGCCGTCTGCAGCGCCGCCGCGGGCGTCTGCTGTTGCGCGCTGAGCAGCGCCTCGAGATCTCTGGCGCTGAGGCAGCGCATCGCGAAGGGGTCGACATACACCTCACCCAGCTGCGCGAGAAAATGGCCGGGAAAATTGATGCCGCGAGCGGGCAGCCCGCAGCTTTCCGCCACGCTCAGCACGACGACTGCGAGGGAGATCGGGATCCCGCGCCTGCTGCGCAGAACCTGCTCCACGGAACTGTTACCGCGCTCGTAATAGCTCTCAGCACCGCGGAATCCGAGGTCCGACAGGAGCGCGACCAGACTTTCAGGTGTGGGGTCCTGAGCACACAGTTCGGCGAGGCGTGCAATCTCCTCACGCACCCAATCCTGGTCAGTCGCCGGGTCAAGCAGGCGCGCGACCAGTAGCGCACCGGTGAGGACGTCCTCTGATGACGCGGCAAAGGCGCGGAATTCAATTTCGAGCGGCAGTCCGGACAACGCTGCTTCCTCAACAGTTTTCGGAAGCGTCTCACGATGCGGCTATCGAGAGCGACCCGCAAGTCCGGGCCAGCGAGCCGGATCCGGGGATGCGCGACAAGCTCTGGGGTCGCCGTGCTGACGCGTGACGCTGTCAACGGCCCCGTCCCGCATGACTCAGCACCGCGGTTACTTCGCCGCATGCAGGCAGCGGGGGGGCAGCTCCTGTCGGTATACGAAGACGCCAGCAGACGCTGGCTTTCGATCGACGGGGAGTTTGTCCAGTCGCTGATGCACATGGCCAGCCCCGATGAACTGATGCTGCCGCAGCAGCAGGCCATGATGCTGGCATTGCTGTGGCGGCCGAGACCACGCCGGATCCTGAATCTCGGCCTGGGCGGCGGCGGTTTTGAACGCTTTTTCTACTCGAGATTTCCCGGCGCGGTCTGCCAGTCGGTGGAACTGCTGCCGGAGCTTGTGACCGTGGTCGAACAGTTCTTCCAACCTCCGGCGAACCTCACCGTCATGATTCAGGACGCGGAGCAGTTCCTGGCTCAATCCGAGGAGCAGTTTGATCTGGTGCTGGCCGATCTGTTCTGCGAGCAGACGCATCCGGACTGTCTCTACGACCCCTACTTTTACCGCGATGCGGCACGCGCAATCGGACGTAGCGGGGTTTTCAGTATCAATCTTGCGCCGCTTGATGAGGACGACAGACGTGCGCTCCTCAGCGCCTTACGCCAGGCTTTCAATCACGTTGCTGCGGTTGTGGTGGATGGCTTCGATAACCTCGTCTGTATCGCCACGCAGCGCCCTCCTCCGGATGTTCCGCAGCTGACGGCCCGAGCCGCCCGCGGGGCCGCGCGCTGGGGACTGGATCTGGCTCCGCTGTTAACCGCGCTGCAGCAACTGCCCGCGCGACGTGCCGTGTTCGGTTACTGACCTCGGGGCGGGCATCGCCAGGCGGACGCTCGATATCCGGACGTCAAAGCAGCTCAGCAGTCCCCAACGGACTGCTCACGCAGCAACCCTAGGAAGGCGTCAGCTGCCATTGGTCTGGCAAAGTGGAATCCCTGTGCGATGTCGCAGCCCCAGGCGCGCAGCAAAGTCACTGTAGCCGCGTCCTCCACGCCTTCAGCGACCACTTTGAGACCAAGTGCGTGCGCCAGGTCAATCATGGCGCGAACAATCGGCTGATGCTTGGCATTGGTCGGCAGATCGCGCACGAAGCACATGTCGATCTTCACCGACTGCACCGGGAGCATGCTCAGGTATTCGAACGACGAATAGCCGGTTCCGAAGTCATCGATAGTTAATGAAAAGCCAAGTGCGCTGAGTCGCTCCAGATTTTTCAGAACGCGGTCCGACTGCGTCATCACTCCGGTTTCCGTGATCTCAAACTCCAGCAGCGCAGACGGGATAGCCCAGCGCGTCTGCAGCTCCGCGATACGGTCTACGACGTTGTCATCCTGAACGTCGTAGACCGACAGATTCAGCGCGAGACGCGTGGGCAGTCCTGCATCGAGCAGTTCGCGACTCTGACTGAACGCCTTGTTCAGCATCCACATGGTCAAGGTTTTAATGACGCCATTCTGCTCGGCAATCGGGACGAATTCGGCGGGAGATACCGGACCCAGCTCGGGATCGGTCCAGCGAATGAGTACTTCCGCACTCTCACAGCGACTGTCTGAGAGCGACCACTTCGGCTGGAACACCAGCGAAGTGCTGTCGCTGGCGATCGCCTCCCTAAGTTTGGTCAGCATTTTCAGCTTGCGCATGCTGTTAGGATCGTTTTCCTCGTTATACACGCAATAGCCGCGCTGGTTTCTCTTCGCGGCGCGCGACGCGGTGTCGGCGAACTGCACCAGGCGCGCGGGATCCGCACCGTGGAGCGGACAGAACGCCACCCCAATCGTCGCGTCTATTCCGAGGTCCAGTCCGCTGGCTGAGATAGGTCGCTTGAGCCGGAGCAGAAGTTGCTCCAGTACTTTCAGTGCAGGCGCCTGGTCTACCTCGGGCATCAGCACGCCGAACTCGTTGCCGCCCAGGCGCGCCACGGTATCGGACGCCCGAAACTGCGCGCAGGTGCGCCGCGCCGCCTCGAGTAGAACCTCGTCACCGACCGTGTGGCCGACGGTGTCGTTGATCTGCGTAAGCCCGTGAACCTCAACCACAACGACTGCCGATGAGGCGCCGGACCTCTTCGCCCGGCTGACCTCCTGCGCCAACCGATCCTCAAACACCGTGCGATTGGGCAGACCGGTCAATCCGTCGTGGAGCATCTGGTAGACGGCTTCCGCCTCCGCCTCCCGCTTACCCTCGCGGTAATCCGCCATCGGCCGGTAGAGAAAAAAATACAGCGCAGGCAGCAGTATGAAGGTCAGGGCAAGTGCGTCCATGAGCACGATCGCAGCTGGAGAGAGCTCCCATGGCAGGAATACGACCAGCGTCATCACCAGCGCCTCACCGCACAGCACAGACAATGCGGTCAGCAGCAGCAGACGTGAGGGTGGCGGGCAGCCAGAATTGCGCCCTGTCGCCGTATCGGGAACAGTCATACCGGAAGCGGCTCCAGCCGGAAAATCGAGAACTTACAGGGCGCCGAGCGGGCGAACGGCAAACGTCAGTGCCCAGGCTGGCGTTGTAACGGGTGAGATACGCCGAGTAAACCGTTGGGTACTGATGCGAGTCTCGCCGAGTACGAACGAACAGCTGTCTGAATGCCGGGAAAACAGCGGGGTGATGATCCGGCGCCTGTCCCGTCGCGCCGGATGATGCCGCTTGACGTCAGCGTTCGGAGCGTCTGTCCACGAGTTCGATATAGCCCCGTTCCAGAGCGTGCTCTATCGCAGCAAAGCCCTGCTGTGCTTCACAGTAGGCCTCGCGCAGCTGCTTCAACTCGCATGCCCGGGGGGCCTCCTCAGCGTTTTCGGCGTTATCCGCGGGCAGCGCTAGCACCGACTGCAGGTACCGCGCTCGCAGGCGCGCAACAGAGCTGGAAACCTCCACCAGCTGGCGAAAAGAAATCGTGCCGTTGAGTGCACCGATCTCACGGTTGTTGACCTGCTTGATCATCCGCTCCAGTTCGTAGTGAAGTCTTTTCGGACCCTGCTCATCTTCATACAAGCTCATGCGCCTGCTCCCCGAGAGTGGTGAGTGATCCCAGTCTAGCCACCATCTGCGCACTCACCATTGGTCTGAGGTACAGGGCGAGAAAACAGAAGGCATATGCATCGGGCCGCGATGGGCTGCTGGGCGCCGCGATCCACGACACTTGTGCGACACTGTCGCCCGCGGTCTATGGCCGCACCGACAACCTCGAGGGGAGCAAATACATGTCAAAACCCGAACGTCCATCCGACACGCCTTACGCTGTCGACGTCGAAGCCGGGAAGAGCTATTGGTGGTGTTCCTGCGGCAAAAGCAGCAAGCAGCCTTTCTGTGATGGGTCCCACAAGGGCACCGAATTCACACCGCTGAAATACGAGGCGACCAGTTCGCGCAAAGTGTTCTTCTGTGGCTGCAAAGCGACCGCCAAGCAGCCGCTGTGCGACGGTTCTCACACGCAGTAAGCAGGTGCTGATCCCGCGCTGAGCAGGCCCGGGGTGCGCCCCGGTGCTGCGCTCAGTCTTCCCAGCCCCTGAGACCGGGGTCGAGCTGTACGCCGAAGGTGTTGAGCGCCATCGATACCAGGTTGTACTGGCCTACCGCGAAAACCAGATCCATCAGCTGCCGGGTATCAAGGTGCCCGCTCAGCGCGGTCCAGGTTGGTTCGCTGATGAAAGCATCCTCGTGCAGCTCGTCGGTCGCGGTCAGCAGCAAGCGGTCAAGTTCGTTCAAATCCGGCGTCGACGGCCCGCGGCGGGTGCTCCCGATAGCCGCCTCGTCCAGCCCGGCCTGGAGACCGATAATCCGATGCTGGGCCCACTCGTACTCTGCACCACACAGGAACCCGATCCGCAGAATCACCAGCTCCCGCTCGCGTGGCGGCAGGGTCGATTTGAACAACACGTGATTGGCAAACACCAGCCAGCGGCGCATGAGATCGGGATTGTTGGCGATGGTTCGGAAGACATTGTGATCGCTGCCCGCCGCGACGAAAGGCTCCATGATGCGGGACACATCCGCATCCCATTGTTCGGGCTCCAGTGGCGGGATCCGTGGTTGCTCCAGACGCATAAGCTGCTCCCCTGAGTTTCTTCCAGCCCGGGCGCACACGCGGCCCGGATCGCGCCGATTATCACCCACCGCAAACAGCGGGGCCGTTTTCAGGCAGCCAGGTTCAGTCGTGCAGGCAGCCCGCTATCCGACGCTCCAGCGGAACTGCAGACAGCGGGCCCAAGCTCATCATGCGGCGGCGTCGCGCCAGTCCGGATCGACTCCGGTCGCGTGCTGATGAACCACGCGACCGCACTCAGAATTCCAATCACAAGAAACCGTATTGGCCAGGCCTTGATCAGGGTGACCGACAGCAGCCCCGAGACCAGCATGGCGCTCAGCGCAGCCCGCTTGCCGGCAGGTCGGATAACCCCGTGATCCCGGTACTCACGCAGCCCACGGCCGTAGCGCGGGTGATTGAGCATCCACTGCTCGAACCGCGGGCAGCTTCTGGAAAAACACGCCAGCGCGATCAGCCAGAACACGGTCGTTGGCAGCAGCGGCAGGAAAATCCCGGCTGTGCCAAGAGCGAAAGACACAAGCCCTCCGAGGAGCAGTAAACCCCGGCGCAGACGGGTTGCGCTGACGAATGTTTTCTTCATATCCAGGATAGCGTCTCAGAGCCGCCGGAACTTTAATCGCGCGCGATGCGCCAGGCCCGGGCAGGCATGCGGCGGCATAAAGAGGCGCGAGACCGCAGTCGGCTGACTTGAAAACTCAGCGGCGCCTCCCATTTAGTCAACATGAACACCACACTTTCCGTCTGCCCGCACTGCAGCCAATTGAACCGCCTGCCAGAGGATCGTCTGCGTGCCCCTGCCCGCTGCGGGAGCTGCAAAGAACCGCTGTTCAGCGCGGTCCCTATTGCGCTCGATGACAGCCGTTTCCGGCGCATAGTCGAACGCGGCGACGTCCCTGTGCTGGTGGATTTCTGGGCCCCTGGTGCGCCCCCTGCCGTATCTTCAGCCCGGTATTTGAAAGCGCAGCGCGCGACTATCTGCACCGACTGGTGTTCGTCAAAGTTGATACCGAAAGAGCCCCGTTAGCCGCAGCAAGCCACAACATCCGCAGCATCCCGAGCCTGCTCCTGTTTCATCGTGGCCAGGAACTGGCCCGCCAGGTCGGGGCGCTTGACGCCGCCGCCCTGAAGCGCTTCATCGAGGGCAATCTGGCTGCGGCATAATGCCTCTGGCGTCGCCAGTGCGCCCCCTCCCACCTGTCCCCAAGCGGAGAGCCTTGCACCATGAACACGCACGCACGCACGGTCACCAACATCATCAGCGGCCAGGCCACGAGCGATGGCGCCGGCGTGCGCCTAAACCGGGTGATCGGCAACGCCCGGCTGTCCGAGCTTGACCCATTTCTTTTGCTTGACGAATTCCTCTCCGACGACCCCGACGACTATATAGCGGGCTTTCCCGACCATCCTCACCGCGGTTTCGAAACAGTGACCTACATGCTCGCGGGGCGCATGCGCCACGGCGATAACCGGGGCAACAGCGGTCTGCTGCAGGCCGGCAGCGCACAGTGGATGACGGCCGGCCGCGGAATCGTCCACTCCGAAATGCCTGAGCAGGAAAACGGCCGCATGTGGGGATTCCAGCTCTGGGTCAATCTGCCGGCGCGGGCAAAGATGTGCGAGCCGCGCTACCAGGACATTCCGCCGGAAGCGATCCCCGAAGTCGCGCTGAGCGAGCGCTCCAGAGCGCGGATTGTCGCCGGAACCCTGGACGGGACTCAGGGTCCGATCAGCGGCATCGACGCTGAGCCCGTATATTTCGACCTGCGGCTTGCCGGAGGCGATGAGGTCGAGATCCCGCTGCCCGCTGCGCACACCGCATTTGTCTACTGTTACGTCGGGAAACTGCTGATTGGCGTTGACCCTGGCACCGCGCTCGACCGCGGGCGCCTCGCCGTGCTGTCAGACGGCGATACGGTCGCTCTCCGCGCCGGGACCGAAGACACACAGGCCATCGTTGTTGCCGGACGTCCCTTCAACGAGCCGGTCGCACGCTATGGACCGTTCGTGATGAACACTCAGCAGGAGCTGATGGAGGCCATTCAGGATCTTCGCGCCGGTCGCTTCTGAGCATCCCAGCGTAGACCTACCGAGAGCCTCGTTACTGTCGCTCACCGGCTGTTTCCCATTCGAACCAGTATTCGCGGCGCTCCCGGCGGTTGTGCGCTTTGCCGCTGCGCTCGCGCAGGACCACTTCCGTGGTGGACACCACGTGGAACGGCAGCAGATCGTCAGGCCGGAGAGATATCTCGCTGACCGTCTGCGACAGCGCCGACTGCCCCTGGCCGTCATCCTCGCCGCCGTAACCGTTGTCATGCGCAAGACCGAGCGCCCGGGCGCCGTCGAGGACGCTGGTCATGCGCAATCGAGCGGCGCCGGGATACTCAGGCGCCGCACCCACATATTCGATCACCACCTGCTGCTGGATATCGCGTTGCATCACCCGCACGGGCACACGACCCTGCAGGGACTGTCCCGGCACCAGTTCGACACCGTTCCAGGCGCCCACCCACAGATTCCATACCTCGCCGGACCGCTGCTCCATCAGGGACCGCATGGCGGGCGTCCGAAGATGGGTCTGCAGGCGCGCACGCGTGTCTTCCGGCAGGTCAGGGGGGAGCAGCTCGAAGCTGCGGGCGAGCGCCTCCTCGAGCTTACTGACGCCCAGATACGCACCATCGTCCGCGATGCGCAGCGCGGGCAACGCGGCTGTCAGTGCCGCCAGGGGCGCCAGCTCGCGAGCCAGGGCCGGCGCCGTTGCGTCAGTCCCGTTTACCGTAAGGAGCTCAAATTCCTGGAACTCCACAGATAGCTCCTCTGGGGCAGACTCGCGCACCTCGATCCGATAGCGCGCCGTACTCCTGACGTCGTCCTGCTCCAGGCTCGTTGTGACGCGTGCAGCAGACGGTACCGGCCAGTCGAACCGGAAACGCTCAGCGGCAGCCGGCACGGCAGCGAGCAACAGCATCAGCGCGAGCAGCGCCGACGGCCACTGCCCAGGCCAATTCCGGCGTACAGGACGCTTTCCGCTTCTGCTCGCCATGCACGGCCTCATGTCGGGTACTCAATAGCAGTCACGATCAGACGCCCCATTGGCTCGAACTCGATCTCATCATCAATCCGCCGTCCCATAAGACGCTGCGCCAGGGGTGCATCGAGGCTGATTGCGCCTGCCTCAGGCCGCGCCTCATCGCTGCCGACCACGCGGAAGCGATGCAGCTGGCCACGTTCATCTTCAAGTTCGACCAGGGCGCCAAAAAAGACCCGATCCGCAGAGTCCGGCGTTCTCGAAACCACCTCCAGAACCGGCATACGCCGTTGCAGATAACCTAGCCGCCGATCGATCTCCCGCAGCTCTTTCTTCCGATACTGGTATTCCGCGTTTTCCGAACGGTCCCCCTCCGCCGCTGCAGCCGCCAGATGGCGCACCACCTCCCGGCGATGTTCCCAGAGACGCTTTGACTCCTGTTCCAGCAGCCGGAAGCCCTCTGCAGTGATATACGGTGCCGCCGGCTTGCCCGGCGCGCGCCAGCGACCCATGCGCCAACTCCTGCGGCTCTAAAACTGGGCGCATCATAAAACGTCACCCCAAACGCAACACGACGCCGCGCACAAACCCTTAGCCCACGACCTGACTGCTGCGCTACGCTTCCTGACGGAATATCCATCAGGAGGACAGGAAGGATGCGACGCGATATTGAATTCAAAGCCGACGGCGTCACCCTGCGCGGCTGGCTCTACAAACCCGGCCGCGGCAAGCGCCCGTTCCCCACGGTCGTCATGGCGCACGGCTTTTCCGGGGTCAAGGAAATGGGGCTGGACCTGTATGCGGATGTCTTCTGCAAAGCAGGGCTCGCGGTACTGGTCTATGACAATCGCTGCCTCGGCGCCAGTGACGGTCGTCCGCGTCAGGACATTGACCCCACGATGCAGCTGCGCGACTACCGCAGTGCGATTACCTTTGCGCAGAGCCAGGACGAGTGCGCAAGCGACCGCATCGGCGTCTGGGGCACGAGCTACACCGGCGGTACGGTGTGCGCCGTGGGCGCGCTCGACCGGCGCGTCAAGGCGGTGGTCAGCCAGGTGCCCTTCATGGTCGGCTGGCGCAACATCCAGCAGTTCACCCCGGTCGGCCAGATAGCGGCACTGCACCAGATGCTGGACGAGGACCGTGCGCGCCGGGTCGCTGGTAAGCAATCGATGTACATGACCATGACCTCTCTCGACCCTGCCGAACCCCACCTCTTTCCCGGGGAGGCGACCTACAACTACATCC
This sequence comes from Gammaproteobacteria bacterium, assembly GCA_038116745.1. Taxonomy (GTDB): domain Bacteria; phylum Pseudomonadota; class Gammaproteobacteria; genus JAYODW01. The sequence goes on from JAYODW010000021.1 coordinate 59,136, forward strand.
ACCAGTATCTGGAAAAAGATCCGAACTGCACCTGGGAGAATCGCGTCACGCTGCGGTCGCTGGAATACATGCTGGAATACGACGCGAGCCCTTATATGGCTCGTCTCGGCGCCAAACCTCTGCTGATGATCGTCTCCGCCTGGGACACGACCACGCCCACGGACATCGCCCTCGACTGCTACAGCATGGTGAAGGGCCCGAAAAAGCTGCACGTCATCGAAGCGGATCACTACGCCGCCTACACCGACGCTTTCGAGGAAACCAGCGGCGCAGCCCGCGACTGGTTCGTCGAGCATCTCTGACAGATTGAGCGCCTGCCGTTCGCGTGAGCGGCGGGCGCCCCGATCAGCGCACGCTGTGGGTGACCATGCGCGAAGAAAACCATCTGCCCATGAGCACCAGACTGAGCCCTGAGCAGGCGAAGGCCGGGAGATATCCAAACGCGTCAATCACCAGACCGAACGCGAAGACACCAACCCCCTGACCGAAGAAAAGCATGAAAACCCACAGCGCAACGGCTGTGCCACGCGCTTCGGAGGACAGCTCGGTCGCCTGCATCTGCATGGTGTTGTGGAGCAGGTAAAAACCGAATCCCGCGCAGAACAGAATCATCATGTTCAGCCACCAGAGCCGGGTCAGAACAAACGCGATGAAAGCCGCGCCAAGAAGACTCGAGCCCACCCGCACCATGCGTCGCTCGCCGAGCACTCGGACAATTCGGTAGACCGCAGCAGCGAATACCATGCCTCCCATCCCGTAACCGCTCAGAACGACACCGATGCGGGCATAGTCCAGAGTGAGCTCATGCCGCAGGTAAGCTCCCAGATAGGCGAGAACACCGAAGATCAGGAAGCCTTCCAGCGTACCCGCGATGATGATTTCGCGCGGCTGCCGCGCGGCAAACAGGCCGTAGTAAAGACGCAGAACGTCCTCCCAACGACGCCGGACGACGGCGCGGCCGGAGTCCGCCGGACGTGCCTGGCGCCAGAGCAGCAGAGCGACCAGGCCACACGCCAGCGCCAGGAAAAAAAACACCTGGCGCCAGTCGAAATACTCAGCGGCCACACCACCAAGCAGCCCGCCGGCAATCTGCCCCAGAACCAGGCCGTTGGTGTAACGGCCGATTACCGGCTGGCGGATCTCGGCCGGCACTTCATCGGCGATCCAGGCCATGGCCAACGGGATCGTTGCCGCCATCGCAACGCCACAGGCGAAACGCATGGCGGCAAGAGTCGGCAGCGAATCCGACAGTCCACAGCCGGCCACGAACAGGGTCCCCACGGCCAGAGAGACGGCCACCACTTTGAGCTTGCCGTAACGATCCCCGAGCGGGCCGAACAGGATCTGGCAGCATCCGTAGGGCACCGCAAAGGCGATCACGATGACGCCAGCTTCACCGACAGTTCGTCCGAACTCCGCCGCTATCAGGGGCAGCAGAGGACCGGTCACCGTCATCACCGAAACCACCACGAAAGCAACGGCGGCGAGCAGAAAAATCGTGAAGTTAATGGGAATTGCGGCGGGTCCTTGCGCGGGCGGCGCACCTTAATCCGATCTCCTGAGGAGAACAAGTAAGCGGCGCACCCCGGTCGCGGATCTGGGACACGGCGTTGAGCGAACACCGCCAAGCTGTTTCACCCCTCACGGATCTCCCTTCAGTGTGCGCAATCGATTAGACTCACGCCCAGCCGCCATGGACCGCTCACTGGAAAAACTCGCCGTTCTGTTCGCCGACGTATCCGGCAGCACGCGCCTGTACGAACAGCACGGCGACGTCGTCGCGCGAACCGATCTCGCACAGGTCATCGAGCTCCTGCAGAAAGTCGCCGCAGGTTTCTCCGGGGAAACGCTGAAGACCATCGGCGACGAGATCATGTGTGCGTTTGTCGAGCCGGTTAAAGCGGCGCTGGCCGCCACCGAAATGCAGGCCGCACTGCGGGAGGCGAGCGAGCGCGGACAGTTCAAGATGGGCGTCCTGCGCATCAAGGTCGGCTGGCACTACGGCGCGGTCGACTGGCGCGAAGACGACCTCATCGGCGAAGCAGCGGTGACGGCCCAGCAGGTCATCAAGATGGCCAAGGCCGATGAAATCCTGACCACCAAACAATCCGTCGACCAGATTCCGCCCGCACTGTTCCCGGAAGTGCACCCCCTGGAACACGTCCCCGCGGAAGCGTGGGATGGAGAGCTCCACGTTTACAAAATGCCCTGGGAACGCGGCGGCGACGAAACGCAGATGTTCGCCATGCCGCGCGCCATGAAGGCGGCACCTCAGGTGACAGTTCTGCTCTCCCACACCGGGCATCAGCTGCACATGGACAGCAAGCTCAACAGCTGCCGCATCGGTCGCGGCGTACAGGCCGACCTTCAGGTCAACGGCCGGCTGACCTCACGCCAGCATGCAGAGATCACCCTGCGCAACGGACGGGTGACGCTCCGCGACGAAAGCACCAACGGTACTTTCGTGGTTCAGGAAGATGGGGCCCGGCGGCGTCTGCGTCGCGAGGAAGACATGCTGACCGGCCGTGGGCAGCTGGGCTTTGGCACCTGGCCCGACGAGGAACCTGCCGCCGCTGTCGCCTTCGAAGTACGTACCTGAGAAACAGCGCAGCTCGCGCCAGTCCCTCAGTCTGCAGTCCCGCCGGTGCGTGCCGCCACACGCCAGGTCGTCATTACGGCACATCCCAGGCACGCGGCGACCGCAAAAAACACCTCCGCGCTCAATCCGCGGTCCAGCATGCGGCCGAACGCAAGTGGCCCTACCGCAATGCCAGCGTCAAGGCCCGAGTAGACCACGCCGTAGACGCGCCCCGTCGCACCGACCGGCGCAGCGCGACGGATCAACAGGTCCCGTGATGGGCCTGACAGGCCGGATCCGAAACCCATCACCGCCATCAGGGAGAACGCCAGCATCGCCGGCAGCTGACCCGATCCGATCAGTACGGCAGCGCCGGTGGAAAGCATCAGCGCGACGGTGATGTTGCGTTCAAGATGCGGATTCCGGGCTACCCACCAGCCGCCGGTCAACATGCCGGCCCCGCTCGCGATCATGTAAAGCGTGATGCTCATGGCCGCTGTTGTCAGGGGCAGCCCGTAGCTGCCGCTGAAGATCACCGCAGCAAAACTCTGCACACCTCCCAGCGCAGCGGAAACGAACGCAAAAAACAGGAAACACAGCCATATCGCCGGTAATCGCAGAAAACCGAACGTGCTTCCCGCGCTGTCGGCTGCGGGCGTCGCGGACGACTTCCCGTGCTCGGGCGCGAGGATGTCACGCCAGTAGAGCACCAGAGCCATTGCCGCCAGCGGCAGCAGGACAGCAACAAGCAGCGCGGTGCGCCATCCGAACGGCGCCGCGAGCGCGACCATGAACGGCGGCGCCAGCGCCCAGCCGATACTCCCGGCCAGGCCATGGATCGAAAACGCAGGCCCCAGGCGCACAACGCTCACGCGATGATTGAGGAGCCAGAAGTCGACCGGGTGGAATACGCAGTTGCCGACGCCAAGCAGCGCCGCACCGATCACAAATCCGGCATAGCTCTGTGCGCCGGCCAGCACAGCCGCCCCACAGGCCAGACTGGCCAGACCGAGCTGCAGCACGCGCCGCGCGCCCCAGCGGTCGACCGCGAAGCCGGCCGCCGCCTGCCCCAGCCCCGAGACCAGGAAAAGAACGCTCATCACGAAGCCGAGCTGCGCGTAGCTGTAGCCAAACTCCGCCCGGATCCAGGGGAACACCGGCGGCAGCACCAGCTGAAAAAAGTGGCTGACCAGGTGCGCGAAGGAGACGACGCCGATCACCGGCACGTCCTGCCGCCGTCGCTCGGGCGCCAGCCCTGGCCATTCGATCGCCGTCATCAGTTAAAGCGCCTGGACAAGGCCGACAGACGTGTTCCGTAATCGGCGAAAGCCGATACGCCTGAGTCCGGGCTCGCCTTTCGCATTCAGGGGTCGACCAGCGTCTTGCCATAAGCGGCCGTTTCTACGAGCGCGGTATCCAGAAACTCCACGACCTGCGTGATACGCCCATCGCGGACCGTGAAGACAAACGCGTAATCATTGTCGTAGCGAAGTCCAAAAACCGTCTTTGCTGCCCCACGGCCGAGCACGACGACCCGCTCTCCCTCCGCGATCATTTCGTCGACCTGTACAACCAGATCGCCATCGATCTGTTTGCGCCAGGGCACGAAAAATTCGTTCACGATCTGGTCAAGTCCGCGGTAGACGCCGGACACCGGTGTTGTGCCTTTGAGGTCGTAAACGATGTCGTCCGCAAAGAGCGCAAAGGCGGCCTCCGCCTCCCCTGCGGCGATATGGTCAAACCACTGCTGAACGATGGCTTTATTTCCGGACATCAGTTTTTCCTTCCCTCAGAGCACCAAAGAGGCTGCGCACGATAGCCTGCGCCCGAGGGCCGTGCCAGCCCCTGCCATGACACGCGGTGGCGCCTCCGCAGCGCCTGCGTCAGGCGGATTCTCGCTATACACTGCGCGCCTCCAGAGCCCGCCCGCAGCTGCGTCGGCTCTGTTCAAGAAAGCGGAACGGAGATATTCGATGAAAGCCATGCTCAGCCTTGCGCCCGGAGGACCCGAAACCCTGCAGCTATCCGACATAGAGAGTCCCGAACCGGGGCCGGAGGAGGTTCGCGTGCGGGTGCACGCCTGTGGCACAAATTACCCGGATACGCTGATGATCGAGGACAAATACCAGTTCCGTCCGCCGCGACCGTTTGCGCCCGGTGGAGAAATCGCCGGCGAGATCGATGCCGTCGGCAGTGCGGTCACCGATCTGCAGCCCGGCGACCGGGTGATCGGCATGACCGGCTGGGGCGGTATGGCGGAGCAGGTGGTGCTGCCTGCCATCAAATGCGCGCGGATGCCTGAGGGTATGCCGTGGGACGAAGCGGCGGCATTCATTTTCACCTACGGCACCAGCTATCACGCCCTCAAACAGCGCGCAGCTCTCGCTGCGGGCGAATCCCTCCTGGTCCTTGGCGCCGCAGGCGGTGTCGGGCTCGCTGCCGTCGAGCTTGGCCGCGCCATGGGTGCTCAGGTGATCGCCGCCGCCTCGAGTGAGGAAAAGGTTGCGCTTGCGCGCGGTCATGGCGCGGTATCCGGGGTCGTCTACCCCCCGGGGCCGTTCGACAAAGATGGCGCCAAAGCGCTTGCCGGCCTGTTCAAGGAAGCCGCCGGACCGGCCGGCATCGACGTGGTCTATGACGGCGTTGGCGGCGATTACGCCGAGGCTGCGCTGCGCGCCATTGCCTGGGAAGGCCGCTTCCTGGTGGTCGGCTTCCCAGCCGGCATTCCGCGGATCCCGCTCAATCTCGCGCTGCTCAAAGGGTGTCAGATCGTCGGCGTTTTCTGGGGTTCATTCAGCGACCGAGAGCCGGGGATCAACAAACAGAATATCGAGGAGCTGGTTGCCTTCTATGCAGCAGGAAAAATCAAACCGCATGTGTCCAAGCACTACCCGCTGGCGGAAGCGGGCCAGGCTATCCGCGACCTTGCCGAGCGCCGCGCGCTCGGCAAGATAGTGGTCACGATGGACTGAACCGATGCAGGCAGAGAGGGCGTGGCGCCGCCCCTCTCCGCCGGACACTCAAATAAAAATCAGAAGCCGTCGGGCAGCTCGTCCATGCGCAGCGCAATGTAGCGACGGCTCTGAAAAAACCACTCGCCGTCGACGTGCCGGTATTCGTCTTCGTAATAGCCTGCACCCATGATCTCGAGATTCTGGCGCCCGGCCCGCAGATCGAGATAGCAGCGGCCACTGGCTTGGTCAGTGCCTTTCATCTCGATGACGTGATTGTGGATATAGGGCCGCGGCTTCATGCCCAGCGCCTGCTGAAACATGCTCAGGATTGCTTCCCGGCCGCTGACGGTCATGCTGCTTTCCGGCATGACCGCGATAAAACTCCCATCCTCGGTAAATAAACCGGCGAGCCCGTCGATATCGTCCCGCCACACGCAATCACAGTAGCGCTGCGGCAGTGCGCGGATGGCTTCTTTGGCGGCCAGTTCGGCCACCTGCTCTTCTAAGGTCATGGTCTGTTCTCCCCCACTTGCAGATGTGCGCCGCAGTATACGCAGGCAGCACCGCTGCAGATCCAGCCCCCCGAAGTTGCACCTGTGGGGCTGCTTATAATCGACGCCACTTCATGCGGGAGATGCCCCTTTGCGTTTACAAATCTCAACCGGCCTGTGCCTTGCCCTGTTCTGCCTGCTGAGCCTGCCAAGTGCGTCTGCGGAGCCGGCCTCGGGCGGCGACCTGTTCAATGCCAACTGTGCGCACTGTCACGATCGCAACCTGCCGCGAATGCCCTCGCGCGCGGGGCTTAAGGAGAAAGACCCGAGGGACATCTACACTGCGATCAGCGCCGGCGTGATGGCACCCTACACGCGACACCTGTCGCACGAAGATCGGCGCAGCATCGCGGAGTTCGCCGCGGGCAGGTCTCTCGGCGATTTTGCTTCGGGTAAGGCCGCCATCCCTGCCAGCGCCTTCTGCAGCGAGGGCCCGGCGCAGGCTTTGACGCATGTCGACAGCGGCTGGAACAGCTGGGGTAACGGACCAGGTAACCGCCGTTTTCAGGACAGCGCGCGGGCCGGGCTCGTGACCTCGGACATCCCCCGGCTGAAACTCAAGTGGGCTTTCGGCGTGCCGGCCGTCTCAACCATGTCCGGCCATCCGGTGGTCGCCGACGGACGCCTGTTTTTCGGGACCTTCTCCGGTCTCGTGATTGCGCTCGATGCAAGCTCCGGCTGCGCCCTGTGGGCCTTCGAGGCCGATGCCGGGGTGCGTACCTCGATCTCGATGGCTGAGCTTCCGGACGGCAGCAAACGTCTGTTTTTCGGTGACCTCAGCGGCAAGGTTTATGCGCTGGATCCGGACACGGGCAGCGCACAGTGGACCGTGCTTGCAGATCAGCATCCGCATATCCGCATCACCGGCACTCCGGTCTATCACGGCAGCACGCTGTTTGTGCCGCTGTCGTCGCTTGAAGAGGTTGCCGGCGCCATGCCGGACTATGAATGCTGCACATTCCGCGGTGGGGTTCTCGCGCTCGATGCCACCAGCGGTGCCGAACGCTGGAAGACCTACACGGTGGCGGAAACACCCTCAAAGCGCGGCAAAAATCCGGTCGGCACCCAGCTGTGGGCGCCCTCGGGTGCTGCCGTGTGGACCGCACCAACGCTCGATCCGGAGCGCAACCTGCTCTACATCGTGACCGGGGACAGCTATTCGGACCCGGCCGCGCCGGAGAGCGATGCGGTGATGGCACTGCGCATGGATACCGGTGAAATCGCCTGGACGACCCAAACGCTGGCCGGCGATGCCTACACCATTGCCTGCATGGATCCGGACCCTGCGGCGCAGGTTGCCTGCCCGGCGTCCAATGGTCCCGATCTTGATTTCGGCAGCTCGCCGGTGCTGGCCAAAGACAGCCAGGGACGAGCCATCCTCCTGGCGGGCCAGAAATCAGGCTGGCTCTTCGCCCTCGCGCCGGACAGCGGCAGCGTGCTGTGGAAAACCGAGGTCGGGCTCGGCGGCATTGTGGGCGGCATTGAATGGGGTTTTGCGGTGGACGATCGCAATGCCTACGTCGCCATTTCTGGCGCCTGGGAGAAAGGGCCGGGCGAGGCCGGCGGCATCAGCGCGGTGCGGCTCGACGATGGCGCCATCGTCTGGAAACAGGCGCCCGCCCAGCACAGCTGTGACGGGCGGGAGCGCTGCAATACAGGTCAGCTGGCGGCGGTCACAGCACTGCCCGGGGTCGTGTTTTCCGGAAGCCTCGATGGCTACCTGCGTGCCTACAGCACCGACGACGGCAAAGTGGTGTGGGAAGCTGACACCGCAGGAGAGGTCAAAACCGTGAACGGTATCGGCGCCCATGGCGGCTCGATCAACGGTCCCGGCCCTGCAATCGCAGGCGGCATGCTGTTCGTCAATTCGGGCTACGGCATGTGGAACAAATGGATGCCGGGCAACGCGCTGCTCGCATTCAGCGTCGACGGACAGTAGACGGGAAACCCGATGACACAGGCGATCTATTTCGATGACATCCAGCCGGGGGCCGAATTTCATTTCGGTCCCTATGTCGTCGATCGCGCGGAGCTCCTTGCATTCAATCAGCGCTGGGATCCCCTGCCGATCCACACCGACGAAACGGCGGCGCGGGCGCGGGGTCTGAAAACCCTTTCTGCCTCGGGGCAATACACCCTGTGCATCAAGCAGGCGATGCTTAACCAGGCCGCCTGGACTGATGCGGTGATTGGCGCGCTCGGCTTCGACGAACTGCGCTTCCCTCACCCGGTGTATCCGGACGACCGCATCCGCCTGCGTATTGAGTGCCTTGAAACGCGCGCTTCCCGCAGCAAACCGGATCGCGGGATCGTGAAATTCCTTTTTGAGCTGTTCAACCAGGACGACGAACTCGTCCTGAGATATCTCGATACGGTGATGTTCGCCCGGCGCCCGGCGAGGGTCTGAAGCAGACCAGGCGCAGCCCGGGGCGCAAAGCTCTAGACTGTGGCGCGAATCCTACCGCGAGGACATCACGACCATGAGCGACACAGATCTGGCAAGACAGATAGCGCGCCTCAGCGCAATCGAAGACATCAAGCAGCTCAAAGCGCGTTACTGCGCATTCTGCGATCAGCAGTACGACCCGGACGGTCTGGCCGGTCTGTTTGTCGAGGACGGCATCTGGGACGGGGGTGCAGAATTCGGACGCCATGAGGGGCGTGCCGCTATTCACGCTTTCTTTACCAGCGCTTCGGGCAGCATCGTGTTCGCCGCGCATCTGGTTATGAATCCGATCATCGAGGTCGACGGCGATACTGCGCACGGCCGCTGGCGCCTGCTGATGCCCTGTACTGTCAACAACGAGGCCGGAGTGCCTGAGCCACGCTGGCTGCTATCAGCCTACGAGGAACACTACGTCCGCGCGGACGGGCGCTGGCTGTTCCAATCGCTGCGCGTCGACAACCAGTTTTTTGCCAATCATCTTGAGGGCTGGGTCGCGCAGACGACAGCAAACGACTGAACTACCGGAGGAGGACACGATGAGCACACTGGAACAGGCGTTTACTGACTGGCGCCAGGCCCTCAACGGCGGCGACCTCGAGTCGTTCTACCGGGTCATGGCGGAGGACCTGGTGATTTTCGATGAGGACATTCCCTGGCGTTTCGACAAGGCCGACTTCGTCGACCACATCGGCTTTCATGTCGGCGTGTGGGACGCCTTCGAGTGGGTCCCGCGCGAGCTGCGCTTCCAGACCCGTGGCACTACCGGCATTGTCAGCGGGTACGCCACTTTCCGCGGTAAACCCAAAGACAGCGGCTTTCGCCAGCGTTTCATGGGCTTCACCCAGACCTGGGTGCAGGACGACGCCGGGTGGACCCTGGTGTGCTGGCATCAGGGCCCGCTGCACGGCCAGATCGAGGGCGCCTCGCCCTCCTGAGCCGGGTAACGTCAGCCCGGGCTGACGGTCAGGTCCTGCTGTGCGTAGAAAGCCCTGAGCACGCGGCAGAGCGCGTAGGCGTCTGCGCTGCCGGCCAGCTCACGAATGGAGTGCATGGCGAAGGTCGGTACGCCGACGTCGACCGTGCGCACCCCGAGAGCGGTCGCCGTCAGAGGTCCGATGGTGCTGCCGCAGCCGAGATCTGTGCGCGTCACGAACGACTGCAGCTCGACCCGCGCACTGCGTGCGGCACGCTTGAGAATCGCGGCGCTGTCGCTGCTCGTCGCGTAGGCCTGGTTGGCGTTGACTTTCAGCACCGGGCCGGCGTTCAGCAGGGGGCCGTGGGCCGCATCGTGACGATCCATGAAATTCGGGTGAATCCCGTGCGCATTGTCCGTTGAGACGAGCATCGAGCGCGCCATAAGGCGCGCGCGTCGCTCGCTGCTACCGGCAATCCGGTCGATGACGCTGGCCAGAAACGTCCCCCGTGCACCAGCGTTCGAGCCGCTGCCAACTTCCTCGTGGTCGTTGCATACGAGCAGCTGGGGCAGTTCGGAGCTGGCGCCGAGCAGGGCTTCCATCCCGGTACAGCAGCTGAGCAGATTGTCCAGCCGTGCCGAGGCGATGAATTCCTCGCGCAGGCCGACCAGCGCCGCGCGCTGGGTGTCGTACAGCGACAGCTCAAAATCCACCAACGCAGACTGCGCCAGCGGACTGCCGCGGTGCGCAAGTTCTTCCCTGATCAGGGCCTCGATGTCGGCTGGCGCTGAGCCGGCAAGCGCCAGCAGCGGCGGCAGCATGGTCTGTTTATTGATGCTGCGCTTGTCATTCGCTTCACGGTCGAGATGGATGGCCAGACTCGGGATCACCGCCACCGGGCGCGCGAAATCGATCAGCGTACTGCTCAGCCGCCCGCGCCGCTCGCGCATCACGACACGCCCGGCAATCGACAGGTCGCGGTCGAACCACGGATTCAGCAGCACCCCGCCATAAACCTCAACGCCGAACTTGAGATAGCCGCCCTGCTCCAGCGGCGCGTTCGGCTTGAGCCTGAGACAGGGACTGTCGGTGTGCGCACCGACCATTCTCAGCCCTGCCTCGATCACGTCGCCTCGCCCCAGACGGAAGGCTATGAGCGAAGAATCATTGCGCGTCACGAGATAGGCGCCACCGGGCGCCAGATCCCACGCTTCCCCCTCATCAAGAGCGGCGAATCCATCCGCCAGCAGGCGCTCACGCATGCTGGCCACGGCGTGATAGGGCGTAGGAGAGCGATCGAGGAAGGCGCACAGGCCTGCGTTAAACGTGGTGTTATTCATCGCACGATCTTAGCGAATCCGTGCGTGCCTGCGGTGTACCGGGGAGGCTGTCCTAGAATGCTTGCGCCGTTATTCAGTGCCGCACGGCGGAGAGCAACCCCATGTCTGACCCCATACTTTTCGATGTCGTCGATACCATTGCCACCGTCACGCTGAACCGCCCGGAGAAACTCAACGCTTTCACCGACGGAATGCTGTTTGATCTCGTGGCCTGTCTTGACGAATGTGAGGAGCGGGAGGATGTCCGGGTCGTAGTTCTCACCGGTGCAGGCCGCGCCTTCTGCGCCGGAGGGGACGTAAGTGCGATGGGGGCCGCGGCGGACAATACCCCCGCCGTGACAAAACGCCACATCAATCACGCGATACAGGCCTTCCCGCGCCGTGCGCAACGCTTCGACAAACCGCTCATCGCCGCGATCAACGGCGTCGCGACTGGTGGCGGACTGGATCTGGCGCTGGCCTGCGATATCCGTCTTGCGGCCGCAAGCGCGCGCTTTGCCGAGACCTATGTAAGCCTCGGTCTGCTCCCCGGCGGTGGAGGCGCCTGGTATCTGCCCCGCCTGGTCGGATCCGGCATGGCGCTGGAAATGCTGCTGAGCGGCGATTTCATCGATGCCGAAAGTGCTGCACGCATCGGACTGGTCAATCACGTCTATCCCGATGCAGCGCTCCTGCCGGAAGCGACTAAGCTGGCTGCGCGGATCGCCTCACGCCCGCCCCTGTCGGTCCGGCTGATCAAGCGCACCGTGCACCAGGGTCTGGAGTGCAGCCTCGAAACCGCCCTGGACCTGGTCTCATCGCACATCGCGATCGCCAAAAGCGGCCCGGATCACGCCGAAGCCATCCGCGCTTTCCGGGAGAAACGCGAGGGCAGCTACACCGGATCCTGAAGTCTGAAGGCGGACTAATCCGCCATGCGGACCTGGTCCCCGTCTCGGGTCATCAGACGAAAACCGTCGTAGCCTGCGGCGACAACCTTTTTCAGTTCGTCGGCATACTGCGGCCAGCCGATATAAGCCGTGAACACGCGCGGCTTGCCCGGGATGTTCGAGCCGACGTACCAGGAGTCGCAGGATTTGTAGACCGAGCGCGAGGCAATACCGTCCACTTCCAACACCCAGGCATCTTCGGCTTCAAGCGTAGGCTCGATCACCTCGGCGCCGGCGGCTTCCATATCCGCGATCGTCTGGCCGATGAAATCGACGTGCTGCTCGATCGACTTCAGCACGTTGCTCAGCACCGACGGACTGCCCGGACCGGTGACGATGAAACAGTTCGGAAAGCCTTCCGCCATCAGGCCGAGATAAGCACGCGCACCCTCGGCCCACTTGTCGCGCATCGAGCGGCCGTCCAGGCCGCGGATATCAACACCGAGGACCGAACCGGTGATGGCGTCAAAGCCGGTGGCGAAGACAATGGCGTCGACTTCGTGCTCCTGACCATCAACCACGACCCCGCGCGGCGTAATGCGCTCAATCGGCGAGTCCTTGATATCCACCAGGGAGACGTTGTCGCGGTTGAACGTTTCGTAGTAATCGGTGCCGACGATGAGGCGCTTACAGCCGAGACTGAAGTGCGGCATCAGGCGTTCAGCCGTCTCCGGGTTGTGCACGATGGAAGCCAGCTTGCGACGGAAGAAATCCTGCGCGGTGGCGTTAGCCTCGTGGCTGAACAACAGGTCAGTGAAGATCCCGAGAAACATCAGACCACCGCGGGCCCAGGCTTCCTCGTAGAAGCGCTCGCGCTCTGCATCGGAGACTTCTAGAGCGGATTTCCCGGTCGATTCGAAGAAAAAAGCAAAAGGATAGGCAAGATTCCGTTCGCGGAAACTTTCGTATTCCGCCTTGATGCGACCTACCTCTTCATCATCCAGCGGTTCGTTCCGTGCCGGAATGACGTAGTTGGCCGTGCGCTGAAAGATGGTCAGATGTTCCGCCTGCGCGGCTATGAGAGGAATGGACTGCACCGCGGACGATCCGGTCCCGATAACCGCCACCCGCTTACCGCTGAAATCAACCGGCTCATGCGGCCATAGACCGGTGTGATACTTGTCGCCGGTGAATGTCTCGAGTCCCGGAAAGGGTGGCAGGTTAGTCGTCGACAGCAACCCCGTCGCGAGCACGAAATACTGCGCCGTCACCCGATCACCCTGGTCCGTCTCAATGTGCCAGCGCCCGCTGTCCGCGTCGAACTCGGCGGCGGTCACGCGCGTGCGGAACTGGATGTCACGGCGCAGATCGAAGCGATCGGCGACGTGTCGCGCGTAGCGCAGGAGCTCGGGCTGGGTGGCGTATTTCTCGCTCCAGCGCCATTCCTGCTGTAGTTCCGCGGAGAACTCGTAGGAATACTCCATGCTCACCACGTCGACGCGGCAGCCGGGATAACGGTTCCAGTACCAGGTCCCGCCAACGTCCGTACCCGCTTCAAAGACCCGAACCGTCTTACCCTGCTTGCGCAGGCGGTGAATGAGATACATGCCGGCGAAGCCGGCACCGACAACGACAACATCAAAACTGGGGTCCGGCGCAATGCGGACGGCGGTCTGGCTCATACCAACTCTCCTGGCTATTCAGCGGGTGTTCAGGCGATCTTCGCCAGGGCGTCGGCAAACAGGCTCACGCTGCGGTCCACGTTCATCAGCTTGTCGAGCCCGAACAGCCCGACGCGAAAGGTCTGAAAGTCCGCCGGCTCGTCGCACTGCAGCGGCACGCCGGCGGCGATCTGAAGACCCTGCTGGGCAAATTTCTGCCCCGTTTTCAGCGCCGGATCATTGGTGTAGCTGACCACGACCCCGGGCGCCTGAAAGCCCTCGCCCGCCACACTCGCATAGCCCTTCTCCTCGAGAAGCGCGCGGACCCGCTGCCCCAGCTCTTGTTGATTCGCGCGCACCTTGTCGAACCCGCAGGCCGCCGTCTCACGCATCACGTCGCGAAAGCGGATCAGCCCGTCAGTAGGCATAGTCGCGTGATACGCGTGTGCACCGTTTTCATAGGCCTGCATGATCTCCCGCCATTTACGCAGATCGCAGGCGAAGCTGGTGCTCGTGGTCTCCCCCAGCCGCGCTTCTGCACGCGCGCTCAGCATCACCAGCCCGCAGCAGGGAGAGCCCGTCCAGCCCTTCTGCGGCGCACTGATCAGGACATCAACACCGAGGGCCTCCATATCCACCCACATGGCACCGGAGGCGATACAGTCCAGCACCAGCAGCCCGCCGTGGGCATGCTGTGCATCGGCCAGCTGGCGCAGGTAATCGTCGGGCAGCATCATCCCGGCCGAGGTCTCCACATGCGGCGCGAACACGACAGCAGGCTTCTGTGCGGCAATGTCGGCCACGACATCGGCGATCGGTGCGGGCACGAAAGGGTCGTGCGCACCGCTGCCGGTTTTGCGTGCTTTATGCACGGTCAGGTCGGAGGTAATGCGGCCCATTTCGATAATCTGTGACCAGCGGAAGCTGAACCAGCCGTTACGGATCACCATCACGCGCTGGTCGGTCGCAAACTGGCGCGCGACCGCCTCCATGCCGAAGGTCCCGCTGCCCGGGACGACGACGACCGCAGCGGCGTTATAGACATCTTTGAGCAGCGTCGAAATGTCGCGCATGACCTGCTGGAACTGGCCGGACATGTGGTTGACAGCGCGGTCGGTGTAGACAACTGAGTATTCGAGCAGACCTTCCGGGTCCACTCCGGGCAGTAATCCGGGCATGAAATTCTCCTGGGACGGGCCCGCCAGGCACGGGCCAGGATACAAAAAGGGGCACAAGGATAACGCGTCTGCCGCAGGCGCGCTGCATGACACCAGGGGAGTTCAGCTCGCCGTTTGCACGATGTAGCCGGCCCTCGGGTAATGCACGGCCAGCTGACCGAGCGCAGGGTCCTGGCGCAGAACCACAATCTCGTTAACGCCGAGTCGTACGATGCGCCCCTGAGTGGTCTCGGTGCCGTAGTCGTCCGCCACGATCGATACCTCGTCTCCCAGACCCAGCCGCGGATCGGGAACCGAGGCGCCGGCCACATCCTGTGGCTCCTGGTTGCGCGCAATGTCCAGCGCCGCGACGGCATGCAGCGGACGCCGGGTGTCGCCGTTGAAGTCAACAATGCGCTGCACCCAGGCGGCGACGCCGGGGCGCGCTTCGACCAGGGCGGACGCGCGCGCACTGTGCTGCAGAAAATGTACGCAGTGAAATACCGCGGCATCGGCCAGAGTGAACATGTCTCCAAGCAGATAAGGCGTCACTCCGAGCTGCTGCTCGAGGGCATCGAGGGAGTGCGCCGCCTGCTCCAGCGCCCGGGGCGCGGCGTCGACCAGCCCGGCGCGCGAAAACCCCGGCGACATAGCCTGCCGGTCGGTAAAAAACTCGTCGCCCAGCGTCGACTCCAGCTCTGCGACAACCGGCGGAACAACCTGCATGAACAATCGATGGTCGGCCCAGTCTTCCATCACGGCAACGCGCCCGGCGAGGGCTCGCGGGATTACTGCAGGCTCCGGATGCAGCGCCTCCAGACGCCTGATGATCAACGCCGTATCGCAGTAGATATCGGCCCCGATCTGCATCACCGGGATGCGCCTGTAACCACCGGTCAGCGGCGTCAGGTCCGGCTTCGGTGCAATGACGGGCTGTTCGACGGCGTGCCAGGTTAAGCCTTTGAAGGCGAGAACGCGGCGAACTTTCTCGGAAAACGGCGAAAATTCGTACTGATGGAGGATGATTTCGTTCATTGTCAGCGCCTCTTTCCGACCTGCAGCGGTCGCCATGATGTCCTATTCCGGGATCGCGAAAGCGATCACCGCATCCCCCGGGGGAAACTTGAACAGCGCATGACCGCCTGCGGCCACCGCCACATATTGCCGTCCATTGACCCGGTAGGTGACAGCCGGGGCATTAACGCCGGCGCCGGTAGCGAAACGCCAGAGCCGCTCTCCCCGGGCCGCATCGAACGCGGCGAAATCGCCATTCGATTCGCCCGCGAACACCAGGCCGCCGGCCGTTGCCAGGGCGCCCGATACCATGGGTAGTTCGCTGCGCGCCTGCCAGCGGATCACGCCATCATCGGGATCAATCGCGCTCAGAAGGCCCCAACGCTCAACGTCATCGAGAAAGCTGAGGACATTAACCGGCTGTCCTGAAGCATCAGTTTCGAGGTGGTAGCGGGTCGGCTGATGAGACGCCGGCACGTAGACCAGACCGGTGTCCGGACTGTAGGCCGCGGGCGGCCAGTTCGCGCCCCCGCCGGCTCCGGGCGCGATGATCAGACCAGCCTCCGTCGGGCGGTGGAACATGAACTCGTTCTGTGGCACGAAAGCCTCAGAACGCCGGATCGCCTGACCCGTGCGCCTGTCGAGCAGATACAGCCACCCGGTCTTCGCCGCGGCGGCGAGTGCGGGCACTCTTTGACCCTGCTGGTTCGTGGCCTCCAGCAGAAGCGGTGGAGCAGCCACGTCATAGCCCCAGATATCGTGTGGGACGACCTGATGGTGCCAGCGCAGCGCGCCGCTGGCGGCGTCGAGCGCCACTACGCTGGCGGTGTAGAGATTGTCACCGGGACGCTTGTAATCGGCATAGCCAGGGGAGGCGTTACCCGTTCCGATGTAGACCAGGCCGAGCGCCGGATCGACCGCCGGCGAACCGTAAATCGAGCCCCCACCCCCGCGCCATGCGTTAGCCGCTGCCGGTGCCAGCTCGCGCTCACGCTCGAGGTCGCGTTCAAGCCTGTCGCCGAACGCGGTTTCTCCAGCGAACCGACCTTCCCAGCCCTGAGCCGGGGTGGTGTACCAGCGCCACAGCAGACGCCCGTCGGTCGCATCATGGGCTGAGAGGAAAGCGCGCAGCCCCTGGCGCACGCCGGGGCGCCCGAGGACAGAAGCGGAGTCGTGCTCGGCATCGCCCAGGACCGCGCTGTAGCCCGTGCCGCTGACACCCACATACACCCGGCCGTCGAACACCACCGGCGCCATATTGCCGGCGAAGCGCGTGTACCCTGCGGCCTGCTCGGCGAGCTCGGGGTCGTCAGCCCTTCTGCCGAGCAGCGCACCGGCATCTTGCTGCTGCGGATCGAGCACCGGCAGATCCCAGGCCACAGTGCCGTCCGCCGCATTGAGCGCGATCAGACGTGCGTCCGCAGTAATCATGAACAGTCGCCCGTAGCCCCAGGCGAGACCTCGATTATGGGTGCCGCAGCACAGCGTGTCTGTCGCCATGACATGCGCATATCGCCAGCGCAGTGCGCCTGTCGCGGCATCAAGCGCGACCACATGATTGCGCGGCGTCGTCAGGTACATCACACCGTCAACAACCAGCGGATTGGTCGCAAAGGTCCCGAGGATCCCGGTCTGAAAGATCCAGGCAGGGGCCAGCGCACTGACCGTTTCGCGATTGATGTCGTTCAGACGACTGTAGCGCTGGTTGGCGTAGCCATGACCGTAGGTCAGCCAGTTGTCGTCATCGTCTGCAGCGGCGCGCAGGCGTGCCTCATCGGCCGCCGCTGACATAACGGCGCCGAGCAGCAGCCCGGTGATCAGGCTCCCCGCGCCGCCGCAGGGGCGACGCTCAGTGCCCATGGCCGTGCGGACCGTGCACATGACCATGCGCAATCTCCTCGGCGCTTGCCTCGCGCACATCTACCACCTCGACGTCGAAACACAGCGTCTGTCCGGCAAAGGGATGATTGGTGTCGACGTCGATCATGAACTTGCCCGGTTTAATCACACGCACCTGACGCGGGCCGTGATCCGTGCTGACCTGGATCAGCATGCCGCTTCTGAGTTTGCCGCGGGTCATCACGGCCTTCATGGAGATGCGCTGACGCGCGCTCTCACGCCGCACCCCGTAACCCAGCTCGGGCGGCACCGTCACCTGGAAAGTCGCGCCGGCAGCTTTGCCCGACATCTCCCGTTCGAGTCCCTGAATAATGCCGTCGTGGCCGTGGAGATACTGCATCGGACTTCCCTCGTGGGAGGACTCGAGCGCATTGCCGTCTCCATCGCTCAGCCGGTAGTGAAAACTGACCACGCGATCTTTCTCTATGTTCATGTTCTTTCCTGTCAAAAAATTAACGCCTGAGGCGCGTCGACCCCGCATGCCGGCATGACATGCGACCGCTCACAGTCCAAGGAACCAGGCGTGCGCAGTGTAAAATCGACGCCACCGCGAACCACCGGGAGCATCACCATGTACAAAGTCGTCGGCATTATCAAACGTCCCGAAGGCATGGATTTCGAAGTATTCAAAAGCTGGTGGCTGACCACCCATGCACCGAAAGTGCAGCGCTGGCCGGGCCTCGTGCGCTACAGCATCAATCTGGCCACCACACCGGACCAGATGTACGACGGGGTCGCTGAGGTCTGGTTCGAAACCCGGGAAGCGATGGACAACGTTTTCGCGACCCGCGAGGGTCAGCTCGCCCGCGACAGCGCAACCGGCAATGCGTCCAGCATCGCGATCCTGCTCACCGAAGAACACTGCATCGTCGAGTAATACGCTGACATGCTCGACGCCACGCCACAGACCATCTATCTGCGCGACTACACGCCTCCGACATTCCATATCGATTCCGTTGCGCTCGACTTCGACATCCGCGATGGCGAATGCCGGGTGCGTTCGCGCCTCAGCTGCCGGCGCAATCCGGACGCTGATCCGGCCTCAGCGCTGAACCTGCATGGAGAAGGGCTCACCCTGTGCGAGATCCGGCTCGATGGCCGGACGCTCTCCGCTACCGACTATGAGACGACTGACCAGGGGCTCGTGATCCCGAGCCCGCCGGAGCGCTTCGAGCTCGAAACCGAGGTCAGCATCCACCCCGATGACAACACCCAGCTCATGGGTCTGTACCGCTCAAAGGATGGCTACTTCACCCAGTGCGAAGCCGAGGGGTTCAGGCGGATCACGTATTTTCTTGATCGGCCAGACGTCATGTCGCGCTACACCACGACCATCCATGCGGATCGCGAGCGCTTTCCCGTGCTGCTGTCGAACGGCAATCTCATCGACGGCGGTGAAGAAGCCGGGGACCGACATTTCGCGCGCTGGGAAGACCCTTTCCCCAAACCCTCCTACCTGTTTGCCATGGTTGCCGCGCGGCTGGAAAAGCGCGCTGCGGATTTCGTCACCGCCTCAGGCCGCACGGTCTCGCTGCAGGTCTTCGTCGAACCCGGTCAGCTGGACCAGTCTGCTTTTGCCCTGGAGGCGCTGCAGGAAGCGATGCGCTGGGACGAACGGGTATTCGGCCTAGAGCTCGACCTTGACCAGTACATGATTGTCGCAGTCAGCGACTTCAACATGGGCGCGATGGAAAACAAGGGACTGAATATCTTCAACACCCGCTACGTGCTGGCGCGACCGGACACGGCGACCGATACCGACTACATGATGCTGGACCGTGTCGTCGCCCACGAATATTTTCACAACTGGACCGGCAACCGGGTGACCTGCCGCGACTGGTTCCAGCTCAGTCTCAAAGAAGGTCTGACCGTATTCCGCGACCAGCAGTACGGCGCCGATCGCTACTCCCACGCGGTCCAGCGGATCCAGGAGGTGCGGCTGCTGCGCGCCTCCCAGTACCCCGAGGATGCTGGCCCGATGGCCCATCCGGTGCGCCCCGATTCGTATATCGAGATCAGCAACTTTTACACCGCCACCGTCTACAACAAGGGGGCGGAAGTGGTGCGCATGATCCATACTCTGATCGGGGAGCAGGCTTTCCGTGCCGGCATGGACCTCTATTTCGAACGGCATGATGGGCAGGCCGTGTGTACGGAAAACTTCGTGGCCGCCATGGCGGACGCATCCGGCGTCGATCTGTCGCAGTTCGAGCGCTGGTACGCGCAGGCCGGCACCCCGGTTGTGGATGTCGAGGACGATTACGACGGCGATGCATCGCGCTACACCCTGCGCTTCCGTCAGCACACCGGCGCCACGCCCGGACAGGAAGAAAAGCTGCCGTTTCACATCCCGGTCGCGGTCGCGCTGGTGGGCGGCGATGGTCAGGATCTATCGCTGCGGAACG
This sequence comes from Gammaproteobacteria bacterium, assembly GCA_038116745.1. Lineage (GTDB taxonomy): Bacteria > Pseudomonadota > Gammaproteobacteria > JAYODW01. Next base: position 78,924 of record JAYODW010000021.1, read on the forward strand.
CCGGCGAGGAGGCCGCCCAGGGGACGACAACCGCCGTCCTGTCCCTCACCCAAGCGGAGCAGGCCTTTCATTTCGACGGCGTAAGTGAGCCGCCTACGCCTTCCCTGCTGCGCGGCTTCTCTGCACCGGTCATCCTGAACTTTTCCTACAGCGACGAGGCGCTTGGCCACCTTGCGGCCCACGACAGCGACCCCTTCAACCGCTGGGAGGCGGGTCAGCGCCTCGCTGTACGCGTGCTCCTTAGCGCGGTGAGCGCGCTGCAGAACGGGCAGTCACCTGATTACGGCACAGTCCTGACCGAAGCCTGTCGCCGCGTACTCGCGGATGCCGCCGCTGACCCCGCCTTCGCAGCCGAGGCGCTGAGCCTGCCGGGTGCAACCTATCTGGCGGAGCAGATGGACGTGGTCGATCCGGATGCCATCCTGGCAGCGCGTAACGGGCTGCGCCGGCATCTGGCGGCGGCACTCAAGCCCGCTTTCCTGGAAGCCTACGGGCAGTATGTCGTTCCGGGCCCATACTCCCCGGCGCCGGATGCTGCCGGACGGCGCGCGCTGCGCAATCTGGCGCTGGGATATCTGATGGAGCTCGACGAGCCGCCGACGAACGCCGCCTGTTTCGAACAGCTCAAAACCGCTGACAACATGACCGACGCGATGGCGGCGCTGGTAGCGCTTGCCAACAGTAATTGTGCGGAGCGTGAGGACGGGCTGCAGTGGTTTTACGCGCGCTGGCGGGACGAACCGCTGGTGGTCGACAAGTGGTTCGCCGTGCAGGCCGGCAGCCGACTGCCGACCGCGCTCGAGGACGTCAGGCTGCTCATGGCGCACCCTGCCTTCGAACTGCGTAATCCGAACAAAGTACGCGCACTGATTGGCGCCTTCTGCCACGGCAACCATGCCGGCTTCCACGCCGCTGACGGACAGGGCTACACCTTCGGCGCGGACCAGGTCATCGCGCTGGACGCTCTCAACGCTCAGGTCGCTGCGCGCCTGGCGCGCGCCTTTGACCGCTGGAAAAAATTCGATGCCGGCCGACAAGCCCTGGCCGCCGCGGCCCTGCAGCGGATCAAGGAAACCCCCGGCCTGTCCAAGGACACCTTCGAGATAGTCAGTCGCGCGCTCGCCTGAGCCCGGCCGGAACAAAAAAAGAGCGCCCGCAGGCGCCCCTTAAAACTCAGGCTGCGCGGCTGGCGCGCGCTTTATTTCTTCGCATCGCGCTCCCGCGCTTCCTTGATCACATCCTCGGCAACGTTGCGGGGCGCCGGTGAATAGTGCGAGAACTCCATCGAGAACTGGCCACGTCCGGAGGTCATGGTGCGCAGATCTCCGATGTACCCGAACATCTCGCCGAGCGGTGCCTCCGCCTTGATCCGCACGCCCAGCACACCGGCTTCCTGCGCTCGGATCATGCCGCGACGTCGGTTGAGGTCACCGATCACATCACCTACGTTAGCCTCGGGGGAGAAGACGTCGACCTTCATGATCGGCTCTAGAATCTGCGGTGCAGCTTTGGGCAGAGTCTGACGGTAGGCAGCGCGGGCAGCGATCTCATAGGCAATCGCCGAGGAGTCAACCGCATGGAAGCCGCCGTCCATCAGGATCACCTTAAGGTCCTGCACCGGGTACCCGGCCAGCGGCCCCTTGTCGATACTCACCCGGAAACCTTTTTCTACCGCCGGCCAGAACTCGCGCGGCACGTTACCGCCGGTCACCTTGGATTCGAAAGCGAAACCTGAACCGATGTCGCCGGGCTCAATCACATAGTCGATCTTGGCGAACTGACCCGAACCGCCGGTCTGTTTCTTGTGCGTATA
>JAYODW010000022.1:0-79743 GCA_038116745.1 Gammaproteobacteria bacterium
TTCTCAGGCAGCAGCGGCGCCGGACGAAAGGCAAGCATGCGCAGCAGCACCATTTCGAACCCGCACTCCGGGTCCGGCGTCAGCGCAAGGTCGCGGCGCCCGTTCAGCGCAATCTGGTAGAACAGCTGGCATTCATCGGCGGGCACAGCGCCTGCGAGCGCGATGACACGCGCGTCGTCTTCGACGTCGGCCGCCTGCGCACCAAGCGCGTGCACGACTGCCACGCGCTGGAGCAGAGACAGTATTTCCGCCAGCACCTGACCATAATCCGGGCTGTACTCCGCCAGCTGCCGCGCAGCCTGGACCAGCTTCGGCGCATCGCCCTGTGCGAGGATTTCGACCAGCCCGATTATCCGGTCCCGCGCCACCGTGCCCAGCATCCGCGCCACTTCGTCGTTGCGCAGCGCACCACCCCCGTGGGCAATTGCCTGGTCGAGCAGGCTGAGACTGTCGCGCACGCTGCCATCGGCAGCCCGCGCCAGAAGCGCCAGCACCTCTGGCTCATAGGGCACGGCCTCCTTCTCGAGGACGCTGGCCAGGTGCTGCTCAAGCTGCGTTGTTGACAGTCGGGTCAGGTTGAACTGCAGGCACCGCGACAGGATGGTGACCGGTATTTTTTTAGGATCCGTTGTCGCCAGTAGAAATTTGACGTGGTCCGGCGGCTCTTCAAGCGTTTTCAGCAGCGCGTTGAAAGAGTGATTCGAGAACATGTGCACCTCGTCAATGAGGTACACCTTGAAACGACCGCTGGCTGGGGCGTACGGCACGTTATCGAGCAGGTCCCGCGTATCGTCGACTTTCGTCCGTGACGCGGCGTCGACTTCGATGAGGTCCACAAATCGCCCTTCATCGATCGAGTTGCAGGCGGAACAGGCACCGCACGGGCTGCTGCTGACGCCCCGCTCGCAGTTGAGCGCCTTGGCAAGCACCCGTGCCAGAGTTGTCTTGCCGACCCCGCGAGTGCCGGTGAACAGGTAAGCGTGGTGTAAGCGATCGCCGTCCAGCGCGTTGGTCAATGCCTTGAGCACGTGGCTCTGGCCCAGAACCTCGGCGAAGTTCCTGGGTCTCCACTTGCGTGCGAGTACCTGGTAGCTCATTGCTTCAAGCCCATCGTGTCGGTTTCGCGCCCCAGCATACACAGCGAGCTTTGGGCGGCGGCCGTGCCAGCCACACCCCGGCACCCGCAGGTACTGCTACCGCTGCTCCCTTCCGGGCCTGACGGGGTTTACAGCGCTGCGCCGCGAGGGGACCGACACGTCCGCCATGGAACGAATCAGGGGCGCAAGTGTACACCAGACCGGTCGCTGACAGCTCCGCCAATGAGGACCACGGGGCTGCCCCGAGTCCGTTATGCCCGCATCGGAATCGCCCTGCTTCCTGGCCGATCTGCCACGTGTTTGCCGGCTGCTGGGGAATTGTGTTCAGGCCCGGCTGTGGTCTTGACGCTGTATCAGCAGGAACGTAGCTTCGTCGCCCGGCACGCGCCCCAGCGCGACCGTTGTTCGCACACTGACGAGGATCCGAGGCATGCCCTACCGCATATCCGTCGACACCGGCGGCACTTTTACCGATGTAGTCGTCACCGACGAAAAAGGGCGTTTCACCATCGGCAAAGCGCTGACCGACAGGCAGCGGGCGTTCGCCAGCATCGAAGCCGGCCTCACGGTGGCCGGCGAGGAGCTCGGGCTCAGCGTTGGCGATCTGCTGGCAGCCACCAGTCTGTTCATTTACGGCACGACACGGGCAACGAACGGCATCGTCGAACGCAAGATCGCGCGCACGGCTTTCCTCACGACCGCCGGATTTCCAGACGTGCTGCTGCTGAAGGAAGGCGGCAAGGCCGAGCCCCACAATCTCCAGATGGAGTATCCGGATCCGTACGTTCCCAGGCGCCTGACCTTCGAAATCCCGGAACGGATAAATGCCGAAGGGGGTATCGAGACACCCCTGGATGACGCTGTCGTCCGCGCGCTCCTGCTGCAGTTTCCGCAACGCGGCATTGAAGCCATCGCGGTGTGCCTGCTGTGGTCAATTGCCAACCCGACACATGAAAAGCGGGTGGGAGAACTGATCGAGAGCCTGCTACCCGGGCTGCCCTACACCCTTTCGCACGAGCTGAACCCCATCCTGCGCGAATACCGACGGGCGTCCTCGACGGCGATCGATGCATCGCTGAAGCCGCTCATGCAGAGCTATCTGCTGACGCTGGAGCAGGACCTCCGCGACGCCGGCTACGCCAACGACATTCTCGTCAGTACCTCTTTCGGCGGCGTCATGCACCTGACCGACGTCGTAAAAAAGCCCATCTACCTGGTGAAATCGGGGCCGGCGATGGCCCCGATTGCCGGGCTGGCCTATGTCGCCGCCGAACAACTGGCCGGGGACATCATTGTCTGCGACGCTGGCGGCACGACTTTCGATGTCAGCCTCGTGCGCGAAGGCCAGGTTGAGTTCTCCCGCGATACCTGGCTCGGACCGCAATGGACCGGCGACAACCTGGGCATGGCCTCAGTCGCAGTGCATTCGATCGGCGCAGGGGGCGGCTCGATTGCCTGGGTCGACCCAGGCGGTCTGTTGCGCGTCGGACCGCAATCGGCAGGCTCTGAGCCCGGCCCGGCCTGCTACGGCCGCGGCGGTCAGAGCCCCACGGTAACCGATGCCGCGGTGGTGCTCGGCTACATCGACCCCGGGCATTTCCTCGGTGGCCGTATGACGCTTGACGAAAACGCCGCGCGGCAGGCCGTGGAGCAGCTGAGCTTGGTGCTGAACGAAACCGTTGAGCGCACCGCTTTCGCCATCATGACCGTGGCCAACGAGAACATGATCGAAGCCATCAAGGAGCTGACCATCAACGAAGGCATCAACCCGGCTGACTCCACGCTGGTTGCCGGCGGTGGTGCCGGCGGACTGGGCATCGTCCCGATCGCAGCTGAGCTCGGCTGCCGCACGGTGCTGGTGCCGCGGACGGCGGGTGCGCTGAGCGCATCGGGCATGCAGTTCTCCGACATCATCACTGAGGCGGGCGCTAGCAAACTTACGACGACGGAGAGCTTCGACTTCGACGGCGTCAATGCCGCCCTGAGTGAGATCGATAGTCACCTCGACAGCTTTGCGGGGCGCTTGCGCGAACGCGGCTTCGCTGACCTGGCCAAACGCTACTTCGTCGAGGCACGTTACCGCTTCCAGGTGTGGGAGCTCGAAATCGAGGTCGCCAAAGCCCGCTTCGAGTCAACGGCCGATGTAGACGCGCTGGTAGAGGAGTTCCATCGCGTCCACGAACGGGTATTCGCCATCACTGACCCCGGCCAGGCTGTCGAATGCCTCAACTGGCGCGGCCGACTGATCGCCAAGGTTGAGGCGCCGGACCTGGAGCCCGTCCGCGCTGCGCATGCGTCTGGTGCAGAACCCGACCGCAGACGCTCTGCCTATTTCGGCAGCGGTCTCGTGGAAACCCCTATCTACCTCGGTGAACAACTGGAGGCAGGCATTGAAATCACGGGACCCGCGATTATCGAAGAGCCGACATCAACGCTGGTGATCAACCCCGGCGCGCGCGCGCGTGTCAGTGCCGGCGGGCGCTATCTGCTGACCCCGCCCGAGGAGGCCGCACGATGAGTGAGCAGGAAAACAGTGTGATCAGCTACGAGATGGACCCGGTTCTGATGGCGGTCCTGGCCAATCGTCTGAACGCCATCGTGCGGGAAATGTCGAACACGCTGCTGCGCACGGCGCGCTCTGCCGTACTGGCGGTGGTGCGCGATTTTTCCTGCTCAATTGTCACCGCGGACAACGACCTGCTGTGTCCGGGTGAGGGTTTGCCCGTGCACATTTTCGGCAGCGCATTGCAATCCCAGTCAATGTGCGACACGCATGCCGACCTCGCGCCCGGGGACGCTTTTCTGCACAACGATCCCTACATGGGCAACACCCATCCGGCCGACCACATGATCATGTGCCCGGTGTTTGTTGATGGAGAACATCTGTTCACTACCTGCGCCAAGGCGCACCAGGCCGATTGCGGCAACTCCATCCCAAGTACCTATCACGCCCATGCGCGCGACATTTACGAAGAAGGGGCGCTGATTTTTCCGTGCGTGCGGGTACAGAAGGACTACCAGGATGTGGCCGACATCATCCGCATGTGCAAGCGGCGTATCCGCGTGCCCGAGCAGTGGTACGGCGATTACCTCGCCACCGTTGGCGCAGCGCGGATAGGCGAACGGCGCCTGATTGAGCTGGTACAGCGCTACGGCATGGACACCATCCGGCAGTTCGTGCGCGACTGGTTCAGCTATTCCGAGCGGCGCATGCAGGAGGCCATCCGCAAGCTGCCAGGTGGGCGTCTGTCCAACGTGGGGCACTATGACCCGCAGCCTCCGGTACTGCCGGATGGGCTTGCTGTCCGCGTCGACATCAGCGTCGACAACGTCGAAGGGCGCATCGAAGTCGATCTCACGCACAACGAAGACAATCAGGATTTCGGACTCAACCAGTCAGTAGCGTGCGCGACCAGTAACGCCATGGCCGGCGTCTTCAATTGCCTCGACCACGATGTACCGCACAACGCGGGCAGTTTTTCCCGGGTCACGGTCAAACTGCGACAGGGGTGCATTACCGGCATTCCGGAATTCCCTCACTCCTGCTCCATGGCCACCACCAATATCGCCGATCGCATCGTCAACACCACCCAGGCGGCATTCGCCGCTATCGGCGACGGTTTCGGGCTGGCAGAGGGCGCTATCGGCATGGGCGCCGGCGCCGGCGTCATCTCCGGACGCGACTGGCGGGTCAACGGCAGTCCGTTCATCAACCAGGAATGGGTTATTGCCAACGGTGGTCCGGGAACGCCCAGCACCGATGGCTGGCTCAACTACGGGCTGCCCGTGGTCGGCGGACTGATGTACCGCGGATCGGTGGAGGTGGACGAGTCGAAATACCCGATGCTGTTCAAATCCATGCGCGTTATCCCAGGTGGCGGTGGGGCAGGACGCTTCCGCGGTTCTCCCGGCGCCGAGGTGGTTTACGGCCCGCGCCATGATCCCATGACGGTGGTCGTTTCCTGTGACGGTCAGGTCAACCCGCCCCAGGGCGTGCGCGGCGGGCACGCCGGTCCGGCCGCGGCGACCTATAAGCTGGGCGCCGATGGCAGCGAAGAAAAATTGCCCGGCGTGGTTGAATGCCGGCTGCAGCCCGGCGAGTGGATCCGAGGGGTCGACTCCGGCGGCGGTGGCTACGGGGATCCGCTTACCCGCGACCCCGACCGAGTGCTCTCCGATGTGCTTGAAAACTGGGAAACAGCAGCGCGCGCTTTCGAGGTGTATGGCGTCGTTTTCAACGGCTCAGCTGAGGACGGCAGCCTCGCGGTAGATCACTCGGCTACGCAACAGCGCAGAACAGCACTGGCCTCAGATGCCGCCTGACATTGCATAGTCGCTGTCAGGCAGTACGCGCAGAGCCAGCACGTCGCTGGCGTCGTTGATCACCATCGCTCTGTCCAGGCGTACGCAGCTCGCGGCATAACTGCCGTCCACGGAAAAGCTGCAGATCTGGACATAACGGCCATCGAGCTGCGGCAGCGGACAAAACTGCTGATAGATCCGGTCCCGATGGCCGAAGTTACCGGTCGTCTCCTCGCGGATCATTTCGCTCCCGTCAACGATGGTGATGTTGCTGCCGCAACGTCCCACGATCGGCTTCACCACATAGCCCGTCTCCTGCAGTGACGTCGTCAACTCGAACGCCGTTTCCAGAAGATATGGATGGTTGGGGAACAGTTGCCACAGCACAGGAAGAATAGCCTTGTTGCTCGGGATCAGGGTCCACAACGGCTCAAACACCATCACCTGCGGGCTTAGCAGCACATCCGCGAGGCGAGGTGCCGCCGCGGCAGGCTGTCCTGAAGACCAGCTGGCGCCAGCCTGCATAGCGTCGTCCTCGCATTCCAGCCGGATCTGATCCAGCGCGGTTTCCCACGCCCAGGTTTTCCAGACCCAGCGAATCGGCACGCCCAGATGGTCAACGATATCGCCGTCGGCAGTCCAGGAAAGCCCATTGACGCCGTTCAGAATCGTGCTCGTAATCCCGGCCCGCTCAATGGCCTCCTGCATGAACAACGCGTGGTAGGTCTCCTCAAGATGATCGTCCCGCATGATGTGCAGCACCTCACCGACGGGCTGTTTGCGCCACGCTTTAACCAGTTCTTCATGCAGACCGGCACCAGCATCCCGTCCGTTGTGGCAGCCGAAATGGGCGGCCCACCTGCCCTGCACCTTCCCCGTCTCCATGTGACAGGAAGCCGAATCACAGTTGTATTCGTAGAGCTTCAAACCTCGCTCGGAGAGCGAGAAATCGAAACGACCGGTAATCATCTCGTTGCGCCGGTTGTTCCACGACTGGTGGATCTTCGGCCACAGTGCCCGGGGCAGGTTGAACCGCCCCAGCAGGCGGTCATCCCGCAGCACGTAGTCCGTGGCATGCATGAACAGGGCGTGCAGTTCAGCCGTCGCGTTCTCCAGCGCCTCCCCGGCGGTCTCGGACAGGCAGAAATACTTGAGGGCGTCGCCGGGTTCAGCGCTCAGACGCTGGCCGCCCATCATGCGCACATAGGCTGCTTCATCTGCATTCGCGAGGTTCAACCATGAACGTTGTCCCTGACCGCGATCGGGCAGCTCCCGCAGCTCCAGATTAAGAAGTTGCGTATCTAAAACAGCAACCGGCTCCGCATCCGTGCCGTCTTCGGTCTGCATGACCCAGCCGAGAATCGTTGCATCGCCGAAGGAGCATTCGACCCAGAACTCTCCTGTCGGTGCCACCTTCGCCTTGATTTCCCGGGCGAAGGCCGCACCGGCAGCCCAGCGCTTGTGCCCCACGTTCTGCTCGGCGACGCGCACCCACTCCGCAGAGACCTCGACCACAACTGCGACGTGACCGGTGCGTTCGAATTCGCCGCCCTCGTCCCAGACCATCAAAGCGCCTGGCTGGGGGTGACGCAGCGAACCGTTGCGGAAAGCTTTCAACGGCAGATGTGAATTGTCCCGCACGACCCGGACGGAAGTCAGGTCGAAAATGTCGTAGGCCATCGCGACATCGTCAAAGATGTAGCCCTTATTGACGTACATCCAGCGACGGGCGAACTCGACACACTGCCACTTGTAGCCCATGTAGATGCCGTCGATATAGCTGCGATAGGCATGCCTATCTGGCAGTTCGCGATCGTCTGCGGAATCGTAGTCGCTCGAAAACGCCGGCACGTTGCCCGGCGCGTAACCAAGGACGGAACCGAACTTTTCTGCAGCAGAGGTAGACGAAACATCCATCAACACGTGGTACCCGGGCGCGAGCGGCGCGCGAGTGTACGCCCGGAATCAGGGCGACGCGAGCGCTTTATGCCGGTCAGAACGACCCGGTGTACCACGCTCCAGCCAACGTCCCTGGCAGCACGAGGCGCAGCGAGTAAAAGGAATGTCGGGAAACGGCCGGACGCCGCCGCGGGCAGACCGGCGCGGGTCTGTTGCGTCTCACGCGCGTGCGGTAGAGCCTCCGTCAACCGTCAGCACGGTGCCGGTGCAGTAGGACGCTTCGTCAGAAGCCAGAAACAGGCACGCAAAGGCTACTTCGTCACAGGTAGCGGGCCGGCCCATCGGCGAAATCAGCTTCGGATTATCGGGCGAGAAAAGCATCGGGATGACGCTCTCGACCATACGGGTTTCGACGAATCCCGGCGCCACGACATTGCAGCGGATGTTGTCATCCACGTACGCCACCGACATCGATCGGGTCAGGTTGATGATGGCGCCTTTGGTTGCCGTATAGGTATGCGCATCGGGCGCCCCACCCAGGCCGAAGATGCTGGCGACATTGACGATAGAACCTGACCTCTGGGCCTTCATGTGACGCAGCGCGATACGCGTGACATAAAACAGGCTGTCCAGGTTCAGCGCCATTACCTCACGCCATTTGTCGACCGGCGTCGTATCAACGGGGTCCATTGAGCCGAGACTGGTTTCGCGCAGGTTGTAGCCGACACCTGCCGCATTCAACAGGATATCGATTCGTCCGCACTGCCCGGCGCACGCCTCCACCGCGCGTTCGGCAGCCTCGGGGTCCGACAGATCGGCCGCATGGACTGCTCCCTGCCCGCCCGCCTGGGTCACCAGCTTGAGCGTTTCATCGAGATTGGTCTGGGTCCGCGAGACGCCGAACACCGTGGCGCCTTCCAGCGCAAAGCGCACCATGCAGGCGCGGCCTATGCCCGTCCCTGCTCCTGTCACCATGGCCACCTTACCTTGCAGACGCCCCATACCGGATTACCTCGTGTCTAATTCTTCCGCGTTGATGGTAGGGCCGCTTATTCGTCGCGCGTGCGCCCGAGCAGCCGCAGAAGATCCTCGTGCAGCTCAAACCACACCGTGTGGTAGCTCTCTATCCGCGCGTCGCTGACCCAGGCTTTATCACCGTCCTCGGCCTTTTCCAGAGCCGCAGTCAACTTTTCCTGGTACCCCCTGAGCCGCGAATCCCCGCTGACAAGAACATTGAGTATTGGCTCGAATCGTTCGTGAAGGTCACCGAGTTCGCTGATGATGCCGTCGTCATACTCATCGTCGCTGTGGTCGTTAGGTGTCATCTGACCACCGATATCCAGAGTCTGCCAACGTGTGACGAGACGCTTGAGATCACGATTGATGCTTTCAAACCGTTCGTACGCTTTGACGAAGTCGACGTTTGCCCGCAGCGCCCCGCAGTAACGTGAATATTCGCTGTCGACAATCATGTGTCCGGCAGGAGAGAGCATGAACCTGCCTTCGATGTCCAGCACACGGCCGCTCGCTACCGCCGCAGTCATGACTGACTCGGCCACGCCCGGGGCCAGTCCGGCAACCGCTGCGATCTCCGCCAGCGCGCCGTTCTTCTTGATAGCTGTTGCGTGCATGAGCAGATGCAAAGGGGTCGCCATTTCCATGTACTCCTATTCGCCCTGACGCAGCGCTTCGATGTCTGCCCGGGTCAGGCCCGCTCCGCGGCCCTGCAGCCGACGCGAGTTCGCTTGTTCAAATCCATAAAGTTCGTCGGCCAGCGCTGAATCAGCGTGGTATTTAACCCAGTCGCCACAGAGAAACCTGTACGGCTCCTGGCAGGCCCGGGGGACGAAATCGCGGCTGCGCTGGTTGTACTCGGCCTGGCTCAGCACCCCCTGAGAAGTCCGGTAGCGGTCGTTCTTGGGCGCCAGCGTGCTGTTGCCCGGTGCCATCCCGCCGACTGACGCGGTGTACTCACCGTCCTGCAGAATGTTGTAAGGGATGTAGGAAAGCGCGCGTCGCGGAAGCCCGGTATGCATGGCCATGGTGTACTCATGCATCAGCTGACTGGGACAGGAGATGTAGCCCACCAGCTCGCCCAGAAACAGATTGCCGTACTCGTCGTTCAACAGCGGACGGAAGCGCTCCGCGCGCTCGTCGATCATCATCCAGTCGTCTTTGTCATACACGCCGGCGTAGTGGGCCAGCTCTTTAGCGATGCCGAAGTAAACCAGGGCACCGGCGTCAAGCTGCTGGTCACGGGTCCAGCCGGCCATCTCAGCCCACAGCTTCGCCGTCGCGGCCTTGATACGCTCCGTCAGCGCATTGAAGGTCTCTGTGAGCTCTTCGCGACTGCCCATGCCGACCGGCACATGCCCGTCGCTGAGGTTGTCCGCCGTGTAGAGGCCGACGGCAACAATATGCTCGGCTTTCATGTCAGGCTCTGACTCAAACGAGCCCCAGTCGTCGAGGAGGTTGATGTGACACCCCTCGAGCATCATGGTGACCGTCAGGTTGTTGTAGGGAATATCCTGGCCGACGCCGTCAAGCCAGGGATAGTCATACTCGGCCAGCTCACGATAATCGCGCACCAGCATCTCGCGCTGGTCGCTTATCTTGTAAGGGCCGTAGTTGTGGGTCGTCACCCGGCATTCGCAGGAGACCAGAAAACCATATTGTGCAATTGTGGCCATGAACGCCTGCGCGGCTGTGTGCAGCGGGTCTCCCGAGCGGCATTCAAAGGCGTCAGCATGAAACACCTGCAGTTTCTGCTCGGGCATGATCTGGCCACGGTGGTCCGCCTGCCGGTTCGTGATGTTGCCGTTGTTGCGGTGCCACGACAGCTGGAAACGCTTCCAGAAGTCCATCACGTAAATCACGTCCTCCACCGCATCAGTCGGCTTGATCACGCCCCAGTTGATGAGCATTTCCCGCCCCAGGAGATAGAAACAGGGGATGGTCCAGGCCAGGATTTTGACCCCCGCATGGCGCGCCCGATCGCCGAGCTCCTCGGCGCTCATGCTTTCCTCGATTTTCTTGAACAGGCTCGGATAGCGATAAAAGCAGTTCAGGTACGAGAACAGGATGTAGGCCGACACCGGGAAAATTTTGGATTCCTGTACGGTCCGGGTCGCACACAGCCAGTAAGTCTCATCCGCGTTCTGCTGGATAAGGTTATTGGTCTCCAGAAGCTGGGCGTAGGTCAGCGCTTTATCAGACATCAGATTTTTTCCAGTTTTATGCCCAGACGCGAAGTCAGGCTGAGACAAGACGCCAGACGCTGGCAGAAGCATCGCGCCCGCTTTCATAGTCTTCGGCGGTCTTACCGCGGGCGGATACCTCCATTTCCACACGGTCTCCATCCTTGATCCCGGAAAGTCTGACGTTCATGAAACAGGGAATGTTGTATTCGCGGGTCAGAATGGCGAGGTGCGAACGGGTCGTCCCGCCGGCGCAGAGCACACCATGAAACTTCTCCAATACTGGCGCTGTCAGCGTGCCCCCGGAGTCGTCCACGATGGCGATAGTCTCTGGCGGGACGCCCTCAGTCAGGCATTGCAGCACCTTATCGGTGGTGCGCACATAGAGTGCGGTGCCGACCAGATTGTTTGCGTGCGTGACGACGTTGTCACCGGCGCCGCGCAGCTCTCGGCCCTGAGCATCGGGCGACGCCGTCGGGGCCTCAGGGTGCTCGAAGCTGAAATTCTCGGCGTAAAGGCCCGAGTCACGATAGGCCTCCGGGCGTTCCCGCGGCGATGACATGGCTGAGGGTTCAAAGCGATAGCCAAGGGCAAGTATCCGCGCCTCAATAGCTTCCATGTCAGCTTTGGTGATCAGCTCGTACTCCTGACCGAACACGAAATCGCCCCAGGCAACACCGGTTTCCGCCAGACGCTGGCGAACAAGGTCTTTCACGGCCGCGTTGTAGGCCTCGACCAGCGGAAAATCGCTCTGATAACCGTATTTATCGCTATCAACGAACAATCGGGTCATCGTCATATCCCCCTTCAGCAGGTGTACTTAGCGCGCAGGGACGCAAGCTCTGCGGCGCCCAGGTCGTAGTTGGCAGCAAGAAAAGCGTCGCATGAACCCCAACCTTCATCGATCGCGTCTAGAGCTGTTTCCAGGTAGGAACGACGCGTTTCAAGCAAGGGCATGATCAGACGCTCACCGACGCCGGCCGGTTTGCTCACGGCGTATTTCTCAAGCACCCGCGGGATTTCTGCGCTTGCCGGAAAGTGCCGTTCTGAGAGCATGAAATCATACATGATCACCCCACGTGGCACGCCGAGGGCGTGGAGCACGAGAGCGCTGGCGATGCCCGTGCGCTCCTTTCCAGCCGAGCAATTTAGCAGCACCGCGCCCGGCTCTGAACTGAGCAGCGCCTCGAACATCGGACGGAAGCGAGCAGCAGAGTCGGTCACGATCGAGCGCATGATGTCGTGGATAGCGGCAGCCACATCTTCCGGGTCATCGGAGCTGGCAAACAGGCGCTGAAGGTAGCCGCGATCGCCGACTCCGGGCGGGATCCCCAGCACTCTCAGCTCGGGGGCGCCGGGCAGCTCACTGCTCTCGTGGGCACGCTCTTCCTGCATCCGGAAATCGCACACCGTGCGTATATCCAGCGAAAGGAACAATGGGTGGTCCCCTGCCACGAGATTTGCCGTATGTCCGGAACGGTACAGCCGCCCCCAGCGGACCCGGGTGCCTGCGGTCGTGAGGTACCCACCCAGGTCGCGGAAATTGACCCCGCCCGTCAGCGCCACAGCGCGCTCAGCGACGACCACAGCTTCTCCATCCACAGGCCGCACGCTGAAGTAATGCCGCCTATCAGGCGCGAGCGCAGCAACGTCCGCGCGGCAACCGGCAACCTGTAGTGACGGCGCCTGCGCAAGCGCCTCGGGCGACAGCGCACAGCGCACCTCGACGGCTCGCTCCGCGACCGCCCGTTCCCAGTCGATCCGGTAGCTGCCGTCCGCATTGCGCGCGACATCGATTGCGAGAACGGTTTCCACTGCGCTTGGACGCCTCTAGTGCAAGGGCGGGCAGAATACCCCAGGGTTCTGACAGCGTCACAGCGTCCGGGCATGAACAAAGCAGGTCGTTGATACACTCCCGACCATCTATCCACACCGCGAGATCCGGCCCATGAGCGCACATACCCTGGACGTATCGTTACCGCCGATCACAGCCGCCGGCTTGCACGACATCGAGGGGCACCGGCGCTCGGGTAGTCCCTGCCGGTTCTCGCTTTCACTGCCCGAGAAGGTATGCAATTCAGCGCGGCATCCGTTGATACTCGTGCTGCACTATGGCGGACAACCGACCCGCTACTACGGCCGGCCGCTCATCGAACAGCTGTTCGGGCCGGCCCTGCATGGCCTTTCGCCGATTCTTGTCGCGCCGGAGTCTCTGGGTGGACGCTGGCACGAAGCGGAGAATGAAAGCTTCGTCCTTGCGCTGCTGGATGCCCTGATTGATGCGTACCCCATTGACCCTCAGCAGGTGGTCGTCGCTGGATACAGCATGGGCGCGCTGGGCAGCTGGTATCTGGCGCGCCACTACCCTGAACGCTTCGCTGCCGCGATCCCTGTGGCCGGAGTACCCGCGGATTCGGACCCTGTCACCATCCCGATCTACACCTTTGCGACTCCGAACGACGAAATTTTCGCTATCGCCCGCTTCGAGGAGCTCTGTGCCGAGCTGACACAAGCAGGCGTAGCCATTCGCTTCGAGCGCGTCAGTGCCCAGGGCCATTACGATGTGGGCGCTTTCGCCGCACCGCTGCAGGCCGTCGAACCCTGGCTCCGCGCCCTGTTCGAGGGCAGCCTCTAGACCGTCACTGAGGCGAACGACTCCGCATCGCTGCATGCTATGACGGGCCCGACGTGCTGCTTAAAATGCCCCCTCAAACACGTCATGAGGGGAATACATCCGTGAAACGCCTGCAACTCATCACCGCCCTGCTGTCCGCCATCTGGATGGCCATCAGCATGGCAGAAGTACCGGTATCCGAATTCGGTGCGGACGACACGCTTGGCGCTGTCAACCGTTTATCCGCGGCCGGGGTGCTCGAGGCCGTCAAACTGGTCAAGACAGGAAAGACCTACCCCCTCGGGGTTGTAACCGGGCCGGACAGCCCGGCTTACCCCCCACGCTATTACAAAATGACCATCCTGCAGCTCGATGACGGCGTCGGGGTGCCGGTGGGAAAAAACCAGCTCACTGGTAACGATGACCTGATGCTCACCTACATGGGCGTCGGCAGCCAGATCGATGGTCTGGGGCACGTGGGAATCGATCACCACTACTACAACAACACGCCAGCCAAGGATTTCGTCAAGGTCACCGGACTGACCAAATTCTCCACCTCAGAGATTCCTCCGATCGTGACCCGAGGCGTGTTGCTCGACATCGCGCGGCTCAAAGGCAAGGACATGCTCGACGCCGGCACCGCCATCAATCGCGCGGAGATTGATGCTGCAGCAAAGGCGCAGGGTGTGAGCATCAACAAAGGCGATGTCGTGCTGCTGCATACCGGCTGGATCAGCGTCTCAGAAACAGACGGCGCACGCTTCATGAAGGGCGAGCCCGGACTCGGGGTCGACGGCGCAAAATATCTGGCCAGCCTTGGCGTGGTTGCGGTTGGTGCAGATACTTTCGGCGTCGAGGCCATACCCTTTGAGACCGAGGGACAGTTCTTCCCCGTACATCAGGAGTTGCTGGCCAGAAGCGGCGTGTATCTGTTGGAAAACATGGATACCCGTGCCCTGGCCAGGGATGAAGGATGGGAATTCCTTTTCGTGCTTGGTCAGCCACGTTTCGCCGGCTCCGTACAGGCGATCATCAATCCGGTCGCGATTCGCTGAGTACGTGCTGAGGGCGGTCACCGGCTCGTCCCCGCGTCGGCCGGCGACCACATGAAAACCCCGCGTCGGATCCATCAGTTCGACCTCGACGCGGGTGCCGTGATCGCTGGCAAGTACCGGGTCGAAGCCCGCCTGGGCGCCGGCTGGGAAGGCGAGGTGTACAAGATCACCGAGCTCGACACCGGCATCGAGCGGGCCGCCAAACTGTTCTTCCCTCACCGCAACCTGCGAAATCAGGCCGCCAGGCGCTATGCGCAGAAACTGCACAAGCTGCGCCACTGCAGCATCCTGATCCAGTATCACACGCAGGATGTCATCGACTTCGAGGGTCAGCCGGTCACACTGCTGCTGTCAGAGTTTGTCGAGGGAGAACTACTGCGTACGGTGATCCAGCGCAATCCTGGCCGGGCGCTGCACCCGTTTGAAGCGCTCCACGTTCTTCATGCCCTGGCCTCGGGCATGGCCGAGATCCACCTGGCGCGCGAGTACCACGGCGATCTGCACGCTGACAACGTGATCGTCCGTCGCTTCGGGCTGGGCTACGAAATCAAACTCATCGATCTGTTCCGCTGGAACTCGCCGCAGCGCGAAAACATCCAGGGAGATGTCTGCGACCTGGTGCGGGTTTTCTACGACATGCTCGGCGGCGCGCGACGCTATCGGCATCAGAGCGCCGAGATCAAGGCTGTATGCTGTGGTCTCAAACGCAGCCTGATCCTGAAAAAATTCCGCACTGCAGGCCAGTTGCGCGACTACCTCGAAAGCATCAACTGGCAATGAGCAGAACGGTCACAAAAGCGCACGCGGTCAACAGCTGGCCGCCGCTGCTGACGCCGCTGAGTGAGCATCTCACGCTCAGCCCGCAAGCTGCTGCACATCCTTGTCCAGGTAATCCAGCACGTACCACGGGAGCGCGCCGAGGGCGCGGTACCGTGTGATCAAGGCCAGAGGCATCTCATCGTAGTTACCGATTTCACCGCGGCACTCTGCAGCGCCGCAGCAACAGGAAAAACGGAGCGGGAACGCTACCTGCGTGGCCGCGTAATCAAACGTGAGTTCCTCTCCGGCTTCGATATCCCGTAGGGCGACGAGGTAGACCGTCCTCGGGCCAACCTGGACGAAGGTGTTCGGACTGCACGCGTGGTTGATGAGATCGTCGGCCGTCCCGGAAGGACCTAGATAGCGCTGCGGCCCAACCTGCAGAAAACCATCGTGGGTCGTCTCAGCCAGCGCCTGGCGCAGGGCCCGCTCATCCAACACGGGGCCGCCGAAACGCAGAACGCGACGTCCCGCGCCAATCAGCTGTCCCGCAAACACCCCACGTCCCGACCCTGCCAGGCCGACCACCACTCGAGGAAAACGCGCCATCGCACAACTCTGCCACAGCCTCTGCTGCCGCCGCGGGTGGACCGCCCACCGATGAGTCGCGTCGTGCCACGTCCGGGCTGATGGAAGCGGCGGCACTTTATGCGCCATCGGCTTGCGGAATTCAACAGATTTTTGCGGTCTCCGACAGCACTCCGACGAGCCACCTGTTTGCCCTGCACACCTCGCCCCGACGCGAAGCTCAAATCATGGTGTAGCCACCGTCAACTGCCCACGCCTGACCGTTGATATAGCTGGCGTCGTCAGAGGCGAGATACACGGCCAGACCCGCCACTTCTCGGGGTTCGATCCAGCGTTGCAGCGGCGCGGCAGCGCTGAAGCGCGCCGCAAGTTCCTCCTGCCCGATACCGAGTACGGACGCGTGCTGCTCCATGAAACCAGTGGCCATGTCGGTGTCGACAATCCACGGACAGATCGCGTTCACAAGGACGTTGTAGGGGGCCATCTCCAGCCCCAGACAGCGGGTCAGTCCGACCACTGCATGCTTGGATGCGTTGTAGGCACTCTGGTTGCGCGAGCCCCACTTGCCGGCCGAAGACGCAAGATTGATTACCCGCCCCTGCCGCCGCTCCATCATCCCGGGCAGGGTCGCCTGCGTGACGTGAAAAACGCTGTAGACGTTGCTCTCCATCACTGCACGGAACTGCTCAAAACTGTAGTCGATGAAGCGGTTTGGGACGTGGATCCCCGCGTTGTTCACGAGCACGTCTATCGGCCGTACGGCATCGACTGCAGCAACCATCGCGCGTACGGCATCGCCGTCTGTCACATCGCACGGCGCTGCGGCCACCTCTACGTCGTGATCCCGTGCGATCGCGTCACATCGTTGCTGCAGACGGTCCGGATCCCTGGCGTTCAAGGTCAGCGTGCAGCCCTCAGCAGCAAACGCCTCGGCGATGGCCTGTCCTATTCCCCGGCTCCCGCCGGTAATCAGCGCGTGTTTATCTGCTAAACGGGTTCCCACAATGCTTTCCTCCGCACGGCCGATCAGCTGAATTTCAGCTCCACCAGTGAAAAATCATCATCAAACGTCGACCTGCCCTGGATCTCAGCCACCACATCGCGCACGTTTTTGACGCCCTCACCGCGATCGCGGAGGTCAGCGATGATGTCGACAAATTCATCCAGCGACATCTCGTCACCACTGATTTTCTGCA
Organism: Gammaproteobacteria bacterium; assembly: GCA_038116745.1. Lineage (GTDB taxonomy): Bacteria > Pseudomonadota > Gammaproteobacteria > JAYODW01. Next base: position 16,708 of record JAYODW010000022.1, read on the forward strand.
CTTCATAAACACCATCGCTGTACAGATACAAGCTTCCGCCCGCCGGGATCGTTGTCTCGCCGACCGGATAGCTCACACCCGGTATCGCGCCAATCGGCAGCGCCGTCGCTACCAGCCGTTCCGGCTCGCGCTGACCCGCGTGATACAGCAGGCAGGGCGGGTGTCCAGCTGTCCCGAAGCGCAGACGTCGCGTGGGTCGGTTGAAAACGCCGTACCAGATGGTGAAGTACATGTTGTTGTGCTGTTCCATCGGGAACACCGCGTTCAGGCCGGCCAGCACCTGGTCCGGCTCGCGGAAATCGATGTCGCGCAGCGTTCGCGCCGCTATGACGTTCATCGCCGATACCGATAACAGGGCGGCGCCGACACCGTGCCCGCACACGTCGAGCACGTAACACACAAAGTTGTCGTCATCCATCCAGTGATACCCGAATGCGTCCCCGCCCAGAGACGTCGACGACTCGAAGTCCCAGCGCACGGCGATCTCGTTATCCATTTCCGCAGGCAGCCGGGAGCGGACGTACTCCGCCGCTTCCGCCAGCTCGTCGGCCAGCGCCTGCTGGCTCTCTGCCAGCGCGGCAAAGGCCGCGTTACGCTCGAGCAGATGGCGATAGGCGGTTGAGTGGTAGCGAATGCGCGCGAGCAGCTCGACTTTATCCGGTAGTTTGACCAGGTAATCGTTGGCGCCGCGCGCAAATGAATCGGCTTTGACCGTAGCCTCTTCCCGGCTGGACAGGACAATGATCGGCACGTGCTTCAGCGTCTCATGGTCGCGGTAGCGCTCCACCAGCGACAGACCTTCGACCCCGGGCATGACCAGGTCCTGCAGGATCACGGTCGGCTCGAACGCCTCCGCGCCGGCCACAGCCTGCTCAGGATCCTGGCAATAGTCGTAAACGAGATTGGGTTCTTCGCTGAGCAGGCGCCTGACGGCTTCGCCCACCATGCGCTGGTCATCTACGAGGTAAACCCTTATCGCGGGATGATCGGTCATCTGATCGACTCCATAGTGAGTGTTTGAATACGTGCGCCGCAATCGCCGAGCGGCAGTATTTCCTGCGCTGCATTGAGTGCGGCTGCCGCACCGGGCATCCCGTACACCACGGCAGTTGCTTCGTCCTGAGCAAGAGTTCTGAGCCCTGCCTGACGCATCGCGAGCAGCCCTTCTGCGCCGTCGCGCCCCATACCGGTCAGCAGGAGCCCTATCGTTCCCGCGGCCGCGTGCCGTGCGGCACTGCGAAAAAGCATGTCCACGGAGGGGTGGTAGAAACTTTCTTTTGGTTCGGCATCGTAGCCAATCACGCCGCCCTGCCGCAGGACCAGGTGCCCGTGGGAACGCGCCAGATAGATCCCGCCGGGAGACAGCACAGCGCGGTTTTCCACCACCTCCACGGGGCGGCCACAGCGCTTGGACAGCCATCGTCCCAACCCCTCAACGAAGCCGTCATCGATGTGCTGCGCAATGACAATCGGCCAGGAAAAATCGGCCGGGAGACAGGACAGAACCATCTCCAGCGCGGCCGGACCACCAGTTGAAGCCCCGATCGCAACAAGGGGCAGGCCCTCCTGCTTCGAACTCACCGCCGCTTTGTTCCCCGAGGCCGCAGGTTGCTGCCGCTGCATGGCAAGGCGATGGATCGAGAGAATCTTGCGGCGCAGCTCAGCGCCGTCGTCGGCCTCGCGCTTATCGCCCACAACTGGCGTCGTGCAGACATCGAGCGCGCCGTGCCCCATCGCCTCGTATACCAGGTCCATATTTCCCTGGACGGTCGAGGTGACGACCAGGATCGGACAGGGCGTTTCCCGCATGATGCGCTGCGTCGCGCGGGCGCCGTCCAGATTCGGCATCACCAGATCCATCAGCACGACGTCGGGTCGATTCTCGGCGCAGCACTTCACCGCCTCGAGTCCGTCGGCCGCGATCCAGGCAACTTTGATTTCCGGATCCGCCGTCACCGCGCGCTCCAGCACAGTCGCGGCGAGGCGCATATCGTTGACGATACCTACTGCGATCGCCATCGATCAGCGCCCGGGTTCCCCGATGAGATCGGCCACCACCTCGAGCAGCGTGGTGTCCAGCAATCCCCCCTTGGTCAGGTAGTGATTCGCACCGGCCTCCAGTCCCCGTAGGCGGTCCTCCTCCCGGTCCTTGTAGGAAACTACCACTGCCGGCAACTTCTCAAGCCTCGGGTCGGAGCGGACACGGCGCACCAGCTCAATCCCGTTCATGCGCGGCATATCCACATCTGATACCAGCAGGTCATACGCGCCCAGACGCAACGCGCTCCACGCTTCCACGCCGTCCACCGCCACATCCACGCGATAGCCTGCATTTTCGAGCAGCTGCCGCTCCGCCTGCCGCACGGTGAGCGAATCGTCTACGACCAGAATTTTCTGCAGCGGAGACAGACCGTCCTCCGCATCGCCCCCGGGACGCCGCAGGCGCCCCTCCGTAATCAGTGAGTCCATGGCACGCACCATCTGGTCCACATCCAGGAACAGGATGATCTCGCCCGCATCATTGGTTGAATATGCCGCGATATCGGGCAGCTCACCGAGGCGCGGATCGAGCGGCCGCACGACCAGCACCGTCTCTCCGACAAATTTATCCACCACCAGCCCGTAACGGCGCGCACCTTCGGCAATGACCAATACAGCGCATCGATCCTGCGACCATGCGTCCGCATCAAGATCGAGCACCTCGGCTGCCGGTATCAGCGCAACATCACTACCCTCCAGCGCGACATAGGGCCGCCCCTCGACGGTGCGGAACTGGTCGTGTGATGCATGCAGTACGCGCTCCACCCGCGCCAGAGGCACCGCAAACAGATCACCGCAGACATCGACGAGCAGCACGCGCGCCACTGCCCGGGTGATCGGCAGCTCGAGATTGAATGTCGTGCCGACGCCCAGACTGCTGGTCAGGATGACCGCCCCGCCGGCCGACTGCACCATGCTGCGCACGGCATCCAGACCAACACCACGTCCGGAGATTTCGCTGACTTTCGCAGCGGTGGAAAACCCGGGCAGGAACAGGAATTCGTACAGCTCTTCAGCCGACAGACGGGCTGCATTCTGCGCCGACTCGAGACCACGTTCGACGATCGCGACACGCAGACGTTCATGGTCAATGCCGCGGCCGTCATCGGCAATGGAAACACGCAGACGCCCGCCCTGATGGGCTGCAGTCAGGCGCAGGGTTCCCTGTGCAGGCTTACCTGCCGCTTCGCGCTGCGAAGGTGACTCCATCCCGTGGTCAAGCGCATTACGCACGATGTGGTTCAGTGGGGCCTCGAGCTGTTCGAGTACCTCGCGGTCAATCTGCGTGCCTTCACCGGCGATGACCAGTCGGCAGTTTTTTTCCAGTTCGCGCGCCAGGTCGCGCACCAACCGGGGAAAGCCGCGCACGATCGTGCCGAAGGGGCGCATGCGACTGGCCAGCGTCTCGCGCGACAGGCGGCTGGCCAGCTGCGTGCTGCGCAACGAGAATTGCTCGAGCTTCTCATCACGCTCGCGCAGCAGCTGGCGGCATTCTTCGAGCTGCTCGATCAGCTGCGTCATGCGCTCGACCTCGACCTGGGCGGCTCCGTTGTCCTGCAGACTGGAACGCAGGGTTCCCATCGCGTCACGCAGCTCACGATGACGCTCACGCAGTACGTCGCCCTCCTCGACCAGGCGCTCCATGCGCCCTGCCTCGACCACCGTCTCGGCCGCCAGTGCTGTCAGCCTCGCGAGTGCCTCGGTGGTGATCCGGATCCCCTTGTCCACCGCAGTTCGGGCCGCTGCCGCAGGTTTTTCCGCCTGCGCTGCACGCGCCACCGAAGTCGTCAAATCCGACTCTTCGGCGATCGAGGAAGCATCCTGTGTCGCTGCATGTGCAGCCACCGATGGCGTCTCCAGAACCTTGCCCTGACGCAGTGTGTTCAGCGCGGCGATAAGCCCGCTGGACTCGACTGCCAGCGCCACGGGATCCTCGCCTCCCCCTCGGGCCATCCTTCCGAGCAGGTCGCTGCCCGTCAGCAGCGTATCCACCGCCGTCGGGTCCACAGTGACCTCTCCCTGCAGGGCAGCAACCAGGTAGTCCTCCATTGCGTGCGACACCTTGACCACAGGATCAAATCCGACGATCCGCGCCGCGCCTTTCAGCGAATGCGCGGCACGCATCAGTTCATCCAACGCCGCCTTGCTGTCGGTCGTGGCATCCAGCGCGACCAACCCCTCTGACAGGGCCAGCAACTGGGTCTCCGCCTCTTCGGCGAATAGCTCCAGGAGAACGGGATCAATCGGTTCACCCGGCGCCATATCTCCGGGCGACTCCAACTCGTCCGTTTGCGGCACCGCAGCGGGAGCAGGTGCAGGCTCAGCCGCAGCGGGGGATGCAGCGTTTCCCTGGCGCAGAGACTCCACCCGAGCCAGCCAGCCGGGCAGCTCTGCGATCATTGCCTCAAGCACACTGCCAGCGCTGACCGTCATACGCGTCAGAAAATCGACCGCGGCCAGCAGCCCGTCAATTGCTGACGCAGAGACCGTCAGGTCGCCCTGTTGCACAGCCACAAAATAGTCTTCGAGCGCATGCGCCAGTTTGACCACAGGGTCGAGACCGACGATCCGGGCGCCACCTTTCAGCGAGTGCGCGGCGCGCATCAACTCCTCGACCGCTGCACCGTTGTCAGGTGCCTGCTCAAAACTGACCAGGCCGTCAGACAGCGCAGCAAGCTGTCCCGCCGCCTCCTCTGCGAACATCTCCAGCAGGGTTGGATCAATCGCGTCAACCGCGGCGGCTGACGTCTCCGCCGGCAGGACTGCTGGCTGAGCCTGGGGCGGTGGCGCAACAGGCACCTCACCGCGGCGCAGGGCATCCAGCACGGCAAGCTGTTCAGGCACCCGGGCTTCGAGCTCCGCCAGGCTCTCACTTCCCCCGTGAGCGAGCTGCTGCAGAAAATCCACCGCTCCAAGCAGCGCATCCACCTGTTGCGGTTCAATCACCAGCGCACCGTTCAGGGCTGCGACAAAAAAATCCTCCAGCGCGTGGGCGATTTTCACGACCGGTTCCAGCCCGACAATGCGTGCGCCGCCTTTCAGCGAATGCGCCGCGCGCATCAGCTCATCGAGTACAGCTTTGGTATCTGAGGCACCTTCGAGCGCGACCAGCCCTTCGGACAGCGCGCTGAGCTGCCCCTCAGATTCTTCCGCAAACAGCTCCAACAGCAGTGGATCTATCGGCTCGCTCACGAGCACACGCTCCGCAGGCGGTGCAACAGCAGCGGCACCTCCAGCAAGCCCACATCACCATGCGTGCCGGAAAACACCCATTCAGTGAAACCCGGCTGGCCGATCTCAACGGTCACGGGAGGACGCCGCAGCCCCTGCTCCGGCACCCGCCGGATACCTTCGAGTTCATCGACCAAAAAAGCCCAGGCATCGCCTTCGTTTTCCAGCACGATCATGCGGTTCCAGATCGTGGTGCTGGCTTCGGATTTTCCGACCGCAGCCGTCTTCACTCCCATCAGCCGCTTCAGATCGACACAGGGCAGAATCTCTCCCTGAATATTGGTCAGCCCCCGAAAACAGGGGTCCCGACGATGCGGCAGGCGTCTGACCGGCATCGGATCCGATACTTCCCGCACGTTGGCGGTCGGCAACGCCAGCCATTCGGTCCCGAGACGGAAAATCGTCACCGACTGCAGCTGCTCGGTGTGCTCGACAAGCGTGCTCTGAGCCAGGCGCTCGTGCCATTCCTCAACGTAGTTCTGCGGTGCCGCGCGCTTGAGCAGGCCGCGCCCGATATCGGAATATGTCGGACAGTTACGACAGTGCACATGCTCCGGCAGCAGCCTGCAGCTGCGATCCCCCCACACCCCTATCACCCGGAAGCACAACGCTTCGTTTGCAGTAAGTGCTGCGTCAGGCATATCGATACCGCGACTCACGACTGTGCATTACCGGATACTGCCGCAGCACGGCTGCGCAGGCGCACGGCGCGGCCGGCTTCTCCCTCACCCTCAAGTACCAGCGCAAGCTGCTCGAGGGTAGGAAGGTGCTTCGGATCGAGATACAGCGCGCGCTCAAAGGCCCGCCGTGCGGCACCCCGATCCGCGAGCGCAGCGTAGAGAAGACCGACCAGATGCTCGCAATCCGCGTCCGGCTTGTGTGCTTCGCGCTGCTCGAGCACCAGAGCAAGCGCCTCAGCGTACCGCCCCTCATCAGCCAGGCGGCGCGCTGCCTCAATGCCGGCTCGCGACTCCACCGGGGCTGGCGGCAGGCTGGTTCCCGGTAACGCAGGGCGCAGCACCGGCGGCGGCCGCCGCGCTGGCTTGAGCGAGACCCGCCGAGACAGTGCTGGCGCCTGCGCGGCAACAGGCGCAGCGGTCTGGCAGTCTCCCCCGGCAGGCCGAAACGCGAAAGTGCTGCAGTCTGATTCCGCCACGAAAGGGCGCCCCTGCAGCAATGCCGCCTCAGCATGACCCAGAATGAGAACCCCATCGGGCGCGAGACTTGCGGCTACCTGTTCCAGCACCCGGGCGCGGTTGTTTTCTGTCAGGTAGATGAGCAGATTGCGGCAGAAGATGACGTCATAGGGTGCGTTGGCCTGGATGGCCGCTCCGTCCAGCAGGTTGGCTCGGTGGAAGCTGACGCGACATCGGATACGCTCGCTCAGCTGGTAGTGGCCGTCCTCGCTCTCTGTAAATTCAGCGCGGCGAAACGCCGGAGGCAGGCTTTCCAGCGCTCGCGGTCGATACAGCCCTCTGCGGGCACGGTCCAGCCCCTGCCGGCTCAGATCGAGCGCATCGATGCGCGACTGCTCGGCTGCGATCCCAAGCTGCGCGCAGAGCAGCGCCAGCGAGTAGGCCTCCTCGCCGTTAGCGCATGGTGCGCTGAGCGCACTGAAATGTCCGCGCGCAGGCCACCCCCGGTGACGCAGGTGCTCGCCCAGCCACTCGAACGGACGCACGTCGCGCCAGAACCAGCTCTCCCGCACCAGCAGCTCTTCAAGCAATGCGTCGCGCACTTTACCGTCCGTCGACAGGGCTTTCCCATAAACATCGACGGCCATCCCCGAGGCGCCCATTGCGCGCCGCAGTGCCGCGCTGACCATCGTGTCAGAGACCACTTCAGGGGAGAATCCGGCCTCCTCACAGACCGTGCGCGCGAGTCTGAGCAGCCCGTCATCCATGAACCGCATCCGTTCGGAAGAGCGCATCACGCACGGCCGGGCTCAGCAGCTGCTCGATTTCAACTAACTGCACAAGCTCACCATCAATTTCCAGCACCGCGCCCAGATAGGGCGCAGCGTCACTCTTGATGCCTGGATCCCGCAGACCTTCAGGGTCAATGTCGCGGGCATCGGTTGCGCCCTCGACCCGCAGACCGATACACGCGCCTTCAGGCCCTGGCGCGTAGCGCGCCACGATAATCCGGGTACTCAACTCAGCCGGGGCAGCCTGGTCGAGCATCATGAGCGCAAGATCGATAACGGGGACGACACGCTCGCGGTATGACAACAGTCCGACACAGCCTCTGGGCGCCCCGGGCTGCGATCGCAGCGAGACTGCCGGCAGAATTTCCACCAGCTTACGCCCCTCCAGTGCGTAGCGCTCGGCGCCGATTCTGAACAGTGCGACCAGCATCAAAGCGACTCAGCGGGTGCGGAACCGTGCAATTTCTTCACTCAGTTCTTCGACAGCACTCTGCAGTGCATCCGCAGCAGCCTGCAAAGAGCTGGAGGTCTTACCGGACTCCAGCGAGATGTCGCGCAGCTGCTGCATGGCCTGATTGATCTGGCCCGCGCCGGCGGCCTGAGACTGCATGCCCTGATGGGCGGACTCCAGGCGCGGCTGCAGCGACTCCACGCCCTCGATAACCTGTCCCAGGTTGTCGCCGAGCTTGCCCACCTCGCTGACGCCCGACCTGACCGTTTCGGTAAAGTCCACCATTTCAGTGACCCCGACTGACACCGACTGCTGCATCTGCGCAATCAGACGTTCGATATCAAGCGTCGCAACCGCCGTCTGATCGGCGAGGCGACGGACCTCGCGGGCAACAACGGCAAAACCGACGCCATATTCACCCGCCTTCTCGGCCTCGATGGCAGCGTTCAGCGACAGCAGATTGGTCTGCTCGGCAACTTTCGTGATGGTTTCCACGACCGTCCCTATCCCTTCCGCATGGCTCGCCATGTCTTTCAGCCTGCTCCCGACGACCGTTGTTGCTGACAGCAGATTTTCCATCGTGGCCTGCAGGGTCTTAAGGTCGCCGCGGCCGTCAGCTGCGGTCGCTGCCGCCGACCGGGAAGCCGCCGCGATGTCACCCATCACCTTGAGCAACTCCTGCGCCGTCGCGGAAATCTGCGTGGTGGAGGCGGCAATCTCTGCGGTTGACGCGCCGACGTCATTGCTGAGTTCGTCCTGTCTGTTCGAGGCTTCCGAGAGTTCGGTCGACGTACCGAACAGCTGCACGGAGGAAGTTTTCAACCGGCGCACAAGTGCACTGAGCGAGCCCACCATTTCGTTGAGCGCGACCAGAAGCGCACCGGTCTCGTCCCGGGCGTCGGAATTGATCTCCACCGTCAGGTCGCCTGCGGCGATCGTCTGCGCCGCGTGAACCGCCTCGGTCACACGCCGCACGATTGACCTCGACAGCAGGAAAACCACCAGGGTGATCGCGAGCAGTCCGGCGACCACCAGCAGGAGCGTACGCACAACTGCGCTCTCGACCGGAGCAAGAATCTCCTCCTCGTCCACGGAGACGAGCAGAATCCAGCGCCCCGTCGGAACCTCGGCCGCAGAGACAAAACGCTTTCTGCCGGAAACCGGATCGACGAGGCGTTGCACTTCGGAAAAGTCCCGCTGCGTGTAGGTCGGCCGGAGCCAATCCACGTAAGGCGTATCTTCCAGCGGCAGCGTGCGCAGCTCCGCATGCCCTGTCGCGCTGATGACGCGGCCGCGCGTACTTATCAGCAGGAATTCAGCGCTCCGGTAGGCGTCCCGGCTGCTGAGAAGCCCCTCGAGGTCGTCCAGTGCGCGGTCTACGCCGCCGATGCCCTGAAAACGGCCGTCGATCATAATCGGCGCCGTCTGTTCAACGATCAGCTTGCCCTCATACAGATACGGCTCAGTGATCATCACCGGCGTGCCGTGCGCTTTCAGCATGGTTGATTCGTAGTACCTGCTGATACCGTTTTCGAGCGAAATTCCGGCGTCTTCCGGCTGCCCCATCACGCGGTTGCGCAGCCCCCTGTAGTAATAGCTGATGTCCATATCCACAAGGGGGGTCAGTTCAATGCCCTGCCCCGAGCGAAACCAATACGGGCCGAAGCGGCCGTTGCTCTCAACGGTCTTGGGGTCCAGAACCACATCCGGCGAGAGGAATGCCGCGTCAGCACCCGCTTCGTAAGCCACATAGGCGCCGGTCAGCTCGGGGTGGTCCTCCAGCATCTTGCGCGCCATGGCAACCGACGCGTCCCGGTCGCCGAACATACCGGTCTCCTGAGCCAGCGCAAGAGCCGATGCCGCATCGACCGTGGACTTGTTCTGCCCCTCAAGCGCAAGAGCCAGACCTGTCGCTTCTGCACGAATTGAATTCTGCACAGCATCCAGTCGCGCGTCGTAAAGAAGATGCAGCAGCAAAGCTGAAACAAGCACCAGTAACACCAGGAACGGGGCCCCGGCCGTCACCAGAATTTTTGTTCTGAGATTCATGGTTGTTTATTCCGCGGGTCTCGGAACCCTGGCTTGAATCCGTTCCATCCGGGAAATCCTCCTGAGCTCAGGCTGCAGCCGGGAGCCAGGCGTTGGGCGGCCTCGGCAACAACGCGCAGCTGGTAATCAGATGGAAGTCCTGCATTGTCGGCAGCGCTTTCACTCCGCTGTCAGAGATATTCACACAGGGCCGGCAGCACTGGAAAGCCTGCTGCGGGAATTCAGGATCTTAAGCGGCAATCTATCTGTTCGCTTACCTCCATAGAACACGTCCCTCGGGTGCTTGGTCTATCATCCCGCAGCGGTCCGGCACTATGCTGCGTCAGACATCTGAACACGACCGGCGGTGCCGTCGCAGAACCTCTCAATCTTTCGGACTGATCTACCAATATGGCTTCTGACTCGACAGCTACGCCCAACGCCATCGGCCGCTACCGCATAGACCGGGTGCTTGGCGCTGGCGCTGCCGGCATCGTTTACCGGGCCTACGACCCGGTCCTCAACCGGACCGTGGCCATCAAATCGGGACGGATAGAACAGCTCGACCAGGCTCAGCTGCAGCACCTCATGGCCGAATTCCGCCACGAGGCGAGCATCGCCGGACGCTTTGCGCACGAAAACATCGTCGCCATCTATGACCTGATCGAAGACCGCGGTCTGACCCACATCGTCATGGAATATGTGACCGGCCGTTCCGTGCAGGAGTACCTCCAGTCGGTAGGTCCCATGCCGGTCGAAGCCGTTCTGTCGATCATCTACAAATGTGCGGAGGGTCTGGCTTATCTGCACTACAACGGCGTCATCCACCGGGATATCAAGCCCGGCAACATCCTCTATCACCACGCCGGCGACCTGGTCAAAATCATGGACTTCAGTATCGCGGAGGCGATCGATCAGCCCGGCCCTCGGGAGAGCGGCACCGCCGCCTACATGGCCCCGGAACATTTCGATCCCACACGCAGGATCACGCCGCTGACCGATGTTTTTGCGCTTGGGGCAACCATGTATCGAATGCTGGTCAAGCGCTATCCGTTTTCGCGCCAGAACATCGCCGCGGAGATCATGTCCGCGCAACAGGTGCCGGTGCACGAGATCCGCCCCGAGATCCCTTTGCCGGTCAGCCAGATCGTAGACCGCGCCATGGCGAAGGCAGACGCAGCACGTTTTCAGAGTGCCGCCGCGCTTGCGCACGAAATAGAACGCGTGCTGGGCGCCTGCTACCCGGGTTCACTGATTGCTTCGCAGCGCGATGCCTACATGACGAGCCTGTAAACGGGTAACGCGCTGACTCAGTCACGCCACAGCGTGTCACGCTCTATCGAATAGATGAGGTCGGCGCCCTGGCGCTCTCCGGACTCTGCCTCCACGCTCCAGGTATCGGTCAGTTGATAGTTGACAAACAGGGCCCAGATCTCGTCGAACGGATTGAATTCGGAGCGCACCGACAGGCGCGGCGTCAGGCGCTTACCCGCTGAAAGCGATGTCTCGCGGGCCGACTCACCTGTACCGATAGAAAAGTCATCAAGACCGAACGCATCCCGCAGCTGACCGGTGACCATCGAGGACTGCTCTGCGCCCAGGCTCAGCGCCGCGCCGGCGATCAGCCCGGCTTCGCCGGACGACGCATCCCTGAGCGCTCGACCCGTCATGATGTAGGCGATGACATCACTGTCCGGCATCGCCGGCTCGGAAAAGAGTTCAAACCGGGGTGCTCGCACGTTGCCACTGACGAGCACGCCGGCCACCACGTCTACCCCGGGACGGACCGCGCGCACATCCAGGTCGGGGCTGTCCACAGGCCCCGAGAAAATCAGGTGTCCGCGCTCAATCTTCATGGACTGACCATAGGCCTTGTAGACCCCGGTGCGGATACTGACCCTGCCGCGCGCGCTCCCTGGGAATTCATTCTCCCGCTTGCTGATGTTCAGCGCTCCGGTGAGCCCGGCCTGCATACCCATGCCGGACACGCGCACCTCGTCGCCAAGCCTGAGATCGAGGTTGCCCGTCACGCAGCAGGCGATAAAGTTGTCACCTTTACGCGTCGCGGAAACGCCATCGCCCGCACCCGCAGGCGCGATGACGACCTCGTCTTCAGATACCGCCACCGCACCCTCTGGGAGGGCGCGCAGCGAAATGGCAGCCCTGGGAACTTCCAGTACACCGGAGAGCGCGATTCGAGAACTACTGAACGCGACGCTGAGCTGCGGCGAAATATCTACGTCTGCCTGAGGCAGGCGCAGTAACGGAAATTTCGGACTTTTGAATTTCAGCGTCCCGGGCCAGCCCGCCGCCGAATCGAGCGCGAGGTCGCCGGAGAGCTCGAGCGTATCACCAGCAGCGCTGATCGTGCCTGCCAGCCCGACCATACCGTCACCCTGACTCCGGACACTCAAGGTCAGGCCGTCAATCACAAGCCCTGTGCGTGGGCTCACCACCGCAGCATCATCAAGACTCAGCCTGATCTCCCCGCGCGGACGCATCAGCTCACCGTCCATGTGTGCCGTCAGAGTTGCCCGCCCGCGACTGCCCGCCAGATCGGGCACCCACTCCTCAAGCCACTCCAGGCTCTCGAGCTTGAGGTCGATCTCTGCACGCATCGGTTGTGGCTGCTGGCGTCCGAGGCCGACCTGCGCGCTGAGACTGAGCCACTTGTCGGCGCGTGCATCGATATCGAGGTCCAGATGCCCGGCATCAAGTTCGAAACGCGCCAGCAGGTGCTCCACAGGCAACCGTTGCGCCTTCCGCCCTTCTGGGCGGTAGTTGATCTCGCCGGCATTCAGCCGCAGGGACCCGGTTCCGGTCAGTTCACCTGCAATCAGCCGCAGGCTCGCTTCGGCTTGAAGGGTCCCGTCTACATTGACAGTCGTAGTCATGTACGACCGGCCCGCCGCCAGCGGAAATTCTTCGACCCTGAGATCGGCGCCTCCGCTCACGCCGTCGTAGCTGAGAGCGTCCAAACAGAGCCGGGCTTCACCGTTTACCAGGCAGCCCGCGGTGCTGTTCAGCATGCCACCGGCGTAATCAATCGCAAGCGGCCTGTGCAGGGACCACGTTTCGCCGGCTACTGCGAGGTCGGCTGCGGTCAGCGCGCCATGCCAGCCGCTGTCGCGCCATTGACCTGCCAGATCCAGGTTAACGACGACTTCGCTCCCGTTCACCGACACAGAGAGCTCATGGTCATCTGCGGTGCCCTCGAGGACCGCGGCCAGCCGTCCGAGATCGGTGCCGGCCACCACCACGGAATCTGCCTCCAGGCGCCCACGGGCAGGACGCCCGCTGTCGGCATACAGCTCGAGCGCACCCGATATGTGGTGTGCTCGCCAGCTGTCAAACAGCAGCTCGTCTCCCGAGAGGGTAAGGTCAAGTTGCGCCTGCGGACCTCCACCCGACAGGTGACCGGACGCGTCGAGCCTGCCCTGCAGCCCCGGCGCCAGCTGCGCTAAGTCGCGCAGCTGCGCCGAGAATTCGCCGCTCAGCTGCGGCGCCAGGGCTCCGCTCAGCACAACGCGATTGCCCCCGATCGCCATCTGCGCCCGCTGCAGGATAAGACGGTCCTCGACCCTGCTTAGATGTGCCGTGCCCTCCACCGGAAAGTCGCGCCAGACGCCGGACAGCCGCTGCAGTTCGAACTCCAGCGGCAGCCCCTCGCTGCCTGCAAGCGAATAGAGTCTGCTGCTGAACGCCAGGTCGGAATTCAGATCCGCGTGAACAGTGCGAAGGTCAAGCCCATGACCTCCAATAGTCAGATTGACCCTGGGCGCGGGCTGCCAGCCGATACTGCCCGTCGTAGCGACTTCCCCCGCCAACAGCCGCAGCGTGGAGCGTTTGAGCTCCATCTGTTCAGGCGTCACAGCCGCTTCCAGCTCCAGTTCAAGCTCACCCAGCCGCTCCGTGTGGCCGCGTGCCTGTGCGCTGAGCGCAAGGTCGTCAGGCGCACCCTTGATCTCAAGATTTGCGGTGACCAGCTGCAGCTGCTCGGTGTCGGTCAAAGGCAGCAAAAGGTTTTCAACCTGCGCCCTGACGTTGAGGACAGCGGCAGCCCCGGACCCGGCGAGCTCAGCATCGACGCGGGCGTCGAGCGGCGCTGCCGTCTGCGCACTGAACTCAAGCGTTTCGTCCACGTAACGGCATGTCCCGGAACCACGCATATCCAGCCACTGAACTGAGCCCTGTGGCGCCAGCTGCCAGCTGAAATCAGACTGCCAGCCGCTGGCCTCACTCTGGCGCACGCTTGCGTCGAGTTGCACTGCCACGCTTTGACTGTCGTCTGCATGAAGCTGACCGGTCGCGCTGACCGCAAAGCGCTCTGCGCTGCCGTCGAGGCTCAGCGCTGCATCACGCAACTCAAGCGCCTCCCCCAGCGCTATTCGGCCCGATGTGGTCTGCCCCTGCATCCGGGGCGGGACTGTCAGGACATCCAGATTCAGGTCAAAGCGTGCATCCAACGGTCCTCCTATGAGCCCGCGCAGATGCAGGCGGTCTAGGGGACCAGATACGCTGAGGTCCAGCGTGAGAGCCGGCGTTTGACGGGCGACATGAACCTGCAACCGACCCTCGAGGGTCAGCTCTGGTCCGGTAGCCAGGCTGATCGCTCCGGTCAGGCGGTCGTCGTCCAGCACGACACTGAGCGCAGACAGGCGCAGGCGTTCAGCGTCCAGTTCGGCGCTCAGGCTGACGGCGGCCAGCTGTAATGCATCGGCGCTGGTCTCAACGGAAACCCGTCTGGCGGTCAATTCGGCGACGCGCACGCGGAACGGCAGATCGGGCACCGCGGGTGCGCTCTGCGGCGCCGCGCTAGCGGTCGCTGGCACGCTTATCGCCACGCCCTCTGCCTCTAGCCTGTCAACCTCGAGCAGGCCTGCAAGCAGCGCCTGAGGTCGCCAATCAAGGCGCAGCCAGTCCATTCGCACCTGCAATGCAGGCTGGTTGAAACGCAGCTCCCGAAGCCGCAGCGAGCCGAAGAGATGCCCTTCGACTGTGGCAACAGACAGGCCCGGAACGATCTGAGGCAGCGCACTACTGAGCAGCCAGCGACTCCCAGAAGCGGTGCTGCCGAGCATCATCAACAGCCCGAAGGCGAGTCCTGCCACACCCGCAAGCACCAGTGCCCAGCGGCGGGTGCGTCGGAAGACCGCAGACAGGCGGGACCTGAACATCTGCTACAGATCCGGCCCGATGCGCAGGTGTAGATGCACGCCCCCGCCTCCGTCCAGCGGCTGCGCCAGATCGATGCGCGCCGGCCCGATGGGGGATCGGAAACGCAGGCCGAGACCGGCGCCAACCATGATCCCCGTACTGCTGCCTGCGCCACCGAAAGCGTTACCTGCATCGACGAAGGCCGCGATCCCCCAGTGCTCACTGACCATCCGGTCCACTTCGATGCTGGCCACGGCCAGATACTTGCCGCCGATGACCTGGCCATCAGCATCCTCCGGGCCAAGGTCTTCGAAGCCATAGCCACGCAGACTGTTATCGCCACCGGCAAAGAAACGCTCAGATGGCGGCAGGTCGTCGAAACCATTCGACCAGCTCGCACCGAGATCGGCGCGGGTCAGCAGGCGCATCTCTGCGGGGAGTCCGTAAACGGCATTGGCTGATACGAGAAAACGAGCAAAATCGACGTCGGAAACCAGTGCCTCAGCAGACCCCCGTAGCTCTGCATCGAGGCCGTAGCCGCGACGTGGATAAACCGGATGATCTGCCGTGACCTTGTGCCACCTCAGTCCAGGAATCACCAGCGTCGTCGTCTTACTGTCATCGGCAATGTCAAAGGACTGGCGATTGAGATCGATAAACCGGGTCTCCATCCAGCCCCAGGGCCGACGCTTGGTTTCCATGACGCCGAGCCGCTGTTCCAGGGTGTCGTAGGTGTCGACATCTTCGCGCCCGACAGCCGCGTTAAAGCTCAGCCACTCATCGATCGGATGTTCGCGGGGGATACGGTAAATCCCGGTCAGACGCTGCTCGATCAGCGAGGCCCGCAGATTCGCGTCCAGACGGTGTCCAGCCGAGTTGAGCCGCCGATTGGTGTAGTTCAAACGGGTCCGGATCCCTTCGTCGGTTGACGCACCCAGGCCCACCGAAAATTTGTGGCGATCCCGGGGCGTCAGGGTGATCTCGATCGGAATGGTTCCGCCCTCCGGGGCCGTCAGCAGCGGACGTACTTCGACCTGCTCAAAGTATTCACTGCGCGATAGCGCTGAGTAATAGCGACTTACCAGCCGCGACTCGTAAGGCGAACCCTCATCGTGATCAAGGAAGCGACGGATAAGGTCTTCGTCCACATCGCCGGTGGGTTGTTCGATGCGCAGTTCACCTACCCGGTAACGAGGTCCACTGTCGTAATCCAGGAGAACCTCGGCGCTGCCGGCCGCGGGATCGACCCGCAGCTCGCTGCGGGTAAAACGTCCTTCCAGATAACCCCGCTCCAACGCCAGGGTCTCGAGCAGCGATTTGGCAGCACTGTAGCCGGCATGCTCCAGCGGCTGGCCTACCTTGATGGGGCCGTCGGCCACAGCGCGAGCAAACGCCGGATCGGTCTCTGCGCCCCCCGAGAGCGTGATTTCGACCACGCTCACCTGCATCCGCGGGCCAGGAGAAACCGTCACCGTGACCTGCGGGCAAGGCTCCGCCAGGGTGACCGCAAGGCGAGCTTCAGCCTGGTAGTAGCCGAACGCATGCAGCGCCTCCTCGGCTTCTGTCTGCCCGCGTTTAGACAGCGCGCGCAGGTAAACCGGCGGCGTCTTGCAGGATCTGCCGCTCAGAGACAGGTGCGCAACGACACTGTTGGCCACACGCTTGTCGACACCCGTCACCGCGATCGCAATCTGCGGTGGCTGTTCCGAAGCGGGAGCAGCGGGCTTCTCCGCCTGGAAAAACGGCAGTCTCGAGCAGCCGGCTGCCAGCAGCACGCCGCACAGCAGAGCCCCGCGGTACTGCCCGCTGTGAAGAAGGGACAAAAAGGTCACGCTGCAGGCCGTTCGCCTGCCAGGGTCACGCGATACATCAGGCGTTGATGGCCTGCATGTCCACCCAGTGCGCGGTGCGCCACACGACGGTTGTCCCACAGCAACAGAGTGCCTGCCTCCCACCGATGCCGGTACACAAACTCGTCGCGCACCATGTGCCGGAAAAGGAACTCCAGCAGCGCGCGGGACTCGTCCTCGCGCAGTCCGACAACACGCAGCGTATAGACGGGATTGATAAACAAAGCTCGACGGCCGGATGGCTGATGCGTGCGCACCAGCGGATGCACTTCAATCGCTTCCGCCTGCGGGGACACGACAATCGACATCGATCGACTCGCATCATCACGCGCAAAAAGCCCCTGCGGACCATAGGCCCGGACTGCGGAGTGCTCCGCGCGCAGGGACAGCAGAAAACGCTGCACGGGATCCGACAGGGCATCGAAAGCGCTTGCGCAGTCGGCAATCAGCGTGTCGCCGCCGAATGGTGGAACCTCGACTGCATAAAGCAGGGTGCCGCTCGGCGGCACCGGGAGAAAGCTCCAGTCGGAATGCCACGCGCTACCGAATACAGGCGCGATTTCGCGAGGACCGTGACTGACCGCGACGACATGCTGCGCACCAGGCACGGGTCTGACGAAGGGATCGATCCCGATGGGCCCGAAGCGCCCAGCGAAGTCTTCCAGGCTGCGAGCGTCCAGCGCCTGCCGCGGAAAGACGAGCACTGGAAACCGTGCCCAGGCTGAATGCAGTGTCGATAACACGACCGGACTCAGCGGCTCAGACAGATCAATGCCAGTGACGGTAGCCACAAGCGGCGCAATGCCAGGCGTGACATTGATAGCTGTTGAAGCGGCGGTCATAGCGCTAAGGATGCTGCGAGCAGTAGTGCCATTGTAGCGTCCCGTCGGTTACGCACTGTGTAGTCAGGAAAAGGCTCTTCGCGGTCGGACGGGCCAAGGTGACGCCCTCAGCGCCGTATAAGCGACCCGACAGCCGCACTTCACCCCGACCCTCTGAGCGGGCAACAATAGGCACTCAGGCGCACCCCTGTGCTGACGTCCTGGGTGCGCCGTCGTGTTGACCCTGTCGAGGAGAATCGAGATGTCGTTTGATGAACAGATCCCGCGAAAATATCCGAGCCGTGAAGAGATGCGGACTCGCGTCGCCCGTTTCAAGGACCTCAAGGGATTCGACGGCGGTCTGCCCGACAGCTATATGCCCGCCGCCGAGCGCATTCTTTACAACGTGATCGGTTTTCAGCCGCCGGAATCTGAAGAAGCCGGCGTCGTCTCACCCGTGGGCGCCAAAGCCGCACGCATGTCTGCCATCAAAATCACCGAAGGATTCAACCTGGCCTACTGCGAAGCCAAGCCCGGCAAGGGCCCGATGATGCACAACCATGACACCAACGAGACTTTCGTGGTGATGACGGGTCGCTGGCGCGCAAGCTGGGAGAACGCCGACGGCAGCGTGGAACACGAAGATCTCGACCCGCTGGATACAATCTCGTTCCCCCCGGGCGCCATCCGTCGTTTTGAAAATGTCACGGATGGCCCGGCAGATGAGTACAGCGTCCTCATGGTGATCATTTCCGGCGATTCGCCCGGCGCGGAGTTCACCCGTGAGGCGATGACTGAAATAGAGGGCGCTGGGGTCCTGGACCAGTACGAAGCCGGTGTGGGTGGTGACGACTGGGTGAAACCCCATACTGACGCCTCCCGCATCAAAGTCGCCTGACGCCGATCGCCGAGAGTCCCACGCGCCTGACCGCGCGGGGTGACGACGCTGGTCCAGGCAGCGGACTGCAGCCCCTGATCCGAACGCAACTCAGGGATCGAGAAACAACATCCGGCTCCGTTGGGGCACCCTGCGGGGCGACCCAGCACAGCGGCACCCGCGGAAGCTCTCTTCACCACCGATGATTCCGACACCCGTGACCAAGGATCTCGTGCTGCTCGGTGGCGGCCACGCGCACGTCGAAGTCCTGCGTCGCTTCGGTATGCAGCCGGAGCCGGGGTTGCGGATCACTCTCATTACCCGCGAGCTACACACACCCTACTCCGGCATGCTGCCCGGGCTGATCGCCGGGCACTACACCGCCGATGAGGCTCACATCGACCTCGCGCCACTGGCTGCGTTTGCTGGTGCCCGGCTGTTTCACGACGAAGTCTGCGGTATTGATCTGATGACCCAGCGGATCAGCTGTCGCACCCGTCCCCCGGTAAGTTATGACCTGCTGAGTATTGATACCGGCGCGGAGCCGAACGTCGCGGTATCGGGCGCCGTTACACACGGCGTCCCTGTAAAACCGGTGAGCCAGTTCTACCCCCGCTGGCTCGCGGTTTATGAGCGCCTGCGTCGCTCGCCAACAGGACTGTCCATCGCCGTCGTGGGTGCGGGCGCCGGCGGCGTCGAGCTGGTCCTCGCCATGCAGGAGCAGATCTGCACCACGATCGACGGCGCTCAGGTTCAGTTTCACTTGCTCACGGCCAGCGAGGAAATTCTGGACAGCCACCCCGCGCGACTGCGCCAGGCGTGCCGCAGGCGTCTGCAGGACGCCGGGATCAGCGTGCACATCGGCTTTGAGGTCGTCAGTGTTGAAGAGCCGGGCGTCCTGATAAGCAACACTGGGCAGCGTCTCAGAACGGACGAAATATTCTGGGTCACGCACGCTGCAGCGCCGAGCTGGCCGCGTGATGCCGGTCTGAAGACCGACAGCGCTGGCTTCATTGCGGTCGATGCCGACCTGCAGTCTGTCAGCCATCCCGGCGTGTTTGCCGCCGGTGATATTGCGGCGGTTGCGCCTTATCCGCGTCCCAAGGCAGGCGTGTTTGCGGTGCGCCAGGGACCACCCCTCGCCGACAACCTGCGCCGGGCTGCTCGACGAGCCGCGCCCCGGGCTTACCGTCCCCAGCGTCGATTCCTGAGCATCCTCTCTCTGGGAGCGCGGTCAGCCGTCGCCTCGCGCGGCGCTTTATTCGCATCCGGCACATGGGTCTGGCATTGGAAAGACTTCATCGATCGGCGCTTCATGCGCCGGTACCAGGAGCTCCCGGCCATGCAGCCTGCGCCTGCAGGCGACACAGCCGTTGTTGACGACATGCGCTGCGGGGGCTGCGGCGCCAAAATCGGCGCTGAAGTCTTACGCGAGGCGCTGACAGTGCTGGCCCCGGCACGCCGAGCGCATGTGCTGCTGGGCATTGAGGAGGGCGACGATGCTGCTGTAGTGCGGGTGCCTGCAGACCGTCTCGCGGTGCAAACGGTCGATGCCTTCCGCAGTTTTATCGACGACCCCTGGACTCTGGGTCGGGTAGCTGCTCACCACGCACTGAACGATATCTACGCCATGGGCGCAGAGCCCAGCACGGCCCTTGCAATGGTCACCCTGCCCTACGCCGAAAGTCGTCTGATGCAGGAAGACCTGATGCAGCTCCTGCGCGGCGCCGTCACCGTACTGGAGGCTGCGGACACCACCCTGGTCGGTGGGCACACAGCAGAGGGCGCGGAGCTCGCCATCGGCTTTGCGGTTAACGGTCATGTCGCCCCCGAGCGGCTGGTGCGTAAACGCGGCGTCTATCCTGGCGACCGGCTGATCCTGACCCAGCCTCTCGGCAGCGGCGTGCTCTTCGCCGCCGCGATGCGCGGCCTGGCGCAGGCCCGCTGGATCGAGGCTGCAATCGGGCACATGTGCACGTCTAAAGCGGACGCTGCGCGCTGTTTCCTCGAACACGGAGTGCACGCGATGACCGACGTGACCGGATTCGGCCTCGTCGGTCATCTGCTGCAGATGCTTGATGGTCACGGCGCCACACTGAACCTCGGCGAGTTGCCCCTGTACGCAGGTGCCGAAGTCCTCGCCGCACGCAAGGTGCGCAGTACGCTGCACGAGGAAAACAGTCGCGTCAGAGATCGGGTCAGCGCGACGCACAGAGCGGCGTTTGCAGACCGTTACGAATTAGCGTTTGACCCGCAGACCGCCGGCGGACTGCTGGCTGCGATACCGGACGCACAGGCGGGCGTCTGCCTGGAAGCGCTGCACCATCTCGGTTTTAGAGAGGCCCGGGACATCGGGAGTGTCGACTCAGTGAAAGGGTCACTTCACCTCGTCGACTGAACCGTATGCGCGCTGCCGCTCCCGCGCGGTATGCGGGCGCCCTGCCCCGTCGGGGCGGCGCCCGCCGGGTTCTTGCCGTTAGTTCGCTGAAGCCAGCGAGCGCAGCGCCGCCAGGGTCGCCTCGGGTTCAGGTCGTGCGGTGTAATCAGGGTCAACGTCCACGTCCCTGACTATCCCCGAGCTGTCTACCACGATGCGTCCTGGCATCGGCAGGGTCCAGCTGTCCTCACCGTTACATAAGGGCAGGTTGATACCGAAGTTGCTGTAAATCGTGCGCAGCTCCTCGGGCAGGTCGAAACGCAGACCGAGTTCAGCGGCGTAGGCATTGCCGGCATCTCTCAGGATGTCGAAACCCAGCCCGTGTTTCTGCACCATGCCAGCGCTGTAGGCCGGCATCTGTGGCGTAAGCGCGACGAGGGTGGCGGGGATGCCGGAGATTTCGTCAAGAATTTCGTGCAGAGCGTACAGCTCCACATTGCAGTAGGGTCACCAGTGCCCCCGAAAGACGGTGAGCACGACAGCGCCCCGTTCGAGCAGGTTTTCCGAGCGCACCATGTCGCCATTCTGATTTTCAAGCGCGAACGGTGGCAGCGGACTGCCGACCCGGATCACGCCATCCAGAATGCCCGAGGCGCGCAGCGCATCGGTGGCGCCCTGCATGGTCTGCAGGGCATCCGGAGGGATCCGCGCAGCCGCACCCTCGCGGATCTCATCGAGCTTTGATTTCAGCGACATTGAACATTCCCTCCAGCTACATGAAGCGATGAGGCCAACCACCGCAGTTGGCGAAAGAGGTGGGAGTCGAACCCACCGGACAGCTTGTGGCCGTCCCCACGGTTTTGAAGACCGGGCGCCCCACCGGGAGACGAGACTCTTCCGCGGGGGATGCTATCAGGGCTCGAAAGACGGAACCAAGTAGGCGCCTGTGGCCGCCATCCTGCGTCGAATGTTTGTTATCGAGCCTGTGCATGAACACAGCGAATGCTCACGACTGAGATTTTCTATTAGGTAATCAGCTTAAACCGCTGAAAGTATGAGATTTGTTTCTGTTGTTTTTTGAGCTTCAGGAAAATTACCTAACTTTCTGAAAAATAAAAGTTTATTTGCACGAATAAAGCAGGCACTATGTGGAGAGCCACTGCCTCTGAAGAACCCAAGTTCGCACCGCCCTTCGCGGCCGCGCACTGAGGCCGGTCCGAGCTGAGCGGCGGAATAAGGACATTTCGCCAAGCTGTTTTCAATGCAACGCTGCGAGGTGACATGCCCAAGAGATTACGCAGCCTGGTTCGCCCCTCTGTTTGCATCGCGATTGCGCTGGCCAGCTGTCCGGTCTTCTGCGCGAATTTCGCAGATGTTTATCAGCTGGCCGTTGCCCAGGACCCGGTCCTGCAGAGTGCTCGCAGCCAGCGTGGCGCTGCAGGACAGGAAAAAGCAATCGCACTGGCCGATTACCTGCCTCAGTTCGGGATGCAGATAGAACGCAGCGAAACCGTGCAGGACGTGCTCAGCACGGATAATCTTGTTTTCACCTCCGGCAAGGCGAATTATCCCTCGACCAACTACACGGCGACCCTGTCGCAGGCCATCGTCGATATGGCCGCGTTTTCGAACATCAAACGCAGCCTCGCGGCGATCGAAGCAGCTGATGCGGAGCTCATTCAGGTCGAGCAGGACCTCGTTTTAAGAACCGCCGAGGCTTACTTCGCCGTACTGGCTGCGCAGGACCAGCTGAGCTACGTGCAGGCGGAGAAAGCCTCAGTGCGAAAAAATCTGGAGCTGGTCCAAGCCCAGCATCAGTCCGGTCTGGCTCGCATCACCGATCTGCGTGATGCCGAGGCACGCTACGCAACCGTGCTTTCGAGCGAGTCCGAGGCGCGCAACGACCTATACGCGTCACAGTTGAAGCTGGAGGAAATCATCGGCAGCTCTTCCGAGCAGCTGTCGCCGCTGCTGGAAGAATTCGAACCGACCCGTCCGCAGCCTGATGACGTCAACACGTGGCTGCAGGTGGGTGTGGAGACCAACCCCACCGTGCTCTCGCGACGCAAGCAGCTGGAAGCCGCGCGGCACGAGGTCGATCGTCTGCAGGCCGGTCACTACCCAGAAATCGGCTTCGAAGCACGTTATGACCGCAACGACGCGCGCGGATCCCTGTACGGCGGCGGCAGCGAAGTTGAGACGGTCAAATATGCCTTCCAGCTGCGCGTGCCGGTACTCGCGGGCGGCCGGGTATACGCACAGGTGAAGCAGGCGGCTGAACTCCTGGAGCGCGCCCAATCCGAGGTCGACCGCGCCCAGCGGGACGTGAAACGTCGTACCGAGACCAGCTTCGTCGGTATTGAGAGCGCCATCGCCCGGGTACAGGCGATGACCAAGGCGGTCGAAGCGCAGGAGCTGGCGCGAACAGCTAAGGACGAGAGCTACCGCGCCGGGCTCCTGACCCTCATCGCAGTGCTGGACGCCGAGCGCGACCTGTTCATCGCGCGCGCCGATCTGGCCCGCGCGAAATACGACTTCATCCTGGAATCACTGCGTCTGGAGCAGGCTGCAGGAAGTCTAGACACCGACGACGTGAGCCGCGTGAACGCCTGGCTGCAATGAAAGCTGCCTCAGAGAGCATTCGCCGCGAAGGTCCCCGGCTGACGTCACACTCCACCCTCCGCGTTTTCGCGCGGCGTACGGTACAAACGGAGTAGGCCCATGCCACCGGTCTTCGCTCGACTGCTGCAATCCCGACGCGATCGTCTGCGCATGCGCGAGCGGGCGGCGAAGATCCGGGACCTTATCCGCCACCGCCGCCGCGAACGTTTCACCTTCGAGCCCCTAGAACCCCGCCTATTACTTTCCGCCGACCTGCCGCTGCTGCCAACTGCGGCAGCAACCTCCATCGAAATCGACGCACTACCGAGTATCGAGCTGCATCTCGACGCGGACTACGCGACCTCGTTTGAGCTGGGCACGTCGAGCAGCGGCGCTCTCCCTGACTCGCCGGATGCCGCCCCGCCCGCCAAGCCTACTGACTATCAGAGTGCTGCGGTCGCCGTAGACGAGGACGCCGTGGACCTTGGCGACGACCCAAGCCGGGATGCTGCTGCCAGCGGTCAAGGAGACGCCGATACGGACGCCAGCAGCGCGCCCGCGTCGGAAGAGGAGATCGAGGCCGCGCGCCTGGCCGCACAGGGCGCCCTGCTCGTCCAGCACGCCGCAGGCGACCAGCTCATCGTTATCGACCGCTCCGTCGTCGGCTGGGAAGACCTGGCCGCTCAGATGCTCGGGCAGGATGTTGCAGGAAGTCTCGAGGAGACGGTTCTGGAACATAGCGGCGCCCGGGTCGCAGTGGGCACCGCTGAGGTTGCGCCGACTGGTGATGGGGCCGACAGCGAGCCCGCTCTTCAGGACGCGTTAGCAGACCCTTCCTCAGCCATCGCCACCAGCACGGCAGCGCAGCAGCCCGGCCCCGTCACCGTGGTCGTGCTCGACAGCGAAGTCGATGGCATAGAACAGATCGAAGAGATCCTGGCCGAGTATCAGGGCCTTTCGGCGGTGCACATACTCTCCCATGGTGCAGTCGGTTTTATCCGTCTCGGTAGCTCCACACTCAACGCCCAGAGGCTGGAGGAAGAACGCGCGCGCATCGAGGGCTGGGGTAAAGCGCTCAGTCCGAATGGGGACCTCCTGCTCTATGGCTGCGATGTGGCTGCAGGCTCGGCCGGCGTCAGTTTTGTTGAGCGTCTCGGGGAATACACCGGCGCTGACGTGGCCGCTTCGACGGACGCAACTGGAGCCGAGACGCTGGGCGGCGACTGGGCGCTGGAGTACAGCACGGGGGTCATCGAGACGCCGTCCCTGAAACTTGACTACGAGGGGCTGTTTCTCGACTACAAACTCGAAGGTTCACAAGAAGCGGATATTTTCATTATCGCGAGCGCGGCTGCTGCTTTAAAAAGTGGAGAGCGCTACACCGACTTGGCATCGAGCGACACTCTGCGGCTCGAGGGAAAAGAAGGGAACGATATCTTTTACTTCAACTCGCTCTGGAATCCGAATTCCGTCACTGTAGACGGGGGCACAGGTGCAAACGCACTTAATTTCGGCAAACTGACGTCAGACATCACTATCAAATCCAGCCAGGAAGGTAAGGTCGAAAGCGTCAAAGCGCAGGGAAAAACGCTGACCGTCAAAAACGCCGACATAATCAAAGGCAGCAACGGGAGTACCACTCTCGACTACAGCAAATATGCCGGCGGTGGCCTCCAATTTACTATCTCGCTTACGGACGCGACCGAAAAGAAAGCGTACGAGGCAGAAATCAAGGTTACCGTCAGGAAACTTACCGTCGACGGGCCCGGCGACACCTTGGTCACCGCGTACGACGTAAACAACATCGTCGGCTCCAAGGCTGATGACTACTTTGTGTTCTCGCAGGGCACGTCCGTCGCCGACGTAAAGGGACTTATCGACGGAAGAGAAGGTCGCAACGAGCTTGACGTCTCGCTCACTTCCAAGCGCCTGTTTGTCGCTCTGAAAGACGATTCCACGCTGGTTCCGGTGCCTCAGACTGCCACTATCATTGGAACATCGCTATCCGTTATCAATATCCAGAGTATCCGCGCACCCGAAAATCCCAAGAATCTACTGAATGCCAGCGTCCCGAACGAAATCCGCGGAAACGCGTCAGAGAACACGCTGATCGGAGGAAACCGTACTGACGACCTCAGTGGCGGGGTTGGCTCTGACACACTGCAGGGCAACAAAGGGAAAGACTTCCTTTCGGGCGGCCCTGGCAAGGACATCCTCGAGGGCGGAGAGGGGGACGACAACTACAAATTCTCACTGGAGGATTTCAAGAGCGGACAGCAGCTAGAGATAGCCGAAAATCGCGACTTTATCCGGGAAACGTTAGGGACAGCAGGCGGCACAGATACACTGGACTTTACCGCACTAGACCCGGGCGCCAATCTTAAGCTGAGCGTTGTTCTCAGTACGGTCCGCGACAATAGCCAAGATTCAGCAGCCGTCAGCGTTTATCTCAATAGCCAAGGGTCAGCGGATCTTTCCACCAGTCTTTTCGCTTCGGATGAAACAGGAGACGCTCCCGGACCAGTCAAAAACATCGAGGAGCTGCGCGTTAAGTCAGGCACCTACAATCTGACGCTTGTTGAGACTTGGAGCTGGCTGAATCCTTTTGTAATCGACACCGCCGATCAGGGTTCTTCAAAAATCAATGCAGATTTCTCCGGAGTAAGCGCAGACACAGATCTGAAATTCGTCATTGGGAAAGAAGGTAAGGTCACGGTCTACCGCGCCAAGCCCAATGGCTTTGGCTACTTTGAAATCGACAACACGTCGAAGTTTCGTCCCATCACGCTGTCGCACGTGCATAACTTGACCGGCGGCCCTGGCAACAATGTCTTCGAGTTCGAAGACGGCGGCACAATCTCCGGAGACCTGACACTTGGTTCCGCTGAGCAAGCAGCATCGAAGCGCAACTACCTTATCTACCGCGGGAACGACACGTTTCTGAACCTTGGCTCGACTAAAGTCGAGGCCACGCAAGCAAGAAAAGAGACACTCCAGATAAATGCGCAGAACGCAGGGGTGCTACCAACGCAGGAGCGCTGGCTGTACGAGCTTCCCAAAGGGGCGTCCCGCCTCTCCACACTGCCAATTCCGGACGCGGCCACGCTCAGCGACAAGTTCTTCACAGGAGACAGCTTCGTCCCGATATCCATCGATAGTCAGGACAGAACATTCGACACCACGACGTCGGAGCAGCGGCTGTACGGCAAGCTGAAGTCGTCCATAGCCCCTTGGGCTTCATTTACGCTGGATTTGGTTCTTGCCAATCAACGGCCCGAGCTTCTCCGCGAGCTACAGGGGGATAATCCGGCTGCTTCCTCCGCCGACCTCACGACCGCACTTCTGGTCCAGTATTCAGACTACGGACCCATACCTTCTGATTACAGAAACGTTAAATATTCGCTTCCAGACGTGTGGGCCTATCACGCGCTCCAGATGAAGCCAGTTCCCAACAAAGCAAACCAATGGAACATCAGCGCCAGTGGAGCCAGCGCCCCAGAGTTCATTTATTTTTCTGACACTGCTGCATACAAAACAGACAGCCAAAATCCAGGCTTGTTTAAAGACAACTTGGCGAAAGCGCTTGGAATTAATTCGGCTGACCTGACGGTTACCGCCTTTGGGAACCAAACCTGGGTCGTCGAATTTTCAGGAGAAAAGGCTCAGGACTACTCCAAAAAACTTCTCAACCTGAAACCAGCGGCGCTCTACAAAGTAGTCGCAAAGAAGGCCGAGCTACCGAAGGGGAACGGACCAGGCGCGCCGCGCGTGCTGGCTGGTGCTAATCCAGAGGCGACACCGACAGGTAAGGACGAAACCTACGAGCTCGTTCTGCCAGACCCGGACACAGGTTTCACTCTCAAATTCGATTTCGCAGACAATTTCGGGAAAGTACACACTGTTGAGGCTGTGGTACCCAGTGCGGCGTCTCCGTACAAGTTGCAGTCCATAGTTCAGACGGCCGTGACCTCGGTCCTGGACCAATACGAGGCTGAGATAAAAAAGAACACGAAGAACAGCCTTAATTCGATTGTCCTCAGAACACTGGCCGATATTGAAGAAAAATCCATCCGGGACGTAGCCAACGTGCTTGACGCCGATCCAGCCATACTGGTCAGCGGTGCAGGTACTGAGAGGCTGCCCTGGGCAATGACCTTCGGCAACCTCGGAGAGATCTCAGGGCTCTCTCTCGAGATTGACGTGCCTAATAAAACGGAAATACCCGCGCAAAAGGGCTCCGGAGTCGAAGGTAACATCAAAACTACGCACGCGGTGACCAGTGTTTTCGCGAACAAAAAAGCGAGGATTCACGGAGTTCCGGGGAACAATCAGACGATCGTCGACACAGCTGACGCCAAGGTTTCCGCAAAGCTTCAAAACGGACAACTGTCGATCACGAGCCCTAAACCGCTCGACATCCACGAAGGCCAGTATTTTAAGTTCGGAGCTCCACAAAGTCCGTTCAAGGAACTCGTTGACTCTGAAATCTACCAGGTGGGCTCCGTATCCCACCGACAAAATCTCACACCGGATTCCGACGGCGACTACGAGACAACTCTGGAAATTCTGGACGCAAACGGTCTCAAGACGGCACTCAACCTGGTTCCCGGGACCGCTCTCGAGTTCAAGCTGCTTTCGGTGCCCCAGATCGTGGGAGGGTTTGGAACGGACAGGTTGATAGCAAAGTCTGAAGTCAACCCTGACTCCTACTTCGGGTTTGTCATGGACGGCGGCCCGGAAGCCGATCTGATTATTGGCGGACCGGGAAGCGACCTCCTACTGGGAAGCACGAGTAACGACATCCTGTTCGGCGATCCGAGCGCGGGAGAAGGCGGGGGGGACGTTCTCAAAGGTGGGCCCGATAGCGATTACCTCGCTGGACTCGGCGGCAACGACTATCTGTTTGGCGAGGGTGCCGCCGATTTTCTTGCGGGGGGCGAGGGCTCTGATCAGTTAATAGGCGGCGCCGGCGACGACACCTTCATTCTTGCGTCTGTGGGCAATGGTCAAACGGACGATTTCGATGTTCTCGACGGCGGTGGCGGCGAGGACAACTATATCCTCGGTGGAAACTGGGGCGTCGTCGCCGTTGAAGAATCTGGCAGTGGCTACAGCACCATCGATCTGACGCCGCAAAGCGGCAGCTATGTACACATTTTGAGTGACTTCACGCTGTTCTCTACCGCTGGCTGGCTGAACAACGAAACTACTCGAAGCACACTTTTCACGCCCGCGACGCCAGCAGAGGGAAACACGACCGTCGCAACGTTCGAGCAGGTTGCGACCTTCAGCACTGCATTGAACTCGCTCGGTCAACCAACACCTATCCAGGATGGATTAGCCAAGGCTTCCCCGGGCGTAATGCGGACTGATTGGGGGTTTGGATTTGCCCAATCAGCAGAAGGCGAGAAAAAAAGCACCTTTAATCGCACTCCGAACCCTGACGCTGTGCTGACCGCCCTCGGCAAGCCTCAGTTCGTCGATAACAAAATTCAGACGCTGAGATTCAAACTGCTGTTGAATCGAGGCAGCACGGATTTCGTATTGAACGTAGTTCTCCCTAACGCGGATTTGTCTTTCGACGATGGTCTGCTGCAGAAATACCTAGAGCGGGCGCTGATCGAAGCTGCAAAAGGGGCCGGAATACCCGGTTTACAACAGCCCTACAGTCTCGCCAGGCACAGCAGCCTGACTACACTACTTAAACAAGAATTGGGTCTCAGCGTCAGCGTCAACAATGACGGCAAGCTGGTGATTACGCTGACCGCCGACCAAACCAAAGACAGCGACGGTCAACTCAAGACGGCACGGATAGATCTCGTGGTAGACGGGCACAATACCGTCTCAGCCACACGAAGCAACCTCTCACGAATCGGTGAAATCAAACTGGGCGATGGCGCCCAGTACTTTGTCATCGGCAACGACTACTGGGAGCCGTCTGGGATATCCAGTTACTTCAGCGTCGCGAATATCGCGCAGGGCACTCCTTTGGGCGGCTTCCTTGACGACTTTGAGCGGACAAGCCCGTCGCTCAAAGTAGATACGCACGACGCGGTCGAAGATGGAAATCCGCTCGTTCTTGACTTCAGGGCGGTGAACTACGAGCTCTATTTCGAATTCTCTCCGATAAAAGAGAGTCTGCTTTCTAATGCGGACGGCAAAGTCAAGTTGACCGTGTGGGTCGTCAACGACGGGGAAGTGCCGGTAGCGGGACTAGGCACCACCTACTACAACCGCAGACTCGTGTTCTCAGAGGTAGACGCAAATACGGTTATCTATGGCGGGAACTTTAAGAATACGTTCAATTTCAAGGCGAACAACATTGGGAGTCCGACCTATGAAGGCCAGCTCATCGGAGGTGGGGCTGGTGGCCTGGGTGGGATGTTTCAGCTACCCGGGCGTTTTTTCCCGGACAAACTTTTCAACACCGCCGACTTCGCGATTAACGCCATCACCAGCTTCGATGCCAAAAGCCTCGCTGAGGCCTACACACTGGTTGCCAACGATTTGAGTTACGAGCCAAGTCTGCTCAGAACGGTTGTCCCGTTAAACGTCAACTACGTCAACATGGAAAAGCTGGCGAACCCGGGACCGGCCAGTACAAAAGAAAACCTGTTCCAACTGCTCTCCGGCAACGTAGTCGGCCCGGCAATAGATTTTGCCCACGGAAAGCTACTGTCCTTGTTCGGCGGCGCCGGCACCAGCGGCACCTCAGGACTAGGGGGGGACGCCAGCGGTTTCAGCGACGCGAATCTCGGAAGCATCACTGTGCGCAGCGGTATAAACCTTGTGCGGGGGAACGATTACCATCCACTGAAGGACCAGAAATCCACCAATCCGACCGCACTGCTGACCAGCGGCGCAGACACCATTTCGATTGGAGATCGGGCGCGGGATCTCATCGCCCCCGGGGTCCACGTTCTGGCTGGTGGCTCCGGCGGTGACACCTACGAATTCAACGTCCCTTATTGGAACTTCGCGCTTGTCTTGGACAACGTCGATACTCTCGAGCTCGATTTCGCTACCGACACATTGGACGCAATCGCGGGTTCAATTCTTCCCTCGGACACGATGGACTTCTCTGCAATTAAATCCGATATGGATTTTGCGGTTCTGAGGTTTGATGCTGAATCGGAATTCGCAGAGAAGCTGTACGAAACTATCAAGAACACGCCTTTGAGCGCTCTACCGATTCCGGATTTCGGTACTGGTATCAGCATCGTACTGGCATCAACGAGCGCTGCAGAAGAGGTAGAAAACTCGTTTGGAGAACTCCTGGACAATTCAGGCTCTGTTTTCCGCGGTTTTTTTGACAACAAGAATGCAGGGTCGAGGGACATCCTGAACGCAGACGGGACCCTGAACTGGGAAAACCTGTGGATCCGCGCCGCAACAGGAGGGATCGCGATCGGGATTGGAATCGAGAATATTGTTGGGAGTAAGGGCGCCAATACGTTTTATTTTATCGATGGCGGCGAATTGTCGGGCAGCGTCCAGCCTGGGCACGGGGGCAGCATGAAGCTCGACTACTCGTACTTTAACGACAGCCCGGTCGAAGTAGATCTTGGCGCAGGCCAGGACGAAGACGTCATTCCGTCGTTCGAGAACTTCCTGGAAATATTTCCGGAAGATGATGAAGGTAAAGACGCGAAGACGCAGTTGTTGGACTGGGGGATTGGAGAAATCGTCTTCGAAACGATGAAAACATTTTTTCCGGGAGTGACCTGGCAATTTGGGTCTGCCACAGGACTTGGCAACGGAAACTATGGCATTGGCGTTGGCGGAGATGTGCAGGGTAGCGCAGGCCCCGACCTTCTAACGGGCAATCTAAGTGGAAACAAGCTTTTCGGCGGAGCCGGACACGATCAACTAAACGGCGGCGTCGGTAGTGATCTCCTTTTCGGAGAAGAGGATAACGATTTTCTGGACGGCGGCAGTGATAACGACCTGCTTTACGACACAGCCGGGCTGAACGTTCTCCTCGGTGGAGAAGGAAACGACACCATCGCGGGCAGTGGCGGAACGAGTTGGATCGATGGCGGCGGAGGCGAAGATGATGAGCTGAGACCGCTTGGCACCAGTGGCAGCCTGTACGTTCTTGCTGCAGCTGGCTTCGGGCTGCGCAGCGTGGACCCGACTAAGGCAACGCTCTCGGAGGCCAGCATCCCCACGCTGCCGACTGCACTGGAACTACGCAGCAGCGACCTCACCCCGACGCGGTTCTCTCAGACCATCAGCGCTGAGCAGGGCACCAGCTTCGAGCTGCAATTAGGGCTCTTCGATGCGGTAAAGGGAAAGTACCTGGCGACGGATTCCATCACCGTCACTAATGATCCGGAAGCGGACGCTCAGACCATCAAGAGCGCACTGGAAAAAACCTTCGAGGGGATCCTGAAACCTGACATAACCGTCACGAAGCAGAGCGAGGATGGCAGCAGCACCACCTCTAAATGGGCTGTCGACTACGCTTTCAATACCGAGGGACTTCAATTTCTCGTTGGTGACAAAGTCGAGAAGATCTCCCTAAAAGCGACAAACCCTGTGAGCGAAACCTGGCCCGACCTTACGGGCGATGTCCCCGCAGACGTCATGGCGGCTTCTCTTCCTCAGTCAGGCGTCTTCTTTCTTGATGACGATACCAAACAGTACATAGAGATTGACCCGACTGAACTGAAGCCCCTGACGGGACAGGAGGTCGTCACACGCTACGACCTGTACCTGGACGGGAAGGACGTGGTTGACTTTGGAAAAGGTTATGGCGCAGACAACATTGTCCTGGGGCAGTTTGAGGAATCTACCCGAACCCAGACGTTGACCTACAAAAACTCAGAAGGACAACCCATCCTGGTTTTGAATGTTGTCGGTCTCGAAAAACAGGTCACCAGAACCGACCTCGTCTTCAACCAGGATGTGCCTCCGCTTCTGGCCGCGGCTCAGACGGTAGGCACAGGTACACCCACACCCCTGACTCAGGATGTGCTCAATTCCTTCGTTGAAGCAGCGAAAACATTCTGGATCGATAGCACGCCACACCAGAACGCTAAAGCCGCTTACGCAGAGCGACTCGCGGAATTCAGCTTCATCGTTGCTGACCTTGAGGACACCCGCCTGGCGTTCACTTCGGGGAACATTGTGGTCATCGATGCAACCGCCGCAGGCTACGGATGGTACGTTGACGTTGACACCACAACAGCGACCGAGTTTGCTCCACAGACCCCTGAAGTCGCCAACCATTACGACCTATGGTCCGCAATTAACCATGAGTTACTGCACGCACTCGGATCGCCCCACTCTGATGAGACCGGCGCCCTCATGGCTGACACCCTCGCGCCAGGAACGCGGCCTCACTTCCCCGGAGGACCATCGGTTCCGCTGGACGAAGCCTGGAATGGCGCTCTGCATCGCGCGCTGTCTGACGAGGCCGCTTTCAGGGAAGGACTCACAGAATTCGTGGCGTGGGCAAGCGGAATCGCGGACGACGTGCGTAACTTTCTGGACGGGCCTGCGCCGTTACCGTTTATAGATGTCGATCTCGACGCGGTGCTCGATACCGCCGCAGACAAGGTACAAAGCCGAATCGAAGAGGAGATCCGCGACGGGCTTCTCGCTCTTTTTGACCAGAAAAGTGAGGTCTCCGCCCAGGATTTTCTCGCCTATGCCGCGAGCCGGGATGGCCTGGATATAAGAAACGCTGGCAACCTGAAGACCTTCCAAGTCGATCTGGAAATCGACAAAGTCGAGACCGACCTCACATTGAATCTCGACTTTCTAAAAAGGCTCGGGATTGATCTCACCAGCTTCGTCGATATCGAACAATCTGAGCCACTGCATCTTGAGGCAGGGTTCGACCTGCGTTTCGAATTCGGACTTGATGACGACAACCACTTTTACATTGAAGACCCGTCGCTGGTGGCGCGCGTCACTGCAGAACACCGGGATCCACTTGATGTATCCATCGCCATCGGCCCAGCGGCCGTCGGCATCGAGCAAGGGACTATCTTCGTTGAAATGGGGGTTTTGCTACCTGCTTCGGGCCGCGCCACGCTGCAACCTGATGGCACGCTTGACACCAGTGGGCTGAGCCTCGCCGCGCCGCGTTTCGACCCGCAAAGCAGCTGGGAGATTGACCTGCCCTTTGCCTTTCAAGGCGCTTTGTCCGACGCTCTCGGCGATATTGGCCGACTGTTTGGCGAATTCAATCGGTCTGCCTCGCAGATCCCCAACATCGAAGACTTGTCTCTGGGGACTTTCCTGGCAGGCATCCCCTCGAACCTCACTTTTGAGGGCGACGGATTGTCCAACCTGAGTTTGATCGACGTGTCTCTGGATCAGGCGCTCGAGGGCATTAAAAGCGCCCTGAAATCGGCAATCGCCCCGGGAGGAGCCGCTTACTCGAAGATTCCGTTCGTCAATAAAAGCGCTATAGAGCTGCTTGGTGAGGACTCCGGAGATCTGGTTCAGGGGATCATTGACGCCATTGACACAGTTCAGAAGAACCTGTCGGACATCAACGCTCTGGAGCTTGATCTCAACAGCGAAATCAACCGGGTCCTCAAGCTCAATCTGGATCTAAACCAATTCAGCGCTGTCCAGAGACTGAACCTCCAAGACGTCTCTTCAGGTCAGTTTCGACTTCAATTCGGTGAGGGAGTCGAGGCGAAAACCGATCTGATCGACTTCGACAGCGATATAGAGGCCCTGGCCGCAACCATCGAGGAACGTTTGGCAGCAGTCACTGGTGACTTTGGTGTAATGGTGCGCCCTGATGAGAACGCGACCGGCCAACTCCGGTTAATCTTTTCCGCACCCGGCACAGCAAACGTCCCTGCGGTTGCTGTCGTGGATAGCACGCTGACTGGCGGCGGCGTTGATGTCGGAGTCACCATCGAACCCGTCGAGCTATTCGATCTGAAATCTACCTATCGCACTCTAACGTCAATTTCGAGCGCGCTGAACGGTCAGACCTCGAACGACGAAATAGCCGTAGCAATGGCGAGGACATCCTACAGTTCCTTGTTTAACTCTCTGCAGACTGACCGGAACATCTCGGCAGCGCACGAGCAACTTCGTCTTCTGGGTTTGGATTACAGCGCTACAGATAGAGAGATTGTGACTGCGCTCGCTCAGTCTGATGCAAACCAGGAATTCAATGCTGCCCTCGCCGACCGCCAGACCGTAGCCGCCCAAGGGGAGGCTTTCACCAGTGCGGTTCTCCTGCTCAGGTCTATCAACCTCGGCCCTGATTCCACGCCTGAGGACATCGCCCAGTTCTACGACACTAGCGAGATGGAATCGGCCGCGAACTCAGCCCGAGATAGCTTTCTTAGTCCGGAATCTACCGCCACCGAGCGTCAGATTGCACAGATTGAACTGAGCGCTCTCGGGATCCGAGCGGGTACGAATTCAACCGAGACAAGCCTCAACACTGCCATTAGTGAACTTGTTGACGTTGCGCAAAAGATTGAAGACGCGGAAAACGCATTGGCTTTACTCCACGCTGCGAGCGCGGAAGCCCGCGAGGCGGTTGAACGCCTGCTCGCCCTTGGTGCCGATAGCTCATCCAGCGATGCGGACATTGCATTCGCCCTAGTCTCGCCTGAGAGGTTCACCCGAATCGTTGACCTGCGTGATCTCACCAGTAATTACCTCACCGGTTCCATCAAAGCAGGGCTCGAAAGCCTTGACGAGGTTTCTGAGGCACGTGTCACTGCCGGCACCGGCACAGCCGCAGGTCCCTGGACGGTCCGTTACACCCTCGCGGCAGGCGCTACCGGCAAGCTCGAATCGAGCTGGAACAACGTCGTATTCGTTGGTGACGTCGTTGACCTTGGCGACAACGCGTTCGAGCAACAGCTATATCTCAGCGACAGCTTCGACGTCACGTTCGGCGCAACGGGCTTCTCGATCGGCAACCAGACGGGTGCCGAAGCTTTGGCCGCCGAGCTCACGCTCCGGCCCGACATCGCCGTGTCCACGGTCTCATCGGGCCAGGGCACCGCAACGAATCCCTGGCGTATCGAGTACACCACAGAAACTGGCACCCTTGCGCCAGACGCCTTCCTGGACAGCAACAACACCAACGTCTCGCTCAGCGACCGGGCAGTCCTGCACAGCACCTATGCGCAGACCCTTGAGCTGGCGCCCGGTTCTTCTGTGGTTTCTCTCGCTTACGGCGAGCAGCGTCTCCTTGTTTCAGTCCCAGATCGTTACGCGCAAACGCTCTCCGTCGATAGCGGCGCGTTACGGTTCGACATCAGCTGGGGCGACACATCGGCAACCATCGACCCCAGCGACGCAGTAAAAGAGCTGCAGGAGTTTCTCTCCCAGCAGCGTCAGGAGATCACGGATGTTGAGGTCATCGAGATGGTGCCCGGCGAATCCTGGCAGATCTCGTACACCAGAACGCAGGCACCGCTGTCGCACCTGCTCACCGAAGGAGACGACACGGTTCAGATTGGTGATCGCGTCGAAACCAACGGCGCCTTTTCCCAGACTGTTTCCTATGATCCCAGTCGGGAATCCTTCGAAGTACGCTGGGGCACCAAGCGCGGAACCATCAATACGGTCGACGCTGCGAACGAGCTGTTGGCGTTTTTGCAGGCACAGGACGCCGCGATCACCGAGGTCCAGGTTTCAGAGCCGGCCGCCGGCGAGCTCTCCATCAGCTACCAGGATACGCTCGGCGCGCTGACCGGCGTCAGCATCCCGCAAAGTGAAACGAAAGCCGCGGCCACGACTGCCGCGGTCCAGGACAAAGGCGCAGCGCTTGGCGCGGCGATCGCTGAAGCGCTGGGCCAGCTCGGCGCGCTGGACACGGTCGAAGTGACCGGGACCGGTAGTGCCGCCGACCCCTGGCGGGTGGTGTACCGCACCGCGGCTTTCTCCGGCATCAGCGCCGATGCTACGGGTGAGCCGGAAGGCCTGCGCGCCATTGCAGCTGATATGCAGGTCCGAGCACCGCCGGAGCTGTTGAACACAACCTATCTGCAGAGCCTTTCTCTCGCAGATTTTTTTGCGCTCAGCCTCGGCTCCGAAGACACAGAAGTAGGCGTCAGTATCGACCGGGCAGCTATCAATGACGCCGCCGACGCCATCACCCGACTCACCGCAATATCCTCCGACCTTTCAGCAAGCTCCACAGACGGCGACCTCGCCAGAGCGCTCATTGATAACGCGGGCGAGCGCGACACGTACGAAAGCCTCAAAAACGACCGCGACATTCTGCGGCATTACGACCACGTCAAGAATATTGACCTGGAGTACACCGATTCCGTCTTTGATATCCGCTTCAACCTGGAAAAAGCGTTTGCAGGCGACTACGACCTCAACTTCGATCTTGAAGATTTACCTGGACTTGGAGAATTCCTCACCCAGGGCGATGTCATCGCCCTCGAGCTGGAGACAGACGGGAAGGTCCACGTTGATGCGGATTTTGATCTCGATCTGAATTTCACCCTCGATCTGAGCAGCCTCGGCGACCCGTCGATGCTGATCTACGACGACAGCCAGATCACGTTCAACCGCTTCATCGTCGAGACCCTCGAGCCGGTCAACGCACGCGGCGCGCTGCTCGTCGGCGGGGTCAAGGTGTTGGAGCTGGGGATCACAGGCGCCACCGCAACGGCCGATCTGACGGGCAGCATCTCACTGACCGACGGCGGGGAAGACCAGGCGCACCCGATCTCCGCGCTGATTGACGACGCCTCGTTGTGGAATGTTGACCTCATTGGGGATATCGAGGCCGATCTCCCGCTGTACTTCCCAACCGCCACCTATCCCATGGGCGGTACCGAAACCGACCGTAACGAAGACGGTATCCCGGATAATGTTCTGCATGTCGATGGCCAGTTCCGCGGCGCCAACGACTACGACCTGAATTTCTACGCGCCAGATCTGTTCAGCTTTCAGGATCTATTCGCTGCGCTCAAAGACCCCAAAGTGCTGCTCAAGGGCCTGACCGGATTTTTTGACGGCATTAACGACATTGCAGAGGGCCTTTCAGAAGCCGATGTGCCGCTGATTGGCAGCGAGCCGTTCGAAGACCTGCAGGAGAAGATCCGGGATATCGAGCGCTTCGTCATGGGCGTGCGCAACGACACGCCCTTTGTTGTCGACGAGGCGCGAATCAACGACGTCACCTACGCGGACGGTGCCCTTGGCGGCTGGTTGCAGAAACAAATCGAGAACGGCGTAGACGACATTTTCAAAGAAGTTCTGGAGGAGATCCGCAAGGCGCTGTACGAAGGACTTAAAGACTTCGACAGCGATCTGTTCCGCTTTGTGGTGCCGGTGTTTGATACGGATGGTCAGCCGAAGTTTGATGCGGCCGGCAACATTCTGACCAAGGTTCCAAAAGACGCAAAGGACGTCCAGCTGGTACTGAACGGCTCTACCCTCACGTTCAACGTGATGTTCGAGGGGATCCTGGTCGGCGAGAAACTGACCGCTGCGCGAACCCTGGAAGAAGACCGCTACCTGGCCGACGGCACGCTGCTCGCGGCCGGAACAACCGTGCCCGAGGGTACGATTCTGCCCGGTCTGCTGCCCATCGATTTCAACGCAGGCATCCCGGGTTTTAACCTTGAGGTCGATGCCGATCTCAACGCCCAGATCAGCTATCTCATGGGGATCGGCCTTGGGGTATCACCCCAGGACTTCGTTTTCCTCGACACCAGCGGCATCAACGCCGCCGGCGAGGAGATCAGCGTCACCGTCGATGCCAGCCTGACTCCGGGCTCTACCGCGAAGGGCGTGCTCGGGTTCCTCACCGTAGACCTGGAGGACGTCAATCCTGGGGGCAGCGGCATCCACGGCCATCTCGGCTTCGATATAGCCGATATCGGCAACCCGGATGGCCGTCTGAAGCTGGGAGAAAGCCTCGATATCCGGCTTGCCGCCGATGCGATTGTCGATGCCGACATCCTGGTCAAAGTTGCCGCTTCACTGGGTGACCTGCCCTTACCGAGCGTGTCGACCACGGTTCTTTACGACCACATCCTGAGCGGCTCGGTATCGCTCAAGGGCGGCGCAGATTTCGTCATCGGCTCACCGACTATTGTGCTGCAGGACGTGTCGCTCGACGTCGGGACCGTGTTCGGCAGCTTCCTCAACGACACGCTGGATGTCATCAGCGACATCGTGACCCCATTTAAGCCCGTCGTTGAGCTTCTGACCGAAGCCATTGACATGGGGATCCAGGAATTTTCTCTGATTGATCTGGCCTATCTCCGTTTGCCTGCGAGTACCGTCGACTCCGCCAAACGCATTCTTGAGATCATCAAGGACACCATCGAGTTCATCGACCAGCTCAGCGATTTATCCGACGGCGGGATCATCAACTTCGGCACCTTCACCCTGGGCGGCTCCTCGCTCGGCAAAGATGCCGGTGCCACCTCTGCCAACGATGTGGCCCTGGCGGGAGCCGACACCAGCAGTCTGTCGCCCAGTCAGCAGAAGGCGCTGGCGGGCCCGGACACCAGTGGTGCGCCGGATAGCAAAACCGCCGGCACCAGCTCAAATGCAGGCAGCGGGACCACGCAGAAACGTCCGCTGCCCAAGAAACGCTTCAGCATGCCGATCCTCGAAGACCCGGCGTCCTTCCTGGACTTTCTCCTCGACAAAGCTCCGGTCGATCTTTTCTATTACGACCTGCCGGATATCGATCTGCTGTTCAAATACCGCGCGACTTACCCGGTTTTTCCTGGACTAAACGCGGGTCTCGGCGGCAGGATAGGCGCATCGACTAATTTCGATATCGGCTTCGACACCAGCGGGTTCAGCCAGTGGCGTGCGACCTGGGATCCGGAGCTCGGCTATGACGACCCGGCGAAGTACAACTGGGAAGATATTGGCCTCATCTTTAATGGCTTCTATCTCGACGACCACGGCTTTGAAAACACCCCAGAGGATCAGCCCGAGGTCACACTGACAGCGGCCATTGTCGCGTCTGCCAGCGTCGGGATCGGCGGGCTGGTGGAAGCCGGTGTGCGCGGCGGCATCGAAGCGCTGATCGAGCTTGACCTCAATGACACCGTCAGCTTCGGTGAAGATCCGGATGCGCTGCCCCTCGGTGACGGCAAGCTCTATGGCGAGGAGTTACTGAAACGCATAGGCCAGGGCCCTGACTGCCTGTTCGACTGGAGTGGAACACTCACAGCATTCCTGGAAGCCTACTTCTGGGTCGGCATCAACATGGGTTTCACCGAGATCACCCTGTTTGAAGCGGCTGAGCGGTTTATCGAAGAAGTCATTGCAGACTTCAACTACGAGTGCGTGCTCGACCGCCCGGATGACATCGCCGACCTCAACCTGCAGACCGATGAACTTCTCCTGCGCTACCTGGGAGGCGATGACCAGGGTCCGCAGAACTACATCGTTACCAGCGCTGTAGGCGATGACACTCTCACGCTTGCCTCTTTGGAAGACCGCGGACTGATCGACGCCGAGTTCTACGACAGCACGTCAATCAAGGCCCTGCAGGCTGAGCTCGACCAGCTCCGATTGAGCCTGCAGAGCGCCGACAATAAGGACGTCATCGTCGTTTCAACCGGCGGTCTGGCAGAGATATTTATCGCCAGCGAGGTGAAGTCGATCCGTGCCGAAGGCACGCCCCTGATGGATATGTTCGACTTTCAGGGCGTGAACGGTCGGATCGAGACCATCACGCTCAATACCCAGGGCGGCAACGACATCATCCTCATGTCTGCCGACGAGAACAGCGCTCCCCTGGCCGCGCTGTCCGTCGACAGCGGCGAGGGCGACGACTTCATTCGTATCGACCCGGGATTGTTTGCCGCATCCACCGGCACGGCTTACACCATTGCCGGCGGCAAGGGTAACGACCGCATACGGCTGCTGATTAACGAAGATGACACCCCCGGCGAGTCTTCCGAGCGGCTGGCATACAGCGGGGTCCTGATCCGTGGCAACGAGGGCGACGACACGCTGTTCGGCCACAACGGCGAGGAGCGCATTGAAGGTGGCGAAGGCAACGATCGCATCATCGCCTATCGGGGCGACGACGTACTGATCGGCGGCCTGGGCGATGACTTCATCGCCGGCGGCTTTGGCAACGACACCATCTGGGGCGATCTCGAAAATGACGTCAGCAGCGGTGGTCAGGATAAGGTTTATGCCGGCGGTGGCGACGATACCGTCCACGGCGGCGGCGAAGATGACCAGCTTTTTGGTGAGACCGGAAAGGACACGATCTTCGGCGATGACGGCGACGACCAGATCCGAGGCGGCCTCGGGGACGACGACCTCTACGGCGGCGCCGGGGACGACGTAGCCAGCTGGGAAGCGGGCGGCATCGGTCTCGCGGCAAAGTACGACGCGGTCGCCGAGGGCGACGGTCAGGACACGTTCAGCGGAGGCAGCGGCGAGGACCAGCTGAGCATGCTCGGCTACATTCTCGACGCGCAGGCGTTCTACGACGATCCCGACAACTATGTCGTCGATGATGCGTTCGCCGATCTGATTCGAATCGGGACAGAGGCCGACACCGATGACGAGGGTAAGCAACGGGCCAGCGTGAGCTGGACGCATGGCACTCGCCCCGCTGTGCAGATGAATCTTGGGGAGGTGGAGGGCCTGCGCTTCGACGCCGGACTCGGCGCCGATGACATTCTCATCCAGGACATTCAATACACCGCGCTGACCAACATCCGCGCGAGCAGTGGCGAAGAGCAGGCGGTAATCGATGAATTGCGGCCGGCACGCGATACTGACGGCGTCTCACAGGGTCAGGATCTCAAAATAGACGGTGCTGTAGGCGACACCTTCAGCATCAGGATCGGCGCATACGGCGAGCCCACCGGCGCTATCGAGATCGCTGGTGAGAACGGCATCGTAGACCATCAGACGACAGCGCTGCGTATCGAGGAGGCACTGCGGCAGCTGCTGGGCAACAACGAGCTGAGCGTGTCTTTTGACACCAAGCTGGTCAAAACCGTGAACGACAAGGGTGAAACGGTGACCAGCCCGGAAGCCGGACCGCGCGGCTACGTCGTACGCGACATGGGCGTGGTGACCGATCAGCTCCTGGTTGAATCTGCCGAGCTGACCCTCGAGACACGGACGCTTCAAACGCTGGGGCTGAGCGGTCCGTCCGGCGGTACGCTGCGTCTCGCCCTCGGCGCCGGCGGTGCCGAAACCGACAACATTACCCTGGTAGATGATGGGGCCGGGGCTGTCGAAACCACCGCAACCGCTCAGGCCATACAGCAGGCACTGAGCAAACTGGCGG
This sequence comes from Gammaproteobacteria bacterium, assembly GCA_038116745.1. Classification (GTDB taxonomy): domain Bacteria; phylum Pseudomonadota; class Gammaproteobacteria; genus JAYODW01. Next base: position 58,315 of record JAYODW010000022.1, read on the forward strand.
GGCTCGAGGTCGTATCGGTCAGCTACGAGGGCGCACTCAACGCCTATCTGGTCGCGGGGCTGCCGGCTGACACGCCTCTGCTCAGTCTGAGCAATAACGATCTGAGCGCAGGGGTTACGCTGTCCTCGGCCGCATTTGCGCAGGAACTCACCCTGGACGCCCTGCCAGGACAGAGTCTCCGGCTCCGATTTGGAGAAACCGGCACCGCGGCTGGCGCTGTAACCATCGCCGAACCGACCAAAACCGCCGGGCATATCGCGAATGCTCTGAATGCCCTAGGCGGCTTCAGCGGGCTTAGCGTCAGCTACGTTGAGCCGACTGGAACAGACATCTTCGGCAACGCGCTGCCGGGCGCCTACTTCGTGACCGGGTTCACCGCTCAGCAGAGCGCCCTCGAAATGGTGAGCGCTGAGACGGACACTACTCCGGTCAGCGGCACCTCAAGCGTGACCCAGCAGCTTTTCATCACGGGCCAGGCGGGCGAGAGCTTCTACCTGCAGTTTGGCGCAGACGGTAAACGCTCTGACGCTATCGAACTCGCGATCGACGAAAGCGGAGAGGCCGTCCAGATCACCGCCGACGATCTGCTCGATGTCCAGGGTCTGCTTACCGCTCTGCAGGAGCGTCGTGACCTGGTTTCGGTTCTGGTCTGGGAGGCTGCAACCGAGGAGCAGCAGGACGTCATCGATGACACCAGCGGCGCTGCTCCCAGCCAGGACCAAATCACCGCGCTTCTGGCCGCATTGAACAAAGTGATCAGCGATGATTCGGTTTACGACAAGGAGCGTTTTGCCGGCGTCCAGCTACGACCTGAGACAGCAGCCCTACGCGCCCAGGTCCCTGAAGATGGCCGTGTCCGGCTGCTCAACCGATTGTTGCTCGAAGACAGGTTCGACGCCATCAGGAAGAGCACCTCCGGCGGCGTCGATACTGAGGCGAGCGCTGCTGCCATCGAACAAGCCCTGCAGGCGCTGCCCGGTGGCGATTCGGCTCTTGTCGTATTCGATGAAACGCTCAGCGCTTACGTGGTCACGGGCCTTGACGGGGCGACACACGGTCTCATCGTCACCGCGGACGACAGCGCTATCCCGGCCGCATCGCGTGTCGAGGTGCTGCGGCATATCACGCTGAACGGTCCCCCGCACCAAGATTTCCGCCTGCGTTTCGGTCCCGGAGGCCTGGCGACTGCGGCGATCAGAATCGACGAGACCAAGGCTGTCACAGCGGACCGTCTCGCAACGGCTCTGCAGGGCGCAACGGGCAATACAGCCGTCACCGTCTCCTGGGAGTCCACGCTGGGAGAGTACGTGATCGCCGGACTAGAAGCGCCCGGTGACTCGATAGCCCTGGCTGCGGCCGATCCCGGGATCGTTTTTGAGCGCTCCATCGGCAACGAACTGTTCCGCATTTTCCGCAGCACCGGCGACGGCGCGATCGATCGGGTCATCGTTGAAGGCGAAGACGGGGTTACTGGGGAGGACGACTACCGCGTGCGGTCGACCAACGCGCTGGCCCTGGACGGCACGGCCAAACCGGCCATGCGTTTCGAGCTGCTAGACGGCGGCGTGACCGAAACCGGCGACCTGACCAGCTACGTCATCATCGACGTGTTCGGCCTGGAGCGTCCGGATTACCTCAGGCTGAACACGCTGGGCGGCGCGGACACCCTTGACGCCAGTAGCGTCGGCGAAGGGATCGTGGCGGAACTCGTGCTCGATGGCGGCGCTCAGGACGACACGATCCTGGGCAGCCGCCTCAGCGACATCAGCGACGTCATCATCGGCGGCGCCGGCTCTGATCGCGTCACCGGCGGTGTCGGTGAGGATCAGTTCTTCGAATGGACCGACGACCCGACAGCGGACGCCAACCTGCCGGGAGATAAGGACACGCTCATCGAGCGCCGGGATGCGGACTTTGAACTGACCGATAAGTCGCTGGTAATTGACGACATCGCGCTCCACGACCAGTACGGCCGTGAAGAGGAGTCGTTTGCGAAGATTTTTGAAGGCGTGGAACTCTATGGGCGCAGCGGTGCCAATCGCTTCACAGTCTACAACTGGTCCGAAAGTGGCCTCCTCGACGGCTACAAAGGCGGCGACACCTACATTCTCGAAGCGCCCCCCAGCGCACTGGGGCAGCAGTTCCTGGATATCCGCGACACCGGCGCCAGCGGCATCGACCGGCTGACCTATAAAGGGCTTAACGACGCGGCAAACGGGGACACTATCCAGCTCGACACCGTCTACGACCTGAATCGGATCGAGGACGGCGACCCCGTTTTCAGCGAATCGCGCTGGACCGAGTTCGGCAATCCGGGCGACGGTCTCATCATTGCGCACTTCGACCCCACGCAAAGCGGCTACGGTGCGAAATCACCCGACGATGAAGAAGCCATGCTGGCCGTCACGGCCAGCTCCCTCAGCCGCGGCGATCACTTCCAGGTCATCAACTACTTCACTGTCGAGGAGGTCACGGTTTTCGCGGGTGCGGGCAATGACCGCATCATCTCTGACAGCACCTCGACCAAAATCGACATTTTCGGCAACGCCGGGGACGACGAGTTCTACATCGGCTCTGTCCTTAAAACTGAAGATGTTCTCATCGAGGGGCAGATTGTCACGGTCGTCAAAGAGATCACTCAGGGCGCCAATTTCAACGGCACACGCTACTTCGGTGGCGATGATGACGATTACTTCGAGGTCAACCACAACATTGCCGACATCGACCTGTTCGGTGACAACGGCGACGATGTTTTCCTGATTAAGGCCCTGCTGACCCTCGATGAAGAGCTCGAGGTCGTCGATCTCGTCTCCAAATCGGCCACGCTGAGCGCGGTGGTCGGCGAAGACAGCGGTCGCGGCGGAGACAGTACAGAGGACACGCGCGAGGTCGACTCCGACTCGCTGGTCTACGTTGAAAACGCGAACGTCAATATCGATGGTGGTGCCGGCTTCGACTCGGTCAGCATCGTCGGCACGGTGTTGAGCGACACTTTTTACGTTTTCACAGAAATCGACCCTGTGACCAAGGACAAAGTGCAGAGAATCATCGGCTCCGGCGTCAAGCTGCAGTCTCTGCTCAACATCGAACGACTGCAGCTGCTTACCGGCGGCGGTGATGACACTGTTTATCTGTATGGCGTTGACCTCGGCACCATCGGCGATCTGGTCATCAAGGGGGGTTCCGGCAGCGACACCATTATCCTCGGCGGCCCTGCAGTCGATATTGTTCAGCGCTACCCGAGCAACTCGGACATTTTCTATACCACCGTGGAGGGCTACAAAGTTGCCGAGGATGCGGATGGTGTTTTCGTACCCGTTTACCGCCTCGATGGCCTGCCCTTCTATGAGGTCCAGAATACCGGACGAGTGGCGCCTTTCGTCGTCAACAATCCCGCACGGTCCCGTACCACGACCATGCTGGCGTCCTATGACATCGCGAATTTCGTCTCCCCGGTCATTCTCGAAGGCGGCGGTGGCTACGATCAGATCATCGTCAATCTTGACCAGACACCGCTGCGGCTTGGCACCACCAGCCTGGAAAAGAAGAGCGTCACGCTGGACCGCAGCAAGGTCACTCTTCAGCCGGGCGCGGGAGACCTTTCAGAAACCCTGTTGAGCGCCAGCGGTCCCGCGGCCGAGGACGCCACAGACCTCCTCTACGATGTCATCACCAATTATGTCCGCTTCGTGGATCGTTACGATGACAACACGCTGCTGGACGATCTGCAGCGTGACGGCGGAGATGTGTTTGTCCCGGCCGGCGCAAGCTTTTTCACTATCCAGAGCACGGTGGACGAGAACAACAATGAACTCACCGCGCGCGCGCAGCTGGAGCAGTTCGCGGACGATTTCAATCTAACCCTAAGCTGGACCAAAATTGCTGATCCTGACCCAAGTCGAGCCGCGCGCGGAGAAGAGCTCTGGGAGCTCGTCAAAATAACCGACCAGCTCGGCGGCGATATTGCTTTCACGGCGCAGCACGCCGAGACAAAACTGTTCAAGGGCTCCCAAGTCCTGGTTTACAAAGACCTTACTGCGGTCAATTTCGCCACGGCGGCCCCCTTGCGCGCGAACTTCGCACCAGGCGCGCTGAGCGAGCTCACCACTAACGAGTCAGAACTTTTTGCCTTCATCGGGGAAGAAGCAACGCAGCCACCACCCCCGAAGATCTTTTTTCAAAAATGGGCTTCTGTCGGCTTCGACTACAGCGCGGCCACGGCAGAGACGGCCCTCACCATTGATAGCGCTGCATTTGACGGCAAGGTGGCCGTCACGGGCAGCGCTAAAGGTGACGCGTTCACGATCCTGAGCGCCGGCGGCGAGGTGGTCATCCACGCCGGTGGCGGCGATGACGAGATAACCATCGGCGGCAGCGCGCCTATCGCAGATGATGGCGGCAGCCTCTTCCTGTTCGGCGAGGATGGCGACGACACCATCACGCTTGACGACAGGGCCCGTACTGCCGACAGCGCACTTACGCTCGAAAAGAAAATCCTGGAACACAGCAGTGGTCTGGAGCGTCTGAGTCGGATCACCGACGTGCTCGGGATCGGGGAAGGCGCGGCAATCACCGCCGCCGAAAACCAGGCAATGGAAGCCGCCCTCGAGCTCGCCGCGGTGCCTTACGGACAGGCGGCGATGCAGGTAGACCCCGCGGATCTTGAGGCCTACCGGGACTACGCGGCGCAAAGGGAGCTCGAAGCGCTGCAGCAGGCTGTCGCCGGCCTCGCCACCCTGCTCGAGGAAGAAGTCGACGAGGCGGTGCAACTGCTTGTCGATATCGACCAGGCTGCGCTTGAAAATCAGGCCGCGCTCTACGCACGCGCACGTCTATACGAGGGCGATGACAGGCAGTGGCTGCGCGACCAGGTGCTGCAGCGGATCTCGGCACAGGTAGGCAAGTACGGCAACGTCATCGAGGAGAACAACGGGGTCACGACCTACCTCAAATATCGAGACTACGACTACAAGCTCTTCCGTGGCTGGCGTATTGACTGGCCAACCAGTAACGCCATCAGCTCCTTCTACAGCGTCAAGGACGGCTTGACCAAGATTGCTGCGTTTTTCCGCAACCCGAACGCGGAGTTCGACAAATACGGATACAGCGGCGTGTCCAACAGCAATGTCGCGAAACGCTACTTCGATAACATCAACAGTCTGCTCAAGAACGGCCTCTATGACGCTCTCAGCAAGGCCAAGGCCAGCCCGACCGGCGTCTACACGATGGGCGGCGGCAAGCTCGACGGCGATGAATACATGTGGCTCGAGCTCCACACCACTAACGCGAAAAACTGGGACAACACCGTCGCGCTCGCGCAGATTTACGACGAAGCAGTAGAGAAATACATCGGCACCAGGGGGATTTACGCCTCGCAGCTCATCGAACGGGGATACAGCACCGATCAGCTCAATACCCTTTTCAGCGCGCTCGAGGACAATCCGGCCATTCTGGGCTTCGAGTGGGATACGAAAGAAGCCGGCATTGATGACATCACCACCGATTTCCGCAATGAGCTCGGCAGCGTCAGCAAGCAGCAGGGTGTTCCGATCGGAGACGTCCTCGCCGGTCTCGGCCGGGCCTATGAACCCCTGGCGCAATCCACCAAGGACAAGAAAAACGCCTTTGAGACAGTTTTTGAGCCGAGTTATCTCAGTCGGATAACCACCCTTTCCAACGCGATCAACGCGGCGCTCGCTGGAAATGCCTATGACGCAGCTACCCTCAATGATCTGAAGTCCAAGGCGGAAACGCTGCTTGCGGCGCTGGATCCGTCCAGCACCAGCAGCGCCGACAGCGGTATTTCTGCAGAGGCGAAGCTGGTCAAATCTACAGTCTGGAGCGCGCTTAAGCAGCAGCTGAATGACGGCCTGCTGAATACCATAAGCGCCACCGCCGAGCTGAGCGCGGCGTTGGCTGCAGCAAGCGCTGATTTCGCCATCGTCCAAAGCGCAAGCAATGCGACATCGTTCGACGCGCTGGCGGCTCTGGCCGCGCCCTCACTCCCGGGGTCGACGTCCAGCTACGAACGCGTGCAGACGGCCTACTCCAAGGGGCTGAAGCTGGTTGAAGCGTTCACGTCATTTGCTGCAAATAATCTGGATGCTGGAGCTCTGCCTCCGACAGCAGTTTCCGAAGCGGCGCGGGATATCAAGTTCACCGTCCGCAACGGTGCGCGCTTTGATGCGTTCGTCAGCACTCTTTACACATTCGACAACAACGGTGCACCCGTCCCCTTTGACTTCGACACATTCCGCGACGACTTTCTGAGAGCGCAGCGCAATCTGCAGCAGTTTGTCGAAACGAACCCGACCTACACCAACGCGATCCTGACGGAATCGCGCACCGCCGCGCAGGCCGACTCTCTGGCGCAGGATGCCGAAGATATCGCGCAGCCGGTCGCCATCAACCGGGTAGAAGCAGATCTTTTTAAAGCTCAGCTGGCGGAAGCGGAGGCTGCGCTGCCGGGCATCGTCGCCGACCTGATAAAGAAATATACCGTTACCGTTGATTTCTGGTTTGTAAGCTGGACCTACGTTTCCCGAGCTTGGGTGTTCGACGCCAGTTATTTGGATCAGTTGCGATTGATCGCCGATCTCAAACCCAAAGCTAGAATTTCAGACGCGTTCGCCGATCGGTCCGATGCGCAGTCCGCAAAACTTGGCCGGCAGCAGGCTGACTACGAACGCGCAAGCGATAATGCCGCCTCCTCCGTCGCGCTGCTGAAAAATGACTATGACGGTTACGTCAGGGAGCTGAATGCAGGCTTTACGGTGCTGAAAGAGCTCAGCGCTATCGTCATAGAAGTTCTGAACACGAGCCGCGAGGGTGAGTCGGCCGCGGATTTCGCCGACAGCGGGAGCCTGATCTCCGAACTCATCAGCGTCTACGACGACCGCATCCTGCTCCCCGACGCGGCCACCCTGCCTGCTGCGGTCGACCCGGTCTCGGAGTTCCGCGCGTTCAGCGAGGCAGCACAGGCTAGCGTCACCCTTGTCAGCGATGCCCAGAGCCAGGTGCTGGAGCTCCTCGCCGGCTCCGGCAATCTGCAAACGGGTGCCGTATGGGGGCTCTATCTGAACGGTGCGGCAGCTCCCGTTGCGAGCTACACCGTTGGCACGTCGGGCAGACTTGACTCGCTCAAGGACGTCGCCGAAGCCCTCGCGGTAGCCATGCGCGGCGCCGGCTACGGCGTTGATGTCGCCGACACAGTTCTGACCATCGCCACGAACCAGCAGGTCGACGCGCTGGTCAAGAAAGCCACCAGCGGCAGCTCGGTAATTCTTTATCAGTCCGCCACCGATCACCGCTACGTCAATGTCATCGGCGGTCTCCTCGACGGCGGCATTGTGGTGGGTCACGATGACACCGAAAATCTGAACATCCGCCTCGGCAGTGGCGCCGACGAAATCTGGGTGCTCGACACCCTGCAACAGGCCAGCGACAGCGTCGTGCTTGAAACAGGAGCAGGCAACGACACCGTCCACGTGACCTCCCTCGCGGGCAAAGCCAACCCGCCGGACGGTGATCTGCTCGGCATCACGGGCAGCCTGTCAGTCGTCGGCCAGGACGACGCAGACACCCTCAACATCGACAATGCGGGCAGCGCGGATTCCTTCAATGTCGTCATCACCGACACCGAGATCCGCGGGCTGGCGCCCGCCACAATTACTTACGCCACGCTCGAGTCTTTAAATATCGAGCTAAGTCAGGGCGCGGATACCGTCAGCGTTCTGAGCACCTCAGCTGACACAACGATTACCGATCACGGCGATGTCTCAGATCGGTTCTACGTCTCGTCCTCAGTCGATCTGAGCGGCGCCGCTCCGGTGCTCAACGGAACGCTCAACGGGATCGCGGCCAGCCTGAGTCTGCACGGCCGGGGCACTAACGAGCTGCTCTGGATCAGTGACACGGCTGAGATCGAGAATAATCGGGGCACCCTGACAGGATTCAGCCTGAGCGGTTTCGGGATCGGAGCCGACGAGGAGATCGTTTACACCGGTTTTGCGGCGCTTACGCTCGAGCTCGGGTCGGGCGGCGACCGGCTCTACGTCGACGGCACGCACACCGGGCTGGTCGACATTTACACACTGGCCGGTGACGACACGCTCCTCGTTAATGCAGTTTCCGGCGAGACGCGCCTGTTCGGCGGCTCAGGGCAGGACGTTCTACGCGTCAACTACGACACGAACGGACAGCAGACCTTCAGAGACGGCATCGACGCGGCGCTCTATCTCCACGGCCAGGAGGGCAGCGATCTCTACGAAGTTGGTCTGTCCGGACGTGGTAGCGCGAGGATCTACGTCGAAGACGACGAAAACACCGCGGACAGCCTCGCCTACACCGGTCTCGACCGCCTCAACGTGCTTGGAACCCTGGGCGCCGATCTGTTCCTGTTCCGCCCCAACACCATCAATGCGGTCGAACTCGATGACGCCGGCAACCGCCTGCCCGGCGCCCGCACTGAGCGGGTCTACTACGACGAGAACCTGAACGGTGGTCTCTACGTTTTCGGGCGGGACGGTAACGACACATTTGTCTTTGATGAGACTAACGCGCCCATCATTGTTTACGGCGATGCCGGTGACGACACGTTCCAGGTCGGCCAGGTTTTCGACTCCGCACGAGACGGCACAAACCCCGCCAACGGCTTATCACCGGAAGACTGGTTCGATACCACACAGGTAGAGGAAGGCTTTCTCAGCAGCGGCACCGGTGTCGGCATGCCAGCCACCCTGTTCGGCGGCACAGGCAATGACAGCTTTACCGTGTACCGCTCGCGCGCCGAGCTGTTTCTTTTTGGCGAGGAAGACGATGACACGTTCCGCGTGCGCCCTTTCCGAGTGGTTGACCCCAGCAATCCCAAGGCACCGATCACCAACGTCAACGGCGGCCAGGGAGCGGACTTTATCGAGTACGCGGAAAACGCGCCGATCAACATTTTCGGTGGGGACGGCTACGACACCCTGAGCGTACTCGGCACCACGTCGGGTGATCAGTTCGTCGTGACCCGGTTGGGGATCTACGGTGGCGGGCTGCCCATACGCTTCGATGGCATCGAAAAAGTGACCGTGGAAGGCCTCGAAGGCAACGATAGCTTTTACATCGAAAGCACGCCGAGCGGCACGGAGGTGCAGATCTACGGCGGCACCGGCAGCGACACCTTCAACGTCGCCGGCGGCACGACCGGGGCCATTACGGTCCAGGCCAAAGATATCGAGGGGCACAGCGGCCTGATCGAGCACTCTCTGGCGCCAGGGAGTCGTTATGAGGACCTTTTCGTCCATGACCTGCGGGTCGTAGTCGCCGACAGCGACGAGGCGGGGGTCTTCATCTACGACGCCGGGGCCGGGCTCAGGGTCAGCGAGGACGGATCGCTCCGCGCGGAATACTTCATCGTACTCACCAGACCCCCTGAAGATGACGTCACCCTGACCGCAACCCCGACCTTACCCAGAGAAGGCGAGCAGGCGGCCGGCGGTGCCGGCCTGGGCATTGGTACGGACTCCCAGGGGGCTGATGCCAACCCAGCCGGCAAAGAGATCTTTTTCACCACCGAGAACTGGTTTCAGCCGCAGAAGGTCGTGGTGTCTGGCGTAGACGACTTGCTCACCGAGGGTAACCGGCTCTACACCATCCAGCATTCGATTCGTCAGGGCGCCAGTTCGGATGATGGTGGCGCCTATGACAAGCTCGGGGTGATCAGTCTCCCCGTTGAGGTCATCGACAACGACGCCGCCCAGGTCGTCGTGCGCGAGACTCAAGGCACGACTGAGGTTTTCGAGGGCGGCGCTACGGATGCGTACACCGTGCGCCTGTCGAAGCAGCCGCTTGGACCGGTGACCATTGCTGTCAGCGCGGGACCCAACCTGAAGGTCAGCACCCAGACGCTGAGTTTTGATGAAAACAACTGGGCGACCCCCCAGCTGGTCACCGTCTCAGCACCCGACGACAGTATTGTCGAAGGGACGCACTACGAGCGCATCACCCACACCATTGACCCGGATTCGACCGACGCGTTTTACGGCATCACGGCTGGCGACGTCGCCGCGGGTTTTGCCAGAGTTCTCAACACTATCGCCGACGGCGAGTTTGCCGTCGCTGTGAACCAAACCGAGATTACCGTCACGTCCAACCGCGGCGAAGGGTTCACCGCGGCGCTGCAGGACTGGTCTGGCGCGCCGGTGGCGGCCTCTGCTTCAGCAGCAGCAGATGATGTCTGGCAAGAAGTCGATCTGCGATTCATCGCCGGATCGGACCAGACTGGCCTGGTCGCTGATGACGAGTATCAGCTGCGGGTCAACAACGCCACCTTCAGCTACAAAATTGCTAATAACAACGAGTCGCTGGCGGATTTTGCCGCTGGCTTCGAGACGGTCCTGTCCCAGCCTGGCCTGCCCTTTACGGTCAGCCGAGACGCCATCAACGCGCCGGACACGCTGCACCTGGCGCCTGTGCAGCAGCAGAGTTTTGACCTGTCACAGCTCTCGGCTACCTTCGACGGTCAGACGGTACGGGATACAGACGTCTTCACCCTGACCTTGCAGGGCCAGGAGTTCAGCTACCTTGCCGGAACGGCGGGCAGCGCGCTGACGCTGGAGGCAGTTGCGACGGGATTGATTGCGCAGATAGAGAGCAGCGCATTCAGGGGCAGCTACGACACCGCAACTGAAACGCTCACGGTTGAGCCTGACCGGGACACGCTGACAGTTCAGCTGATCCTCAGCGACCAGAAAGTCGCCGTGGACCTGTCGGGGCTACTCAGCTCCGCCCATGTTGACGAGATAACTTTTGACCTTGCCGGCGCGGTGCCGTTGCTGCCGTCTGCCGGGGACAGCTGGATCCTGCGTCTGGACGGATCGGAGTTCAACTACACGGTCGGTCGGAACGGTGAAACAACGGACATTGCGTCGGTCGACGTTCAGATCGCAGATCGCAACGCCCTGAGCGTCGTGATCACCGAATCTGACCGCGAAACCAAAGTCGTTGAGCCAACCACCGACGTGCTCATGGGAACCGGCCAGCTGTTTCAGCTGCTGGGAAACAACGAGCCCGTCCCCGTTGATAGCCGCAACTTTACGGGCACCGCCCTGCTCTTCGAGGGCAGCTTCGGCTCTGCGGTCATCGGCGAGTCCGGCGACAACAACAGCTTCGACACCGCCCAGGATCTCGACCTGGCTGCCTGGTCAGACCAGCCCGACGAGGACATCGGCACCGACGTGCCTGTCTACGCCTTCTATGGCTTCCCGGTCGGCCTGGTCGACGGGCAGGCTCTGCCTGCCACCCTCCCCCATCTCACGGTCAAGGGCGTTGGAGAGGGCCTCGAGGACTGGTATCGCTTCGAGATCACAGGGGCAAGCGCTGCGGACCCGGTCCGCGGGGTATTTGATATTGACCATGGCTACGACCTGGGTGACGCCATCCGCTGGGGCGCGCGGCTGATGGTTTTCGACGAAAACCATCAGCCGCAGTCAGATGACCGCCGCTACTGGTCTATCCCGGACCAGCCTTACTGGCAGACTCTGAATTGGGTTGAAGGCGGCGCCGGCAGCAGCAGTTTCTATGACGACTACCTGGTAATCGACTTCAAGAAAGACGGAACCTACTACCTGAGAGTCGACAACTGGGCCAGCTATCTGTCGTTCCTCGATACAAACCGGATAGAGCAGATCCCTGAGGGTGTGACTTACGACCTCCACGTCTCGATTGAAAACAAAGAGGTCGACGATTTCCTGTTCGAAACCAAGCCCATCTACGAGCAGGAAACCAGCAACAATCTGGAAGCAGGTCAGAATGTCGATAACCCGGCAAACTGGTTCACCTTTTACGACACGGATATCGGCGCCGGCGATCTGACCTCTCTTACCCCCTACGCCAAGATCACCGGCGCAGGGGATGGCAGTCGAGATATTTACACCTTCGAGGTCACCGGGGGCATGCTCAACCCGGAGACCATCGACCAGCAGGGGGTGTCTGGCACCCCGGCAGCGGGTTCTTTCTACACGACGGCAGACCTCGGACTGACCGGCACCTACCAGCCCGGCGACGTCTGGACGCTCGAGCTGAATGGAAACACCTATACCTACACCGCAGGCCAGCCTGTGCCGGGCTATACAGCTGACCTGAGCGCAGTCGCGATGGAAGGCGTTGCGACCGGACTCCTGCATGCCCTTCCTCTGAGTTTTGCTGCGAGCGGGCTGCTCAGTACTGGCTGGGACCAGTGGACGCTGACCTTGTCCGGCGGTTCCCCGTTAATCCAGGAGACGTTCTCCTTAACCCCTGTCAACGGGGAGACTGTCCGCGAAGTGCTCGCGCGTCTGAGCACCAGCAGCGCCTACACCCTGTTCCAGGCCAATGACCGCCTCCTGGTGGTTCGCGACGATGGAACGCCGCTCGATGGCACCCTCCAGCTCGCTGCCAGCAATACCGTGATTACACCGAGCCGGATGGGTCACGTAGCCGGCAGTACGCTGACGCTCACGGATACCGAGGTCGGCTTCAGGGTCGACAGCCTCAGGCAGCTGGATGTGGACGCGGGTGCGGTGACACGCGTCCAGCGTGCGCTCGACGCGGACGGCGACCCGATCGTATTCAGCAGTGCGGATATCGTCCTAGCAGGAACACCGAGTGCGAGCGAACTGTGGTCGATTGAGATCGATGGCGCCGAGGCCGCCCGCGCGAGAATCAGCGATGCCTCGGGCGCGCTCAGCGTGACACCCTTCAGCGTGGTCGACGGCGCAGCAACAGCGCTCACGGCTATCGCGGTCGGCGCTGGCGACAACGCACTCGATAAAATCGGAGAAGCCCTCGCAGCAGCGTTGGTCAACAGGGGCTATACAACTACGTACGACTCAGCTGTCCGGCATCTCAGCCTCAGCCTGGGAAATGCCGGAGCAACCATCGCGTTCACTGTCGCTGCAGAGAACGGCCAGAGCCCGGACGCCGATATCGCGATCCGCGGGACGCCCGGCGATCCTGCCAACGTAGCCTGGAGTGAGGTGACTCTGAACCTCACCGGCGAGGTCAAGCAAGGGCAGACCTGGACGCTGTCGATCAACAACGGAACCAGCGTTGTCAGCTACGACGCAAACGCAGACCGGCTCGATGACACGCTGCCTGACGTCGCGGTGCAGCTTGCGCGCGCGCTGACTCAAACGACTTTCAACCTCGCAAATCAGACTGCTGGAACGCCGCTGACCGAAACCGGCAACGGCTACACAGTCACCTATACCGTCGGCGAGCCTAGCCTAACCATCGCGCAAGGTTCCGCTGCAAGTTTCACGGTCGCGCTTGCGGTCACTGCGCCGATCCCGGATGCCGCCGTATCGCTGGTCGACGCACCGGCACCGGTACCTGTGTACTACGACAGCGCCGCTCTGAGTCTGAGCGGCACGCCGGTTGCGGGCGAAATCTGGGGTGTCGAACTGACCTATCTGGAAAACGGCCTGCCGCAGCGCGCGCGCTATACCGTGGTTGCAGCAGATGACGGTACCGATGGGCTGACATTAGACGATGTAGGCAGGGCTCTCGCGAATTCGATTCATGACGGCACCAGCGGGCTGCCAGCGCGCGGCCTCACGGCCACTTACGCGGGGACCCTGACCGTTGGATCGACGGCCGGAGGCATCGCGATCGCCCCCCTGAGCGTCGTCCAGGCGCCGGCCAGCGGCCGCATCCTGACCGACGGCAGCACCCGCTTTGTTTCTGAAATGAAACTCGACCTGAGCGGCAACAAAACCCAGGAGGTCGGCGAAACCTGGAGGCTGACCCTGGATGGGCAGAATTATGACTACATCACCCGGGACCGCATCGAAGTTCTCGGTGAAGCATTGGCGTCGCAGGTTGACGCTTACAGCACGGTTTCCTTGTCCGGCAACTTTGATTCCGGCACTGACATCCTGACGCTCAACCGTACCGACAACACGCGTTTCAACGTCGACTTCGTGCGCGGCGGACCAGCGGGCGAAGTGAGGCTTTCCTCCCTGGTGTCCTTCGATGCGAGTGCTGTTGGTGCTGCGCCCAATGACAGCTGGGTGCTGACCCTGGAGAATGTTGATTACAGCTACCAGGACGCATCAGGCAGTCTGGCGAACGTACTCAGCGCCTACGCAGACGACACGACCGGGGTCGGCCTGGCGCTTGCTGACGCCGGTTATAAGGTCACGGCCATCGGTGACACGTTGGTCGTATCCCGGGCGGGGGGCGCAGGACTAACCGCGGCATTCTCGAACTCAACCCAGAACAGCTCTGCGACCGCAAGCTGGAGCGCGGAAGTTAATCTGAGTGACAGCAACCTCGCTCCAGCGACGGACGAAACCTGGACACTCAAGCTGGATCTCACCCCGGACAACCTGGCAGACGCTGTCACGGATTTTGATTACACCATCGGCGATATCACGGAGGTTCTGAACGCATTCACCAACAGCGCGGCTGGTGTCGGGCTGGATATTGCTAACAACAACTACAGTGTCAGTACCAAGCTGAACCCACCAGGCAGCCTCTACGCAGACTCGACAACGACCAGCGATAACCTGGTAGCCAGTTTGACCCTGACGTCCACCAATGGAACGACGGTCGCCGCCGGTGAGCGCCTGACATCAAATCTGACCGTCGACCTGAACGACAACCGAATCGAGAGCGCAGGTGAAATCTGGAGGCTGACCCTGGATGGGCAGAATTATGACTACATCACCCGGGACCGCATCGAAGTTCTCGGTGAAGCATTGGCGTCGCAGGTTGACGCTTACAGCACGGTTTCCTTGTCCGGCAACTTTGATTCCGGCACTGACATCCTGACGCTCAACCGTACCGACAACACGCGTTTCAACGTCGACTTCGTGCGCGGCGGACCAGCGGGCGAAGTGAGGCTTTCCTCCCTGGTGTCCTTCGATGCGAGTGCTGTTGGTGCTGCGCCCAATGACAGCTGGGTGCTGACCCTGGAGAATGTTGATTACAGCTACCAGGACGCATCAGGAAGTCTGGCGGACGTACTCAAAGCCTACACAGACGACACGACCGGGGTCGGCCTGGCGCTTGCTGACGCCGGTTATACGGTCACGGCAAACGGTGACACGTTGGTCGTATCCCGGGCGGGGGGCGTAGGACTAACCGCGGCATTCTCGAACTCAACCCAGAACAGCTCTTCGACCGCAAGCTGGAGCGCGGAAGTTGATCTGAGTGACGGCAACCTCGCTCCAGCGACGGACGAAATCTGGACACTCAAGCTGGATCTCACCCCGGACGTCCTGACAGACGCTGTCACGGATTTTGATTACACCATCGGCGATATCGCGGAGGTTCTGAACGCGTTTTCCGATATTTCTGATGGTGTCGGAAAAAGAATTTCTACAGCTGGTTACAGCATCGCCCTGGATGGTCAGGATCCATCCGTGATTTCGATCACACGCCCTGACAACGGCGACTTCACGTTCGCTTTCTCGCCGGTGAACAGCTCCATCGCGCTGACACCAGTCGAGGACCAGGGGTTTCAGGAGCTGGTCCTGACGTTTGCGAACAATGCAAACGCATCAGCCGGGGTTGCTCTCACCCCCGGCGAGACTTTCACGCTGCGTCTTGAAGGGGAAGCCCAGGCCGTGGCGTTCCTTGGAGCGACATCAGGGAATGCGAACAATCCGGACGTCACTGTCAGTACCGTCGACGATCTGGCGCAGTACTTTGAGCTTGAGCTGGACAAGGGCCAGCCGAACTACAACCTGACGGTCAACGACAATGTTCTGACCGTCACGACCAGGTCGCAACCCGGCGCAGAATTCAGCCTGCAGACGCTGAGCGTCTCCGCGCCTCCGATTGATTTGGGATCGCAGATCGCCGTTGACACAGGTGACGCAACGGAGATTTATTTTGATGGTCCTGATCTGACCCTCTTAGGCACGCCTAACGAAGGCGAAACATGGACCTTTACTGCGAACTCCTGGCTGGGAACTGAGCTGACAGCCGTCGTGGACATCACGTCGGCCCTGGACACGGACAACAGTGCGACGGTCAGCCTGAGCGAAGTCGCCAGCGCATTGGCCGTGGCGCTGGGCAATGGGGTAACCGCAAACGCTGAAGTGCTGAGTTTTCCTGAGGTCGCTGGCGACGGCTTCAAAGCCAGCGTGTCAGCGACCAGCGCGAGCAAAGATGGCAGCGCAACCGTGGCCGGTCTTGTCCCCGGCGCGCTGCAGGAACTGCTGACTATCGAGGATGCTGATAGTCAGCTGAAAAACGCGGATGAGCTCAGATTCGTTATCGATGGTAACGAATACGTCTACACCGCCTCCGCCAACATTCCTCTGGCCAATGCGCTCTCGAATATTGCCAGCGACCCTTCATCTATTGGACTCAACGGCCAGAGCTACGCCGTGTCGCTGCATGCAGATAAGGCCAATACGCTGGTCCTGGAGAGACCTGCACCTGCGGCTGGAACCGCAATCAGCGTTTCCAGGCTCAGCCAGGAGCGCAGCGCCGGGGACCCATCAGGCTCGAACGACCTGGGAACTCGATATGAGATCGATCCTCTTCTGAATGAAGAACTGGCGATACCGCTGACTCTGGACGCAACCGGCATGCCGCCGGCCGAAACCTGGACGCTGACCCTCAATGGAGTCGATTTCAGCTACACCACGCCGCCGAAAGATCCCGCGCGGCCCTACAGGGAAAGACTCAGCGACGTGGCCGACGGCCTGGTCGCCGCCATCAACGATTCCGGCCTGTTTGTCGCCAAACGCCAGAGCAACAGCGTGGTCATCACCGCGCTGAATTTCACGCTCTACGACACTGTCCTGCTCGCGGCGAACCGGGGTGATGCAAGTGTCAGGGCCGTATTCGATATCGACCAGGGCAATGCGGTTACAGGCGTTGAAGAACGCCAGGTCCTTACGTGGACCCCGAGGACTTATTACATATTCGGGGTCCCGTACGTCACCTACTCCTGGGTAGTGTCCTCCGTGCCGCGTGTCTACACGGACTCACCAAGCATCGAGCTCTGGTTTTCTGACGACGGCGGGCAGAGCTGGGATTGGAGAGCGACAAGTAACGCTGGCGGGATAATCGATAGCGGCAGCACTACGCCGACCGATCCGTTGCTCGATCTCACCGCGCCAGGTTCGGCCCTGAGCGAGGAAGGTCTCTATCAGATCCGCGTCGGCAGCTATCGCGAATACGCAGACAATTCTTCGCTCGACCCTTATCAGACTGGCTATGTTTCCGGGGGGTATACCTTCTTCATCAACAGCAGCGGACTGTGGTCTGCGACCCGCTACGGCACTGAATTCGACAATGCGCGGCTGGACTATGTCTCGCAGGGACTGCGCTATCAGCTCAACATGTCTGTGGAACGCCACGCGACGAACGAAGATGCAATAGAACTGACCGGAAAAACGCTGACCCTCACCACCGGAGGTGCGGCAGGTGAGGTCGGCGAGATCCTGAGCTATGACTCGGAGACACGTCAGTTCCTGGTCGGTTTCCCGACCGGCACAGCCAACGACTTCAGCGGGTCGACCATCCCGCCGCAGGCAAACGACCGTTACGAGATTTCCTACAGTCTCGAGGGTAATGCCAACTATCAACGACTGGACGACAGCTATGACCTCGTACTGAGCAGTCAGCCGGCAGAGGTTGTCGTGATCGACGTCGCGCCGCAGATCACACGCACATACAACGCACGTCAGGCGTTTAATCCTGCCGCGAATTTTGGCAGCGGCGCAGCCGTGCAGGTAGATGTCGCCACACCACGTGTCCTTCTCACGCTCGGCGGCACCGCCGGCGCGAACGAAAACTGGGTTCTAAAGCTCGATGGCACGCCTTTTGTTGTCGACGGCAGCGGCAAAACCCTCGGCGACATCCGGGATGATTTCCTTGCGCTCTTGAACGCCGCCCCGGCTTCGACGCTCTATGACGCTTCCCCGGGTCTCACCGATGAGGCCCTGATCATTTCCTCGCGAACCGGCAGCAACTTTTACGCAGACTTCGAAATCCGGCCGGATTCTGACGGTGCAACAGAGATCAGCGGCCAGGCGGATTTCGTAACACCCGGGCTCTGGCTGGCGGCCGATATCGAGCTGACCGGAACCCCCGCTTTAGGCGAGACCTGGACTCTGTCTCTGGGCAACGAAACCTACGTTCATGCGGTCGCTTTTCGGGAGGGCCTGGCCGACATTGCAGCGTCGTTCGCGGAAAAAATCATATCCAACGGTGCTAGTACCTTTTCCGCAGAAGCGGTGGGTCGGGTCATCAGCGTACGCGACGAGATTGGCAACCCGTTTTCTGTTGAGCTGCGCGTTGACCCCGATTCGACCGGCACTTTCGCCCTGACGCCGCAGCTGGTTTTTACCCCCGGCAACTGGGACACGGCACAAACGGTCGACGTCAGAGCGCGGGATGATCGGGTCGTCGAGGGCTCTGATGCCATGGTGCTCCCAGCTCTCGCTGAGCGGATCGACACGATCCGGGGACCGCTGACCTTGACAGGAGGGAACAACCCGACCAGCGATCAGTTTCTGAATGCGCCTGTGCTACTCGAAGGGGAGCTCTCGCTGCTGCCGATCGACGGCGATCTTGAGGTTTTCACTCCCTATGTGATCGACGGCATTGAGTACGCAGCGCTGACCGACACTGAAGCCACACACATACCCGACGGTGACGGTAGCGACCGCACCCAGACCAATATTCTCGTAGAGGGATTTGATCCCCTCCTTGCCTCATCAACCTACCGGTTCACCATTGCCACCGGACCAGCCGTCGGGCTGGAGCTCGATGTGCTGGCGGTCGATGGGACAACCGTCGTCTTCTCCACACTCTGGTCTGACATCGGGACGGCTCCGCAGAGCGGTGACAGCTACAACTACAGACCGATCAATCCGAACGTTTTTGTCGACGAGAGCGTTCAGGTGGATACCCTGAACCTGTTCAACGGCAACAGCGTGGCCGACAGCACGGGCGTCCTGACGGCGGACCACATCGAAGGCTTTGGCATGGGGCCTGACACCGTCATTGGTGGCAAGGCCCTCCGCGGCGGGATCAGTTATTTCGATTTAGAGGCGCTCAGTTTTGATTTAGGGGACGGCTCTGATGACCTGACCATTACCTCCACCCACGCCGGGACTACTGTAGTGCACGCCGGCAAGGGCAACGACGCGATCTCAGTGCAGACGACGGATGGCCATACCTGGATCTACGGCGAGGATGGGGCTAACACGCTGAACGTTGGCACCGGTGGAACGAGCTCGGTTATCGACGCAGTCACAGGCCTGCTCACCGTTCAAGATATGGCGCTGATGACGCTGGACGACCGCGGCGACACAGTGAGCCAGCCTGGCTATATAACAGCCGACACACTGACCGGCTTCGACATGCCGACCGTCATCGAGCAGCAGCGCCTGACGCTGCGCGCGGCTTCGGGGGAGCTCGTCCTGCGCGTTGATGGCTATGGTACCGACGCCGGCTATGTCAACAGCGTTCCCGGTGTTGTGCGCAACACTGACCACGCTCTGCTGCAAATGAACGTCACGGATTCCGCAGCCGACACTGTAACCTTGCGCGAACTGCTGAATACGCTTTACGACGCAGCAGGTGACATTCAGGTCGCCAAGGAAGGCGAGGTCTACACCATTGCATGGGGCGGGAGCTTCGCCGGACAGGACATTGCCCCGCTCGCTTATGTCGAGTCCGCTTCAAGCCTGACACCCAGGCCCGACCAGAGCGTTCGCATCGAGGTTGACACGCCGGCGCAGGGCTCAATCTCCCCGCAACGCGACATGCTGCAGGTGCTGACAGTCGGCGCTGCCGACGGCAGCTTTGACCTCCATGTGCTGGATCTGACTCCGGACGCGGAGATCGATCAGACGATTACATTGAACGTCGTGGCCGGCACCCTTGCTGATGCTCATGTGCAGATGCCGGACGGTCAACTCGTCCTTCTCGAGACCGATCCGAACAGCAGCGATCCGCAGAGGGACCTGCTCTATAACGCGCTGAGCCTGGTACTGAATCCGACCAACACCAACCCGGACCTGCCGTGGACCTATAACGTCGAAGTCTTCCGCGCAGGTGACGCGCTGATGATTGCTCTGCGGGGAGAACGCGCTCAGCTGTCCATTGGGCTGGTCGCCACAGGTATGCCGGCAGGTACAGTAACGCTGGCCACCCGTCTGGCAGGGGTCAACTACTACAACGTTGACAATATCCAAGTCCTGCTTGGCAGCGGCGCGGATGTGGTGAATATCCGAGCCACCCGCCAGGGAACCACCTACCTGATCGATACTGGCCCGGGCGACGACAGGATTTACATCGGCTCCGACGCCGATGGCGATCTGGTGGCTGGAGAGATCGCACATGGACATCTCGACGACATTGCCGGCGCCATAACGATTGAAGCAGGGACTGGTTTCAACGGCCTTTTCATTAGTGATTTCGCGGACGCCACCGGAGACACCGGCACCATCACCGCGACCTCATTCACCGGCTTCAGCCCGGCCGCGATCACCTATGGCGCAACGGGAGGCAACTTCGACCAGGGCATTGTGTTCTGGGCAGGTTCCGGTCACGACACCATCAACATCGATGGCATCGATATCCGCTCTGATGACCTGGCCGTCACCCGCGTTTTCGGCGGTGCCGGGGATGACACCATCACGATCAGTCTTAGCGATCCGCTTCCGAACGCGCTACCTGCGCATCTGGCATTGAGCGATCCGCTGGAGCGCCGGATCGCCGTTTATGGCGAGGCGGGACAGGACATCATCGACGCATCCACTTCCAGCCTCGCCGTCCGGATTGAGGGTGACGACGATGAAGACATGTTGGCTGGGGGGATCGGCGACGACATCATCATCACGGGTCTTGGCGATGACATAGCGTTCGGTGGAGATGGCAGCGACCGCATATTCGGCGATCGCCTGCTGTTGCCCGACGCCGTCGTGCCTGACGGCACCCTTCTTCAGGCATCGAATGACACTATCTTTGGCGATAACGGTATTTTGATCTTTGAAGTGCTGCTGGGCGGCACCCTGACGTTGGACAATGTTGGCGGCCTGGGCACGATGCGCGTAGCCCTGGGCGACGTTCTCCGGGCAGTCACTTACCGGACGACGACGAAAACCGGCGATGACGATGAGATTGTTCTCACTGATGGCGACAGTGTGGTGGTCGGCGGTGTCGGGCAGGACCGCATCGCCGTTGGCGCTGGACTCAAGCACCTTATTTTTGGGGATTACGGCACCGCGTCCTGGGACACGCTGGGCGTCATTGAGCGGTTCTCATCACAGGATGAAAGCGTCGGAGACGCCGACCAGATCACAACCGGCAACGGCGACGCCATCGTCGTCGGTGGCCAGGCCAATGACACCGTCACTGTCGGTGAAGGCACTCATGTCCTGGCTGGAGACAGCGTCAGCGCCACCTACGTCAACGGCATCCTCGCCACTC
>JAYODW010000023.1:0-23515 GCA_038116745.1 Gammaproteobacteria bacterium
GGCCTCGGGCTGCCGATTTCGCGACAGCTGGTAGAAATGATGGGCGGGCGCATTCTGATTGAAAGCGCGGAGGGGAAAGGCAGTTGTTTCACCGTGTGCCTGCCCCTGGCACGTCCGGCTGAAGACTAGACGAGCACAGCGAAAGTTCCCCGCTGGCTCTACAGGACCTGCCTCGATAATCGCTAGAAGATCGCGCTGCGAGCGACCCAAAAAGGAGAAAGCATGAGCGACCACCCGGCAGCCGACTGGATTGCACACCATGCGCGCCATACTCCCGAGGCGCTCGCGATGGTCGATATGGCCAGCGACAGGCGCTTTACCTACGCGGAGCTCGACCATCGGGCGGAAGCGCTGGCGGCGTTTCTCGCGGCAGAGATGGGTGTGGGGCCGTGCGATCGGATCGCCATTCTGTCGCAGAACAACAGTAATCAATTCGAGGTGCAGTTCGCGTGCTGGCGCCTGGGCGCGGCCTATGTCCCGTTGAACTGGCGTCTGGCCCGCCCGGAGCTGGAGTTCATCCTCCGCGACTGCATGCCGCGGGTGCTGTTTCACGATGCCGGTTATGCGGATGTGGCGGCTGCTGTCGCGGACGCGACCGGCATTAGCCAACGCATCGTCTGGATGGGCGCAGCGGCAAGCACAGTGGAATACGAGCAGGCGCTGGCTTCTGGCGCGGGCCGTGGCTATCGGCGTCATGACAACCTGCACTCGACTCTGGCCTGCGTGATGTACACCTCGGGAACCACTGGGCACCCCAAGGGTGCCATGCTGACCCACGGCAGCATGCTCTGGAATACGCTCAACGCGACGGCGCCGTGGCGCTTCGGCGAGGGAATGGTGACGCTGACCGTGCTGCCCTTATTTCATATCGGTGGGATAAATGCGTTTGCCAATCCGGCTTTTCACTATGGAGGAACGAGCTACATCATGCAGGGGTTCGAACCGACCGCGACCCTGCAGACACTTGGCGACGTCGACCTCGGGATTACCCATTTCATTGCCGTGCCGACCATGTGGCTGTTCATGAGTCAGCAGCCGGCTTTCGCCCAGGCTGCGTTTCCGACGCTGACTACTGCTGGTGTTGGCGGCAGCCCCACGCCGGTGCCGCTACTTGAAACCTGGGCCGCAAAAGGCGTAATCCTGCAGCAGGGTTACGGTATGACTGAAAGCTCGGCGACGATCACGGTCCAGTCCCGCGCTGATGCGGTCAGTAAGATCGGCTCGGTGGGAACGCCGCTCATGCACCTGGAAACCCGTATCGTTGATCCGGAGGGGCAGGAGGTCGCTCAGGGTGAGATAGGAGAGCTCTGGGTGCGCGGTCCGAATATCTGTCCAGGCTACTGGAACCGGCCGGAGGCCAACGAGGCAAGCTATACCGACGGCTTTCTGCACACCGGGGACGCCGTGCGCGAGGATGCTGAGGGCAATCTCTACATCGTCGATCGTTGGAAAGATATGTACATATCCGGCGGCGAGAATGTTTACCCCGCTGAGGTTGAGAACGTGATCTACGGGCTGAACGGGATCGGCGAGGTTGCTGTAATCGGTGTCCCCGATGAGCAGTGGGGCGAAATCGGGCACGCGGTAATTGTGCTCAAGCCGGGTGCGAATGTGGACGAGGCCGCAGTGCTGCGGCATTGCAACGAGCAGCTGGCCCGCTACAAGGTACCCCGCCGCGTGGTGTTCGTTGATGAGCTGCCGCACAACGCGACCGGCAAGCTGCTGAAGCGGGCGCTGCGGGACGCCCATCTCCCCCCAGCTGACTGAGCGACGCCCAGCGGGCAGTCAGAGAATGAAAGAGGTGAGCGACCAGCCGGTGAGCGCGCGCCCGTACTCCTGGTACGCGCTGCTGATGCTCACGCTGGTTTATGTCTTCAATTTCGTTGACCGTCAGGTCCTTTCTATCCTGAATGAGGACATCAAGGCCGACCTGGGCCTGACCGATGCGCACATGGGCTTCCTGTTTGGCACGGCCTTTGCTGTCTTTTATGCCGTGTTCGGGATCCCGCTCGGGCGTCTGGCCGATGTCTGGATGCGCAAGCGCATCATCGCGCTGGGCATCGCGTTCTGGAGTCTCATGACCGCGCTAAGCGGGACTGCACGCGGCTTTGCCACCCTGGCGCTTTATCGGGTCGGCGTCGGCGTCGGCGAATCGAGCTCGGGCCCGGCCGCCATCTCCCTGCTCGGCGATTATTTCCCCCCCCGTCTGCGGGCAACCGCTATCGCGATGTATTCGAGCGGCGTGTACATCGGCATGGGGTTCGGCATGCTCCTGGGAGGGCAGGTCGTGGCTCGCTGGAATACCGCCTATCCGGATCCCGCCACGGCGCCATTCGGGCTGGCGGGCTGGCAGGCCGCGTTCTTCGCGGTCGGGATCCCCGGGCTCCTGATGGCCCTCTGGGTGGCCAGTCTGCGGGAGCCGCGGCGCGGCAGCGGTGAGGGTCTGATCCAGAACGAGTCGACGGCTTCACCCGGCGCGATGCTCCTCGAAGAGCTGGCCGCCGTGCTGCCTCCTTTCACTCTCTTCAGCCTGTATCGGCAGGGCGGGTGGCGGGCATTGGCCATGAACAGCCTGACGCTGGGCGCGTGCGTGCTGGGCGCGACTCTCCTGACGTGGGGGGCTGGCTCCCCGGAGCAATGGACCGCCCTGGCCCTCGGGCTGTACGCGTTTTTCTCCTGGCTGCAGGGACTCAGGGTGCGTGACCCGGCCACCTGCGCAATGATCTTCGGCTGCCGGACCATCATGTTTGCCATGCCCGGATTCGCCTTCTGCGCCTTTGTAACCTATGCCGGCGGTTACTGGACCGCGCCATTTTTTATCCGCGTGCATCACGTGGACATGGCGACAGCCGGAGTTGTCCTCGGGCTGACCGCAATGGTCGCGGGCTGGCTCGGCGTGACGTTGGGCGGGATGCTCTCGGACTGGCTGAAATTACGCACGCCGCGAGCGCGCATCATCGGCGGCCTGATCACTGCGTGTACCACGACTCCTGCGGGACTCGTGCTGTTTACGACCGACGAACTTCCGGTCGCCTACGTGGCGAACTTTTTTTTCGTGCTGGGATCAGCGAGCTGGATCGGACCGGCGGTCGCGCTCTACAACGAGCTGGTCGTACCGCGTATGCGTGCCACGGTGTCGGCCATGTACATTCTGATGGGTACGTTTATCGGGCTTGCGCTCGGGCCATTCGGAGTCGGACGGCTCTCGACCACGCTTGCGGAGCGAGGAATGGCCTCGGGAGAGGCTCTGCGGATCGGCGTCCTCTGCGGCCTCTCAGGCTACGTCTTTACTGTGGTCTTCATGCTGCTGGCCTGGGCTCACGTTGAGCGCGACGAGGCTACCCGCCTCGACCGGGCGCGAGCGCTCGGTGAGGCTGTCTGATCACTCTCCCGCCTAAGCCTGCAGCGCTGCCATCTGCTGTTCGAACTCACGCAGGTCGAAATAGTCCCGCCAGCGCGCCAGCTTGTCGCCCTCAAATTCGAACGTTCCCATCACCGGGAGCGCGATACGTTTGTCGCCGAACTGAAACGCGTCTACCCGTTCGGTGAGGACGACCCCGTTGGCATCTTCGGCGATGAAATGGACGGTCCATTCGACGGCGGTGACGGGCGCCATGAACGGCTCAATAAATTTTCGAATCGCGTCCTTGCTGGTCAGCGGCTCCATCGGCATGTTGTGGTAGAACGGGGAGTCGCTGAAGGTGTCCAGGATTCCCTCCACATCGCGCGCTTCCCAGCGAGCGATGAACGCACGCACTTTTTCAATGTTGGACATGAATAAAACCTCCTGATCCGGTTGCCAGAGTCAGGAGTATAGGCCGCGCGCAAGGCCTGCTTGACATCAGTCCCTGCGCCGCAGCGGGCACCGCGGGACAGTCGGGCAACGGTGGGCGTGGACCGATGCGCCAGACAGCGGAGCGTTCAGTGGCGCTCCGGTCGGGGCGCTGTTTCAGGGTTGGCTGCCGCGTCCCAGCACACCTGCACATGGATTGGACCGCGATGCGAGGTATTCGGCGAGTAGCTGTACGTCTGGTCCGGAACCAGCTCCAGATGCGGCAGACGGCGTGCCAGCTCGCCGATGATGGCGCGCATCTCAATGCGCGCGAGGGCTTCTCCCAGGCACAGATGACGGCCATAGCCGAAGGCCATGTGCTCACGAGCGTTGCTGCGATGGATGTCAAAAGACTCGCCGTTTTCGAAGCGGCTTTCGTCGCGGTTGGCTGAGCCGATCGCAACCAGGAGTTTTGCACCTGCGGGGATCTCAACGCCGGACAAAGTCACTGGCGCGCGGGTAATTCGGCGCCAGGCCGGAACAGACGGCGCGAAGCGGAGGCATTCCTCCACCGCATTGTCGATCAGCGCGGGGTTAGCGCAGAGCTCCGCCCACTGCGAGCGATTCTCGAGCAGTGCACGCATCCCACCGGCAGTGGCGTTGACCGTCGTTTCGTGGCCGGCGAAAAAGAGCTGAAAAGTGACTGTGGTGACGTAGTCAGGGTCAAGCTCTTCTGCACTGCCGGGCGCCTGAAGCCCGCGAATGAATTCACTCATGGCATCGTCGCCAGGATTCGCAATCAGGCGTGCGACGTGACTGCGGCAGTACTCCCAGAAGTCTGCGAGTCCCTGCGTCATGGTGATCTGCTCATCTTCGGTGGGGCGACCGAAACCGAGAACCGCGAGGCGCTGCGCGAAGCGGCGCACATTCTTCAGCTCATCCCGCGGGATGCCGAAGAGCTCGAACAGGATGTAGGCCGGAATGTCAAACAGAAGATCGTCAACCAGGTCCATCTCGCCGCGCGCGCTGAGCTCATCCAGGCGACGGTCGAGCATGTCGAAAACCAGCGGCTCCATGGCACGCATGCGTCCGCGGGAGAATGGCTTGTGCAGCGACTTGCGGTGCGTAGTGTGCAGGGGGGGATCTTCGTCGACGACGCTGGGACTGATCTGAATGCCATGTTCCATTGCGATGGCGCCCGCAGCGGGACACAGCGGGGTGACCAGGGCGAGCGCCTGAGTAGCGGAAAAGATCTCGGGATCGCCACCCAGCGCAGCGCGCACATCGTCGAAGCGCGTGAGGACCCAGTAATCGATTTCCGGGGCGTAGAACACCGGCTCGCTGCGACGGGCATCCGCGTAGATGGGATACATGCGGGTCGGTTCGCCATCGAAGGGATCAAACCGGCTGGAGATGTCGCTCGCAGGGCAGCTGGACTGATGAGTGCTCTGGTCGTCTGTCGCCATGCGCATTTCCTTGTGGGTGTCGGAGGCCTCTCAAGCAGGGCTGGATGATAGCCCTGGCGGCGCTGCTGTAAAGCGAACACCCTGAGCGGTGGAGCTCCCCGGCGCAAATCACCGCCCATGGGACGGTCGCTATAATCCCGACCGTTGAACTTGTTGTATCAAACTGGAGATCCCCATGCGAGGACAGCATTTCTTTTACGCAGTGGCACTGGCTGCCGCTGTCAACCTGACCGGCGTTCCTTCTGCCGGCGCTGCTGAAGGGACGGTGCAGGCCCTGTCGTCGTGGGAAGCACGCGGGCAGGTGCATGCCACGGGACCGAATGAAGCCATGTTCGTCGGCACGCTATCCGGGGTGGTTTATGTAAAGGACGAGCAGGCGGCTCTGGATATTGCTGCTCTCGATACAGCCCTGATTACCTGTCCTGCCAGCGTGCTAATCGACGCAGCCAGCGGTTCGCAGAGAGGCAGCGCTCGATGCGTCATCCTGACGCCGGATGGGGAAAGGATCTATGCGCGCTTCGAGTGCTCAGGGCAGTTCACCCAGGGCTGCAACGGGGATTTTGAAATCACCGGTGGTACTGGCGACCGCGAAAAAATGACCGGTAGTGGTCCGATCCAGCTGAAAAGCGCTTTTGCGCAACTGCTGATGACGCCCGGCGCGGTGGTTGAGCAGTCAGCCGTCGGCCTGGCCGTGTGGCCCAAGCTCAACTACCGCATTCCCTGACCGTTGATTTTGGACCGAACCCCGATGAATCTGTCTGGAGAATTTCTCATGCTGAACAAACTTTCCAACTTGTCCGGAAGAAGGCTCCGGGACCACCTGCTGCCAGGGGGGCTTGCTTTCCTTGTCTTTGCAGTGGCGCCGACCCTGTGCTCAGCGCAGGGCGCGCCTATCGTCTATCCCTCGCAAGGCCAGAGCGTGCAACAGCAGGGGACCGATGAATCGGAGTGCCGCATGTTTGCACAACAGCGCACGGGCTTTAATCCTGCTCAGGGACCCGCGTACTACAGCGCTAACACCGGCGGTGAAATGGTTGGCGGTGCGGCTCGGGGCGCAGCGCTTGGTGCCATAGGAGGCGCTATTGCGGGCGATGCGGGTAAGGGCGCGGCAATCGGCGCTGCGGTAGGCGGCGGCTCAGGCTTACTGCGACGGGGCCATAAACAGCGCGCTGCGCAGGAGGCCCAGCAGCAGGCTAATACTCAGTACAACCAGAATCTCAATACATACTACCGGGCGTACGGGGCATGCATGCAGGGCCGAGGTTACGCTGTCAATTGACCCTGCGCACCGGAATGGCGGCCTGACGCGATTCCGGTGCCGGAGCTGGCATGCAGGCTGTCCCTGAGCCTACTCGACGTTTCCTGCGCGCTTCGCCAGCTCATCGCCGAACTGCTCTACTGCCTGCGTGTGCGCGGCGACCAGGGCGTTGTAATCGTCGCCTTGTACCGGCACCACGATGACCGTGTGACCACCCTGGGTCGCACCATCTTCGCTGGTCATGGTCCAGTTGACGTCCAGCGTCACATCGCCGCCGAGAAACCCTTCGAAGCTTACGATCTCGCCGACCAGCTCCCGGCGCGCGGTGAAGTGGGGGTCTGCCGGGTAGCTGCTGACCTGGGAGAGCTGCAGCCGCGCCTGCAGGCGCGAAGCCAGAACTCGATGAAAATCATTCTCGAGCGATCCGGCCCAGCGCTCGAACTCGGCCACCGTAATTTCACTCGAGCTTGATCGCGTGATGATGTTAGGACGACGCAGATAGTCCGGAAATGAGAACGGACCTACTCGCAGTCCCGCTGCGTCCTGGGCGATTGCGGAGGATTGTGCGCTGGCTCGGGCCGGCAGAGAGTAAAAATGCGCCGGGGGCGTCGTCGCGCAGGCAGCACAGCCAGATGCGAGCGCGCACAGCAAAAGCTGACGGTACAGCGACTTTCTGTTCATTACGGTTGTTTGCCTTTGATGAGCGCTTCAGGGTGACGCTCGAGGTAATCCGACATCGTGCGTATAGCCCGCGCTGCATCTTTCAATTCGCGCAGCGTGTCTTCGAGCTGTGGTTGGAGCGTGGCGTTAAGGTTGCGCGCAAAGCGGCTTGTCTGCTGCATTGTTTCGTCGAGCTGCGGCGCTATGTTCTGGTCCAGCCGGCCGACCAGACCTTCAGCCTGCTGTAAAAGACCAGTCAGGGCGGTGAGGGCCGCCTGTGGGTCGGCCTCGGTGACGATTTCGCGGACGCGGCTCACAGTCTGCAGCAGCTCTGCGCTGATAGATTCGAGCGGGAGCCGCTGAAGTTTTTCGAGTAAGCCAGCGACCTGCTGCGTCACCGTATCGAGCACGCTTGGTATGGTCGGAACGATGGGGTAGTCGCCTTCTACGGCAACCGAAACCGGCGGGGCCTCGGGAAAGAGATCCAGCGAGATGAGCTTCTGTCCGGTCAGCAGGCTGCCGGTTTTGAGCTGGGCGCGCAGACCGGCGTCTACCATGCGCTGCAGATTGGCTAGCCCGCGGTTCTCACGCGACTCCCTGGCGCCGCGATCGAGCTCTCCGATTACCTCAAGTCGTTCAAACTCAACGTCGATGAGCACCGGAATACGCAGTGCGAACTCGTTGCCTATCAGCTGTGCCCGCACATCGACAACCTCGCCCAGGCGCACACCGCGATACTCGACGGGCGCGCCGACCGTGAGGCCGCGCACCGAGTCTTCAAAGTAAAGAAGCATGCGTCTTTTGCGATAGGCAGGTCTGAAGGCTGTTGCGCGGTCAGGAAAGAGCACAAACCGCGATCCGGCGGCGGCTTTCTCAGCTGCAGGCCCGTCACTGGGTGTGTCGAAGGTGACGCCGCCCATCAGGATGCTGACCAGCGATTTTGAGTTGACCGTGAGGCCGTCGGCAGAAAGTTCGACATCGACCCCGCTGCCGTTCCAGAACAGCGTCCGTTCGGTGACCCAATCATCGTAGGGGGCGTCGACAAAGATGGTGACATCGACACGGTCGCGTCCGACCAGCTGGTACTCCACGATTTCCCCGACCTTGAAGTCACGGAACAGGACCGGGGCGCCTTTGTGCAGGGAACTGCGGTCGGGCGCTTCAAGGGTATACAGCCGACCGCGCCGACCCTGCAGAATGAAGGGCGCTTCCTCAAGACCAACGAAGTCGCGTTTCGCCGTGCCGGTCGTATCCGGCTCGATGCCGATGAAGACTCCGGACAGCACCGTCTGTAGACCGGATACTCCGGTGATTGAGACTTCCGGCTGCTCGATCCAGAAGCGCGCCTGTTCGCCTAGCAGGCGCTCCGAGCCAGGGTGGAGTCCGGCGGTGACGATAACGCCGTCGAGTGTCTCGTTCAGCCGTACGGTATCGACCTTGCCGATATCCACGTCGCGATATCGGATCATGGTTTTACCCGCGGTGACGCCACTCGATTTGCTGAAGCGGATTTCGATAGTCGGGCCCTGCTCTGAGTACCCTTTGTAGGCGAGCCACGCGCCGGCCACCAGCGCGATCAGAGGTATCAGCCAGACGATGGAGAGCCCGCCGCGTGAGGCGACTACAGCGTCTGCGACGAGCTCTTCGCTGTGCTGATCGGATTGCTCGCTCATGTGATTCCTTTCTCCAGACGATCCCAGATCAGGCGTGGATCGAAGCTCATCGCCGACAGCATGGTGAGAACGACGACCGCGGCAAAATAAACCGCGCCCCAACCTGCCTCAATGGTGGCCAGGTTCCCCAGCTGCACCAGCGCCACCAGCACGGTAACCACGTAAACATCAACCATGGACCAGCGCCCCACGGCTTCGGTAATCCGGTAGAGGCGGGTACGTTCTACCGGTCGCCAGCGACTGTGTTGTTGCACCGACCACAGCAGGAAGAACAGCAGCGCTATCTTCAGCACCGGAACGAACACACTTGCGACAAAGACAATCAGCGCCAGCGGCCATTGGCCGTGGTGCAGCAGATAAAAAACCCCGCTCAGGATGGTATCCGACTGAACCTGCCCCAGGGACGTCACATGCATGATGGGCAGCATATTGGCGGGCAGATAGCAGATGCAGGCCGCCAGCAGCAGGGCCCAGCTGCGCTGCAGACTGTCCTTTTTCCGATGATGCAGCGGTGCAGTGCAGCGCGGGCAGCGCACAGTACCTGACAAGGCCTTTAGCGGCCGGGCGACGGTCAGATGGCAGCTGCCGCACTCGAACGCCTGCGGCAGATCGTGGTCGGGAGACGCGCGGCGCAGTCGCGTCCGGATCTGGGACCAGATGCGGTCCGGATCAATGGCGCTCTGTGCGCCGGCAAGGACGAAAATCAGCAGAACGAAAGCGAGCAGCGCCGGACCCGCAACAATGGTCGCCATGTCCGCCAGCTTGACGGTGGACACCAGTATGCCGAGCAGGAAAACGTCCATCATCGCCCAATGACCCAATCCCTCGACCAGCCGGAAAACGCGCGCCAGGTCGCGCGGGGTGTGTCCTAACCGCAGAGGTAGCAGGACGTAGAGCAGACCGAGCAACTGTAGACCGGGCGCCAGGACGCTGGTGCCTACCACCACCAGTGCAAGCTCCCACTTGCCCTGGAGGTAAAGCGTCAGGCTGCCGGTCATGAGCGTTGATTCGATGAGCTGGCTGCCCATGCGCAGGCCGAGGAAAGGATAGACATTGGCGACTACGAAGAGCACCAGGCCGGCGATAGTCAAAGCCAGAGCGCGGTCTATCGTGGGCGGACGATAGGCGTAGAGCCGGTGGCCGCAGCGCGAGCAGCTGGCTCGTGCGCCGCTCGGCAGGGTACGCCGACGGTGTGCCAGACCGCACTCGTGGCAGACGATCTCAGGACAGCTTCCGGCGGGATCGGTCGATACGGTTACTGCGGTCATTGGTGTACTGCGTGCCCCGGAGGCGCTGGCTGGCGCAGTTTACGGCAGCTCAGTGCGGCGCTGCCACGGTGTGGTGTCCCCACCGTGCTATGCAGCGCTGCCGCAGGGCAGCGTATGCTGTCCTGCGTTGCGTCCGTCTGGCGGGGTGATCGCGACGCAGGACAAACGTGACCAAAAAAGGGGGAGCAATATGAGCGCACGCGACGAGATAATGAGCTTACTGAATCAGTACAGCTACACGGTCGATACGGGGGATTTTGCCGGCTTTACGGCGCTTTTCGCGCATGCTGAGTGGTCGGTTGAGGGAGCGGAGCCGAACCGCGGTCCGGAGGCGATTATGGATGGCATCCTTTCCAAAATTATTCTCTATGCGGACGGCACGCCGCGCACACGACATTGCACGACAAACATCGAGGTCACTATCGACGAGGTCTCGGGTACCGCATCGTCGCAGCGCTATGTCACCGTGCTGCAGGCAACCGATGATTTTCCGCTGCAGCCTATATTTTGTGGGCATTACTTCGATGAATTTGAGCGGGCCGACGGTCGTTGGCGTTTCACGCGGACTCTGGTCCGCCGGCCATTCATTGGCGATATGAGTCGCCATCTCAAGAATACTGATTTCGTGCAGCCCTGAGCGGGGTGCGGCTTGCTTACGGGGCGGGTTTGATGGCGGAAGCAGAGATTCTGCCAGCCGCGGCTGCGCCGCTGAGGAAGGCACCCTCGATCCGCCCGCCGAGACACCAGTCGCCGCACAGCGCGAGCGCCTCCTTACCCTCCCAGAGGCAGCCGTTTGTCAGAGACACTGCGGGTCGGGCGTAGGTCCAGCGGTGCGCCTGTAGACTCGCAGGTGGTGCGGGTGCGAGTTCAAAGATGTGGAAGAAATTATCCAGCAGCGTCGAGGCGATGGTTTCTGGTGGTGACTCCAGCCTCGATGCAGACCAGCGGCTGGTCGCATGCAGGATCCAGCGCTCGCCCTCGGCGCGACCCGGTTTGGATGAATCGCGCGCCACCCAGTCGAGTATCTCGTGATTGGCAAAGGCGCCGTCAAAACCCGCCGGCAGCGCGCTCTTGAAGCTGATCATCACGGCCCAGCTGGGGAGCATGGCGACCTCATCCAATCCCTGCGGCAACACGCTTTTCTCCAGGAGACGTGAAGCCTGACCCGGCGGCATGGCGAGCACCAGCGAATCGAACCGCTGGGCGTCTCCAGTGCGGTTGGCCAGGGAGAGATGCCACTGGTTGTCCTGACGACTGACCGTGCCGACCTCATGCGCGGTCAGGACCTCGAGATCGGTGGCCAGATGGCGCGCGACGGCGTTCATGTCAGGGACGCCCACGAAGCGCTGTGTCGAAGCTACGGGCGTCAGGGCCCCATCGGGCGCGCGCGCGACAATCTTTCCTTCCCAGGGCGCGACCAGTCCCTGCTGCCGCCAGGATGCGACGTGACGCTCGAAGCGCGGGTCTCTTGCCGTGAAATACTGGGCGCCGTGGTCGTAGCCGGCAGGGCCCTCCGGGCGCCACGCGGCACGGCCACCGACACGGCGCGCGCGTTCCATGACGGTGACTTTGAAGCCGAGGTCCTGGAGTGCGCGCGCGGCGCTGAGGCCGGCGATGCCGCCGCCAATGACGGCGACGCTTCCTGACGCAGGGTGGTTATGCGTCGCTGCGCGGTAGCGGCGCAGGTCCAGCCGCTGAGCGTGCCCCGCAGTAGCGCGCGCGCGGACCGTGCCGCTGACCGGCCGCGCCGGGGTGAACGGACGGTCGAACAGTCCAAGGCAGTACAGCAGTCCGCCGTAAGAATTGGGGTCGCTGCCGTCCAGCGCGAAACGGTGGTTGAGGTCAAACAGCATCTGCAGCGCGCTCTGCGGATCGGCAGTCCACCCCAGTAGCGCTTTGCCCCAGGTCATGCGCAGATTGTTGTGCAGAGCACCCTGTATCACGAGCGCGCGCTGCGCGGCATCCCACAACTCGTCGCCTGTCCGGCCACGTGCGAGCTGTTCCCAGCTGAAGTGGTGCGCCCGGATGTCGGCAGCATGCTCGAGCAAAGAGTCGCGTGCCCAGGCAGGAAGCCGCGCCAGGCTCTCGAGACCGCCAGTCAGATGTGCATGGTGAAAGCAGAAGTTGTGCGCGAGCTCACGCCAGATAAGGAGCTCGTCGAGGAATTTTTCGGCGCCGCGCGAACCTGCGGCCTCCGCCTCGCGCGCAATCTGGAAGGGGGAGACCTGGCCGTAATGCAGATACGGGGATAGGCGGCTGGTTCCCCTAGGGGGCTCTATGGCGGCGTCGTTGCGCAACTGGCTGTAGGTGCTCAGGCCGTCGTCCTTGAAGGCCGACCAGCGCGCCAGGCCCGCTTGGGTGCCGCCGCGTGTTTCGGGAGCGGGCCCGATGGTGTGGTCGATAGGGCAACGCGCGCACAGCTCGCCTATATCTGCCCCTGCGAGGTCGACCGGTTGGAAGTCCAGTGGGGCGGTATAGGCGGCAACTCGCGTCATGCTCGCGGGCCATGCTTGTCGCGCCCGGGCAAGCTGCTCGGCGCCGTGGTCGCGGCGGAACTCAAACGCCCGGGCATAGGCGCGTCGGACTGTGCGCATTGGCAGAATGCAGGCGGTATCGACCAGCCATAGCGGTGCGGGCATCTGCTGAGCAAGCGCGGGGAACCAGGTGGCAAACGGTGGCACCGGCAGGTCCTCGCTTATCACCACCGCGGCGCGCGTGCCCAGGCCGTGCAGCGGGGACGGCTCGTCTGTCCGGGTCGCCAGCCGGAAGACGTAGCGCACACCCAGCCGCTCCAACTCCCGAGAGACGTCCTGCGCGCCCTCCAGTATGAAAGTGTGGTGACGGTCCGAGTCGAAGCGGTGGCGACCTCCCAGGCCCTGGTAGACCAGCAGCGGTAGATCAAGCGCCTGAGCTGCTGCGCACGCAGTATCCAGCGCAGGGTTTTCCACGGCGCGCATGGCGTGGTGCATCCAGTAGACCACCAGTTCGCCGCTGACTGTTGCGGACCCTGAGAGTGCCCGCGTCCGTTCAGCCAGGTGTTCAGGCAGGTCTTCTGGCGTCATGGCAGGTGCATGGGCACAGTGCGGTGGCGCTCAGCTGGCAGCCGACGAAGTCCCCGGTTCGGTGAGGGTTTTCAGCACGCTGAGCGCACAGAAACTCACTGCGGCCAGCGCAGCAAGATAGAGCGCCGGAGAGGCGATATCTCCTGTTGTGCGGATGAGCCAGGTGCTGACCATCGGCGCCGTGCCGCCGAAAAGCGCGAGCGTGATGTTGTAACTGAGGCCGATGGCCGTGTAGCGATTGCGGACCGGAAAACATTCGACCATGAAGGCCGGCACAGGGCCCTGGATGAGGCCGACCAGCACGGCCAGATAAAGCTGACAGCATGCCGCTTGCCACAGAACGCCGTGATCCAGCACCAGGAAAAGCGGATAAATGGTCAGTCCAAGCATTGCGATAGCGGACAGCATGACGGGCTTACGTCCGAACCGGTCAGACAAATGCCCGCCGTAAGGGATGGCGAGCAGGAGGAGAACCATGCTGATCGAGTTGACCACCATGGCGTGGGGCACCGCCGGCACCACGATGTGCGTGAGATAGGCGGGCAGCCAGACAAACAGCATGTAGAACGCAGTTGCGTAGAGCAGGATCCCCGTCGAGAGATGCAGCACCCGGGCCGGCATTTCCCGCAGTACCGTCGCCAGCGGACTGGGGGCGTTGGCGTCCTCGTCCTGACTGGCAGTAAATTCGGCCGATTCCTCCAGCGACTGACGCAGCCAGCGACCGATGAAGAAGATCAGCCCCCCGGCGAGGAACGGAACACGCCAGCCCCAGCTGGCCATGGCCTCCTGGCCGAAGATGCCGCTGAAGATGGTCACCACCAGCGAGCCGAGCAGGATCCCGCCGACGCCGCCGGTCACCGACCAGCTTCCTGCCAGGCCGCGTTTCGACGCTGGGGCCGTCTCCACGAGGTAGGACATGGAGCCGACGAGCTCGCCGCCGACGGATACACCCTGAACCAGTCGCAGCACCACCAGCAGCACCGCGGCAAGGGTCCCCACCTGCGCGTGGACCGGCAGCAGTCCAACCAGAACAGTCGGGATTGCCATCATGGCGATCGACAGCTGCAGCGCTCGCTTGCGCCCCATACGGTCGCCGATATAGCCAAAGATAACGCCGCCGACGGGCCGGACGATGTAGCCGGCGGCAAAGATGCCATACGTGTTGATGAGGGCCGCGAGGGGGTCTTCGTCCGGAAAGAACAGCGGGCCCATCAGGGGGGCAAGGAAACCATATACCGCAAAGTCGTACCACTCGAGTACGTTGCCGACACTGCCCGCTAACAGGCGGCGTCGATTTGAGATTGTGCTTGTGTTCATGACCGGAGTCCTCAGTGAATTTTCAGTCAGGGCAATGTCGCACGCGCCACGTCCAGCCACAATGACAGGGCGTGCGGCTCAGAGTGGGAGCACCCACGCTATAGTGCACTCTTGATTCTCACGCGCCGCCGCTGACTCTCTCGGTAAGCGCCAGCGCTGAACGCAGCAGGAGGTTGGTGGTGGCAGAAGAGCGTGTGACATTTGCGCTGACCGATGAGATTGCGGTTATCCGGATGGATGACGGGAAAGCCAATGCGTGTGGCTTTGCCATGCTCGATGCGCTGAATGAAGCACTGGCCCGTGCGCAGCGTGAGGCAAGCGCAGTGCTGCTGACCGGCCGCCCAGGGATCCTGAGCGGCGGTTTTGACCTCAGCGTCATCCGTGCGGGGGACGCTGCAAAGACCGAGCGAATGGTCGAACTCGGCGTGCGCACTCTGATGCGTCTTTACGGCCATCCACAGCCGCTGGTAATCGCGGCGACCGGACATGCTGTCGCACTGGGTGCGTTTCTGCTCCTGGCCGCGGATTACCGCATCGGCGCCGAGGGTGACTTTGCCGTCGGCCTGAACGAAACGGCGATCGGCCTGACGCTGCCGCTGTTCGGCGTTGAACTGGCGAACGCCCGCCTCGCACGACGCCATCTCGCCAGCGCCACGATCAATGCACAGATGTACACGCCTGAGGCCGCGGTTGAGATAGGGTTTCTGGATGCGGTCGTGCCGGCCGAGAAGCTCGAGTCTGCAGCTCTCGCGCAGGCGCGTTCACTGGCGGCGCTTGACGGTGCGGCATTCGCTGCCAACAAGGGCGCATTCCGCACTGCGCTGATAGAGCGCGTTCTTGCAGCGCTTCCCTCCCGGCCCGAGTGAGGCAGCCTGGCCCCGCGGCGATGCGCTGGGGCCGCAAGGCACGGTGTCTTTCGCCGTCCAGAGTGTGAGGGCCGCGCTGATCAACGATTCAGATTGTGCGGTGGTCAGATACCGCCTGAAGGAGACCGCATGGTGAAGACGCATTTCTATACGGACGAGCGTACGTTTTGGCATTCGACCGGCGTACAGGCCTTGTTTCTTCCTATCGGGGACTGGGTTGAGCCGCCAGCCGGAAGTTACGGCGCAGATACTCCCGGATCAAAGCGGCGCATCGTCAACCTCGTGCGCGCGTCGGGACTGGACCAGCATCTCGAAATCTGTTCAGCGCCGAACGCGACGCTGGAGCAGCTTCTGCGGGTACATCCTCGGCAGTATCTGGATGACTTCAAAGCTTTGAGTGACGAACAGGGCGGGGAGCTGGGTCTCTTCGCGCCATTTTCACGCGGCGGTTTCGAGATCGCGACCCTGTCATGCGGGCTGGCGATCGCTGCGGTGGATGCAGTGATGTCCGGCGCCGCGCGTAACGCCTACGCGCTATGTCGCCCGGCAGGTCATCACTGTCTGGCCGACCAGTCGATGGGATTCTGCCTGCTGGCCAATATTCCAGTCGCGCTCGAAGCTGCGCAGATACGTTACGGGCTCAAGCGCATGGCCGTGGTCGACTGGGACGTTCATCACGGCAACGGCACGCAGTCGATTTTCTACGATCGGAGCGATGTCTACACGATATCGCTGCACCAGGACCGATGCTTTCCACCGGGATACAGCGGTTTCGATGATCGTGGTGAGGGCGATGGTGCGGGGTACAACCTGAACATTCCGCTGCCGGCAGGTAGCGGGCATGCGACCTACCTGCGAGCGCTGGAAACGCTAGTTTTGCCGGCGCTCGAGGCCTACCGGCCGGAGCTCATCGTGGTGGCGAGCGGACTTGATGCGAACGCTGTCGACCCGCTCGCGCGGCAGTTGCTGCACAGCGGCAGCTACCGCGCGATGACGCGGGCAATGATGGGGCTGGCCGAAGAGGTCAATGCGCGACTGGTTGTGATTCATGAGGGAGGATACGCAGAGGCGTATGTTCCGTTCTGCGGTCAGGCCATTCTTGAAACCCTGAGCGGTACCGAGGTGGGCGTGACCGACCCGGCGCTGGAGTTTTTTGAACAGCAGCAGCCTGCCGCGAAGACTCAGGCGTTCCAGGATGCCTGGGT
This sequence comes from Gammaproteobacteria bacterium, assembly GCA_038116745.1. Taxonomy (GTDB): domain Bacteria; phylum Pseudomonadota; class Gammaproteobacteria; genus JAYODW01. Next base: position 16,548 of record JAYODW010000023.1, read on the forward strand.
GGATGACATGGTTACCTCTCTGGACCGGACGGGGGCATGAGCGGATCGATCCCTGTTCACTGACAAGGCGCGCCATCCGTCAGCCGAAAAGATTGATTGCCACCCCGGTTGTAAGTGCTTATTGTTTGCCTCCGCGCATTGGCGCTTACATCCCTCTCCGGGGACTAGTTCAACGACTGCTGCTCAGGTTCCAAGCAATGCGCGAATGGTTCCTACCCCATACGGACATGCTAGAAGCCGCTTAAACGATATGAGCCAGTACAAACAGTTGCTTGGTGCCAGCCAGGAGCAGTTGACCAAGTTCTTCAAGGTGGTTGCCGGCGAGACCGTTGCAAATATGGCCGCGCGTCAGCGTGCATATGCCGATCGCCTGGGCATCAATACTTCGCTGCTGCTCTGCGGCGTGGGCTTTAATCGCAACACCTGGCGCATGCCTGACCTTGCCAAAGCGCTTGGTTTTGACAACCTGGCGACCCTTGAATCCGCGCGTAACAACGTTTTTGTCAGGGACATCTACTCGGCTCTGTCGGTGGAAAACGTCGTCCCACTGTACGGTGCGATGCGCCGGATCGAGAGCGAGGCGGATTTCTGGTGCGACCTCATACGGGCGCGGATCAGCTTTCTGCAGGGAAGGCTGGAAGACACAATCAATCCGGTGCTGATAAACGGGCTCAAACACGAGATGCGTGCCATTTACGAGAACCGCCTGGCTTCGCCGGAATTTGTTGCATGGCGTCTGACGCCTGAGCTCGAAGTCCTGCGGACCATGACCAGCGAAATCCAGCTGATGCTGGTTAACGAGGCCATCCCAGCACAGGAATTTCTCGATCACCAAGGGGTCAACGCGGAAGAAAAGCGGACTGCGGTATTCGAACGGCTGTTGCCAGGCGAGTTGGTAGAGGCGTACATCAAAAAGCTCAGGTCAGTCGAGGAGCGCTTCCTGCTGCGCGAAGCGCTTTCGCATGATGGATGATCGAGTGCTGCTCCGACCACTTGGGACCTGATTCAGGCTTGCTCTGAGGACCATGAGCCTCCTATCCCTCTCGCATCCGATGCCCGACAACGAACGCTTTGTTGACGATGGTCTGCTGGCTGCTCTGCTCGATGATCCCGACATCCTGCTCGTGCTGCTGGACGATGAATTTCAGCCATTGAGCTTGAACGCGGCTGCAGAAGCGCACCTGCCTGCATCCACTTCCAGTGGAGATTTCTGGGATCGGATCTCCCATCCGGATGGGCGCGCAATGGCGCTGAAGACCGTGCGAAGCGGACAACAGGGGCGTTGTGCCATGCGTTGGCTGGATAACGCCGGCGTTGCACGTACCGTGGAATGGCGCCTGACTCGACTGACTAACGCACCCGCTTCATCACACCGTCTGCTGCTGCGTGGTTATTCCCAGGCGATGAATCAGATTCCGGAACGGGACCCAAGGGAGCAGTTGGCTGAGATCCGGGCTGTGGCCGACAGGCTGCCGGTCGGTGTTTTCTGGGCCGGGTTGGACGGCGAGATGGTGTTCGCCAACGAGACTGCGCACACTCTCGCCGGATTGCCGCGTCCCACGATCGCGGCAGCTGAATGGTCAAGCGCGGTGCATCCGGAAGATAGATCGCGAACGCAGCGGGCGATGCAGTTCGCGCAGGACAATCATCTGGACTACTACTGCGAACACCGGTTCGTCCACAAAAACGGGAAGGTGCAGTGGGTTTTAAGCCGCTCAACGCAGCTGTTGGACGAAGATGGCGAGGTGGCGGGCAGGGTCGGCACCTACACGGATCTTACCGAGGCTAAGAATCGTGAAAGACTGCTGCGCACAGCCCGCGACGAGGCGCGCGCGGCCTCTGCGGCCAACGAGCAGAAGTCAGTATTTCTCCGTAGCATGAGCCATGAATTGCGCACGCCACTGAATGCCATTCTCGGTCTGGGTCAGCTGCTAGAACTTCGCGCGGCGCAGAAATTGGACGAGAAGGAGAACAAGCAGCTCCAGGGGATCATCGACGCCGGAGAGCACATGCTCTCGCTGATCGAGCAGTTCCTTGACTATGGCACGGTGGATGCCGGACGCGTGAAGCTGTCTTTTCAACAGCTCTTTTTAGACGACTTGCTTGAACGAGTGGGGGCCCTCGTCCAACCGCTAGCTGAGAAGGCAAGAGTCTCTCTGATCTGGGACCGGTCTGCGCTGCAGGGGCTTCATGTCCATGCCGACCGCACCCGCTTTCAGCAAGTGTTGTTCAACCTCATCAGTAACGCAATCAAGTTCAACCGAACCGACGGCAGTGGCACGGTATCGCTGAGCTGCGTGCTGATGCCGCAGGGGCGGGTGCGCCTGCTTGTGAGTGATAACGGTTGCGGCATCAGCGTGGAATCACAGAAGCGGTTGTTTATGCCGTTTGAACGCCTGGGGAAAGAGGGCAGCGCTATTCCGGGGTCTGGCCTCGGCCTCAGTATCTCGCAGTCTCTGATCCAGCTGATGCACGGAGCGATCGGAGCAGAGAGCAAAGAAGGTGTGGGCAGTACGTTCTGGATTGAGATGCCAAGCTCAGACCAGAACTGAGACGCTGCGATCATTCGCTGGCTGGGCAGCGTTCGCGCCGCAATGCAGTGCTAGCGCCGGGAGTCTGTTGTCTGCGGCGGCGCGTCGTACAGACTCCGCATCGGCACAATGTGCCTTTCCTGGAATCGCCACTCACCGTTTCTGCGAGACAACCGGTCGCGATACAGCGAGCGCAGTAGAACAGTGCGCCCACTGCGGCGGGTATGCGCATCCGCGTCAACATAAGTCTCCGTGCGTGCCTCATCTCCCTCTATTTCGATGAGGGGCAGGTAAATCATGTGCCGCAGCCCGACGACCGGGTTTCTCTTGGTCTGAATCCATTCGTCATAGCAGCGTCGAATGGCTTCACGCCCGCTGTGCCGTCCCCCGAATTCGAGCTCCGCGTCCTCCCAGAACAGGTCGGCGATGGCGTCGGCATCATCGCGATCGACGACGAAACAATAGCGTGCAAGATGGTTGTAGATGAGGTCGCGATCGCTCAAGGACATCCAATTTCTCCTGTTGTATTCCGGTTCGGCGGCAGTGCGTGTGATGCTGCGCAAAGCATTATTGCAGTATCACCGCTCGGCTGGCTGGTCGTGCCACGGGAATCGCTGTGGCTATCATGCTTCGTTGGCAGATTTGATCGGACGCGGACGAAACGATGAACGAAGTGGACAACGTGACTGCAGCGCCGGGCGCGCGTGAATGTGATGGCTGCACCTTGTGCTGCAAGGTGCTGGATATCGGCAGCGAAGGAGTGGTCGCCCCACCGGGCTCCTGGTGTCAGCACTGCGATAAGACCGGCGGCGGCTGTCAGATCTATGCGCAGCGGCCGGAAGAGTGCCGTCAGTTCGCGTGTTTCTGGGTGCAGCGGGATGACGTTCCGGAGTCTCTTAAACCGTCGAAATGTCGGGTCGTGATCGGCTGGGCCGAGGAGATGTTCCAGCTGTATGTCGATCCCGGTCGCCCCGACGCCTGGCAGCAGGCGCAGGTGCGCGGCTGGATCGAGGCGATGACGCGTCAGGGTGCGCCTATCGCCGTGTCCATAAACGGCAGGGTGATCTGGGCGAATGACCAGGCCAGGTCAGTGGCGGCAAATCGACAGGTCTGAGTTTGCTGGCCACGGTATTCACGGGCTGTCAGGTTGGGCGCAGTCCTCAAGATGTCGAATACGCCAGGACTGCGAGGAGCCTGTTTGCTCCACGCTCGCCGTTTTCAGGTAACGCTGCGAGCGCAGGGCGCCAACCCACAATTCGTTCCAGCAGGCGACGACGAGGTCCCGGGCTTGGTCGCAGCCGCGGGAGATGGTTCGGGGAAGGTGTGACAGGACCGCCAGCTTTGCGGTCTCCGACTCGCACAGAGTCGCGTCATCGCCCAGTGCCGTGAAAACAACTGCGAGCAGTCGCGCCGCGTCGATACAGCTGTCATCGCGTTCTCCGACGGCCGCGAGCAGCATCGGGTAGTACTGCAGCCCGACAAGTCGAGCGCTGCGGGAGCCGATTGCCAGGGTACGTTCGGCGCCGATGACCTCGAGCAACGCCGGTAAAGCGCTGCGAATGTAGGTCAGGGCGTAGTTGAGCCGCGCCGCTTCCAGGCGTTCGGCTGACCAGCTCTCCGGCAAAGCCGGCTGGATGGCTGGGTCGAAACGGGGAGGCAGTTCACCGCGCGCATAAACCAGTCTTTGTTCCTGGGTGAGCGGACGCTCGTATTCAAGAAAGTATCCGCAGAAGCCGAAATCCCCGGTCATGTCTTCCGAAACGCATACAAAACCGAGCTTCGGATTGTTGAGGCTGACGCCGTTGTGGGCGTACCACCCTTCTAAAAATCCCTGGCTGGCTTCCTGCGGGATGCCGCAGAGGACCGGACCATCAAACATCCAGCGCGGATAGCGAAAACGCACCCAGGCTTTGCGGGCAGATTCCTCGGCATATTCGACCGCGACGCCGCCGATCCTGTTCGACAGCACATGGTATTTCGCACAGGCCACGGCGGCCGGTTCTGCACTCAGTCCGAGCTTCGCAAGACCGTTCAAAAAATATTGCTCGTGCTGCCGACGGAAGAGTCGGAAGGTCCAGGCGCGGGTGACATCCGCGCCACACTCGCGCGCAACCATCAGCTGCAAGCCGAGAAAGTACGCATGATGAATAGTTGCCAGAGCGGATCGCAGTTTTTCCTTAGGTGCCATCTTCTTAACGGAAAGAGGAGCGGACCTGCAGCATACATGCGGTGATTCGGACCGTTGGCAGCCACCTGTCTCATCAACCAGCGCTCTTCACTGGACCAGCTGTAGAGGAACGTTCAACATTGCGCGCTCCGCGCGCCCCGGAATCCGGGGAACGCGACCCAGGGAAATGTTTTTTGCACAGGAGACACCATGAGCGATTTGTTTACGCCTTTGACTTTCAAGCGCGGTCCGCAGATGAAAAACCGGTTCATGCTGGCGCCGTTGACCAATCAGCAGAGTCATGAAGACGGCGTGTGTTCGGAGGAAGAACACCACTGGCTAACGAAGAGAGCGCAAGGCGGTTTTGGTCTGACCATGACCTGCGCCGCCCACGTTCAGGCTGAGGGCAAAGGGTTTCCAGGGCAGCTCGGAATCTGGTCAGATGCGCAGCTCCCCGGCCTTACCCGCCTGGCGACCGCGATCCGAGACGAGAACAGTATCGGTATCGTGCAGCTGTATCACGGCGGTATGCGCTCGCCGCAGGCCGTTATCGGCATGCAGCCGCTGTGTCCCTCAGACAACGAGAAGTGGGGCGCTCGGGCGATGAGCACAGCCGAGGTTGAAGGCATGATCGAAGCCTTCATCGCGGCTGGCGAGCGCGCGGAGCGAGCAGGTTTTGACGGTGTCGAGCTGCATGGTGCGCATGGCTATATCCTGGCGCAGTTCCTCTCTCCGGAGGTGAACCAACGCACGGATGCCTACGGTGGCTCACTGGAAAATCGTCAGCGACCGATCTTCGACATCATCGCGGGACTGCGGCAGCGATGCTCCGCTGGCTTCATGATCGGCGTGCGTTTATCTCCAGAGCGTTTCGGTATGCGGCTGCGCGACGTCGTGCAGACGGCGGAGCGCCTGATGGCCGAAGGGCAGATCGACTTTCTCGACATGTCCATGTGGGACGTATTCAAGGAACCGGAAGACGCCAGCAACGGCAGGCCCCTCCTGGAGCAGTTCACCGCGCTTGAGCGCAATGGCGTCCGGCTCGGCGTCGCGGGCAAGCTGCGAACACCGGAAGATTGTGCCCGCGCCATGGCCACAGGCGTGGACTGGGTCATGCTGGGGCGGGCCGCGATCCTGCATCACGATTTTCCGCAGCGCATGGAAACCAACTCAAGTTTTGCGCCTGCCGAGACGCCGGTGTCGGAGCAGCACCTGCTGGATGAGGGACTGAGCCCGGCGTTTGTCGATTACATGAAGAACTGGAAGGGGTTCGTGCAGGACACTGCAGGCGTGGTAGACAACGACCTCATCCTGAACAGCTGACTCAAGCACCGCACTGACCTGGGTCGTGTCCGGGGCTACACCCGGTCACGACCGTGCGCTGCGGCATCGAAGCTGCTAGCATCGGTCAGCGTGATTTGAAACACGCAGACCGCTATGTCTGTTTTCTCTTGCCTGAGGTCTGCAGCGACCACCGTTTTGCATCTCTTTTCTCGGCGCTTATCAGTGATGCTCGTCGGCGCGATGGCTGGCGCAGCGCACGCCGATGCACCGCCTGGCTATTACGACGCCGTCGACGAAACGTCTGCCCTGACGCTGCGCTCATCGCTGCACGAGATCATCGACGACCACCTCCGTTTCCCCTACACGTCGACCGCCACCGATATCTGGGACATCATCAATGTGGCCGACGAGGACGCGCTGCAGCCCGGCAATATTCTTGACCTGTACCTGAACGCGAGCTACCCGAAGATTGCCGGCGGGACCGGCGCGTACAACCGCGAGCACAGCTGGCCCAAGAGCTACGGGTTCCCCAGCGATAACGCTGGTAACTACCCCTACACCGACGCGCATCACCTGTTCGCTGCAGACGCGGGCTACAACAGTTCACGCAATAACCACCCGTTCCTCGACTGCGATGCAAGCTGTAACGAAAAAGTGACGCTTGCAACCAATGGCCGCGGGGGTGGCAGCGGGATATACCCGGGTAACTCCAACTGGATGCGCGGCTCCAGCGGCAGTGAGGCCTGGCAGACCTGGGGCGGGCGACAGGGCGATGTCGCTAGGGCCCTGTTCTACATGGCAGTGCGCTATGAGGGCGGTCTGCATGGTGTAACAGGGCGCGAAGAGCCAGATCTTGAGCTGACGGATGACATCCAGCTGATCGAGAGCTCCAACACCGGTGCCAACGAGGCGTTCGGCTACATGGGGATGCTGAGTCATCTGGTGCAATGGCACGCCAGCGACCCGGTCGACGATCTTGAGCGCCG
>JAYODW010000023.1:23615-76508 GCA_038116745.1 Gammaproteobacteria bacterium
GCGAGCAGCGAACTTTTCAGCGGTTCTGGCACGGTCTCCGGCAGCTACCTCGATACGCAGGTCAGCGACGACCAGTATCAGCGCATTGTCGAAGGGAGCAGTGGCGGTAAGCCAAGCAGGCGGACCAGCGTTGCGGAACACACCTGGCTGTTTCAGGTGGCGGGCGCAAAACAGGCGGAACTGAGCGCTGAGCTGGCGTTTGACGTGCAGTCTGATGACAGCCATTTCGTCATGGAGATCAGCGCTGACGGGAGCAGTTTCACCCCGGCGTTCTCTGTTCAGGCCTCACCTGTCGACCAGCTCTATACCCACAGTTTCAATACCGGCCCGGGCGGGACGCTCTATCTGCGGCTGGTCGACGCCGATCGGACGGCTGGTGCGCTCGGGTTTGACGAGGTGCGGGTGGACGCGCTGCGTGTAACTTACAGCGGCGACGGCGATGGCGACACAGTCGCGCCGGCCGCACCGCAGAGTCTGCTCGCGGTGGCCACCGACGGACGAGTGGCGCTCAGCTGGGCGGACAACTCGGAGCCGGATCTGGCGGGTTACATCGCCTATCGCGCGGGCGCCGCCAGCGGGCCATTCGACCCTCTGACGGCAGGACTTCTGACCGCGCCTGAATATGTCGACCACACCGCGGAGAACGGGGTGCTCTACCACTATGCCGTGGCGGCTGTGGATGGCGCAGGCAACGAGAGTGCTCTCAGCGCGGTCATTCAGGCAACCCCGGAGGCGGGTCCGGCGACGGGAACGTTCAGCATCGGCTCGATTGAGCTCAGCGGAGGAGGTCGTAAATGGATCAAGGTTTCCGCGCTCGTCACCGTGGTCGATGCAGGGGGAGAGGCAGTCGCCGGTGCGGTGGTTACGGGCAGTTTCGGTGGCGACCTGAGCGAGACGGTGCAGGGCACGAGCGATAGCGCTGGTGTCATCACGTTTTCGTCGGGTGAGCGCCTGAGTCCCCCGGTTTCGGCGACATTCTGTGTTGAAAGCGCGGCGGCGGCCGGGCTGGTATTTCAGGGTGACGAAGGGAACTGCGCCAGCGGTGTGTTCTGAATACACCGGATGCGCGTTGTATTTTTTTTCGCAATTTTGTGAACGGGTTCAGGTTTTCGAGTAGCCGACCGTTATAGGTTGGGTGAGAGATGGACGACAAAGTCGAGGAAGATGCGGTGACGAATAATGTGCTCAAACCCGCGACCCTGCTCTTTCTGGGGTCACTATTTATAGTCAGCAGCGCAGCTGCGGTCGATGTGACGACCCTTCAGCGCACCCCCGACGTGCTTGATCGCGTAGCTGGCCAGGTGCTCGGTGCGGACAATCCCGCGCTCCTGCGCGCGTTCGGGCTCGGCCCCGGGGAGGGGCTGGCAACCATCCGTTCAACCACGCGGTCAAACGGCAACAGCGTGACCCGGTACCGACAGACCTGGCGCGGCGTACCGGTGTGGGGCCGTCAGCTCATCGTCGAACGCGCAGCGGATGGGGGCGTTCATGAGCTTCGTGGCCGCCTGATCCAGGGAATCGGTCAAGATGTCCGCAGTCCGGATCCCGCGTTTGCTCGCGATGCCGCAGTCGACGCGGTTAAAAACGTCGTTGTAGATAGCTATGCCGGGCAACCCGTAGAGATTGCCCGCGAGAAAGCAGAGCTGGTGGTGTTCGTGTCAGATAACAACCTGGCTTCGCTCGCTTATGCCGTTGAACTGCTGGCGGACAGGGTCGGGGGCGGTGCGCCGAGCCGCCCGATTCACCTCATCGATGCGAATAGCGGGGCGACCCTGTTGAGTTATGACGCCTTGGCGCACCAGAGCGCACCATGTACTGACCCATGCACTTTGCTCGATGAAACCGGTCTCGCTGGCTCGCAGCAGACTCGTGGTAAGAATGCCGCGCCTGCCGACTTTCTTCAGTTCAGTTTCACCACGCCAGGGGTTCCGCTGAACTCTGATCTGACGGTCAGCCTGTCGGGAGGCTCCGGGGATGCAGATCTCTATGTGAGGAAGGGAAGTCCTCCCACGACCAGTAGCTACGACTGTCGTCCTTATCAGAATGGCAACAATGAGGTCTGTAATCTCAAGGCCGGAAGCTACGAGACCTGGTACGTGGGTGTTTACGCCTACGGCAGCTTCAGCGATGTCTCGCTAAGGGCCACGATCAAGGCACCTGTCCTTCTTCAGATCATTGGAAACGGCCCCGGCGGAAACGAAAAAACGGGAGTTTATTACTACGGACCCGAAGGTTCCGGGGCGGACTTCGGAGCGCTCGATCTGACGATTGCGAACAACACCTGCACGATGAGCAACGTGAAGGTCAAAACCGTTGATCTAAACAATGGCACCAGCGGCTCCAGCGCCTACAGTTACGCCGACGACGGCAGCTGCTACCAGGCAGCTGACCCGGCCAATGGGGCATACAGTCCTCTGAACGATGCTCATTACTTCGGAGGCGTTGTGTTCGACATGTTCGAGAGCTATCTAGGCGTGGCGCCGCTGAGTTTTCAACTCACGATGCGTGTCCACTATGGCGTGGATTACGAAAACGCTTTCTGGGACGGGAGCCAGATGACGTTTGGCGACGGCAAGAGCTACTTTTACCCGCTGGTCAGTCTCGATATTTCCGCGCATGAAGTCAGTCATGGCTTTACCGAGCAGAACTCCAACCTGATCTACTCGGACCAGTCCGGCGGCATGAACGAAGCGTTTTCCGACATCGCGGGCGAGGCTGCGGAGTATTTCATGCGCGGAGCCGCGGATTTTCTGGTCGGTGCCGAAATCTTCAAAGCGGCCGGCGCCTTGCGCTATATGAACGAGCCGACGCTCGATGGTACTTCCATCGATCATGTCAGTGATTACTACAAAGGTATGGATGTGCACTACTCCAGCGGGGTTTTCAACAAGGCCTTCTATGAGCTCGCAGCGACCCAGGGCTACGGTGTGGAAAAAGCGTTCAAGGCGTTTGCCTGGGCTAATCAGAACTGTTGGGTGGCCGACAGCACGTTTCAAGAGGGTGCGCAGTGCGTGCTCGCTGAAGTGCTGGCTCAGGACGATGACCTGGGCTACCCGCCTGCGGCCGTAGTTGCCGCTTTCGAAGTTGTTGGCATCTCTCTGACTCTGCCCGAGCCGCCGTCCGCTCCGGCGCTTCAGGCAATCGAGGTCGTGAGCTTTGAGCGAATTGACCTGGCGTGGTCGGACGTCACTAACGAGTCGGGCTATGTCATCGAGCGTGCAGCTAATGGTGGTGCCTACGCTTCACTGGCCAGCGTGGGCGCCGGGGTCACATCCTACAGCGACACGGGGCTCACGCCGCTGACGTCCTATGACTATCGCGTCTCTGCTTTTAACGATTACGGCAGCTCGGCGATGTCGAACACGCTTTCGGGCGCAACCCCCGAACAACCTCCGGCGGCACCGATTACGCTCCAGATCGATGAAGTCGGCAAGTCCAAGGGCTACAACTACGTTCTGCTGTCGTGGTCACCTGCAGGCGCGGGGGATCAGTTGTCGGTGGACGGCGCTGAATTCGCCGACGTTCCCAGCGGCACCTATCTGGATGAGACAGGTTTGAAAGGCGGCATGACCCGGACCTATCAGATCTGTAACGCAGGTGCCTGCTCTGACATTGTCACCGTCATCTGGTAAGCCGATAACAACGCAAAGACCGGCGCGTAGGTCGGTCTTTGTTGGATTCAGAGCCTGCTCGTAGCCGTCATGGATTCGCCATGACGTTGTGCTTAAATGCACTGAAGATCAGCCTGCAAGGCACGCACTTTGAATGCCGTTACCCACAGCCCTGCTTTGCGCTCGACATCATTCGCTGACGCGGGGCCGGATGCGCTGCTTGAAGCACTCAGAAGTGCCGGGGTCATCGCCCCGAACAGCCTGCCCAGGGTGCGCGAAGCGCTCGTTCATGGGGGCACGCCGCTGCTCCGGACGCTGGGGACGCTGTCGGGCGACCAGCCCGGCCTTGTCGCGAACATCCTTGCGCAACATTTTTCACTGGCCCGGCTGGACGAGGCAGCAGTGCAGGTTTTCGACCTTGAAAGCCGACGTCTGTCGCTCAAGTTCCTGAAATCCTCGCAGAGCCTGCCGGTCACAGAAGCTGACGACCATACGGTGGTGGCGGCGCTGGATCCGACGGACCCCTATGTTGCTGAGGCCTGGCGGATGGCGCTTGGCCGGCCGGTCCAGCTGGTGGTTGCGACACCGATAGAAATCGAGCGTGTGCTCGAGCGCCTGTACGAAAACGGTGACGACGAAGCGCTTGATGAACTCGTCGAGGCGATCGATGACGACGGCTCCGAGGAGTCGGTTCAGCGATTACTGAACCTGGCGAGCGAGACGCCTGTGGTGCGCATGGTAAATGCGCTGATCAGCCGGGCTATCGACTCGCGGGCCTCAGACATACACATTGAACCGTTTGATGGCCGACTGGTGGTGCGGTATCGCATCGACGGTGTGCTGAAGAATGTCGATGCACCGCCTGCGCGTTCGACGGCGGCGGTGACCTCGCGCATCAAGATCATGGCTAAGCTGGATATCGCTGAGCGACGCCTGCCTCAGGACGGTCGCATGCAGGTGCGGGTCCAGGGCAAAACCATCGAGCTCCGCGTATCGACGATTCCGACCATGCATGGCGAGAGCGTGGTGTTGCGAATTCTGGACAAGGAAAACCTGCCGCTTGATTTCGAGGCGCTGGGCTTTGAAGGTGACGCCGCTGCGCAGTTCCACGAGGCGCTGTCTCAGCCGCATGGCATCCTGCTCGTAACCGGGCCGACCGGCAGCGGCAAAACGACGACTCTGTACGCGGCCCTGCATCGGCTAAATCATCCGGAGCGCAAGATCGTGACGGTTGAAGATCCGGTTGAGTATCAGCTGGCGGGGATCAACCAGATTCAGGTCAAACCGCAGATTGATCTCAACTTTGCCAGCGCGCTGCGCTCAATCGTGCGCCAGGATCCGGACATCATCATGATTGGCGAAATGCGTGACCGCGAAACCGCGTCGATCGCTGTGCAGTCTGCCCTGACCGGCCATCTGGTGTTGTCCACCCTGCATACCAATGATGCGGGCAGCAGTATCACCCGGCTGCTGGATATGGGTGTGGCCGATTATCTGCTGACGTCGACGGTTCGCGGCGTTATCGCGCAGCGTCTGGTGCGGACCCTGTGCATGCACTGCCGGGTCCCGAGCGAGCCCGCCAGGGGGGCGGTCGATGCGCTCGACCTGCCGCGGCTGCGTGAAGAAGCAGCTGGTGCAGCGCTGCACGAGGCCAGCGGCTGCGAGCGCTGCGCGCAAACCGGCTTTTCAGGGCGCACGGTCATTTTCGAATTCCTGCCTATGACCGATACCCTGAAGCGCCTGATCCTCGATCGGAAGGATGGACGGGCGTTACAGGAAGCCGCGTGTCAGGCGGGGATGCGTAGCATGTTCGAAGACGGGATCTCCAAGGCGCTGCGCGGGATCACGACGCTCGACGAGGTATTGCGCGTCACCGAGGAGAGTTGAGCATGACCCTGTTCAGCTACGAGGCGGTTGACCGCGCCGGTGCGAGCCTCGCCGGCGAGATTGAAGCGGATTCGGCGGAGCTCGCCGTTTCGCAGCTGCAGGAACGCGGCCTTTATCCAGTGTCTGTCGAAAAGCGCTCGCGCCGCGCCGGGCGGGCGCTCAAGCTGCAGCGCGCAGGTCTGACCTGGCGCAAGGAGACTGAATTCCTGACCGCGCAGCTCGCGACTCTCCTCGATGCGGGCCTCGCGCTTGACGATGCTCTTGGGGCATTGGAACGGATGCAGCGCAAACCGGCGCTCAAGCGCCTCGTCCAGCAGCTGCTGAGCGAGGTGCAGGCGGGACGCCCGCTATCTGAGGCGCTGGCGCGTAGCGAAGGTTCCTTCTCACCTTTCTACATCAACATGGTGAAGGCCGGCGAAGCTTCGGGCACTCTGTCAGAAGCGCTGGCCAGGCTGGCGGCCTATCTTGAGCGTTCCCGTGAAGTCATCAACGGGATCCTCTCCGCGCTGGCTTACCCGGCAGTTCTGGTTATCGTAGCGGGCGCATCTTTGCTGGTGCTGCTGACCTTCGTTGTGCCACGTTTCAAACCGCTGTTTGATGATCTCGGCGCGACCTTGCCCTGGTCGACGACAGTGGTCATCAGCGTCGCTGAAGGGTTGCAGAACTACTGGTGGCTGGGGGTTCTCGGGATCGTCGGGCTGCCGTTCGCCGTGCGTCACTGGCTCAGCGATGCAGCGCGAAAACGCCGCACGGACGCGCTGTTGCTCCGTCTGCCGATTCTCGGGGCTTTGTTTCGCAGTGTGGAGACGGCTCGCTTCAGTCGCTCCATCGGCATCCTGCTGAGTAACGGCGTGCCGCTGCTCAGCGCGCTGAAAATTGTGCAGGACTCGATGGGTAATCTCGTCATGCGGGAAGCGGTCGGTGTGATTGAATCGAGTCTGTCTCAGGGTCGTGGACTCGCGCAGCCGATGGCCGCCTCCGAGCGATTTCCGGATCTCGCGGTGCAGCTTGTCCGCGTTGGCGAGGAATCCGGTGCGCTCGGGGCGATGTTGTCCAAGATCGCGGATATCTATGAGCAGGATGTCGAGCGCGGGATCAAGCGGCTTCTGACCATCCTGGAGCCGGTCCTGATCCTCCTTATGGGTGTGGTGGTCGGCGGTATCATCGTGTCTATTCTGCTTGCGGTACTCGGGTTGAATGAAATCGTGGCCTGAAGGCCATCAAGGAGTAGAAAGCAACGTTATGTTCTGTTCGCACAAACCCCGGAGCCGGGGCTTCACCATGATCGAACTGCTCGTCGTGCTGGTTATTCTGGCCTTGCTTGGCGGGATCGTAGGACCGCGCGTAGTCCAGCACCTCGGCCGGGCCAAGTCGGATGCGGCACGCCTGCAGATTGAGGATCTCAGTGCTGCGCTGGAGGTTTACTACCTTGAAAACGGCAGCTACCCGACGAGCAGCGAGGGTCTCGACGCGCTGGTCAGGCAGCCCCAGTCGGCGAAGAACTGGAACGGCCCCTACTTAAGGAAGACGAAGATCCCGGATGACCCGTGGGGACGGCCCTATGAGTACGTTTCGCCCGGAGACCACGGGGCGTTTGATCTCTTCACCCTGGGAGCGGACAACGCGTCCGGCGGTGAAAAAGATGACCGCGATATCCTCAGTTGGGAGTAGCCGAACCGTCGGCCGCCGAGAGGTGGCCGGCTTCACGCTGATCGAGCTGCTGGTGGTGCTGGCCATCGGCGTGGTCGCGCTGGCCACGGTCAGCGTGCAGGTAGGCAGTTCCCTTGAGGGCAGCCGCTTCCGTAGTTCTGTGCGTGCGCTCGCAACCGCGCTTAAGCAGGCGCACAGCGCCGCGGTCATGACGCAGGACGAAGTGGTCCTGCAGGTGGACACCGAAGCGCGCACCTTCGAGTTGGAAGAGGGGCGCTCCCACGCGCTCGAGCCGGCAACGATGGAAATCGAGATGACCGTGGCTGAGCAGGAGGTTGAAGGCTCCAGGGCAGGGATCCGCTTTTATGGTGACGGCAGCGCGACGGGCGGTCGGATAGCGCTACGACTCGCGCAGCGTGAAGCGGTGATTGATGTTGACTGGCTCACTGGTCTGGTGGAGATCCAGCCCTGAGTCGGGTGCGCTGCAGTCGCGGTTTTACCCTGATTGAGGTTGTTGTCGCGTTTGCCGTTGCCGGCCTCGTGGTGACGCTGCTCAGTCAGGTGGTGACGGCGGCCAGCCGCAACGCGGCCCGCGTGCGGGATTTCGAGGCAGCGCTGCTGGTCGCAGAATCGACGCTCGATCGGGCACCTTTCATTGCCACAGAGCAGTCCGAGGGAAAAGACGGGCGTTATGCCTGGGTCATCGACTGGAGCGAATTTGAGTCATCGGCGGCGGACAGCGCGGACGCTGGCGCGGAGCTTGCGCCCTCGATGCTGATGCGCGTGACGGTGACAGTCAGCTGGGAGACCGGCGCGGGTAGCCGCCAGCAGGTTGCGATCGAACGTCTCATGCCGCGACCCGCATGGGCGCAGGACGGAGCTGACCTGTGAACCGGCGTGCCCCCCGGCAAACCGGCGGTTATGCAATGCCGGCACGACGGCCGCGGGGATTTACCCTGGTGGAAGTCCTGATCGCGGTGGCGCTGACCGCGATTCTGGTGACACTGTTGTTCAGCGCACTTGGGACTTATTTGCGCGCCAGCCATGCAGTGACGGGCGTTGTTGAACGCGAAGACCGTTATTACGCGGCCGCTTTTTTCCTGCGGCGACAACTCAGGGAACTGCTGCCATTTTCGACCCTGTCTGCGGGGGAGGAGGTCATCTTCTCCGGCGAATCTCAGCGACTGCGCTACATCGGGCGGTTGCCCAGCCATCGCGCGCCCGGAGGCACCTTCATCAACGAGCTTCGGGTGGAAAAACAGGACGCGCAGCAGGCCCTGGTGCTCTACTACAAGCCGCTCCCGCCAGTTGCGGAGCTGGCGGATGCTGATATTGGCCGGCTGGAACAGGCGGGTGACAGGATCCTGCTTGGCGAACTCGACGAGGCAGGGTTCGCCTATTGCAGAGCAGACGATTGTGCGCTGGACGGCGAATGGCGGGAGACCTGGAGCAACGCTGACGGGCTGCCCGAGCTGGTGCGCCTGAGACTGGCACGGAGCGGCGATGAGCCAGAGCAGCTGATCTTCCGGGTCGCGGCCGCATCGGCGGTGTCGCCTGATGCGGCAGGCCCCGCACAGACCACGGATGAAGATGTACCGGATCGGCCGGCGGTACCGCGCGCGGGTGACGTGCCGCAGGGTGCATCAGGAAGCGGCAGGCTATGACCCGACAACGACAGCGTGGAGTCGCCCTGGTCATGGTCACGTGGCTCGGCGTGCTGGGCACCCTGGTCGTGCTGAATCTGTCCGCCCTCGTCCGCGTGGAAGTGAAAGAGGTTGGCGCGAGAATCACCGCGGCTCAGGCTCGCGCGGCGGCAGAGTCGGGGATCTGGATTGCGCTTGAAGCAATCACGCGCTCAGCCGAGGAACCTTGGCCGATCAACGGACGCACCATCGAGTATCCGTTCGGCGACTTCGAGCTTGAGATTGCGGTGCAGGGGCAATCCGGCTTGCTCGATCTCAACCGGACTTCCATCGATTTGATTCAACAGGCCGTCGAGACGGTGCTGGAAGACGCCGGACGCGCTGAGGTTCTGGCAGCCGCCATCGGTGAAGCGCGTGACTCTTTGACCGCGTCTGCAGCCGCCAGCGCCCCGCGACAGGGTACGCGCCAGCGCGCAGCCGCCGCGGCGGGTCCCAGACCCTTCCGGACGGTCGAAGAGCTCGGCCGGGTCGCGGATCTGCCGGTGGAGCAGTTCGATGCGCTGGCGTCGTTATTCACGGTACACAGTCAGAGCGGCGAGGTGCAGGTCGCGCTCGCCCCCGACAGTGTGCTGCGTGCGCTGCCCGATCTGGTCGCAGGCGGGACGGACGCCCTGCTCGCGTCCCGCACGCAAAGCGGCGCCGAATCGGCGGCGCCGACGTTGGTGCAGCAGCGCGATCGAGTCTATGCGATCCAGGTGCAGGCGCGCGATGATCGGGCGGTGGCGCGCACCCGGGTGCTTGTTGAAGCGCGCGGTAGTGCCCCAGGCGGCTTTGTCATCATTGAGTGGCAGGATGGCTGGTACCATCGAGCGCCGGATAGCGCTGAGGATAGCGACGTATAACTTATGGGCATTCGCGCTCAGCTGAGAGAGTTTTTCGACTGGTGGAACACGGGACTGGCTCAAGGACTGCCTGCACGCTGGCGCGGGCGCAGTCTGTTGCCGGAACAGTGGCTGCTGCTCGAGCAGCAGGAAGGACATTTCACGGCCACGCGCAACGGTGGCGACAAACCTGTCACGGCCCCGTTTGACCCTGCCGAGGGGGCGGCCGCGCTGTCCGATTGGCCCGCCGGACTGCGTCACGCCCTGTTGTCACGTGCCGTGCCGAAAGTCCTGCGCCTGCGGGAGGAACAGATCCTGGGTGCCGTGACGACTTATCCGCCGTCCGCGCGGGCGCAGCTTCAGCGCATCGCCCGTTTCGATGTGGATCGCCTGACGCCGTTTAAAAACGAGGACGTTTACGCCTCCGCCCAGATTCTGGGAGCGGATGAGAAACAGCTTCAGGTCAGGCTGCTCGTGGCCCGCCGTAGCGATGTTGATCGGTTGTGTGACCTGCTGCTGCCGTTGGGTGTTTCGGTAGATATTGTGGATTGCGTGTCCGCGCCTTACCTCGAAACCGGCTGCAATCTGATTGAAACGCCGGGGCGCAAGCCTTCCTTTGTTCCCAGCACGCAGCGCTGGCTCCTGGCAATGGCCTGCCTGCTCGCCACGCTGGCTTTCCCCCTGCGCGAAGCCTGGCAGCTCAATGATGCTATCGAGGGGCTGCAGGCGACTTCCGAGAAGGCGCAGGCCGCTGCTGCGCAGACAGCAAAACTGCGCGAGCAGATTGAGGCGCGGCAGCATGCGCGCACGTTTCTGGCCGAGCGGGAGCAGCATTACGTGCGTGCGGTTGATGTGTTGCGGGCGGTGACGCACGCGCTGCCCGATCACGCCTGGCTGCACCGCTTCGAACTGAAGGGCGACACTCTCGTGCTCCAGGGAGAGAGCCGGGAGGGTGCGGTGCTGCCGGTCATGCTCGAGGCGACGGGGGTTATCACCGAGCCGCGTTTCACCTCGCCGCTGGTGCGTAATCCCGGCAGCAACGCAGAGCGCTTTACCCTCGGCGCCGGCATCGCGGCGGGGCAGCCCAGGTGACCGCTGCGCGGCGTCATGGACTGCTGGCCTGGAGCCTGCTGCTGTGCGTGCTGGCCGCATTTTTTGCCGGCGCTTACCTCCCATTACTGGATTATCGTGATAAACAGCGTGAGCGCTACGCGGCTACGTTGGACCGCGTGCAGCGCCTGCAGCGCCTTGCGCGCTCTGAGACCCGTCTACGCGAGGAGCTGGCGACGCTCGATCGCTCCAGGCTCGAATCCAGCGCCAGTCTCATCGCTGCGGGCTCGTTGTCGCAGGGGAGCGCCGGGCTGCAGCGGCTGGTCTCAGAGCGGGTGGCGGGGCAGGGCGTACGTCAGTTGTCGATCCAGCCGCTGCAGCCGCTCACCGATCAGGCGCTGCCGCAGCTTTCGCTGAACGCGCAGCTGGAGGGCGCCTACGACAACGTGCACAGTCTTCTGTATGAGCTGGAGACCGGAATCCCGCGGGTCTTTGTCGACGAGCTGGTGATCGAGACGCGCCGCCCGGCGCGGCGCCGAGCTCGTCGTGGCGCGCCGGAGGTGCAGACGCCGGATACGGTAACTGCGCGGTTGCGTCTGAGCGCTTTTATGGAGCAGCTGCCATGACGGCAGCGCTTCTGCGGGACCCGCTCAGTCTTGTTCTGGCCGCGTTGACGGCCGGTATTCTCCTGGTCAGCGCCTTACTGCCGGCGGTCGGGCCGGATGGCTATGTTGACGGCGGGCGCCAGGGCGCCACCGTTGTGGACGGTGAAACTGAAGCGCAGACCGCTCCCCCTGCTCCGGCACCTGCCGCGGCCGACTATCACGAGAATCTTGAGCGACCGCTGTTCCGGGAAGACCGCCGTCCTTACGTAGCACCCTTACCGGACGCGTCCGGCGAGACGACTGAAACGCCAGAGCCTGCACCCCAGGGTACGCCAGCCCAGTTCGAATTGCTGGGGATCGTGATCAACGAGGACACGCGAATTGCGATGCTCCGAAACAAGGCCGGGGGTGAAGCCCGCAGCGCGCCCGAGGGCGGAGAAGTCGACGGTTGGAACGTCGAGGAGATCGCCGGGGATCACGTTACCATGCGATCGGCAGGCCAGGTCGAGACCCTGCAGCTGGAGCGGAAAAACGGCCCGGAAATGCCGCAAGCCCGAGCGAAGAGCCTGGCTGAAAGACGCGCCAAAGCCCGTGATGCCCGCCGTCGGCTGCTTGAGCGGCGGCGCAAGCTCGGCGCAGTGCCTGCCGCTGCCGCGCTTGAAGACGCAGACCTCGCCGATTTCGATCAGCCACCCGACGAAGAAGTAGACGATATTCCCGAAGACGAACCATGACCGACCGCAGCATACCCCCCGTCAGAGAGCAAAATTCCTTGTCTGGTTCGATCCAGGCGGGGCGCTATGTGTTGGTGGTGGCGCTGCTGCTCCTGACTGCGTGCCAGCCTGCCGTGCGCGAGACTCCATTCGAGAAAGCCATGTCCAAGTTCGATCCTGTTGGACAGGGCGCGGAAGTCAATGACGGCAGCGGGCAGACAGCCGAGGCAGCGGCAAGCGAAGAAGCCGCCG
Source organism: Gammaproteobacteria bacterium (assembly GCA_038116745.1). GTDB lineage: Bacteria > Pseudomonadota > Gammaproteobacteria > JAYODW01. The sequence goes on from JAYODW010000023.1 coordinate 35,908, forward strand.
CAGATTACGAAGTCGCGCTTGGTACTGACCAGACTGTACGGGCCGGCCAGCCGGTGCCGGTAAGCTCTTCAGATGAAGACGCGCGCGATGTGGTGCTCAATTTTCAGGGCGCCGACGTGCAGGAAGTGGTCAAGGTTGTGATCGGTGATGTGCTTGGCAGGAACTACGTCGTTGATCCAGCTGTCTCGGGCAAAATCACGACCGAGACGTCCTCTGGCCTGCGCAAAGAAGACCTGCTGCCCGTCCTGGAGCGCTTGCTGCGGCTGAACGGAGCCACCCTGATCGACCGCGGTGATCTCATCGAGATCCTGCCCAGCAGCGGCGCCGTGAAGGCCACCAGCCCACACGCAGCGCTGCGGGAAGGCACGGCCCCTGCCGGCTTCTCCACCCGTATCTACCCTCTGCGCTTTGTTGGTGTTGCTGAAATGCAGAAAATCCTCGCCCCGCTCGCGGGTGAGGAGGCAGTGGTCTACGCTGACACCCTGCGTAATCTGCTCATCCTGTCCGGCACCGCGGCGGAGCAGCGGCGTTACGCCGATACGATTGCAACGTTCGACGTCAACTGGATGGAGGGTATGTCGGTCGGCCTCTATCGGATCGAGCACGCTGCACCGTCGGATGTCATGAAAGAGCTCGGCGAAGCTCTGGGCGATGAGCAGGGTAAATTCATGAATGGCCTGGTGCGCCTGGTGGAGATTGATCGGATCAGTGCCCTGCTGGCCATCTCTCCATCCTCTGACGCGTTGTCAGAGATCGGACGTTGGATCAGACGTCTCGACATCCCCGGCGATTCACTGGACCCGAACCTCTATGTGATCCGCCTGCAGAACGCTAAAGCTGCCGAAGTTGCTGGAATTCTGAGCGAAGTATTTGCCAAGGACGGCAAGTCGGCGACCCGCCGGCCGGTGGAACTGGCGCCAGGTAACCGCGCGGAAACCGTCGCGTCGAGAGCAGACAAAGCTGCAGACAAGGCAGAGCGCTCAAAGAGCGCCGCGGCGAGCAGCACACGGTCCGGCGCTGGGGTGGCGGTATCGGTCGGTGAAGACGTGCGCATCATTCCGGATGAGACCAACAACGCGCTGGTGGTCATGGCCACGCCGCGTGAGTACGAGATCATTCTCGCCGCGGTGCGCAAGCTCGATATCGTGCCTCTGCAGGTGCTCGTCGAAGCGTCGATTATCGAGGTCTCCCTTGAAAAGAAACTGCAGTACGGGGTCGAGTGGTATTTCAAGAATGGTTTCGGTGATTCCAAGTCCGGGATCGGGATCCTCGACCTGGGTGATGCCGGGGTAAACAGGCTGGCGCCGGGTTTCTCCTACGCGGTGCTTGATGGCGTGGACGATGTGCGGGTGGTGCTGAACGCGCTCGATTCCGAATCCGAGCTCAAGATTCTCTCCTCGCCATCGCTGATGGTGCTGGACAACCAGACCGCGACGATCAACGTCGGTGATGAGATCCCGGTGCCGACTTCTGAGGCTACCAGCAACATTGATTCCAACGCCCGTACGGTCAACCAGATCCAGTACCGCAACACCGGCGTGACCCTCGAGGTGACTCCGCGAGTCAACGCGGGCGGTCTGGTGACGATGGAGGTCAATCAGGAAGTCAGCGAGGCGGCCGAAACCAAATCCTCTGAGCTGAACGCACCGACTATCGTGCGGCGCAGTATTACCAGCACCGTGGCGGTCCAGAGCGGCCAGACGATAGTGCTCGGCGGACTCATCCGTGAAGCCGCTTCGGGCGGGGAAAGCGGCGTGCCCGTCATGCGCAGCATTCCGGTCCTCGGCAAGCTGTTCGGTCAGACCGCCGACTCCAAGGTGCGCACTGAACTGCTGGTGCTGATCACGCCCCGTGCCGTCGGCGGTGATAGCGAGGCCCGAGCGCTCAGTCGCGAGTACGCTGAGAAGATGCGGGGGATCTGGTGAGGGAACGTCCTCGTTCCGGCGGGCTCCGGGGGCCTTGAACCTCAGCGGGTCGGCAGGGGCGGCAGCGTAGCGCTCACCTCGATAATCCTTTCTCTGAGCCATTGGTGGGTGGGATCGGCGTCGAAATTCGGATCCCAGTACAGATTGATCTCAAGTTCCGGGTAATCCACCGGCGGGGTGACCAGCTTGACCGGGATCTGGCGGCACATGAAGCGCGCCAGGCGCTCCTGCATGATCGCCACCGCGCCTGACTCTGAGACGATCATCGGTAGCGCCATGTAGTGCGGGGTCAGGATCCGATTGCGATAACGGATCCCGAGATCGGCCAGGTGACGCGTTTCATGGCTGGCCAGCACACCGGGCGAGGCGGTGTAAGTTGCCTGGGGAATGCCGATGAATTCCTCAACCGGCATGCCTTCGTAGACCTTCTCATTATCACGGGCTGCGACGCAGACGTAGCGGTCGCGGAACAGGGTGGCGTGCGACATCCGCGCGGTATTGATGGCGTCCCGCGGCACGATGAACAGCTCTGTTTCAGTCGGTCGGCGCCCGCCGGCCATGAACGGCTTGACGTCGACCAGGTAGATGGTCAGGTTCGGCGCGTCGTTTTCCAGGCAGTGCATCAGTTTGGCGCCAAGTAGCCAGTCGATGTAATCCGCGGTGGCGATGGTGATCTCCCGGCGGGCCAGGCGGGGGTCCTCAAAGGTCAGATCCAGCGCCTCGTTGACCTGACTCAGGATCATGCGGACCCTTGGCGCGAGCGCGGCTGCTCGCGCGGACGGCTGCATTTCGCGTCCGTTCCACACGAACAAGGGGTCCTCAAAGCTCGTGCGCAGTCGCTCCAGCGCCAGGCTGACTGCGGACTGCGTGCGGTGGATCCGTCGTGCCACCCGGCTCACGCTGCGCTCCGTCCATAGAGCGTCGAAAATCAGCAGGAGATTCAGATCGAGGTTACGTGGCAGACCGCTCATGAAATCAATAAAACTGATACTGAATATCAAGCATATTAATTTGTTTTATGGAAAAACTCGTCTTACCTTCCGCTCCTCGCAGCGATCACACGCACAGACCTGTAGGGGAGGGTTATGACATGACGAGCGTGCTGGAACTCGGCTACCTGGGAATAGAGGCGTCAGATTTGCCAGCCTGGGAGCATTTCGCGGTTGAAATCCTGGGGCTGCAGCGTGCTGAGGGCAGTCATACCGGACAGCTCGGCCTGCGCATTGATGACCGCGCCCAGCGCATCCTGATCACACAGGGCTCAGCGGACGACATGTGTTACGTCGGTTATGACTGCGGTGACGATGCAGGCCTTGAGGCGATTGTTGAGCGCCTGCGTGGCGCGGGTAATGCGGTTGATGCCTGCGACGCACAGACCGCAGCAAGTCGCGCCGTCAGGCGGCTATTTGCCACGACTGATCCTCGGGGCAGTCGGATCGAGCTCTATGTCGACCTCGCGCGCGCGGCGACGCCGTTTCACTCCGACCTGGTGTCTTCCGGTTTTTTTACCGCTAACGGTGGCCTGGGCCATACGTTTTTCCCAGCGGCACACGCGACCATGAGGCCGTTCTACGAGCTGCTCGGCTTCCGTCTGAGCGACTACATCCAGCAGGAAATCGCGCCCGGCATGCTGATGGACGCGGCGTTCATGCATTGCAACGGCCGTCATCACACGGTCGCGTTTGCTGCGTTCCCCTACCCGAAGAAACTGCATCACCTGATGCTCGAGGTGAACAATCGAATTGATGTCGGGCTGGCCTACGACCGGGTACTGGCGGCCCGCCTGCCGCTTGAGTCAACGATGGGCATGCACCCCAACGACCTGATGTTTTCCTTCTACGTCAAGACGCCGTCAGGATTTGCCATTGAATTCGGTGCCGAAGGGCGCCTCATAGAAGACGACGCCAGCTGGGAAGTGCAGACCTATGACCGCCTCAGCATCTGGGGTCACAAACCTCCTGCGGAAGTTGTTGCCGGACTGTCCTGAACTGCCGCCAGGCGGCCATCGAAAATTCGAGGAAATCGAACATGAGCATCACGCGTGAATCTAGCAGTCGTACCGTGCGCACCGCGGACTGGAACCTCCACTATCACGAGGCGGGTTCGGGGCATCCCCTGATCCTGCTGCACGGCTCCGGCCCGGGAGCAACCGGGTGGAGTAATTTTTCGGGCAACCTCGAAGGCCTGTCGCAGCATTTCCGCGTGCTGGCAGTCGATATGCCGGGATGGGGAGCATCGGACCCGTGCCCGGTCGACAAGCTGGAGCATGTTGACGCGACGGTGCAGTTCATGGACGCGCTCGGCATCGACAAGGCGGCTGTGGTCGGTAACTCGATGGGCGGCTGTACCACGATCCGACTGGCGTCCGAACACCCGGACAGGGTTTCGCATCTGATCACCATGGGCGCTGCGCTGAACCGGGGTCCGCGCCTGTTCGGGGCTGGGGACGGACCGAGCGAAGGACTGAAAGTGCTCGTCGAGGCGTATCGGGAGCCTTCGACGAAGACCATGCAGAAACTGGTCGACATCATGTGCTTTGAGAAGAAGTACGCCACTGAGGAGCTCTGCAGCCAGCGGGCCGAAGCCGCGGCCGCGCAGCCTGAGCATCTGAAGAATTTCCTTTCCGGGCTGCCTAAAGGCTGGCCGGTGCCCAAGTTCGCATCGTTCGATGACCTGATGGGAATCAAGGCGCCGAGCCTGCTCATCCACGGCCGCGATGACCGCGTAGTGCACTTCGAGCACACCCTGCACCTTGTCACGCATATCCCGAATTCGCGCATGGTGCTTATCAACCGCTGCGGTCACTGGGCGATGATTGAGCACGCTGCCGAATTCAACCGCCTGGTTATCGATTTCGTACAGAACAACTAGGAGAGGCGGTCATGCATCAATGTGTTCAGGCGGTCATCGACGAGGCCGAGGTGCTGCGTGAAGAGCACGCGCCCTGCGATGCCGCAGGCAAGCTGACCGACCGTGCGGTCGAGGCGCTGCGGCGCACGGGCGGCATGCGCCTGCTGCAGAGTCGGGAGCGCGGCGGCTTCGAAGCGAGCCTGCCGGATTTTTTTGCCTGGGTGCGGACCGCGGCAAAATATAACCCGTCAGTGGGCTGGGTGGCCGGCGTGGTCGGGATTCATCCGTGGGAGATCGCGCTCGTCGACCCCAGGCTGCAGGAAGAGATCTATGGCACGGACCACACGACCTGGGTCGCTTCACCGTACGCTCCCCTGGGTACTGCTAAACCGGTGGAGGGTGGCTTTGTGCTTAACGGGGAATGGCCGTATTCCACTGGCACGGACCACTGTCGCTGGGTTGTGCTCGGTGCGATGACCGTAGACGACGCCGGCGAGATCATCATGCCGCCTGCGCCGCTGCATCTGTTTCTGCCGCGCGGTGACTACGAGATCGTGGAAGGCTCGTGGAACGTGATGGGTCTGATGGGGACCGGCAGCAAGAACGTGCGGGTGAAAGATATGTTCGTGCCGGACTACCGCACGGTCCAGCACTTCGCCATGTGCGAGGGCGCCTACAACGATCGCCAGCCTGGCAATCCGATGTACCACCTGCCTTTCGGTGGGGTGTTCTCCGCCGCCATTGCGTCGGCAACCTTCGGTATTGCGGAAAGCACTATCGACGCCTACCGCGAGCAGCTCGAATCGCGCGTGTCTATTTCCGGCACGGTCGGCACCCGCGACCCGTTTCAGCAGGAGGCTCTGGCCGATGCGGAAGCTGATCTTGCTGCGGGGATCGCGCATCTCGACGCGATGGTGGAGCAAATGGTGGCTGATGCCGCGGCTGGCATTCGGTTCACGCCGGGCAGGCGGCTTGAGTTCCGGCGTAATCAGGTGCGCGCGGTCCAGCGCGTGCTGAAATCGGTTGACCATCTGATGAACCGCGCCGGCTCTGCGGCCGTGTGGTCGACCAACCGCCTCGAGCGCTGCTGGCGTGACCTGAGGACCAGTGCGGCGCACGTCTGCAACGTGACCGACGTGATCTACCCGGCCTGGGCTAATGAGGCCTTTACGCTGGGCCAGGAGATCAACGCGTTTTATTGAACTGATGGCGGGCCGGCCTGACGGGTGGCGCAGGCAGTGCCCGAGTCCGGTATCTTTTCCGCGGTAGCACAGCGGAAGGAGTAAACCGTGGATAAAGCCGAGGCCATCGCAACAGCGCAGTTATTCCTGCAACGTCTGCTGACTGATTTTCCAGCCTGTACGGCAATGCTCGCCGACGATTTTGCCTGGGAGAATTTTCTCCCGGCGCATGTTCCGTTCGGCGGACGTTACGAGGGGCGCGCCGGCCTCGAACGCTATCTTGCGGAGCTCGCCGCGAACTGGGTGATCGGTGAGCTTGAATTCATACACTTCATTTTCGATCCGGGGTCGCAGACCCTGGCAGCCAGCGGCGTGGAGAAAAACGGCACTGCCGTGCCGACCGGACGGTGCTGTGATATGGCCTTCATGTGGGAATTCCGTTTCGCCTCGAGCGGACAGCTCAGCTACGTCCGTGAATACAACGACACGGCAGCGATCGGTGCGACTTTCGATGCCTGAGCTCACTGCTGCTTGCGACAGCGGATTATCGGGAGCGCAGCTGGTCGCGAAGGGCGGCCGGCGCAGGCTGAGGGCGCCGTCATGGTGATGTCGGACCTGTCAGCGGACCTGCGGGCGGAGGGCGCCGCGCTGCACGCGTTTATTGCCGGCCTCGCAGCGTCGGATTGGACGCGTCCGGGACCGTTCAAGCAGTGGACCGTGAGCGAGGTGCTGCAGCATCTCATGGTTGGCGACTGGTTCAACTTCCTCGCGATCAGCGCGCCCGAGCGCTTCGATTCAATCATGGCGGCGCGCCGGGTTGCGCGCGAGGCCGGCGCGCCCAGAACCTCCGGCGTGGAAACGCTGGACCAGGCACCGGGGGAAGGCCACACGCTGCTCGATAGCTGGATGCGGGGACTTCTGCGTCTGTGCGATCTGTTCGCCAGCTGCGAGCCGCGCCAGCGTATGCGCTGGGTCGGCCCTGACATGAGCGTGCGCTCGGCAGCGACGGCGCGCCTGATGGAAACCTGGGCGCACGGTCAGGATGTCTACGACCTGATGCGGGTGCGCCGCCCGGCTTTCGACCGCATCCGGCACATCGCGGTTCTGGGCGTCAATACCTACGGCTGGACATTCGCCAACCGTGGTCTCGAGCCGCCCGGGCCGCCGCCTCGAGTAGAGCTGACGGCGCCCTCAGGGTCGCTGTGGAGCTGGAACGACGTGCAGGCGGACAATCGCATCAGCGGCGCTGCCGTGGATTTCTGCCACGTCGTAACGCAGGGCCGGAATATTGCAGAGGTCAGTCTTGACGTGGTCGGTGCCCCGGCGAAGGCGTGGATGTCCATTGCCCAGTGTTTCGCTGGGACGCCGGAGGACCCGCCGGCGCCTGGGGAGCGCGGTTGGTAAACCGAGCGGTCTGGCTACAGGTTGGCTGGTCTGACGCCTTTTTCAGCGGCGTTTTTCGCGTGGTAGCGGAACCGCGCCGCTGACTGCGCGTTAACGCAACTCATCGCTCCGGTCTGCAATGGATTGGCCCAACGAGAAGTCAGCTCGATGCCCTACGGCAGGAATGAACGGGTGCGTCCTGCGTGGGACGGAGCAGGACGGGCAGCGAAAATCTGATGCGGCGGCTGACGAACGCAGTTACACCGGCTGCACTAGAGAGTGAAAAGAGCCAGCCTGCGCGTCCGCGCCGTTGAAGGGAATGGATAAAAACGTCACAGATTCTGCAGCACTGCGTCCTCGCTGCGCTGCTCGGCCGCAGGCACAACCTGGTTCAGGCTTTCATCGCGGGACAGTTCACTGCTCAGATAGCTGAGCCACTGCCTGGCTGCCTTGCTGCTGCGCTTGTCGTCGGCTGCGACGGTAAACGCTTTTTCCGCGGCTTCCAGCCGGCGCAGATTGAACAGCGCCATGCCGAGCATCAGATTCGCCGTGTCCGGACGCCGTACACCGCCGCGGGCAAGGCCTTGCTCGACCGCACTGACCGCTTCTTCCCAGCGGTCGAGATTGAGATAGGACTGCGCCAGTCGGACGAAGAGTTCGCCGTCGCTGGACATGTTGGCCGCCTGCTGCAGGGGGGGAATAGCGCGTTCGTCCTCGCGCGCCTGGTACCAGGCCTGCGACAGCAGGCGCAGGTTGCGCTCGTCGGTTTTGATCAGCCCGTCCTGCATGCCGCGCTCCAGGACCTGGGCGGCCTTGTAGGGCACGTTGTGCAGCAGGTGTAGATTCGCCAGGTTGACGAGCTGCGCGGCGTCTTTGAGCCGGCCACTGTCGTACAGGGTCTCGGTCAGCGCAAGCTGGCGCGTGGTGTCCCCCAGCTCGCTGTACACCCCCGCCAGCGTCAGCACGTACTGGTCTTTCGGATAGAGCTCGATCAGCTCCTTGACGACCGCGATCATGTTTTCGAAGTCTTTAAGTTCGTAGTAGCAAACGCGCAGCAGCAGCAGCCAGTTCTCCCGCGGTTGTTTGCCGGCGGCGCGGTATTTCTTGAGCGCCGTTTTGATCGGCCCGAGCGCCTGCTTGAACTCGCCGAGCTGAAAGTGCGCCTGGCCCTTCAGCATGTAGATATCCGGGCTGGGATCAGCCAGCGCCGCCATCAGCCGGTCCACGGTGGAGAGCGCCTGTTTGTAATCTTCAACCGTGAAATAAAGTTGAGCCAGGGTCTTCAGCGTGCTCTGCACCAGGGCCTCCGGCAGCTCGGGCTGCGCGAGCACCTCGGCGTACGCCTTGATGGCGGCAGGGTATTTTTCCTGCAGGTAATGGGCGTACGCCGTCAGATTCCAGATCTGGGCGGTTTCGTATGCGGAGCGCTTACCCTTGCTACGCAGCTTCTCGAGGATCGCTAGTCCCCCGCTGTACTGCTTGCTCTCGATGAGCTCCTGCGCCTCCTTAAGCGCATCGTAGACGGGCTGGCTGAGCGCCGCGGTCTGCTTGGTTTTCTGATCTTCTGCGGCGGGCGACGTGAGCGACGTGCCGGCCAGAGCTGCTGCGACACACAGCAGTAAGATTTTCAGCTGCACGCCGATCAGTCCTCCAGGCGATAGGTGAACTTGTTGCGCACGCCGGGAACTTCGACGGTCTCGCCGTCGACCACTCTCGGCTTGTACTTGAACTTGAGTGCGGCAGCGACCGAGGCTTTTTCGAACAGGCGGTCGCATTGCCCCTCAACGGCGGCTGCATCCCGCGTGGTTCCGGCACGGGTCACCGTGTACGCCACCACGCACTCGCCCTCCATCCCGCGCGAGAGCGCGCGCTGCGGGTAGATCGGGGCAACCTTAACGATAGGCAGGTAATCGCCTTCACCCACCCCGAGGCTGAACCCACCGCCGGTGAGTTCGATTTCGGTTTCAACCGGCGCGCTGCCGACAGCGATCTTCTCCGCCGTCGGTTTGAGCTTATCGAGCTGCGGTGCCGGCGGTTCGGGCGGGGGCGCTTTGGGCGGCGGTGGCTTGTCTGGCTTGGTCTGTTTGCGCTCGACGACCTCTGCGCGCTTGACCCGCACAAAGTCGAGCAGACTGCCGCGTTTGGCTTCATCGAGACTGCGGTCGGCCGTGGCGATCAGGTATTGCATGACCCAGAACAGCAGCAGCGTCACCGCGGCGGCCGCAATCAGGCCCAGCGCAAGACGGGGCAGGAATCCCCGGTCGCTGGACAGCTCAGGCTGGGTGAAGGCGCTCATGAGCTCTGTGTTCAGTCGTCGTTGGCCGCGATGGCAACGTTGAACACGCCGGCTGCGCGCGAGGCATCCATGACTTTGATCAGGGTGTCGGTCTTCGACTCCTTGTCTGCCTGGATGACGACCGAACCCTGAGGGTTTTCGGCGTGGAGCCGCTCGATATTCGGACGCACGGCGCGCACGTCGATATTGCGGCGGTCAATCCAGATCTCATTATTCGCGTCGATGGCGATCAGGATGTTGGCCTTTTCCTGCTTGACGGCGGTGGGCGCATCGGGTCGGTTGACGTCGATTCCGGCCTCTTTGACGAAGGTTGCGGTCACGATGAAAAAGATCAGCATGATGAAAACGACATCGAGCATCGGGGTGATGTCGATCGCGGAATCGTCTTCCTCAGCGGCGGAGCGGGCGAGTGGTCTTCTCATGATCAGAGAGTCTCCGGATTCAGTGGTCCATCGTCAGGTGCTCGCCGAGCAGTTCGCGCTCGCGGGCGACCCGGCGCTGCAGCCAGGCGCTCATGGCCACGCCGGACAGGGCGGCCACCATACCGGCCATGGTGGGCACGGTGGCTTTGGATACGCCGGCTGCCATCGAGCGCGGGTTGCCCGAGCCGGACAGCGCCATTACCTCGAATACCTCGACCATCCCGGTCACGGTGCCCAGTAGGCCGAGCAGGGGACACAGCGCCACGCAGGTTTTTATGAGCGGCAGGTTGCGCTCGAGCTCCTGGCTGGCAACTGAGATGAGGTATTCGCGCACCTGCCGCGCGTTCCACGAGCGACGCTCCGGGCGGCTGTTCCATTGCTGGATGCAGTCTGCCGCGGTGCGTCTGAAGCGCACGGCGAAGTACAGCATGCGCTCCAGGATCAGGGACCACATGATCAGCGTGAGCAGGGCTATCCACATGAGCACAGGGCCGCCCAGTTCAAGAAATTCCCGCACTGCGTGCAGTGCGGGGAAGTAATAGAAAAGCGCTTCCAAGGTGTGCTCAGGCGGTCTGTGCGGCGTGTTGTTCCGCCTGGCTGGCGATCATCCCTGCCGCCTGCTCTTCAAGAACCTGGGTCAGGCGGCGCGCACGGGTTGCGACCAGGGTATGCAGCAGCACCGTCGGAATGGCAACGCAGAGACCGAGAACGGTTGTCACCAGGGCAGTGGAAATACCGCCGGCCATGAGTTTCGGATCGCCCGTGCCGAACAGGGTGATGGCCTGGAAGGTGATGATCATGCCGGTCACGGTGCCGAGCAGTCCGAGCAGCGGCGCGACGACAGCGATGATCTTTAGAAACATAAGCATCCGGTTGATGCGCGGTGTTTCCTTCAGGATGGCTTCGCTAAGCTTGAGCTCGAGGGTTTCGACGTCCGCCGCCCTGTTGCCCTGATAGACCTGAAGGATCCGGCCCAGCGGATTGTTGCCGGGCTGATCCGGCCGACGTGCCTGTGCGCCGACACGTAAGGCGGTGAGGCTCAGGGTGAGCAGACGCTCCAGCGCGATCAGCAGCGCCAGCGCGCCCAGACCGATGATGACATAGCCTACGACGCCACCCTGGGCGATGCGCTCCTTCAGGTCAGGCGCCTGCACCAGAAGTGACAGTATCTGTCCCCGCGAAGGGTCCAGGCCAAACGGCGCGAATCCGCTCTGCGCGCTCTCCAGCCCATTGACGCGGTCTAGGTAGCGCTGCTGGGGCTGACGGGCGAGTTCAACCAGATGTCCGGTCTCTGGCACGAACTGCAGGTACTTGCCGTCTGACACCACGTTGAACGCGCCGACCCTCACGACGTCGCGTTCGACTTCTTCGCCGCCGGCAGTAATGACTTTGGTTTTGAAGCGCGAGACCTTGCCGGACTCGGTCATCTCCCGCTGCAGCTCAAACCACAGCTGCTCTATCTCTTCAATTGAAGCCAGGCGGCTGGTCTGACCCATTTTCTGCGCGAGGTCTTCGAGAAATGCCGAGCGTTCCGGGTACTGGACCTGGGTCAGCGAGCTCTCGAACTGACCGCGCGCGTCGCCGGCCGCTTGTTGTAGTACTCCGAACAGCTCCTTCAGTGAGCCGAGGCGCTCTTTCAACGCCACCTCAAGCTCGGCGATACGCGCGTCATTGGCGTCGAAGCTGGATTCGAGCGTTTTGGAACGGCTTTCCTGCTCGGTGCGTGCACGCTTGGCTTCAGCAATGAGCGCGGCCTGCGCAGACTTGTCGGCCATGAACTGTTTCTGTCGCGCTTTGTTCTCTTCAGAATCGCGCACGCGGCCGGCTTTGACCTGCTCGAGCAGCTGGTCGAGCGAAAGCGCATCACCAGGCGCTGCGGTGGCAAGCAGGGGTGTGGTCAGGCCGAGAAGCAGGGCCGTGCGCAGCAGGAGCTTGCGGGCGCTCATTGGACACCTCCGTTCGGCGCAGCGACCGGCAGAACGAGAAGATCCGGCGCAGTCTGTTTACGCGCAATTTTGAGCCCTGCGGCGACCTCCCGCTGATAGGTTTCGGGTGCCAGGGTCTGCCAGCTCCGGCTTGCCGTATCCCAGGCCCCGGTCAGCTCGCCGCCGTCGTTCTGATAGAGCAACGCAACGCGCCCGACACGCAGGAAATTGACCTCGCGCTTGGCGCCGTCCAGATCGAGAGAACCTTTGTAGGCCTCAATGGTGCGGCCGTAATCATTTTCGATTTCATACGCTTCCAGAATGCGGCGGAACTTTTCGGCCGCTGTGACATCCGAACGCTCCATCATGGCGCGCAGGCGCGCCACCCGTCCGCTGCGCTCTTCCAGCAGAAAAGGCACATCGAGCGCGACGAAGGCGTCGAGAGTTTCGACCATCTGCACCATCAGCGGCACGATCTGGCGTTCGATAAGCGCTACTTTCCCGATCGAGTCATTCAGCGCGTTGATTTCGGCGTTCTGGTTGTCGACCTGCTTCTGCAGCAGGCCGTTGTAGACCTCCAGGCCTTCAACGACCTTGCTGAGTTGCTTGTACTCAGCGGCGAGATCGCTGACCGCGTCGCTGAGGATGTCGACTGCTTCCTGCGCTTCGGCGTTTTCTTCGATGCGTTGGGTTCCCGCCGTGGTCACGGCGTCGACTGGCGTCTGAGCGACGCTGGACACCGCGCCAGACAGGGCTGCGACCATAACGCCGGCCAACAGCGGTTTTCGGTAGCTCAGTATTTCCATTCCGGATCTCTCAAACGTGGTGCCTGGGAAGCTGGCATCGACTGCGACGGCAGCTCAGTCGCTCTTGATGCGGTGCAATGTAGTTCAGCGCAGCCGTAACAATTTGTTTTCAAAAGCGAAAGAGCATGGATATTTTGAACGACTGGTTGCCCCAGCCGAGCCGGCTGGGATCACAGGCAAGCGTTCATTACAGGATTATGACAGCGTTCAGCCAGCGAGTGTCTGTGAGCGCCAGAAGGCTTTCCTGTCACAGAGCTTTCATCTGTGGTCCGTAGAATCCTGGGCCTATGAACATCCGGCGAACCTCGATGACAGCGCCCTCGAAACAGACACTGGAGCGCGTGGTAGCAGTTTGCTGGCCGCACCTCACGCCAACCGTTGCTCAGCAGACAGCATCTGGTACAGCGGTTGTCTGCGACACGAGGTCCCTTGCCAGGGTGCTGACGCAGGTGGTTGAGACCTCCGGCCCGCAAACCGCGATGGCCCGGTACATGGCGGCTTTGTGGATCCAGAAGTCTTCCAGAACAAGCGCTCCCGGGATTCCGGAAGCGCGCCTGGTTACCTGGTCTTCTGGGCTGGGGCGAGTACGTTGAATCCAGCGCGCGACTTCGGCGTTGGTTCGCGATCGATCATGAACGACAAGGTGCAACCGGGAAATCCGTCTCAGGCGGCGTAGCTCCGGGCACAGAACTCGGCCCGCGCCGCGTCGCTGTCGCCGAACAGCTGGTGGAGCATCATCAGGCGTTTCGCGTAGTGACCGATGTCGAGTTCGTCAGTCATCCCCATGCCACCGTGCAGCTGAATGGCTTCGGCGCCAACCTCACGGCCGCGACGCCCGATGAATGATTTCATGGCGGCGAGCGTCGCCGGCGCGGAGTCCTCGTCCTGCTGGTATTCGCAGATGGCGCGGTAGAGCATGGAGCGCGACTGCTGCGCGGCGATGAACATATCGACCATGCGGTGCTGCAGGGCCTGAAAACTGCCGATGGGCGTCCCGAACTGGCTGCGCGTTCGCGCGTATTCCACGGTTTTTTCGCCGAGGATTTCGATAATGCCGAGAGCCTCCGCGCAGCTGGCGATACGTGCTTCCTGGACCACGGGCTCCAGCAGTGCCCAGCCGCAGCCGGGCGCACCGAGCACCGCGTCAGCCGACAGGGTCACGTTATCGAAGGTGATCTGTGCGGCGCGGCTGCCGTCCATCATCGGCACCGCCTGGCGGTTGACGCCCGGTAGGTCGCCAGGGACGAGAACCAGGCTGATGCCTGCAGAGTCGCGGGTCGCCCCGGTCTCTCGCGCGGTGACCACGAGACTGTCAGCTGCAGCGCCGTTGCTGACCAGAGCCTTGCTCCCGTTAAGGAGCCAATGCTCTCCGCGCCGCTCCACGCGGGTTTCGACGTGACACAGGTTCTGCCGGCCGTGGCGTTCGTGGGCCGCGAGCGCGCCCTGATGTTCACCGGCCATGATCGCGGGCAGGACGCTTTCCACCGCAGCAGCATTGCCGCTGCGGGCGATGAGCTGACCAGCGAGCAGAATGGTGTCCCTGAAGGGTTCCAGCACCAGCGCGCGGCCAAAGGCTTCCATCATGAGCGCTGTATCCTCGATGCGCCCGCCGTAGCCGCCCAAGGACTCAGCGATCGGTACAGTCAGCCAGCCGAACTCGGCAAACTGCTGCCAGTGCTCTGTGCTGAAGCCTGATGCGGTGCCGGCAATCCTGCGCCGCTCGGCGAAATCGTAATTGGACTCAAGGTATCGGGTGACGCTGTCTTTAAGCAGCGTCTGCTCTTCGTTGAGAGAGAAATCCATATGCCGTACCCCTAGAGACCGAGGATCGCTTTGGCGATGATGTTTTTCTGTACCTCGTTCGAGCCGCCGTATATGGAAGCCGCGCGACCGTACATGTAGCGCACCCGCGCCTGATCGCCGAAATCGTGATCCAGCACCTCTGCCGGCAGGTCTTCAGCGAGGGCGCCGCCGTACAGCCCGGCGATATCCATGAGCAGCGTCTGCAGCGCCTGCTGGATCTCCGTGCCTTTGATCTTCAGTACCGACGATTCCGCACCGGGCGCCCCGCCGCTTGCGACGGATGCAAGGACGCGTAGCTCGGTGTATTCGAGCGCCATCAGCTCCTGTTCGACGTCAGCCAGGCGGCGCTGAAAGTCGAGGTCGGCAATGAGCGGCTCGCCGTCCTTCAGCTCTGAGTGGGCCAGACGTTTGATGCGGGCGAGCTCGCGCTTGCTGTCGGCTATCCCCGCGATCGCCGTGCGCTCGTGGCTGAGCAGCGCTTTTGCATAGGTCCAGCCCTTGTTTTCGTCCCCGATCAGATTCCCTATCGGGACCCGGACGTCGCGGAACTCGACCTCGTTCAGGCTGTGGTGCCCGTCGATAGAGATGATCGGATTCACCGTAATCCCGGGCGTAGTCATGTCGATCAGCAGGAAGCTGATCCCCTGCTGCGGGCGGGCCGCTTCGGTGTCGGTGCGCACCAGGCAGAACATCCAGTCGGCGAGGTGCGCATAGCTGGTCCAGATCTTGGCGCCGTTGACCACATAGTCATCGCCGTCGCGCACTGCGCGGGTTTTCAGGGATGCCAGGTCGGAGCCCGCGCCGGGTTCAGAGTACCCCTGGCACCACCAGTCCTCAGCCGAGAGGATGCGGGGCAGGAATGTGGCCTTCTGATCATCCGAACCAAAGGTGTAGATGACCGGGCCGACCATTTTGAGTCCGAAGGGAAACACATCCGGGATCTCGAGCGCCGAGCGCTCGTGGTCGAAGATGAAGCGCTGGGTGTCGCTCCAGCCGGTGCCGCCACAGGCCTGTGGCCAGCCGGGCGCAGCCCAGCCCTGTTCATTGAGACGCTGGATCCAGGCGGTCATCCCGGACTTATAGGTGTCCGGCGCCGCCATGCGGGCGCGCATGTCGGGGGTGAAGGCTTTCTGCAGGAAGCTGCGGACCTCTGCCTGGAAAGCGCGCTCTGCGTCAGAAAAACCAGTGTGCACGACGCCGGACCTCCATTCGGTAAACAAGAGACAGGATTCAAGCGGTACGCGCCGCTCAGGTCAACGGATCTGCTGCTGAAGGAGCGGCGGCGGCACACGCACCGCCGCGCGTTGCAGCTCAGTCGTTCATTTCGCGCCGACTGTAATCCCAGAACACGCGCAGCATGGCGCGCGGGAGCTCGTCTCCCCTGGCCCCGGGGGCGCGCAGTTCGCGATACAGGGCTTCGAAGTCCTCTTCTGACGTGGTGCGGCAGGCCATCGACCAGTCGGAGAAGATGCGCTCCTGGCCCTCGCCGACATGCATCTGCACGACGCCGTGATGACGAGGGTCGGATTCAATGCGCCGGTAGAGATCGGTCACCGCGCGCGCAGGCCCCTCCAGGCATTGCATGAATTTATCGCCTGCGCACAGCAGCACACCGGTGATGCTGCGTGAGCGGTTGTGGTCGCGTGCTTTTTCTAGCAGGGCCTCGCGCGCTTCATCCGAAAACGGGGTGCTCGCCAGGCTGATGTAGATGATTCGATGGAGCGGGTTCATCAGTGTGTTCTCCATCGGTCCATCGATATCATCCCGTGCGGTAACTGATTGCGATCAGCGCGTACGTTTCAGCGTGTTCTGGTCGAAATCGCGGTCGTCCAGGCCCGTTTTAAACTCATAGGAGTCCCACAGCAGCTCAGTGCTCTTGTCGGTCTGGTGATTGACCATGTTCATGCGGCCGGGGCGCCAGAACTGATCCAGGTATTGTTTCCAGTCGGAACTTTCCAGCGTCTTGAGCAGCGCGTCCTTGCGATCGTAGAAATCGATTTTAACGGCCTGATACATCTCCTTGTCGAGCCAGACGACCTGCCGGGTGTAGCCAGAATTTTCATACACCGGAAAGGCCTCGATCACGAAGCAATCGCGGCCGTTGAGGGCTTCCTCACGCAGAAACTTGTAGGTGTATTTCTCCACCTCCTGAGAGGTCAGGTCCTCGTAGGCGAATTCGCTGCCCATGAAGGGGCCTGATTTGTTGGCCGACGCGATGCGCTTCACGCGCTTGAGCGCGGGCAGGTAGAGCCACTGGTCGTCCGGCGTCAGCGCATGGGTGTAGCTCAGAAAAGCAGTGCCCTTGATGTCTTTGGGCGAGTCGAAGACCGACAGGCTCTTGTCGCCGTCGTCTGTCACCTCGAGCGTTTTCAGGCGGATTTCGCGGTCGCTGGTTTCGCCCTGGGCATTGCGCAGAGTCATTTTCATCGCAGCAGTCGCGTCGACCCAGCCGGTATCCCGGCGGTCCGCTTCCTGCACGATAGCGAGGCCTTTCTCTTCCGGTGTTTCTGCCGGGCTGCTAAGCGGCAACAGGACGACCAGCAGGGCCGTGAGGGCTGTCGTTGGATGACGCATGGATGTCTTTCTCCTCAATTTTCATGATCAGTGGGGGTAACAGGAAGAACGTACCGAGCAGGGCGATACCGATGATCACCGCAGCCAGCAGGCCCATCCCCGAATTCAGCTCCAGGGCGGATGTCGCCAGCACACCGAAGCCCACCACCAGAGTGCTGGTGGTGATGGTGAGTGCCCGACCGACGGTGCGGAACGCATAGCGCACGGCGGCCGTCGGATCGAGGTCCTTTTCACGCCGGGCGCGCAGGTACTTCGACAGGAAGTGAACGGCGTTGTCGACAATGATGCCGAAGCTCATGCCGACGACCAGAGACAGTGACAGACCGACCTCTCCGTCGAAGATCCCCCAGAGCCCGAAGCTGACGGCAGCGGGGGCAAGATTAGGCAGCAGGCTGACGACGCCGATCCGTGGCGAGCGCAGCGAGACGATGAGGATCCCGGAAATGAGGATCAGCGCGACGCTGTTGCCGAACAGAACGGCGCGGATGTTGCGGTAACCGATGTGGGAGAACATCAGGATGGTGCCCGCAACGCTGGTTTCCTCAACAGATTCCAGGTTCTCGTCGGCCCAGGCCAGCGCGGCCTCGCTGAACTGAATCATCTCGTTGCTGGTGATGTCGCGCAGGATCATTGACACCCGCGTGGCCGACTTGTCGACGTTGATCTGGTTGTTCAGGTCAAGGCCGTAAGGCAGGGACATTTCGTAGAGCAGCAGGTACTGCGCGGCGAGATCGCGATCTTCAGGCAGCTTGTAATAGTCCTGCTCGTCGGCGTGCATGTTTTTGTTGAGTCGTTTCATGATGTTGGTGAAACGATCGACGTGAACCACTTTGGGCTGTTGCTCCACCCACTGTGCAAAGCGCTCGACATCGTTCAGGAACTTCGGATCGGAGATCCCGCCTGAAGAGCCGGCATTGAGCGACGCATCGATAATGTAGATCCCGGTGAGGTTCTCCATCATGAAATCGGTGTCGTTGCGGAATGGGATCGACTTGCCGAAGTAGTGCACGAAGTTGTCGTTAAGCTCGTTGCGCGGAATGTTTGCCACCAGCAGCACGATCACCACAGCGCACGTCCACAGCAGGGCCTTACGCTTGCGGATGACGAAATCGGCCAGCCGATCCATCCGACCGTAGTCATCTTCTTTCTGCGCCCGGGCCCGTGCCGGGACCAGCGTCATGAACGCCGGCAGGAAGGTGACGGTCAGCAGGAAAGAGACCACGACGCCGACCGAGACCATATTGCCGAGATGCCGGAAAGGCGGCACTTCGGAGAAGTTCATGGTGAGGAATCCAATGGCGGTCGTGATGCTGGCGAGAAACACCGGCTGCAGATTGATGCGCAGGCTTTCCTCCATCGCCGCAACCTTGTTCTTGCCCTGCTTCAGGTCATGGAGATAGGTGGTCAGAAGGTGGACGCAGTTCGCCACCGCCACGGTGAGAATGATGATCGGCGCTGACGTCGACTGGCCGGTCATGGGAAAACCGAGGAAACCACCGGCGCCAAGCGAGGCGAGGATCGAGCCGGTGATGATGACTACGGTGGCAAAGGTGCCGAAGAAGCCTCCGACGAGGATCGCGATGATGGCGATCATCATGCCGAAGCTGATCGGGACAAGTACGGTAGAGTCGCGCATCGCCGTTTCGGTGAAGGCGTTGTCCATGAGCACCATGCCGGTCAGGTAGACATTAATGTCCGGGTGCTTCTCGACGAACTTCGCAACCACATCGCGGGCGAAGGCGGTGATCTCCAATGTCGACATGGTGCGTTGACCATCAGGGATCTGCACCGTGACCGCGACCGCGGTGACCGAGGCGTCCTTATTAATGAGACGGTCGAGCAGGGCGGGCTCAGTCAGGGTGGCCTGGCGCGCTTTGGCGAGCGCGTCATCGCTGAGGTCCGGCGCATCCTTGACCATGTCGCGGACCACGAGGTCGTCTTCGAACGCCTCGGTGAACTGGAAGTTGGTGATGGAATCGACCCGGTTTGAGTAGGGCAGCTGCCAGGCTTCGGTGGTGAGCTCTTCGATGGCTTTCAGGGTGTCGCGCTTGAACACCACTTTGTCGCTGGGCGCGAGAACGAACACCACGTTATCGGCTTTGGAGAACGTGCGCTCCATGGTTTCGAACGCACGTAGCTGCGGGTTGTCCTTGCTGAAAAAGACCCGATAGCTGGAGTCGAAGTAAAGCCGACCCATGCCCACGCTGAGGCCCCCGACCAGCGCGGCACTCAGCAGCATGACAACCGTCCTGTTGTTAACGACCCACTTCGCAAAAGCGGCCTCGAAGCCTTTCATCATGTGCTGGTTTTCCTGGGGTTAGGGGTTCAGTTTTCGGCTGCGTTCCGGGGACGCAGGCCGTTCAGGATCAGTCTGACGATACCTTCGACCCGGCGCTCGAACTCCGTGCGGTCAAACAGACCGACAAACAGCGGTACGTCAAAAAACATCAGGGTGCTGTAGATGTCGCGAGCGGTGCTCGAGAGGTCCGTGACCGCCAGTTCTCCGCGCGCCATGCCGCCCGTCAGGATCCCGCCGATCAGCTCGTAATGCACGGCGAGCTTTTCGTGCACCAGCGCGGGGCGTTGGCGCATGATGGTCGCCACCAGCTCGCCTATCTTGGAGTCCTTGCCGGCCAGCGCGTGGCTGTCGTCCACCAGCTCCCTGGCGTAGGCCATCAGTTTCTCAGCAGCACTTTTTCGCGGATCGGCGAGGTGTCGGCGGAGTCGTTCGAAGCGCTCGTTCATGCAGCGTGATGCGCATTCCGCGGCGATTTCTTCCTTGTTCGCAAAATAGCGATACAGGTTTGCCGCTGACATACCCACGTCTTCCGCGATCTCGGCCATGGTGGTCTTGTGATAGCCGTAATGGATCAGGCGTTCCTGCGCTGCATCGAGGATGCGGTCGCGCGGTTCAGCCGGGGGCGGCACGTGTGCTGGTGAGGACATGAGGCTCGGAGTGAGTCCTTTTTACGGCGAGCTTGCGAGGGTGAATATTGAATATTTTATTCAGTGTTCCTGTTGGAAAGCCAGCGATCATCGGCTATCCCGAAACTGCAGCGCTTCCGTCAGGGCGTTTTCGAGGCGGAAT
Source organism: Gammaproteobacteria bacterium (assembly GCA_038116745.1). Taxonomy (GTDB): domain Bacteria; phylum Pseudomonadota; class Gammaproteobacteria; genus JAYODW01. The sequence continues at coordinate 56,161 of JAYODW010000023.1, forward strand.
GCACGGTGTGGCGGCAGAGGGCAACGGCAGCCGGGCGCCGACGAGGAAGCTCAGAGGTATCGCGCGGCCGGTGTTTCTATCTCGATAACAAGCAGATCGTCGCTGCAGGTCCGCAGTCGCTCGCCAAAATGCACCTGATTGACGAGCGCAGCGCCCGCCTGCAGGCGCTGCGTGGATGCCGAGTCTTGGTCCAGTTCCAGCCACCCGGAGGCGATGTAGGCACAGTGGAAATCCGGGCTGCTGTCGCGCTGCGCCAGTAGGCCCGGCGCACGCAGCGCGCGGGCCGCGATGCGGCCTCCGCTCAGGGTCTCCAGACCGAAGTGACGACAGGCCGGTTCCTCAACAGGCGCAGGAGCATCGTCTTTGCGCAGGAGCACAATGTGCTCAGCTTCCCCGTCACACATGGGTTTCTGCGTGACGAGCAGGAGCAGCTCGAGACCGTCGCCGGCATCGATTTCTCTATGGGTAGGCGCGTTGAAAGCGGGCACAACGGTGCCGGGGCCGAGGTGCTCCACCCCCAGTGCCTGAAACTCGACATCAAGCCAGCCCTTGAGGACATAAGCCAGAGAGAAACGCTCGTCGTGGCGGTGCAGCGCATCCACCCTGGCGCCCTCGGGCGAGATGCGGATAACAGCGAGGGTGTACTCGCCGTTGGTGGCCGCGGCGATATCCAGCTCGCGGACCTCGATGCCGGGCGCCGCGGTTGCGAAGTCTCCCTTGGTATGCGTGATGGTCTGACTGCGCACGGCTGATGCTGCTCCGGGAAGGGTTCAGCCGGTCTTAACGGCGTTGACCGCAAGACGCAGGCCGTCATAGGAGGCCGTGACGGTCAGGGCGCGTGCGTCGCCGCGTGCGATTTCCTCGTACCGGCGGGTCTCTTCGAGCACGGTATCGATCTGCGCATCGGAATAAATCGGCTCGTGGTGAAAGAGGCAGAGCTCCTGGACATTGGCCTGATGGCAGAGCTCGACAGCCACCATATTGGACGAGTGCCCCCAGTCCTCTTTCAGCGAGGTCGCATCGGCCAGGGAGTACATGCTGTCGAAGACGACAATGTTGGCGTCCTTGAAATTGCTCACGATGTAGTCGAGATGGGCGTGGTCGTCGAGTTTGTGCTCTGAGTCGGTGGAGTAGACCACCGTATGGCCGTTGCGCTCGAAGCGATAGCCGTAGGAGTCATCTGAGTGCACCTGGCGGAACGGCGTCACCGTCAGGCCGCCGATGTCATAGCGCCGGTCGGGCTCGAGGGTGACGAACTCGATGGTGCTGGCCAGCGCATCGAAGTGCACCGGGAAGCAGGGCGACGATTGTTGCCCACGGTAGGCCGCCTCGAGTTCCGCATGACAGCCGTGGATGCGGACGATGTTGCCGGGGATGTAGGCGGGGACGAAGAAGGGGAAGCCCATGATGTGGTCCCAGTGCACATGGCTTTGGAACACGTTGTACACCTGCGGCGCCCCGGCGCCGTGCTTTACCAGGCAGTCGAGCGCCAGGCGGCGGGCGCCGGAACCCATGTCGCAGACTGCGTACTCCGGGTGGGCGCTCTCGATCTCCACGCAGGAAGTCTCCCCGCCGTAGGTTCCACGGAGGTGGAAAGGCAGCGCGTTGACCAGCGACTCCACGCTCTCGCCCGGGGCGGCGCGCACCCGGCGCGACACCTCCATGATGCGCTCGCGGAACGCCGCGCTGTCGAGTGCTGTCGGCAGCGAGCCGCGCGTTCCCCAGAAGCGCACGCCGAGACCGCCCGGTTCGGCTGCCTCAGCGGATGCAGCGACAGGCTGTTCTTTGCGGTAGGCCTCGGCCGCATCACTCGACAGCGCCGCGAGAGCGGCCAGCGGCTCATCGAACAGCCTGAACAGTGTGTCGAAGCGGCTGATGGCAAAGACTTCGCGCACCGGCTCTGACAGCGAGGTGATCACGACGTCGACGCTGCCCGCGTCAGCCTGCTTACGCGCCAGCATGAGGCTGCGCAGACCCATCGAGGAAATGTAATCGACGCCGGAGAAATCCAGCACGATGGCGCCGCCGCCCGCGGCCGAGTCAGTCACCAGCGCTGCAAGGGAATCCGCAAGCCCCCCCGCTGTGGCCTGGTCGAGCCGCCCGCGGATGTGCAGCAGGGAAACCTCGCCAAAACGTTCGATGCTGGTATCCATGATGTCGCCTGTGATTGCTCTGATTTTGATTATGAGCGGCGCTCCGGGGTCCCGCAATGAAGGTTGCCGTGCGTGACCGCGCGACCCGAGGCGATCGGCTGCAGAGGCTGCGGTATAGTCGTAGCGCTGACCGCATTAAGCCAAGCATCAGACACCTGGGGAGGGTTGCTCATGCCGCTACCGAAAGTCATCGTCAATCTGTATCCCGTTCTGCCCGCGGCGGACGAAGCAGACCGAGCGGCCCGGCGACCGCTTGGACGCAACGCCGGGCTCTATCACGAGGTCGTCCACGAGATGACCGATATCGTTAAAGCTGCCGATGAGCTCGGTGCCTGGGCGGTCAGCACCATCGAACACCATATGCACTCGGAGGGCTATGAGGTCTCACCGAACCCGGGTGTGCTGAACGCCTACTGGGCGAGCCAGGTCAAGCAGGCTCGGGTCGGTACCATCGGTTACGTCGTCGGGACGCGGGATCCGATCCGCGTAGCCGAAGAAATGGCAGTCGTCGATCATCTCACCCGCGGAAAATATTTTGCCGGCTTCGCGCGGGGCTATCAGAACCGCTGGACCAGCATCATGGGGCAGTACACCGATACCCAGGCCACGGTGTCCGACGGTGGCGAAGACGATCAGCGCAACCGGGAAATCTTCGAGGAGCGGGTCGACCAGATCCTCGCCTGCTGGACGCAGGAGACCGTCAATTTCGACGGTAAGTACTACAAGGCACCGTACCCCTATGACTCGGGCGTGACCAACTTCCCTGCCCGCGAGGTGGCTGAGCGCATGGGTGCTGCCGGGGAAATCGATGAGAACGGCGCAGTGCGCCGGGTGTCGGTCGTGCCGGCGCCCTATCAGAAACCGCATCCGCCGGTGTTCACGGCGGTCAGCGCCAGCATGGAGTCGATCGAATTCTGCTCAGAGCGCGGTATCACGCCGGTGTATTTCTCGAGCCTTCAGGGGATCACCGACATGGCGCATCACTATGTCGCCCATGGCGCCAAGCATGGGCGTCGCTGGCAGCTTGGTGAGCGCCAGTGCATCGTGCGCTGGCCGCATTTTGCGCGCGACCAGGCTGAGGCCCGACGCATCCTGGCTGAGCAGGACGAAGAGTTCTATCGCAACATCTACGGTTCCTTCTTTCCGCCCCTGGTCGCGGGCGCTACGAACATGGTGGACCGCATTCTCGAAACCGGACTGTTCCCCGTCGGCACGGTGGACGAACAGATCGCCTACTGGAAACACACGCTGGCGCAGGTGCCAGCGGAATATCTGTGCCTCATCTGGCATTACGCGCAGGCGCCGAAGCAGAGCGTGATCGACGAGCTGGAGACCTTCATGACGCGGGTGCTGCCGGCGCTCGAGATCCCCGATTTCGGCACCGACGCGGTGCTCAGGGCGAGCGCGGGCTGAGGCTTGGAGGTGGATCTGCCGCAGCGGCACCACCTGGCCGAGTGGGGCTGTCCGGGCGGCACGGAGAGGGCCGGGCGTCTGCCTGGCCGGGCCGCTAGAGTACGCGTGAGGAGACACTGGTGAAACTTGAGATCAACCAGCGCGGGCCGGTGTTTGACGGTCACGAATTCGGTGCGAGTGGCGCCTACGAAAAGATTACCGGGCGCCTGCACGGCGCGTTGGATCCCGACCACGTCCTGAACAGTGAGATAGTCAACCTTAAGCGGGCCCCGCGCAATGCGCAGGGTCTGGTCGACTATGCCGTCGATATCTGCATTCTTAAACCGGTGGATCCGGCGCGTGGTAACGGTCGGATCCTGTTCGATACCCTGAATCGCGGGGACAAGCTGGCGCTGATCGATATCAACGGCAGCGTCCGCGGGGCCGGCTCCAACGACCCTCAGGCTGCGGCCGATGCCGGCAATGGCTTTCTCATGCGCTGCGGCTACACCGTGCTGTTCGCCGCCTGGCAGGGTGGCCTGAGCAGGGACGAGGGGCACATGGTGGCGGATTTCCCTGTGGCAACCGACGACGGTGAGCCCCGGGTCGGTCTGTCACGCGAGGAGATCGTGTTCGGCCACGCGGACTCCCCCGCGCGGGCGCCGCTGAATTACCCTGCGGCCGCGCCGGACCCGTTGAATGCCAGCCTCAGCGTGCGACAGCACGAGCATGACACCCGGATTCCGCTCCCCGCTGACTGCTGGCGTTTTGTCGGGCCACGCACGATCGAGATCGACCGCCCGCTGGGTTTTGGTAGTGGCGCGCTGTACGAGCTCATTTATCCGGCACGCGATCCCATCGTGATGGGTATGGGCTTCGCCGCGGTGCGCGATGCGGTGTCCTTTTTTCGATACGCGACGACCGATGAGGCGGGGCAGGCCAATCCGCTGGCCGCCGCCGGACAAGCGCCCGAGGTGGCGCAGGTGATTGCCTATGGTCGCTCGCAGCCAGGGCGGTTTCTGCGCGAGTTTGTGCGCACCGGCTTCAACGAGGACCTCGCGGGACTCAAGGTGTTCGACGGTATCTTCACGGCCATTGCCGGGTCCCGGCGGATTTTCCTTAACCATGAGTTTGCGCAGCCGGGCCGCTTTCATCGCCAGCACGAGGATCATCTCTACCCGGCTGACCAGTTCCCGTTTACCTACGAGACCCGTACCGACAGCTTCACTGGTGAGACCGACGGGATCCTGCAGCGCGCGCGGGCGCGCGGCGTGTGTCCGCGCATCATCCACATCGACTCGTCGACCGAGTTCTGGCAGGGCCGGAGCTCGCTGTTGGTGGCGGATGAAAAAGGTGAGGCCGTGCCCATTCCCGAAGAGGTCCGGCTCTACCTCTATGCCGGCACCATGCACGCTGGACCGGCGATGCTCGCGCATCCCGGGATCTATTCACAGGATCCGGTCTATGAACTGAACGATGTGGATTACAACCCGCTCAATCGCGCGCTCATCGTGGCGCTCGATGAATGGGTCAGCGGCGTGGCCGAGCCGCCGGCGAACCGCTATCCGAATCTGCCCGAGGGCACTCTCGCCGCGCCCTTTCCACCGGAAGCCTCGGGCTTTCCGGCGATCCCCGGCGTGCGCTATCCGCGCTGGCTGAACACGCTCGCGGTCACGACACAGGAGACCCAGCCGCCGCAGGTTTTCTGTGCGCAGGCCTACCCGGTGCTTGTGCCTGCTGTGGATGCGGATGGCAATGAGATCGCCGGGATCCGCCTGCCCGAGATTGCGGTACCGGTAGCCACCTATACCGGCTGGAACCTGCGAAAAGCAGAGTTTGCCGAGGACGCGCTGATGCTGGTCGGTGCGCAGTTCCCGTTTGCGACAACCGCGGCCGCGCGCGAGGCGCTCGGCGACCCGCGTTTGTCTCTGGCTGAGCGCTACCCGAGTCGGGCGGACTATGTGGCGGCGGTGCGCGCGGCCGCTCTCGCGCTGGTCAGCGAGCGCCTGATGCTGGAAGAAGATGTCGAGCAGGCTGTGCTGGTCGCAGAGGCGCGGCCCTGGCCTGCATCCTGAAAATCACGAGGAGATACGCTCATGGCGGGTAAGAAAATCAGACGCCTGGTCACCGGTCACGACGCCGAGGGACGCTCGAAATTTCTCATGGACGGTGATGCGCCGGCGGTGCTGGTGATGGCGCAGATGGGTGACCTCACGGTGACCGATCTGTGGGAGACCTTCGAAACCCCGGCCGATAACACAGGCGAGGCGGACAATACCGACCGACCGGTGCACCTTGAGCCCGGCCCGAACGGGACCATCTTCCGCATTGTCGAATTTCCACCGGATGCGGTGTGGAAGGACGGTGCGCAGGGTGCCGAGGCGTTTGCCGCCCTGCAGGCGTCGCACGCGGCGGATGGTGACCACGACGATCCGGGCATGCACAAAACCAGCACGGTTGACTACGCCCTGGTACTGGAAGGTGAGATCTGGGCGGTGATGGACACCGACGAGCGGGTCATGCGCGCGGGCGACGTGCTGATCCAGCGTGGCACCAACCATGCCTGGGCCAATCGCACCAGCGAAAACTGCCGGGTCATGTTCGTGCTGTGCGACGCGAAGCCGGTGTGACCCCGCGTCGAATACCTTCGGGCCTGAGCTGGGCGAAGTCTGCTGCCTGCGCGTCTGCGGGCGGCAAGGCAGGAAGGCACAGTGCCCGATCTGGTTGAGGGGCTGGAACCGCCGTACTACGCGGTGATCTTCACCGCGCTGGCGGGACGCGATCTGACCGGCTACGCCGAGCGCATCGCGGAAATGCTCGAACGCGTGAAAACAATGCCGGGTTTCCTCGGCGTTGAGGCGGCTGCGGAGGCGGACGGCGAGATCGTCGTCTCGTACTGGAGGGATGCAGCGGCCATCGCTCACTGGCGGGAGGACGAGGCACACCGCGCTGCGCAGCAACAGGGGCGAGCGCAGTGGTACGCCGGTTATGCGGTTCGCGTGGCGCGGGTGGAGCGCAGCGCGCTGTTTATGCAGGAGGCTGACGACAGCTGACTATTCAGCCGGCCGAGTGCGCTGCGGCTCAGGACGCCCCGATCAGCCCGCCGTCGACCGGCAGGGTGACACCGGTGATGTAGGCTGAGGCCCGCGCGGCGAGAAACACGCCGACCCCGGCAATGTCGTCAGCCTGGCCGAGTCGCTTCGCCGGCACGATAGACATCAGCTTGTCGAGGCCCATGATGCCGAGCATGGGTTCGGTCATATCGGTATCGAAATACCCGGGTGCGATCGCGTTGACGTTGATGTGGCGCCCCGCGAGGTGGGCCGCGAGCATCCGGGTCAGATGATGGATTCCGGCTTTGGACGCGCCGTAGCTGAAGTTGTCGAACAGCGGCATGTGCAGGCCATCCACCGAGCCAAGGTTGATCACCCGCGCCGGGTCCTCGTCGCTGCCCGCTTTCTCGAGCAGCGGCAGCAGCTTCTGCAGCAGGAAAAACGGCGCCTTGAGATTGAGGTCCATGACCTTGTCCCAGCCTTTCTCCGGAAAATCCTCGATGGTGTTACCCCAGGCGGTGCCGGCGTTGTTGATGAGCACGTGCAGTGCGGATTCGCGTGCCGCGAACGCCTCGGCCAGACGTGCAATCTCGCCCATGCGCGACAGCTCAGCGGGCAGTGCGTGGCATTCCCCGAGCTGCGCGAGCTCGGCCGCCGTCTGTTCGCAGGTCTCGGGGTTGCGCGCCACGAGATACACGCGTGCGCCGGCCTCAACATAGGCGCGGGCGATCATGCGGCCGATGCCGCGCGAGCCGCCGGTAATCAGTGCGGTCTTGCCGCGGATATCAAACAGGCTGCTGGTCATGGGCGTTTGGTGTCGTTTTTTCAGGGGGTCAGATTGAACCATATCCGGCGCTTGACCGACTGCGCGGGCGTGTGTCCAGCCGCTGACCGTGCGCTCGGCTGCAGCCGCGGCGGGCCGCTCTGGTGATGGCTCGGGCCCGCTGCGAGAACTGCGCCTGACAGCGTCCCGCTTGAACGGTATTCTCCGCAGGCGTGCGGCGGCTCCCGTGGAACGGGCTGTCCTGCTGCACCAACCGAACAACACCAAGTGCCAGCGCTGACCGAGGAGGCCTGCCCATGAAACTCGCCCTGTATCTGCCCAATTTCCGCGACCGCGTCACCGTGAGCGAGATCGAGTCGCTCGCCCTCGAGGCTGAAGCACTGGACTTCGACTCGATCTGGACGCTCGATCGCATCGTTGTGCCCGAATCCTCTGATCAGCAGGGGCTGGCCAAGCCCTTCGGCTTCATGAACGAATTCCCTAAGGCGCTGCCGGTCAGCGCGCGCGGCGAGTTTCTGCACGGTCTGCCCTTAATCCCCTATCTCTCTGCGCTGACCGAGCGTATTCGGCTCGGCGTCAGCATTATCGTGACGCCTTATCGCGCTCCCGGCGTGCTCGCGGCGGAGATCGCAACCTGGGATCACCTGTCCGGCGGACGCATCAACGTCGGCGTGGGCTCAGGCTGGATGCCGGAGGAGTTTGCGGCGGCCAGCGCGACCGAGACCTACAAGCGCAAGAACAAGCACGTTATCGAGACCATCGAAATCATGCAGGGCGTGTGGACCAACGAGCTTTTTTCCTATGACGGCGAATTCGCGTCGTTCCCGAGCTGCGGTTTCGGTGTGAAGCCGGTGCAGAAGCCGCGCCCGCCGATGTTCTTCGGCGGTCTCGGTCGGCCGGACATCGCCGCCAAGCGCGTGTCCAAGTACGGCCTGGAGGGCTGGATCGGCATCATGGATACGCCCGACGCCATAGCCAACTGGCGCGCGGCGATCGGCGCGGAGCTTGAGAATATCGGCAGCGCGAATTCAATTGATGATCTTGAGATCACGAGCATGATCCCGTTCGACATCACGCGCGAGAAAACCGATCAGAGCGACAAGGGCAAGCTGACCTCGAACCTGGTGGGCACGGTCGACCAGATTACCGATAACCTCAAGCGCTACCGCGACGCGGGTATGACCATGCCGCTCCTGTGGCCGCCTTTCAGCGGCGTGCCGACGGCGAAGACCATTGTCGATATGCGTCGTCTGGTCCACGACATCATGCCCAAGGTCAACGGCTGAGGCTCTGGCCGGCGCCTGCGGCGCATCCCGTCACAGGCGCATTGACTCAGAGAGGTACGCTCCATGGTGATTACGCTCTACGACATGCCGCTGGCGCTGAACTGCTACAAGGTGCGGCTGCTCTTTTCCATGCTGGACGTGGAGTACACGCGTCACGATATCGACCTGCTCAAAAACGAGCATCAGACCGAAGCCTTCCTCGCGCTTAATCCGTTCGGCCAGCTGCCGGTGCTGACCGTTGATGACCTCGTCATCCGCGATTCCCACGCGATACTCGTGTGGGCGGCGCGGAATTTCGGTGGCGAGCGCTGGATGCCGACGGCGCCGGGGGAAGAGGCTGCAGTCAACAGCTGGCTTTCGGCGGCTGCTTATGAGATCCGGCTCGGTCCCTACGATGCGCGCCTGGCCAAGCTCTTTCCCTGGCTCTGCGTGAATGCGGAAGCGGTGGAGAGCAACACCGCCCGCGCGCTGCGCCTCTACGAGCAGCGGCTCGCGGATCGCGAATGGATCGCCCTCGATCACCCGACGGTTGCCGATATCGCGGCTTACCCCGCACTGGCGCGCTGCAGTGACGGCGAGGTGAGCCTGGACGACTTTCCGGCGATCCGGGCCTGGATGGCGCGGATCTGCGCCCTGCCGGGGTATCTCGATATCCTTGATTAAATTCTGCGCCGGGTGCGCCCGCACCCGGCTTTAGGCAACTTAGGAGAAGACCATGAAAGCCTGGGAAATCCAGAACGACGGCGGCATCGACGCGCTGACCGCGGTAGAGCATCCCATGCCCGAGCCGGGCCCTCATCAAATCCTCGTCCGGGTGGGCGCAGTGTCGCTTAACTATCGTGACCTGCTCCACGTACTCGGCGTCGTCGATCAGGATCGCTGGCCGCTCATTCCCTGTTCAGACGGCGCTGGTGAAGTGGTGGCCGTGGGGCAGGGCGTGACCCGTTTCGCGGTGGGCGATCAGGTGGCGGGCACGTTTTTTCAGCGCTGGAGCGCCGGCGGGATTACCGCGGAAGTGATGGAATCCGCACTGGGCGGCCGCCAGTCCGGCATGCTGGCGGAATACGTCTGTCTGAGCGAGGAGGGCGCGGTGGCCGTGCCTGCCGGCTGGACGGCAGCTGAAGCAGCGACGCTGCCCTGTGCGGCGCTGACCGCTTGGCACGCGCTGGTAAGCAAAGGACGGCTGAAGGCGGGCGAGACGGTGCTGGTCATGGGCACCGGCGGCGTTTCCCTGTTCGCGCTGCAGATTGCGAAGATGCACGGCGCCCGCGTGATTCTGACCTCGAGCAGCGATGACAAGCTCGCGCGAGCGCGAGAGCTGGGTGCGGACGAGCTGATCAACTACCGCACCAACCCGGACTGGGAACAGCAGGTGCTGGAACTGACCGGCGGTGTTGGCGTTGACCACGTGGTTGAGGTCGGCGGCTCCGGCACGCTGGAGCGTTCGCTGACCGCGGTGCGTTTCGGCGGCAGCGTGTGGCTGATCGGGGTGCTGACCGGTTTCGAGGCGAAGGTCGATCCGATGCCGGTGCTGTTCAAGAGTGCCTGCGTGCAGGGGATCTATGTCGGCAGCCGCGACATGTTCGAGGCCATGAACGCCGCGTTCAGCGCCAACGGACTGCGCCCGGTGATCGACCAGCGCTTTCCGCTGGACCAGGCGCGGGAAGCATTCCACTGCATGCAGGCTGCCGGACACTTCGGCAAGATTGTTATCGAGATCCCCGGCGCCTGACCGCTACCGGCGCCCGCTTCAGCCGAGATAAGCCTCGGCGAAGCGGGCGTATCTTGCCTGACACAGCGCCATATCCATCGTGTTGGCGTCGATCACAATTTCTTCAACCCCCGCCGCCTCGTAGAGCGTCAGCATCTCGCGGACCTCCTCTTCGGTGCCCTTGAGGGTGCGGCGCGCGTCGAGCGGTTTTTCAGAGGGCGTGTCTTCGAACGACAGCATCAGGCGCGCGGAGCAGCGCTTGCCGGGCAGGCTCGCGCATGCGGCCTGCATATCCGCGCTCGACTGACTTAAAGCATGCCAGCCGTCGCCTTTCTCCCGGACCCGCCGCAGGGCACGGGCTGAGTTGCCGCCGATCAGGATGGGCAGCGGCGACTGCACCGGTTTGGGTTCGGCGCGCAGCCCCGAGAACCGGTAGTACTGGCCTTCAAACGTCGGCACGTCTTCCTGCCACAGGCAGCGTAGGGCGTCGATGGTCTCATCGGTAATCCGGCCGCGCTCGGTGAAGGGCACCCCGAGGTTGATGAACTCGTCTTCCGCCTGAGCTACCCCGATCCCGAGATCGACACGCCCCTCGGAGAGCTGGTCGAGGCTTGCGATCTGCTTCGCGAGGCGCGCGGCATGGTGCCAGGGCAGCACCAGGACAGAGGTTCCCAGACGCACTCTGCGCGTGGCCGCGGCGACGGCGGTCAGCACGACCAGCGCTTCGTGGTAGGGGCGCTTGTCCAGGCGCTGAGCGACGTAGCTCGCGTGGAACAGATGTTCGCTGACCCACACTGAGTCGTAGCCCTGACTTTCTGCGGTCACTGCGATATCAACCAGCGTACGCACCGACGTCAGGCCCTGATTGTTGGGAATGCTGATCCCGAATTTCATGTTCTTCCCCGTGGCTTCTTCTGGCTTTGAGTGGACCGGGATTCTAGCCGGCCGCGGATCGGGCGAGCAGTATCCGGATCCGGCACGTAATGAACTGATTTCAGGCTCGGCGGTCCTAGAGAAGCGGACGCGCTAAGCTTGGCCTGCACGTATCGGTATTCGGAGAAGACTTATGCATAAACGTCGCTTTTTTAAAAACGCCTGCGCCGCGATCGGGCTGTTGCTCTTCGTGGGCACGGCATCCGGCGACAACCTGGTGCCGTACTCGCGCAGCGCCTTCGATGCGCTAATCGGTTCCGGCGAGCCTTTTCTGCTCGACTTTTTTGCACCCTGGTGAAGCACTTGCCTTGCGCAGGAACGCACCGTGCGTGCGTTGATCGAAGCTAACGAAAAATATCGCGGCGTCACACTGATGCGCGCGGACTGGGATATGGTTGCCGAAGACGTCATCGTGAAGCAGTACGCGGTGCCGAGACGCTCGACGTTGATCATGTTCCGCAAGGGCAAGGAAGTCGGTCGGGTGATTGCCCGCACGGATGAGGTATCAATTGGCGCCTTGTTCGAAGCTGCGGTCGCAGACTGAGGCGGCCGCCATGGTCCACCCGGCAGCCGGCAGGCGGGCAGCAGAATGACCTACGTCTGGGCCTATCTTGCCGGCCTGCTGACCCTGATTAACCCGTGCGTGCTACCGCTGCTGCCGCTGGTGCTGGCCTCGGCTTTCCAGGGCAGCCGGTTCGGGCCGATCGGGCTGGCGGCCGGGCTGGTCTTCGCGTTCACCACCATCGGTGTGCTGGTGACCGCTTTCGGCCACGCGGCCGGTATCAGTGAAGACGTGATTAACCGCACTGCCGCGGGTCTGATGATGCTGTTTGGTGTGGTGCTGCTGGTGCCGCGCGCGCAGGCTGCGTTCGCGCTGTTGACGGCGCCCTTCGCGTCGTCCGCCAGTCAGCGGGCCGACCAGGTGCAGTCTGGTGGCTTGCCTGGACAGGTGGCGATCGGTGCGTTGCTCGGCGCCGTCTGGTCGCCCTGCGTGGGGCCGACTCTTGGCGGGGCTATCGGGCTGGCCGCCAGCGGTGACGGTCTGTGGCAGGCAGCGTCCATCATGCTGACCTTCGGGATTGGCGTGGCAACTGTTCTGCTGCTGCTCGCCTACGGATCACGCGAGATGCTGGTCCGGCGCCACGCGGCGCTGTCGCGCTGGTTGCCGTATGCCAAGCCCATCATGGGCGCGGCATTGCTTCTGGTCGGGGCGCTGATCTTCTTTCACATCGACCGCGCGATCGACCGCTGGCTGCTGCAGCATCTCCCGATCTGGCTGCAGGACCTCTCGGTCGCCCTGTAAGGCCGACTCAGGCCACCACGCCCTGCGCAAACAGCGCCTCGATCGCGCTTTCCTCCAGGCCCAGCTCGCTGCCGAGAACGCTGCGCGTGTGCTCGCCCAGCGCCGGCGCCAGCTGGATGGGCACGGCGCTCTCCGACATGCGCGCCGGCCAGCCGAGCAGGGCGGTTTCATTGCCACCTTCCTCGCCTTCAAAGCGGTGGATGAAGCCGCGCTCATTTAGGTGCGGATCGTTGAACAGGTCGCGGGTGTCGAAGGTGGCGCTCGCCGGGATCCCGGCTTCGCACAACGCGTGCATGGCCTCGTGTTTGGTGCGTTCGGCCATCCAGGCCGCGATCACCGGGGTCAGAGCGTCGCTGTTCTCCTTGCGCAGCATCGAGTCGGCAAAGCGCGGATCGTCGATGAACTCGGGGTGGCCGATGGTGCGGCAGAGCTGCTTCCAGTGCGGGTCGGTCACACCCATCACGAACACATAGTCGTTGGCGCCGAAAGGCTTGCAGGGGAAGAGCCGCACCGTGGGTTCGAAGTCATTGCCGATCCGCGGAGCAACCGAGGTGCCGCCCTTGGCGCCGAGCGCGATCATGGTGCGCATGTAGTAGGTAACCGCCTCCTGCATTGCGAGCTCGATGTGCTGGCCGATCCCGTCGCGCAGCTTCTGCGCGTAGGCAGCGGTGATGGCGAGCGCCATCTGCACGCCCGTGCCCGAATCACCCAAGGTCGGACCAGGCCGGATCGGGGGGCCGTCAGGCATGCCGGTGATAGACAGGGCGCCGGCGGCGGACTGCGCGACCATGTCGAAACATTTGTAGCTGGCGTAGGGTCCGGTCAGCCCGAAACCCTTGATCTGGGCGTAAATGATGGTGGGGTGGATGGCTTTGATGACGTCGTAGCCGAGGTCAAGCTTCTCCACCACGCCGGGCCCGTAGTTTTCGACCAGTACGTCGAAGCGCGGCAGCATATCGACCAGCAGCTGGCGTCCTTCGGGTTTGCGCAGGTCGATGACGATGCTGCGCTTGTTGGCGTTCCAGTTCATGAAGTACTCGGATTCCTCCCAGTACCCGCGATTCAGATCGCGTCCCGGATCGCCCACGCCAGGTGGCTCCACTTTGACGACGTCAGCACCCATCCAGGCCAGCGCCTGGGTGCAGGAGGTGCCCGCTTCCCACTGGGTTAAATCGAGGATCCGCATACCGGTCAGTGCAGCCATGGAGAGTCCTTTTCTTGCCAGACGTGAGCGTGTCTTCAGGCAAGCGTAGCAGAGTGTTCCGGCGGCAACATCGACGCCTATCGGGGTTGGCGCGGCGTGCTAGCATCGGCCCATTCGATCAGGAGGGGACGGTAATGGCGGTACATGGCGGACAACTGGCAGCACGCACGCTGAAGGAAGCGGGCGTCGAGTGCATCTTCACGTTAAGCGGCGGACACGTCATGGCGATCTACGACGGTTGCCTCGACGAGGGGATCAAGGTTGTCGATGTGCGCCATGAGCAGGCCGCGGTACACGCTGCGGACGCCTGGAGCCGTCTCAACCCGGGCAAGATCGGCTGCGCGGTACTGACAGCCGGTCCAGGCGTGACCGATGGCGTCACCGGGGTCGCGAACGCCTGGCGCGCCAACAGCCCGATCCTCGTAATTGGCGGACAGGGGCCGTTCAACAATCTGCGGCGTGGTTCGCTGCAGGAGATGGACCACGTCGCGGTCATGCGCCCTATCAGTAAATGGGCGGATACCTGCTACGACACCCACCGCATCCCCGACTACATCGAGATGGCGATCCGCCACGCCGTATCCGGTAATCCAGGACCGGCCTTTCTTGAGATTCCGATGGACGTGCTGGCCGGCGAGGTTGAGCTCAAGGACGTGCGCATGCCGCGGATCCGGACCGAGCCAGCGCTGCAGCTGCCGGCGAAGGATGATATCGATGCGGCGCTCGCGATCCTCGCCAGCGCGGAGCGTCCGGTGATGATGGTCGGGACCAGCGTGAAGTGGTCGAACGCCTCGGCTGCGGTGCAGCGCTTCATCGAAGCGGTGCACATTCCGACCTTCGTCAACGGCATGGGACGCGGCACTGTGCGGCCCGGCACCCCCGAGCTGCTGAACAGGGTGCGCAAAGAGGCTATCGGGCAGTGTGATGTGTTTATCTGCGCCGGCGTGCTGCTCGATTTCCGGCTCGGTTACGGGCGCACCATCCCGGCCGATGCACGCATCATTCAGCTCGACATCGAGAATGAACTGATTGGCACCAACCGCTCTGCGGATGCCGCGGTTGTGGGCAATCTGAGCGCGGCTTTTGATGGCATGCTCGAGGCGGCCAGCGCAAGCAAACCCGACTTCAGCGCCTGGCGTGACCAGCTTGCCGCGCGCGAAGCCGAGCTTGAGGCGGCCTTCAGCGCCGAGCTCGATTCCGACGAGGTGCCGATCGATCCGCTGCGGCTGTGTCGTGAGATCCGCGACTTCGTGGCGGATAAGGACGTCATCCTGATTGGTGACGGCGGCGACATCGTGGCCCAGGCGTCGAAAGTACTGCCCGTGCCGGCAGAGAACTGCTGGATGGACCCGGGCCCGCTCGGCACGCTCGGTGTTGGCATGCCCTTCGCGCTGGCCGCGCAGCTGGCGCGACCTGATCAACGCGTGCTGATCATCTACGGCGACGGAGCTTTCGGCCTGAACGGCTTCGAGTACGACACGGCGGTGCGTTTCAATCTGCCGATTGTGGGGATCGTCGGGGTGGATGCCGCCTGGGGCCAGATGGCACGACCTCAGGCGCAGGTCTACGGCGAGAATCGCCTGGTCGCGACCAAGCTCAACTACACGCGCTACGACAAGATTGTCGAGGCCATGGGTGGGCACGGTGAGTACTGTGAGCGGCCCGAGGAGATCGGGCCGGCGCTTGAGCGCGCTTTCGCCAGCGGTAAACCGGCGCTGGTGAACGTGGTCATGCGCCAGGACATCACGACCGGCATGAAGGGCAGCACTTATATGTAAGGGGCTGCGTGAACGGGCAGGCGGAATGCCGCGCCCGCCGAATGGTTCTGCAAAGGGGAGGCTGAGCCATGAACGATGCTCGTAGCGTCGTCCCGCCGATCGTGCCGTCGGCGACGACATCGCCTTACGTCTGGTATGTGGTGACGGTGTGCTTTCTGGCCTACACCGTGAATTTCGTTGACCGGCAGATCCTGGCCATTCTGCTTTCACCCATCAAACAGGAGCTGGGCCTCAAGGATGTCCACCTGGGGCTCCTGTCCGGCACCGCATTCGGGATCTTCTACGCCACCATGGGGATCCCCATCGGGCGCCTGGCCGATCGCTACCCGAGACGCACGGTGATGTCGGTGTGCATCGCGTTGTGGAGCACCATGACGGCCCTGTCGGGGGCCGCGAAAGGGTTCGTGTCTTTGCTCGCCTGCCGCGTGGGGGTGGGCGTTGGCGAGGCCGGCTGCAGCCCGCCGGCGATATCGCTGATCAGCGACTATGTGCCAGCGGAAAAGCGCGGCGGAGCCCTGTCACTCTATTCGATGGGCGTGCCCGTCGGGATCGTGATCGGCTTTCTGGCGGGTGGCTATCTGCGCGAGGAGCTGGGCTGGCGGACAGCTTTCGTGGTGGTCGGGCTGCCCGGGCTGCTGGTTGCAGCGCTGCTTTTTCTGACGGTCAAAGAGCCGCCACGACAGCAGACAGCGACCATGCCGCCGGTCGGCGAGGTACTGCGCTTCCTGTGGGAGCGCCGCTCGTTCCGCTATCTGTCGCTGGCCTCGGGGTTGTACGCCTTTGCCGCGTACTCGACGTCTTTCATGCTGGCGTTGTTTCTGGAGCGCTCACACGGCCTGAGCGCCGTGCAGCAGGGCCAGGCGGCGGCGCTGATCATGGCGGGTGGTGTTGGAATCGGCACGTTCGCCGGTGGCTTCATCGCCGATATCTGGGCGCGGCGCGACCGCCGGGCTTACGCCCTGCTGCCCATGGTGAGCATGGCGATCGCTGTGCCGACCTCGGTGATTGCCCTGCTCGCGGAGAACACCGCACTGGCCATCGGGCTGCTGATGATCCCGGGGCTTTGCGGTCAGATCTATCAGGCACCGGCTTTCGCTGCGTCACAGTTCCTGTCGACGCCACGTATGCGTGTAACCGCAGCCGCGGTGCTGTTTTTCGTGATCAACATCATCGGGCTCATGTGCGGACCGGCGACCACCGGCTGGTTGAGCGACCAGCTGCACGACGAGTACGGCCAGGAATCGCTGCGCTACGCCCTGATCGCCGTCAGCGTCGTGTTCTACGCCGGGGCCTCAGTGCTTTACTGGGTCTCGAGTCGCACGATGCGTGAGGATATTGCCCACGTGGAGGCACTTTCAGCGGCGGAGTAAACGGCGCGTCAGCTTCTGCTCAGGCGGCCCAGTCAAAGCAGCGCAGGCAGTCAACGGACAGGTCAAACAGATGGCTGCAGCCACTGCGTCCGCCGACATGTTCCGCGACCACGCGGGCAAAGCCCGCGTCGAGGCGGAGGCCTTCCATGCTTGGCGGCCGGCTCTGAGCGTCCTCGCAGATCCCCATGAATGCGAGCCGACGGTAGCTGCTGGCTGATGTCCGCACCGTGCCATCCCGGGTGATCCCGAGCGTCACGTCGAGGTCATGGAAGGTGTCGTTCATGGCGTTGCGGCAGAGGTAGCCCCCCGACTCGGCGTCGGCCGTGATACTCAGCGTTTTCGTTCGTGAGAAGAACGCTTGCTGCCCTGGCTCAGGTGAGACCTTGTCGAGGTCGAAGCAGGTCACCGTACGTTCGGCGAACAGGGATTCGGCCTCATCGCTGTAGGCGTAGCAGGCATTGCAGATCCCGGCCCAGTCGGCGCGGTCGCGCGCCCAGGCCATGCGCGCGATGCGGCTCGGTCCTTCGGGCAGGGCGGCGGCATCGGCGGCGAAGCGTTCGTGATCACCCCGCGGCACTGGAAAGCCCTGGAGGCTGATGCGCGCCATGTCAATGGCCAGGGCCTGGTGCGCGCGGTGTCCCGGCAAGCCGCCCAGCGCCTCGCGCACCGCCCGCGTGAAACCCTGCGTGGCGCGGCTGCCGGCGATGAGCGCCACGCGATCGGCCAGCGCTGGATCCAGTAACGCGCTATCCCCTGCCTCGTGATCGGCGCTGGCCGTTTTAATCGTGTAATCCGGCACCTCGACCGTCCAGGTGTGGGTGATGTTGAACTGGTGATCGCGCAGCGTGCCGCGCACGCGCATGAGCTTGTCACCGAGGTAGTCAAGCGCCGCGGTGAATTCGCGTCGATAGCCATCGGCCGGGAGATCAAAGCTCGGCTGCAGACGGTTGGTGTCGTCCATCGGTTCAGTGTTCCGGTCGGTAGAAACGGGCACTGAGCATAAACGATGTGCTCCTTCGCACTGAGCTTCTGGGGGAAGATTCTGACTTCTGTCCGTAGAATCGAAGCCTTGGATCGTTTGCCTCGGGAGAGAGGTATGGAGCGTCGTGATTTCCTGACCCGTGCAGCGGCGCTGGCTGGCGTCGGGGGTATGCTTGCCACGCACGGCAGAGCGGGCAGTGCGCAGACGGATGGTGCAGCGATGGGTTCCATTACCGACGTGTCCGGGATCAAGGTTGGCCACTTTACAGATCCCCGGCGACCGACCGGCTGCACTGTGGTGCGGGTCGACGATGGCGCGACCGGCGGCGTCGATGTGCGCGGGGCAGCGCCGGGGACGCGGGAGACCGATCTGCTGGATCCGGTGAACCTGGTGGACAAGGTCCACGCAGTGGTGCTGACCGGCGGCAGCGCCTTCGGCCTCGACGCCGCCAGTGGGGTCATGCGCTGGTTGGAAGCACACCAGGTAGGTTTTGACGTCGGGGTTGCCCGCGTGCCGATTGTCCCGGCAGCGGTTCTGTTTGACCTTGCAGTGGGCGACGCGCGAATCCGACCGACGGCGGACTCCGGCTATCAGGCGTGCGCAGTCGCCTCAGGCGCGCCTCCCGCCGAAGGCAACGTCGGGGCAGGCGCAGGCGCCACGGTGGGCAAGCTGTTCGGCATGCCCCGCGCCATGAAGTCCGGGCTGGGCACGGCCGCCGTCAGCGTCCGCGGTTTCACAGTCGGTGCACTCGTTGCCGTCAATGCGCTCGGCGACATTATCGATCCGGCCTCTGGTCGACCGCTCGCCGGCGCGCGCACCGCGGACGGTGAACGCCTGCTGCATACGCGGGACGCGATCCTCAGCGGAGAGCCCCTGGGACCGCAGGACCCGGGAACCGCAACGACCATCGGGGTGGTCGCGACTGATGCCGGGCTGACCAAGCCTCAGGCGCAGAAAATGGCGCAGATGGCGCACGACGGACTGGCCCGCGCGATCAATCCGATCCATACGATGTTCGACGGCGACACGATTTTTGCCTTGGGTACCGGCCGGGTGCAGGGCGCGGCAGACGTCAACCTGCTCGGCATACTGGCTGCTGAAGTCATGGCCAGGGCAGTGGTCAGAGCCGCCCTGACGGCACAGGGCATTGGGGGGCTGCCCGCAGCGCGGGATATGGGCTGAGCCGGGTTTAGCTCAGGCTGCAGGGGGTTGTTATTCCGCCGCCGGCAGCAGCATGCGCACTGCGCTGGTCATGGCGCTGACGCCAGTTTCGACCGCCGCGCCCGCGTCGGGTTTGAATTTCGAAGAATGCAGCGAGGGCAGCCGGGGTCCGCCTGCTGCTGCGGCTGCGTGCGCAACCGGGTCAACTGCACCCAGCCAGAACAGGCTGCTCGGGATCCGCGGTTCGTCGCGGCCGTAGCGCGCGAAGTCCTCGCCACCCATGGTCGGTGGCAGCGAGAACACCTTTTCTGCGCCGAGCCTGGCCGCAAAGAGCGCCTGGAGCCGCTCGGCCAGGGCGGGGTCGTTCCACACAGACGGGGTGTATTCCTCTTTGAGCACGACCCGCGGCAGACGCTCATCCGGCCAGCCGAGCGCACGGGCCTGGCCGACGGCGATCTGCTCAATACCCTGCAGCAGCGTCTGGCGCGATTCGTCTGAAAAAGACCGCACCGTCAGCTGCAGGTCGACCTGGTCGGGAATGATGTTGTGCTTGGTGCCGCCGTGAATGGAGCCGACAGTGACCACGCCCGGGTCGATGGGGTTCAGGGTGCGTGAGACCAGGGTCTGCAGGTTCATGACGATGCTCGCTGCGAGGAGTACCGGGTCATGCGTTTTGTGCGGGTAGGCGCCGTGCCCCCCCTGCCCGAGCACGGCAATGTCTACCGAGTCGACATTCGCCGCGACGGCGCCGCTGCGGATCCCGACCGTGCCCGCCGCCAGCTCTGCGCTGACGTGCAGCGCCAGGTTGTAGTCCGGACGGGGAAAGCGCTGGAACAGACCGTCGTCAAGCATCGCCCGAGCGCCTGCGCCGCGCTCCTCGGCCGGCTGTCCGATCATGACCAGGGTCCCCGACCAGCTGTCGCGATCTGAGGCCAACGCGCGGGCGGTGCCGACGAAGACCGTCATGTGCACATCATGGCCGCAGGCGTGCATCACCCCGACTGTCTGGCCAGCCTCGTTCTTCGTCTGTACCCGGCTGGCGAAAGCCAGGCCGGTATCCTCGGTGACCGGCAGGGCGTCCAGAT
Source organism: Gammaproteobacteria bacterium (assembly GCA_038116745.1). GTDB lineage: Bacteria > Pseudomonadota > Gammaproteobacteria > JAYODW01. The sequence continues at coordinate 76,356 of JAYODW010000023.1, forward strand.
CGGTACGCACGAGCACCGTCGGACCCTGGCCGTTGGCCAGCACGCCGACGAGGCCGTGTCCGCCGATGCCGGTCGTCACCTCGAATCCCACTGCGCTCAGCTCTCCGGCCAGTCTTGCGGCGGTTTCCGCTTCTTCGAAAGACAGCTCAGGCG
>JAYODW010000024.1:0-75788 GCA_038116745.1 Gammaproteobacteria bacterium
CCGATGCGTAACGCCTGCTTTTGCTCCTCGGTGAGGTTCTGGAGATCGTCCTGATCCTGCAGGTAATCCAAACCACGTCCCTTCACATAGACCATCGCCCAGGCGGAATGAAGGTAGGGGCGCGTTGTTGCGGCCAGCTCAAAGTTTTCAACCACTCCCATCACCAGGTCGCATTTATAGCTTCCATCGTCCGTTTCGTTGTTTCGGAGCGTGTTACGGATGAAACCAATGCGCTGAGGGAACCACTCGAATTCGAGCGGCAAGCCAAGCTTTTGTGCGAATAGCTCCGCAATCCGGTTCTCATATCCACGTTTCTCCCTATCCGAAGTCGGCAGACTATAGGGGTCAGCGCAGACCCTTAAAGCCGCCCGGACAGGGGCATCGTCGGCCCAGCCCCTCGCCGCGACGCAGGTTGAAAGTATGAAAATGAGAGTGCTAATCAAAGAACGTGTCATGCGGGTCCTCACGCCTTGAGTGCCGTAACTCGAAGAGTCATTTTTTTGACTGCTGTTTAACCCCACTAGCGCTCCATCAGAGCCTTGTCCAATTTCTTCAGAGCGCGATTGACCATATTTTTTCCAACCTTGACGGTACCGAGCTTACCGACAAGGTCGTCAAAATTAGCCGGCCGTTTCGCATCCCCGATGACGACGACACCAACCATGCCAGTTGTGATGTGAGGGTTGCACTTGAAGACATAAGCGCCCTCTTTTTCGAGAGTTACCGTGAAACTCTCCTCGCCGAGTTTCGACTTCCAAGGTTCAGCACCCTCGGGCAACATGCCGTCTATGACCTGCGTGTCGTGCCCCGTCATGTTCTTGAATCGGATAGTGTCGCCGGGCATGGCAAACGTGACCAGAGGCTTCCATTGCGTCACCACTCCCTGCACAACGTGCTCTGCCGCCGTCGCACCTAAAGTGTACGCCGTCAGAGCCAACAGTGTTACCAGCCGCTGTGTTGTGAACATCGTCATTTGTCTCCCTTTACATACTCATCAATGGTCGGTCTGCCGCCGAACCCGAGTCCAGCCACATGCCTTATGGGTATTGTACAAGCCTCTCCGTGAACGCCGCCTGAACAGATATTTTTCCAATCTGTTCCGCGAAACCTTCTCAATCGACGGGCAGCTGTAAGTCATCTACGTCATTGTCGACGCGCGGGATCAGTTTTCTCAGCTCGGGCGTCTTCCCTCCAGGCGCCGCGTCAACCAAGCGTCTTCGAGGCTCACTTTGGTCAAGGCAAAAAAAATCCGGCTCCCTCCGCAGGAGAGAGCCGGATGCCAGTAAAGGCTACCGTGGAACGGCGCCCCTCATGACTTACTCAGCTTAGGGCAGGCTGAAGACGCTGAGCACGCCACCGAGACGGGTATAGCTACCCAGTCCCTTGTACGCGCCCACAGCTCCAAGGCCATCAGTATCGTTGATCAGGCCAGCGGCCATACCAATGCCGGCCCAGCCGCCAACACCCGAAAGGACGCCGACGTACTGCTTGCCGCCGTGACCCCAGGAATTAACGTTGCCGATGATGCCGGAAGGCGTCTTGAACTTCCAAAGCAGCTTGCCGCTCTTAGCGTCGATCGCCTTGAGGTGGCCGTCAAGCGTACCGTAGAAGACGACATCGCCAGCCGTAGCCAGGGCACCACTCCATACAGAGAAGCGCTCCGGAATCGACCAGACGATCTTGCCCTTGTCAGCATCCCAGGCAATGAAGTTGCCCAGGTTGTTGTTGTCAGCGTTGTTGCCGAACTCCGGTCCTGGAGACACGCGACCCGCCGGGAACATGCTGAGTACAGCATTCACGTAGGGCTGACCAGCAACATACTCACCACCGGATACTGGCTCGTAGTTCATGCAGACGTGGTTCGTCGGCACGTAAAACAGACCAGTGCGCGGGCTGTAAGCAGCAGGCTGCTGGTCTTTTGACCCCAGAGCCGCCGGGCAGATGTTGGTGGAGTTGGTGTCTTCGCCGTTGTGGTGCGTGGAGTACTGTGCCACGACCTGCGGACGACCCGTCTTCATGTCAACGTGGGTAGCCCAGTTGACCGCAGGGTCGTACTTCTCAGCGACCAGAAGGGCGCCGTTGGTACGGTCCAGCGTATAGCCGAAGCCGTTACGGTCGAAGTGCACCAGCGCTTTTGTATCCTTGCCGCCCACTTTCATGTCGGCCAGGATCATCTCGTTGATGCCGTCGTAGTCCCACTCATCATGCGGCGTCATCTGGTAGACCCAGTGAGCCATACCGGTGTCGACGTCGCGCGAGAAGATCGACATGGACCACTTGTTGTCGCCGGGGCGTACAACCGGGTTCCAGGTCGACGGGTTGCCGGTTCCGTAGTAGAGCGCGTTACGCTCTTTGTCGTACGGCCACCAGCCCCAGGTGGAGCCACCGCCGATCTTCCACTGGTCGCCTTTCCAGGTCTTCAGTGAAGAGTCTGCACCGACTGCCTGACCCATGGACGTGGTCTTCGCCGGGTCGAACAGCATATCGCTATCGGGTCCCATCGAATAAGCACGCCACACGCGCTTGCCGGTCTTCAGGTCGTAAGCGTTGATCCAGCAACGCACGCCGAACTCAGCACCCGAGATACCCGTGATGACTTTGTCTTTCATCACGTGGGGCGCATTGGTGTTCGTCTGACCGAGCTTCGGATCACCATTTTTCACAGACCAGACCAGTTCACCCGACTTGGCATTCAAAGCCACCAGAGTCGTGTCGGCTTGCTGCAGCAGAATTTTGCCGTCGCCATAGCCGAGACCGCGATTAACCGTGTCGCAGCACATGACCGGAACGGTTTCGTCATAGTCCTGAACAGGAACGTATTCCCACACAATCTCGAGGTTGTCGAGGTTGATAGCGAAGACGTTGTTCGGAAACGCTGCATGGATATACAGCGTGTCGTGCGACAGACCTGTCGCAGACCCCGGCAGGACGAGCGGTCCACCTTCGTGTCCACGCAGGACACCGGTGGAGAACGTCCACGCCGCCTGGAGCTTGTGCGCGTTCTCGGCGTTGATTTGATTCAACTCCGTGTAGCGCCAGTTCCAGTAATTACCACCAGGGAAAGCCCAGTAGTTGGGGTCTTGCATAAGCTTCTCGAGTTCAGCGTTTGCGGACACCTGAGCGGTACCAGCAACAGCGACCAGAGAGGCTGCCGCAATGAGCCATCGTTTGACCGATGCTTTTCTCATGACCTCCTCCTTACACACTTTTTTCTATAAACAATCACGTGATTGATCTCTTCGCTGTTTAGACTCCCCGCCGGCCCGAGATCAGAAGCCGGCGCAGAGTATTCAGGAAAATCAGTCGGGGACGATGAGCCGCATTGGCACTGAAGGCGCGGCCGCTGAGGCAGATGCGATAGGACGCGGTCAATGGTGCTTCACCCCTCTCGGCCACTGCTGGCGGTCTTCAATGACCGTCGGGCTTGTTCGTCGCAGTAGCGCGTTGCTAATTCAGTGTCTCGCGTCTCTCTCCTGACGCGACACATTTCTCCCGTGACCACACCATCTCACGAGCGCAGGACGAGGCTTTCAGCCACGTTGTTGTTGTCCTGCAGCCGTAGGTTATGAAAATTTCCAAGGGTGAGCAACAGGATGTCGTGACTCCTGGCGCGTTATGGATTTGCCGTCTCCTTCAACGCCCGGTCAGTTCGTTGCGGGCGCCGTACCTTTTACCGCACGCTTGATGCTGTCAGGCCCAGCCGGCTTGGCGGACCGCTTCGACCCAACGAAACATCGCTTCTTGGCGTCAGCACGAGCCGCATCGAGTTTGCTAACCAGTTCCTCTGCCCGCTCGCTGTCGCGAAACAGTCCGCCTCGCTCTCCGGGCATGCGTTTGTAAATCTCAAACGTGCGCGCTTCAGTAAAGTCATCAAACGAGACCTGCTGCGCGATGACGTCAATCTCGCATGAGCACGCGTACATGTTATCGACGTTCTGGCCGCCGTTGGTTTTCATGCACGTTAAAACATGGTCCACCCGCTCCAGAGTCGGGTATTCATTTGCAACAGCGGCGGTAGAGCCTAGCGCCGTAATAAGCAGCATTATTCGAAACACTAATCGTCTCCCGGCGATTCGGAGGAATCTTGCTTTGGTTAAAGTCTATTGATGCGGCAACTCGGACACTCTACGCCGAAACTGATGGCGCTGGATCACCTCCTGAAACAGCTCGTACTGCCCCTGGCTGGTCGCCTTCCAGCTGAACTGCTCGGCGTAGCGTCTGGTCTCGGCCCGGTCAGGCGGGTTGGCGAAGAGGCGCCGTACACCAGCTTCGATACCGGCAGCTGAACGATCCTCAATTAGGACACCTGCTGCCGGCGAGGCCACCACTTCCGGCGTTCCCCAGACTGCGGTTGCCACCACGGGTGTCCCGCAGGCCATGGACTCGAGAAGCACGTTTGCCCAGCCTTCCCGGCTGGAGGCGAGCACTAGGGCGTCGGCTGCAGAGTAGTACCATCGAAGTTCGGCCTGAGGGACAGCTCCCTCAAAACGCACGCGCTCCTGAATTCCCAGGTCACGCGCTATTTTCTTCAGGGCATGCTCCTCGGGGCCATCCCCCAGGAGCAGCAACTGCCAGTCGGCTGGCAACGCAGCGAGCGCCTGCAACGTCAGGTGGTTACCCTTTCGCTCAATGAGATGTCCAACGGAGAGCAGCACCTTGGGGCCCACTCTGAGCCGGGCCTTCGACTCGAGAACAGATTCAGGCGAAAAAATTTCCGTATCTACCCCGTTTCGAAGCGTCGCTGTCCTCTCTGCAGGCGCGCCAAGGTCCACTGCCGCCGCCCTAAGCGCATCACAAACCCCGACGGTTGCGTCAAATCGAGGCAAACCCCAGCGAATGAATGCACGAGGGAGGGCAGAGTGCGGCAGCAAACTGAGATCATTGCCGCGAGCGGTCACCACGACGGGTAAATCGAATTCACGACCGAGAAGCAAGGCAGCGACACCGTCAGGGTAAACGTAGTGCGCGTCTATGATGTCGAAGCGCGGCCTCGCGCTAATCAAGCGCCTGACGTGGCCGCGCATCGCCGAATACAGCAGCCACGGCGCCACCCGCCAAGAAACGCGAGGGACGACGGGATATCGTGGATGAGCAACCTGAAAACCATGACGCTTCTCTCGCTGAGGAACCCGGGCTAACGTACCCCAGGTGCCAAAGCGCGGCGATCTCAGTGGGAACCATGGGACAGGGGCAACGACCTCTGCCTCAACCGGGCAGTCGGCAACCAGGTTGCGCAGACGGTTTTCAACGAAAATACCGTGGCGCGGCTGCTCGACGTTGGGATAAAGGGTTGAGAAAAGCAGCGTGCGGATTGTAGCGCTGTTGGAAGCCATCTTTCGTTTCAACAGAGGATGCCGGGGACTCGTCGCGCTCTGACCAAGGAGGCGGCCAAAAGCCTACAGCCGCACCGTCGAATTCGCTAGAGTTATCCTCGCGAGCCACCAAGGGAGCATGCCTTGAAAAAAGTCCTGGTCACCGGGGGTGCCGGCTATATCGGTAGCCATGTCGTCAAACTGCTCGGGGAGGCTGGCTGGGAGCCGGTTTCTCTCGACAATCTAAGCAAGGGAAATCGGGAGGCAGTTCTTTACGGCAAGCTGGCGGTAGGCGAAACCGGAGACTCTGCGCTCGTAACTCATCTGCTGCGGGAACACGGAATAGACACTGTGCTGCACTTTGCCGCCTTCACCATCGTCCCCGAGTCAGTTGCAGATCCGCTGAAGTACTACCAGAACAACACCGTGAACACGATGCGTCTGTTGCAGAGTTGCGTGGAATGCGGGGTGAAACAGTTCGTTTTTTCATCCACCGCGGCGGTGTATGGCAACGCAGAAAGCGGCGTGTGCGCAGAGATTTCACCCACCGCGCCCATCAACCCGTACGGCCAATCCAAGCTCATGAGCGAGCAGGTACTGCGCGACGTCTGCGCCGCGCACGGCATGCGCGCCGTAGTGCTACGCTACTTCAACGTCGCGGGCAGCGACCCTGATGGAGAAATCGGGCAATCCACACCGGGGTCCACCCTGTTGCTCAAGGTCGCAGCGGAGGTTGCCACAGGAAAACGAGATTCGCTCCGCATCTTCGGCACTGACTACCCCACTCCGGATGGCACCGGGGTACGGGACTACATACACGTCACCGATCTCGCCCAGGCCCATCTCGATGCTCTCGGCTACCTAGAGTCCAATGGAGAGTCGACCACACTGAACTGTGGTTATGGACACGGCTTCAGCGTGCGCGAAGTCATAGAGGTGGTCGAGAAAATTCTCGGCAGAAAGCTGAACGTTATCGAGGACCCGCGCCGCGCAGGGGACCCTGCACTCCTGATTGCCGAGGCCAATCGAATATCCGAAACCCTGGGCTGGCGACCGCGTTACGACGACCTCGAATTCATCGCCAGGACCACGCTCGACTGGGAGCACAAGCTCGCGCAGCGCCCGGGGTATCTGGAAGCCTGAAACCCACAATGCGTCACGCTTCTCTCGTTTTTACGCTCCTGCTGGGTCCGTTTACATCGCCTTCTGCAGAGTCCATTGCACTCCCGGACCTCATAGAGCGGGTAAAACCATCCATCGTCGGAGTTGGGACATACGCACCTCTGCGCAGGCCACGCGCCCAACTGCTCGGCACCGGGTTCGCCGTCATAGACGGGCGGCATATCGCCACAAATTTTCACGTGGTCGATAGGCTGCTGGACGACACGCAGCAGGAAATGCTGGTTGTTTTCGTTGGACGGGGTAAGGAAGTCGACTATCGCCCGGCCGAAGTAGCCCAGTCCGATCCGCGACATGACCTCGCCATCCTGTCCATCGAGGGCGAACCACTCGCGAGCTTAGCGCTGGCGCCGGGGGACCCGCCCCGTGAGGGCAGTCCGATCGCGTTCACGGGTTTCCCGATCGGCGCCATCCTGGGCCTCTATCCGGTGACCCATACCGGCATCGTTTCGTCTGTCACGCCGATCGCGATCCCGGCAAACAATCCGGGCGAGTTGTCCATCAACAGACTCCTGGCGCTGAAAGAGCCTTATGACGTGCTGCAGCTTGACGCGACGGCCTACCCCGGAAACAGTGGCAGCCCCCTGTTCAGTCTCGACAGCGGCAAGGTCATCGGCGTTATCAGCCAGGTGCTGGTCAAGAGCACGAAGGAAAACGTGTTGAAGGATCCGTCGGCTATCACGTATGCGGTGCCAGTTAGCTTCCTCAAAATACTAGAACGTCAATCAGGACGCTTGAAAACAGAAACGTTCAGACCGGCAGTCGGAGTAAGGAACTTTGATATCCATGAAAAGCTTTAGCCCCGAAAATCCAATCCTAGTTATCGGCAGCGCTCGGTCGGGAACAACTTGGTTAGCGAAGCTGATAGACAGTCACCCAGCAATCCTCTATCGCCATGAGCCTGACTCCGTCACGTTAAGCGGAGGGGTGCCGTTCTTACCGGAAATCTCAGACTACAAAAATCTACAATCCAGCGCCAAGGGCTACTTCGACGCCCTCCTCGAAACCGGGTCTGCAAAGGCAAGCGGCACTGCACCGTTTTTTCACAAGACCTATCGTTCCAGCCTAGGACGAGCTGCCCTGATCCTGAATATTTACATAACGAGACTATGGGAGCGGATGCCCTTGGCTAAACCGGAATTAGCCGTTTTTGATTTCCTGAAAAAAAAACTTAGATCACAGATCAGATACATGGTCAAGAGCGTTACTTCTCTATGGAGAACTGGTCTTTTCAGCTATGCCGTCCCGAGCTTGCGCATTGTCCACATAGTCCGGCATCAGTGCGCAGTCGTAGCGTCGTTTTTACGAGGCAACAGGTTGGGTTTGATGGACGGGAAAGCCTATGTGGCGAGCCTCGCAAGTACCCAAGAGTTTTCGAAATATACGCTTGATGCGTCGGAGCTTTTGGGCGCTCCAATCGAAACGCAGCTAGCGGCTAGCTGGATGTTGAATAACCAGAAAGTAAACGATGAGCTGCATGGGTCACCACAATACCTACTGGTCAAATATGAAGATTTGGCAAGAAACCTCCCTAGCCAAGTAACAAATCTCTTCGGATTTCTAGACTTAGAGCAATCGGCAGAAACTGCTGCGTTCATTTCCGCGTTGCAGGCCAGCACTGCCACTTCTCCGCGTTATTTCAGTGTCCTACGCTCCCCCAAAAGCGCGCTAGGCACCTGGCGTAAAGAGCTGACGGACTTACAAATCGCTCGCATCCGCGACACGGTAATTCAGTGCCGTCTCGGACAGAATTACTTCTCCTAGCAATGACGTTGTTGCTACTCAATAAGACCTTTGGCGTTCTAGGCAGGGTGCTGAGTGCAGGGTAAGAAGGAAAACGTGCTAAGCAAAGCCTTCGCGATCACGTATGCATTGCCGGCGCGTGTTCTCAATCGGCTATCGCGAAAATCCACCTCAAACCTGCGAATAACCTCCTTGGACCGCACAAAATGACTGCCTGGCTCCTCCACGAAACGCTCCTTGAAACGGCGCACAGCAGTCCCGAGAACCCGCTCCTGATCCACGATAAGGAAGGCATCACAACAGCCAGCCAGTTTGTTGTCGAGGTGGGCGCAATCACGCAGCAACTGCTAGCGCTTGGGATTGAGGCAGACGACCGAGTAGCCGTTCTTCTGCCCAAAACGACTGCATGCGCAATCAGCTTTTATGCTGTCAGCGCCGCAGGGGCCGTATTCGTGCCGGTCAATCCTGCACTGAAGCCTCAGCAGGTAGAGCACATTCTGCAAGATTGTAATGTCAAGGTGCTCTTAACCAGTCCGGAACGCAGCGCCCTGTTGACAGCCGTTCTTGGACGCTGCCCGAGCTTGAAGCACCTGCTTATGACGAGCAAACCACCGGAAAATTTCATGTGCCCGGTAGAGAGCTCGCTTTTGGCCAATGGCGGAATAGACGCCTATGCCAGCCTTTCCGCTCGACGCCGAGTGGACAACGACATGGCGGCAATTCTGTACACCTCGGGCAGCACCGGACGGCCCAAGGGCGTCATCATCTCGCACCGGAACATCGTCGACGGCGCAAGAAGCGTTTCGACCTACCTCGAGATGACCGCGCGCGACCGCGTGCTCGCCGTGCTGCCGTTCAGCTTTGATTACGGCCTCAACCAGCTCACCGCCTGCGTACTGCGCGGCGCGACCTGCGTGCTGTTCGATTACCTGCTGCCGCGGGACGTGCTCAAGGCGCTCGAGCGCCACCGCATCACCGGCTTTGCCGCGGTCCCGCCGCTCTGGGCCCAGCTGGCGCCGCTGGAGTGGCCCACGACGGTCGCGCAGCATCTGCGCTACATCACCAATTCGGGCGGCGTCATGCCGGAAACCACGCTGCGCGTGCTGCGCCAGAAGCTGCCGCAGACGCGGCCGTACCTCATGTACGGCCTGACCGAGGCCTTTCGCTCGACCTACCTGCCGCCGGAAAATATCGACGAGCGGCCGGGCTCCATGGGTCGGGCAATCCCCAACGCAGAGATCATGGTCGTGCGCGCGGACGGAACCCGGGCGGCAGCCAACGAGCCAGGCGAGCTCGTTCACCGCGGCGCGCTGGTCGCGCTCGGCTACTGGAACGATCCGGCACGCACGGCCGCACGCTTCAAGCCCGCCCCGGGTCAGCCGGAGGGGATCCCGACGCCGGAGCTCGCGGTCTGGTCCGGCGACACCGTGCGCATGGACAAGGACGGCTATCTCTACTTCGTCGGGCGCACGGACGGCATGATCAAGACCTCGGGCTATCGCGTCAGCCCCGAAGAAATCGAAGAGATCGTTTACGCTAATGGCGGCGTCGAAACCGCTGCGGCCATCGGCGTCCCGCACCCGACGCTGGGACAGGCGATAGTCCTGGTCGTGCGCCCCGTGGCTGGCGCCGAGGTGAACGAATCAGACCTCGGCGCGGCCTGCCGGGCAGCCCTGCCGAACTACATGGTCCCGGGCAAGATCGTGTTTCTCGACGAAATGCCCCAGAATCCGAACGGCAAGATCAATCGCACGGAGTTGGCGCATCGTTACGCCGACTGCTTCACAAACAAGACCTAGCGCACCAACCATGAAGAACCAGGAGCACGAGCGTCTGCGCGACCTGCCGACGGAAGACGGCGAACTTCTGATTGGCGGGCAGAAGGTGTCGCGCTTGGCCCTGCGCGCGGGGCGCACGCCATTCTACGTCTACGATCGCGCGGCTATCTCGAAGCGCATCGCACACCTGCGGCAGGCGCTGCCCGAGCGGGTGCATATCCACTACGCCATCAAGGCCAACCCGATGCCGGCACTGCTCGGCCATATGCGCCCACTGGTGGATGGTTTCGACGTTGCGTCGGCCAATGAAATGCGGGTTGCGCTGGACAGCGGCATGACGCCGGACAACATCAGCTTCGCCGGCCCGGGTAAGCGGGACGAAGAGCTGCTGAGCGCAGTCGGTGCCGGGACCTGCATAAACTGCGAATCGGAAACCGAGCTGGCGCGAATTCGCAACATCTCGGAACAATGTGGCATACGTGCGCGGGTCGCAATCAGGGTCAATCCTGATTTCGAACTCAAGGGTGCGGGCATGAAGATGTCCGGCAGCCCGAAGCAGTTCGGGATCGATGCGGAGCGGGTGCCTGCGGCTATCCGCGCAGCGCTTGATTACGGGCTTGATTTCGAAGGCCTGCATATCTTCTGTGGCTCGCAGAACCTGCGCAGCGAGGCCATCATCGAGGCGAATGCGAAAACGCTGGAGCTGGCCGCGCAGCTGGCGCGAGAGACCGGCGTCGCGTTCCGCTCGCTCAACATCGGCGGCGGCTACGGGATCCCGTACTTCCCGGGCGAGCGATCGATAGACCTATCCGCCATCGGAACGGCGCTCGGCGAGAATCTGCCCCGTCATGGGGAAGCACTGGGCGGCGTTGAGATCATCGTTGAACTCGGGCGCTACCTCGTCGGCGAAGCCGGGTATTACGTCTGTCGCGTTGTCGACATCAAGACGTCGCGGGGAGAAACATTCGTGATGGTAGACGGCGGGCTGCATCACCACTTGGCGAACTCGGGGAATTTTGGACAGATATTACGAAAAAATTATCCTGTCGCCGTAGGTAACCGGTTAGCGCGGCCCCGCCACTTAAACGTGACTATCGTAGGGCCCCTGTGCACGCCGCTCGACATCGTCGCTGAAAAGCTCGACGTTCCCGATACACGAATCGACGACTTAATTATCGTGTTTCAGTCCGGAGCCTACGGCCAAACAGCGAGTCCGCAGGACTTTCTCAATCACGGACGGGCCTTGGAGCTCTGTTGCTAACTTGCGAAGCGGTTTTTGCCAGGCGAGAAGCGACAACTGCAGCCAAAGCTTGAGCGCGGCGCCCCCACCGATACCCCAACGGCGACAAGTCATCGACCAAGAGTCGCGAGCCTTTCCGAGTCCGTTCGCCGTTGAAGTTTCACGGCTTCAGATCGCGCATTGAACACAACGCATACCTTTGAGTCTGCATGTCCCCGTAAGTCAGCCTATGCATAAACACCCCCCAGGTTTAAAACAACGCGTTATCTCGGGAATGGCCTGGATGCTTGCATTACGCTGGAGCGCGCGCTTACTGGGTCTTTTCAGCGTTCTTGTCCTCGCCCGCCTGCTCGCACCGACAGATTTCGGACTCGTGGCTATCGCTACATTGTTCGTAAGTTTGCTTGACGTTCTGTTCGCCTTCGGACTCGAGAATGCGCTTGTGCAGCAGCGTGACACAACGGACGAGGATTTGAACACCGCGTGGACCCTGCAAGTAATCCAGAAAAGTTTGATCGCTCTCGGCGTCCTTGCCCTTTCCGCGCCCGCCGAAGAGTACTTTAATGAGCCACGCTTACCGGAAACCATGTACGTCATTGCGGCGATTACTTTCGCCCAGGGTTTTCGGAATATCGGTGTCGTCCGATTCATAAAGGAACTCGATTTCCGCGCCCAGTTCGGATTCGAAATCGCGCCGCGCATCATGCAGGTGATCGTGGCTATTGCAGCCGGCGTAGCGCTGCGAAGCTATTGGGCCTTAATCGCTGGGCTGATCGTTGGCGCCTTGACGAGCGTCGTGGTCAGCTACGCCATCGTCACCTATCGCCCCAGATTTTCGCTCTTAGGGATCAAGAGACTTTGGAGTTTCTCTGCCTGGTCGATGTTACTTTCGCTTGGAAATTTTTTGCTCTACCGTGCAGAGGAAGGAATTGTCGGAGCAAACGGCAGAACACATCAGCTAGGCGTCTACAACATGGCTTCTGAACTGGCTCAACTGCCGTCAACCGAACTCATGGCCCCTCTGAACCGGGTGCTGTTCCCCGCCTACGCAAAGTTGCAGCAAGATATTCCACGCTTGAGAGAGGCATTCTTGCGGGGCCTACACGGGATCGCCCTGTTGTTGTGCCCGGCCGCCGTTGGTTGCGCTGTTTTGAGCTTCGACTTGGTTCCAGTTCTTCTTGGCGATCAATGGCTGGAGTCAAGTCCGCTCATGATTGGCTTAGCATGTTACGGCCTCTTAAGGGGGCTCTTTATCACCAACAATCCCGCACTCATAGCATCGGGCAACATCAGTTTTATTGCCAAACTGGCCGGTGGGCTCGGCCTCGTAACGCTACCCGCCGCTTACGTTGCCCTCAATCACATCGGAATAGCCGGCGTAATTGGCGCGAAAGTTCTCGTGATGAGCCTCGGTTTAGCGGTTTCATACTACAAAGTTTGCAGAATACTAAACTGCCGCCGGCGCGCCATCGGGGTAGCGCTGTTATCACCCATGGTGGCCTCCGTAGCGATGGGTGGCATCGTTCTTTTCGCGACGGCGCAGTTCACATCGCATTTAGCGCGTCTAGCGGTTGGTATACCTACCGGGGTCCTCGCTTACGCGTGCTTTGTATTACTGCTGTGGCTAGCAGCAGGGAAACCACAGGGTATCGAATCCGAGCTGCTCGCGCGGGTATCGATCAGGGCAGTTTGAGAGCTTCGATTTGTCAGCTGAGCTAATCAGGGAGCTCCGCGCCCGGGGCAACGCTGTCGCCGCCTATGCCACCTCCGAATCCGGCTCCGGTAACAATGAGTAAATAGCATCAATCATTCCGAGTTCAATTGCGAAATCGCGGACAACACGCTGCGCCTTTAGATCTACGCACAATATAGAGGCCCTCGTATGAATATCGCGTCCCGAAAACGCTTGTAACCATCTCAGATTATGCTTTGCTCGCGTCTTTCGCAGGCGCGAGAAGGCCACGAAAAAATATTCACCAACCCGGCAAAGCCCCCGACACCAACCCCGAGCGCCCCGCGCGGCTCCGCGCAAAGAAGCTAGATTGATCACTCGCAATTGATTGCGTCGCTCGCGCTCCAGAATAACTATATGGCCGCTCACGAGCGTAAAGTACACCTGCGAGCCGCAAACGATTCCGTCATGTATTGAGATCGGCCGGTGCTTCCCGCTAACGTCGAAGGAACGTGCAGGATTGTCCAGGCTCGCTGCGTCTTCCTGCGTGCATCGCGTCACCCACGGTTTACCGTCGAGCCAGAAAACGAAATTCGGATGACCGTCATGCGGTCTGGTCGAGTGAACCTTCCGGTAGTCGATATCTGGAGAAAACTTGTGCCAGGGCGAACGACCTTGAACGTCGATGTGCCTTTTAACGCCACCGGTTTGTTTATCGAGCACGACGACCAGATCCAGCCCTGTCGAGGTCACGAAGAGCTCGCTGCCCGCAACGGCTACGGAGTGAACGTTATTGAAACATGGATGAGAGAATGTTTTTAGGTGTTCAAGGCCGGGGTATCCGTATAGCCTCACTTCTGTATCCATCGGCAGCCACAATCTCCCGGGTTCGACCGCTCCCGCTGTGAACTCCAGATTCGGATGCTCGTCTGGGAAATTTTCCGTACCTCGGTCAACGGTCAAAAGAGGCTCTATATGTCCCGACTCAATTTGCAGGCGCAACAATTTGGCCTTCCCGTAGTACTTTCCGTCGCCTAATTCGAAACCACCCGGGCGCTCGCAGGCACCCGTAATTAATAGGCTGGTCATGGTGGGCTGATTACTCCACGAGCGAGCTCGTTGTTTTCGACCGAAAAGCACCTAGTCGAAGTTGGGAATGGGAAACTCGGGTTGCTCCACGCGGGCTCCGTCAGCGAGTGTATTTTTGGAAGTCGCAACATGCAAACGAGCTCCGGAGTCAAGCGGTACCAAGCCCTGCCCCGCAGATAGAGTAACGAAGAGACTCAGCATAAATATACGAAGCCTCTAAAGGTTTCCGGCCAGCCAGCAGGGAACGGCGTCCTTGCCTGTAAGTAGAAGGGCTTCGATATCCCCGCGCCTATCTGCTGGGGGACGGCGGTTGCCTATGTTTTTCGGCGCAATGTGAAGACTCCGTAATGAGGCAGCATACATAGCTTTAATCGTCCTCTTTCTGTTGCCGTTTTTGTGCTGCGCAGTCCCAGGCCGAATCGTCTAAACAGTCTACGCCTCGAGACCTTCCAAGGTGTGCTTCTTTGTTGTTAGGAAAATAGAAACAGACGTTGTAAGAGCCCTCTTCTCGGTAGAGTGCGGATTTGCATACTCGATATATCAATCAGCCCCTGCAGCCACTCGCTGACACACGCATCCAACTGCAGCGCGTGCTCTGCGCGAGAAAAGGTGTGGTCGGCCTCGCTGAATCTGACGACCGCCGTAGTTTTGCGGCTGCGCAGCCGTAGCCAAGCGCTATCTTTCCGGCACAGAAGTGCGAACTCCTCGGCCACCAGGTCATCGCCGCTCAAGACCGCCAGAGTAGGGCCCTGGAAAGCCGTCCAGCTCCGCTGCATCCGCGCGACGAAATCCAGAGCCGGTGCTTCACTCGTTGCCGGTTGGATCAGTGATCTGGTCGCCAAGATTAACCGCGAGCCGAACTCCCCGATCGATTGCCGCCACGCCACCTGCCGGGAGACCACTTTCTTCCAGAAATCCGGGTTCAGAAAGCGTGCGCCATAGTACGTCTTCAGCCGCACTGCGGCTTCGCGCTCTTTACTGTGCACCCAGGGATTGAGCAGCGCGAGGCCCACGATACGGGGGTCCTCAGACGCATATATCATCGCGGCCGAGGCGCCATCGCATAGGCCGAACAATGCGAACTTTTCCAGCTTGGCGGCCTGCGCGAAAATCTGCAGCGCGGATCCGATGTCATCTGCTATCTCATCGAACCCGCGCGTGTCGCCTTCACTGTCGCCCATGCCGCGATAGTCAAAGCGAAACACGGGGAACCCCTGCGCGGCGAGATACCTGGCGGTCTGAACAAACTGCCGGTGGCTGCCAGCCCGATACTGCGGGCCACCAACGATGATCACCACGCCAAGCCCTGCGGGCTCGTCCGGCAGATGCACGATCCCCAGGCATTGATCGCCAGCAACATCAAACACGACTGGCCGTTCTTCGCTCATCGACACAGATCCTTAACGGCTTAAAATGGCCTTGCGCGCTTCGTCTACGACTGCGCCGGGCGCGGCGATCTCCTGGCTCGACCAGAACGGAGCGATGTCGCACACGGTTGTGCCTACGCTGCACCCTAGGTCATTCAGGGCATCCGCCCATGCCATCAGTTTAGGGGTCAAAGAGACCCCGCCCTGCTTGAACTCAAACACATCGACCGCCCGAGCTGGCCGCAATGACTCGGCCGCAAGCTGTCCTTCTGCCAGCCCACGCGCAATGGCGGGAGAAATCATATATCCCGCGACTTCGATCGCCTCACCGCCCAGCACGCGCTTTTTGAGTTCGCTCACTGGCTCGTTCCGCCCGGCAAATTTGCTCGCGACGCTGCGCAGTCGTAAAAACTGCTGCAGAAACACGGCCCCTTCTACGACCGGCTGCCATAACACCACATGCGCTCCATCAACGAGCGATGCATCCGCGAGAAACAGCGCGCCGGTTCGCGCGGCAAGGACTGCCGGAGCCGCATCCGGCGCCTCGGCTTCCAACCATTGGCGAGCGGCACAGACATCGGCCTGCCAGATCGACCAGTTTGCGTCCTGGAATTCGCCAACGCTGTCGCCTGTACCGAACAGATCCACGAACAGGACCGCAACGCCCTCTGCCGCCAATGCCCGCGCTGTTAGCGCAAACAGTCGCCGCGATTTGTTCATTTCATCGCCGAACGGCGGAAGGAGCAGGAGTCGTTTTTTTGGCGCCCCAGAGGCCGGAAAGTAAAGACAGAAAAGACTATGCCCGTTGGCGTCGAGGAAAAATGGCTGCACTGGTCGTCGCGTACCGTCTGCACTTCAGAATGCTTTACGCGGCCGACGGCCGCGATCACCGTCTCGCGCCATCGCGACCTGGTGGCCGCTGGTCACGGCTTCAATCATTCAGCTTTCGCGTGACGAAATCAGCCAGCGCGCCGACGGTTTCGAACACACTGGCGTCTATTTCGTCGTCTTCGACGATGATCCCGAACGCATCCTCGATGGACGTCAAAACCGCGACGACGGCCATGGAATCGAACTCCGGCACCGCGCCGAGCAGCGGCACGTTCGCATCTTCGCCATCACGCAATACATCGACGCCGAGCACGCTTTTCAGGATCTGCCCGAGCTGCGCGTTCAGCATCTCTTTGCCTGGAGAATTCAACTTCGATTACCTCGACTTAATACGTGATTCCAGAAATGCGTTCACAGGTCTCGTTCGGTCGGCTTGAGCCGCCAGCGTCGTTGTTGAGACTATCTTTGAAAGGCACCTTGCGTTGATGGCGCAACGTTGCTTATGTAACGTGCCGTTCTTGGGATCAGTCAACTCTCTACGCCCGCACGCCACAAAGCAGGCAGGGCCGTCGGCATCCGGGTTGCAGCTTTGGCCGAGCGCAGCGACAGCGTCCTGCAGTTTCGTGAAACAAACCAGCTCTGCAAGCGGAGATGTGATCCGCCGTGAGCCGTCCCTGACCACTTGCAACGCCCCATACCCGCTGCGTGACAAGAAAACACGCGCGGAAACCACGCCCGTACGCATTGCTACGCGAGAGTAACTCAAAACGGTGGCAGCGACAGGCCGCTCGTTGGCGCCTTTGTCGAATCCGGGTTACGCCTCCACTATAAACGGCAGCCGCAATGTCTCACATCATACTGTCGATGTCGTAAAAAGCTCACGGACGGCACGAGTTGCATCCTGCGCCTCCCGGGGTCTAGCTTCATACCGGATTGCACTCGCTTCGCTGCGAACTCAGCGACCAAAAATCTCGCCGCACGCCAACCGCAGACGGCGCAAGATGCCGGGCCGCACGAAAACGACTGCATACATTTCATGGTGCTCAAGGTCCGGTGATTCTGTAACAACACCGAGCCTCGCTGGCGCGAAGAATTTATTCAACCGATATTTTCGGTGCAGCGCGTCAGAGGCAAAGATCTTCGGCATGCCACCGTGCTGGTCATCCGTGTTCGTGAAACTCACAGCGTTTTCTAGCCAGCCGACCTCACCGAAGACCCGCCAGAGTTCAAAACCTGCGACCGATTCATTAAGCCAGCGCAACGCAACCACGACGTCACCGTCAGAGTCCGGGAGTTCTGATAGACAGCCTTCCAAAAAACTGGTCCCGCTCCCTCCGGACTGCCGCGCCGCCTCAATTTGAGCTGTACTTTCCGCCGCTTCCGTAAGCGACAACACCTCCACAATTCCATCACTCTCCCAGCTCATTTGCTCGCGCGAGCCGATCGTAATGCCTCCCCCCTTGCACACCTCAACCTGAACCGTGCCCCGCTCCGACGGCGTCCTACCAGGCACATTCCAAACCTGGAAGCCTTCCGTTTCTGAAAATTCGATTCCGAGAAGATTCTCCCTAGCCAAATTTATCAAATCATCCCTTGCGAACTGGTCATTTGCGAAAAAGAACGCCAAGCTTCCCCAACGCGGCACAGCGGCCAGTTTCCGTATCATTCGCGTAACAAATTCCAGGTTGGAGATCTTGTCGGTTTTTCGCACTGGCCCTAACGCAAGGGTCGCTAAAAACGGAAGCGATCTGCGCGCATCCGCGCTGTTCCCAGCCCCGTCCCAAAGCATCGCGACCGCCAACCCAAGCGGCTCTTCGGCCCTGTTCGACAGGGTCTGGAGCAGCAGTCTCGCCCCGTATTTTTGCGACAGCGGCGCGAGCGTCCGCATTATGTTGCCTGAAATTTCAATCGACTCGGCCCGCTCCTCCACCCATAGGCGAGCCAACGGCCTGGGAACGGACGCGAAGTCATCGTGGCTTTCCGCGCGATAGTTCGGTGCATGCGATTTGCGGCGCAGAAGCAGGTTGGCCACGTAAACGCATCGCGCAAATCGAGGGCTCCGATAAAGGCTTACGTGGAATATTTCCCGTGAATCCGATCCCCACTCTGCCTGGGCTTGCGTTGCATCGGTATACATTTCAACGACGTCATATTCATTCGAGCTTGACAACTCCTCCAGCGCAGCCTTCAGCAGCAACCTGCCGGGAGCAACATTGGCGAACGCCTCATCGTAGCTTGTTTTAAGCATCACGACCGTTCGTCCGCTCGCGATCGCTATCCGTGAAGCAAGCAATTTTTTTCCGGCGAACAGTTCAAAAACCCTGGCGCATCGTTTCTGCGAAAACGTCTCCAAAAGATCGTGATAAAAAGCGCCCTGCTCATTGGTTTGACGGATAGCAGTCCCCGCTCTGCCTTTCCAGCCTGCGCTCTCTAACTCCCCGTAACGCTCTAAGGCAGCTGAAATCTTTTCTGGATCTTGGTTGGTCACAATACGCAGGGGGCCTAATTCGCGTTTGGCTTTAGAGGCATACCGCTTCAAATTATCGCGCAGCTTTTTCGGTCTGCGCTTCCAAAAATCCTCGAACCCATTACGCAGAACAACCCGCGTAGTCACAACATTAATCTTAGGATCAGCATTTGTGTGAGAAATCATCTGGCGCCCTTGGATTTCCGCATCCAAACGCATCACATCGAGACGCTGCACGTAAGGCGCGAAGCCTGCAAACATAGCTTCCACGCTAATCTGAAAACCCGGCCTCATAAGCAGCGGGGCTACCTGAAGCTGACTAGGTGAAAAGGTTCTCCAAGCACAGGTACCCGCGTGTTCGACTAGCATCAGACATGTGACTTCGCCCTGTTCGACACACCGCAACACCCGCAGGCTTTTATCCGAAAAATGGTCAACCGCCGTGCTTACGAAAGCGGCGCGAAGCATAGGGTGCTGATTAACATATCGCGCAGCAAGAACATCCCACTCGTTCCAATGCTCCGCGTGGCGGCCCCCACAGTTTTCCAGAGACCAAATCTGTCGCGTGTTACAAGACACGACTATGACTACGATGCGGCTAACACTTCGCAAAGCGCATTCGTGATCAATGCCAAGTGTTTCCTCGACAGGCTTTCATGGCACGGCAGCTGGACCAGCGACGATCGGTAATGCATTGCCGTGGGGCATCCTGAGGGAGATATCTCTTCCCAGCGGTAAAGAGGAATGCATCGATCGCGGATTGCGGGAAACTGAATACGAGGCGCGCCGAGTACCAGCGGGAATACATAGGGCACGTGCTGAGCGGGTAGCGTGGGGTACAGCGCGTAGCCTCCTTTACAGCGTGCTACCGTTTTGACCAGGCGCTGATAGTTTTTCCGTCTGATTTGCATAGCACGCGAGCTCACGATCATTTTACAAAGCTGCAAACTCAAGTGGGAGGGTTCCAGGTGCTTTGCACCCGCGTTGAAGTAGCGAAAAGCGCGGTCATTACGGGGCCGAGCAGACTCAACCGTTGGAATCTTTCGCCGCATCGCGCGTGATACGCGGCCTACTAGAAACGCAAAGAGACCGAGAGGAAATAATCTCGACCATTGCCCGGCGTACTCCAAAACTTTGAACAGGGCTTTAAGCTCATCGGCATACCCTACCCGCTGCGGATTTTGACCAACGGCGCACTGGACGTATGCATCGCTGGGCCGAATTAGTCCCCCGTCGGGCAGTGGAAAAAACTTAACCAGGCTCGCGATAGCCGAGTCTTCTCGCGGGACATCGCGAAGCGCAAAATAAGCGTGAGCACAATCGTGAATTACGGCAACGCCCGCTGCTCTCGCTGCGCGCGCCAAAAGTTCCACTTCCTGAGTGAATCCAAAGAACTTCACAAAAACAACGGCTTTGTGAGGCGTGGACTTTAGCCGGCGCAGGAAGTCATCTCCATCCGGGGAAAGGTCAGGCGACATTTTATAAAAGTCTGCGCGTGCCCCAGCCGCAAGAAACGGTTCCACGAGGCTTGGGCAATGATAGGCTGGCAGTAAAACCGCGTCGCCCGGGCCTACGCCGAGCAGTCTGGCCAGCTCCGCGAGAGCGGCCCGGCCATTAAACGTATAACTGGCGTTACAGTCTTGTACGTATGAGTCAATCCTTTTCCCCCGAGCGAAGAAGGATTTCCAGCTTAAGGGCGGCAGTGCGGGAACCTTGGCGGCGGGAAATTCCGACGCGTCCGCAAGTGGAGGTAGAAATTCGTTTTCCATTGGTGCGTCGAGCCGAATATTTCTCGAGAGCGCGGTTGACCCTTTGGCGGAAAAAAGCTCAGCGACTTGGGGATTGGTCGGCGGACGCCGCGCGGTCATCAGCCCAGTAACCGAGGGTTTTCAACCTGTTTCGCAGGAACGTCAATGGATAACCCTGCTTGTAGGCCTCTCGCGCGTGGGTTGCCGCCGCGGAATACTCCTTGAGCTGTAACAGGTTCAGTCCTAAAAAGTAGTGCATCTCGGCCGGGGGGCCGGGAACCGTATTCAAACCATCCTCCAGCACCTGCGACGCGCGCAAGTGCTCTTCGTCCCGATACAGATAAAGTGCAAGCACGCTGTAGGCATCCGATACCTGAGTTCGCTCATTCACAAGTCGCTCGAGCGCCCGGTAAGCCGCGCTTTTCTTGCCTTTCGCGTAGTCGATACGAGCCCCGACCACCTGCAGCTTATGATGAACCGGATGATCTTTATCGATCCGGCTGGCCGTGTAGCTGATTTCGCCGAGCGCCTGATCGAGTTCAAACCCGCTTCTGGCATCGCCGCGCGCCGCAGACCGTTCGGCACGTTCGATCCAGATCATGCCGGCGCACCCGTGGTGCAGATGAAGGAAGGTCGTCTTGCCGAGCCTCTCTTCCCACAACTCGCTCGCGGATCGCGAGACCAACCCAGCGTACTGGGAGGCTTTTCCTACTTGCGTAGTGACATATCTCGCTTTGCAGTACGCCGGCCAGGCGCGCCACTCGGTTGGGGAAAGCGCAAAACTGTACGCTCCGACATTCGTTGCCACACAGCATGCCGCCAAAACGAAAAGCGCTTTTGCCGACCAATTCGCGCAGCGCTTCTCCCTTTCTTTCCTGGACAACCTAGCGCCCCTGAACAGCTTGCTTGCGTCACTACGACGCCGCGCGAAATCGCGCTCGAAAAATATGCGCCGTCCTCGTTCGCATCCCGATAGCCTTGCCGGGCTCGTGCAACCGAACAGGATTCCATGTCCCGGGCGATCAGAAACCATGGCCAGCAATCCACTCCTCCAGCATCGTCGCAATCCAGAGGAACTCACCGAAATATTTGGCCGACACTTCCAAATGGGAGTTCCTGGCGAAATCAAGGAAGTCTCCTGCGAGGATGTGTCGTTCCTTTAAATCGCCCAACGCCTTCGCAGTAACGCTTCTCAGCGAAGTATCCTCTACCATCCAGGTCCCGAACGGCAAGCCAAAGCCATGCTTGGACTTGGCCAGGGTGCCGGACTGCAACAGCCCCGCAGCCGATTCTCGAAAATACGCGCGCAGCTGGCCGTCACGCAGCATGTCCGGCGATGGAACCCTGTTCGCAACATGCAGTATCGACTCATCCAATAGCGGGAAACGAACCTCTACACCCGCTCGGTCGCACGTCCCGCGTACTTTCACTAGATCGTTGTCCGCGAGGGTAAATTTCCAGTCAAAATAGAGCATACGCTGCAAAGCATCGGCGTCATCGATTTCGTCCCATCGCGCCCGCATTGCGTCCCAGGGCTCGGCGGTGTCCATCTGCTTCAGCCAGGCTGCGTCGAAGACGTCTTGCGGCGAGAACATTTTGAGGAAGCTGTACGCATACAGCCGAGCGGGTAATCCCATCCGCGCGCGCTCGATATACCGCGCGCCTTTACCCGCTACGGGTAACGTTTTCAGCCACGGCAGCGTTCGATACCCGCCTTCTAGGAGCCTGCGCAAGGCCTTCGGCACCTGAAAATAGCGCTCGTACCGTTGCTGTTCGAGATAGCGCGTGTTGCCCGCGAACAGCTCGTCTCCGCCGTCTCCTGCCAGCAGCAGATCGACGCCGTGCTGCCGCGCGAAGCGGGCGCAGAAATAGGTCGGGATGACCGAGGAGTTGCCGAACGGTTCACCGTAATACGCAGCGATTTCAGGCAGCGCCGCGCAGACGTCCTCCGGCGTCACGTAGTACTCGTGATACTCGGCGTTAACGTGCTCAGCGGCCGCGCGGGCGAACGCGGATTCATCGTAGCCCTCGGCCGCGAAACCGATCGTGAACGCGCGCGCCGGGCTTTGCACCGCTGCCAGCATCGCCAGCACGGAGGAACTGTCCAGCCCGCCGCTCAGAAAGGCGCCGCAGTCCGGCGTCGCCCGACTGGCGACGGCAGCACGCAGTGCATCGAGCAGTGCCTCGGCGCCCGGCGCGGGATCGCCGGGCCGCGCGAAATGCGGGTACCAGTACGTTTCCGTTGCCGCCGCGCCACCCTGGTTCCAGTTCATCGCCTGCGCGGGTCCGAGCTTCTTCACGTCGACATAAATTGTCCGCGGGCTCGGAATACAGTGGAAAAACAGATAGTTATAGATGGCCTGCTGATCCAGGCGCGGTTCGAGAGCCGGGTAGGCCGCCACCGCATCAAGATCGCTCGAGAACACGCAGTCCTGACCGCGGGCGAAGTAGTGGAGCGGGCAGATCCCGAACCTGTCGTTGGCGACTGTGAGGCGCCTGTCTTCTGCGTTCCACAGTACCAGCGCGAATTCACCGCCCAGGCCTGAAAGATCCAGTCGGCGGCCCGCGGCGCGCGCTTCGGCGATTGCATTGACCGTTGCCGCTTCAGGCTGCAACGCGCCCCGTGCGGGGATCACGGCCCAGGCTCGCACCGGCCCCGCCGCGCCTTCGACCACGAGACCGCTGAGGCCCAGGCAGAAATCGTCGCCGACCGGGTAAACGCTTATTTCGTCCGCGCGCCGGCTGCGGCGGGCCGCAATCATCTCTCCAAGCAGCGGTGCGAGCGGCCTCGGCTGCGCGGCGCTGGCGATACCACAGACAAACATTCAGCTTCCAGATCCCATCGTTAATCCGTTACGGCACTATGCACGCTGCCTGAGGAGGTTTTATTGTACCCTCTGGGCGTTGGGCATGAGGCAATCGGCGCGCATGACGCAATCCGCAACCGCCCGGCACCGGGCATGGGACGAACTTGTCGAACGCATACGAGGTCGCGAATGATCGATAGGCTGCAACAGCGCGCTGCGCTCCAGCGACGCTCTGTCCCTGCGGTTTGACCGCGCCTGCACGCTGAAACGATGCTCGAGTTCGGATTTCGCTGCGCGTTTTCCCTGCTGGGCGGCATCTCGCGTCAGCTGCCGGTCCTGATCTTCCACCGGGTTTTATCGCAGCCCGATCCACTCCTGCCCGGCGAACCGGACACGACGGAATTCCGGCGCCAGATCCGCTGGCTCAAGCGCACGTTTCATGTGCGCACGGTGAAGGAAGCTGCGGCGGCACTGTTCTCGGGAACGCTTGCCCCGCGTACGGTTTGCGTGACTTTTGACGACGGGTATCAAGATAACGTCACCAACGCCCTGCCAATTCTGCAGCAGGAAGGCGTCCGCGCGACTTTCTTCGTCACGACCGGTTTCATGCATGGCGGCATGATGTGGAACGATCGCGTCATCGCCGCGGTGCGGCACTGGCCGGATGCCGCGATCGACCTGCGCCCGCAGTCACTCGGCATCTACGACGTCGCCCGGAACCGGAGCACAATGCTCGATCGGCTACTCAGCGACCTCAAGCACCTGCCGTTTGCAACGCGCGATGAACTTACCCGACAGCTGCTGCGCGATAGCCGCGCAGTGGCTGAAGCGCTCATGATGGGGCCGGACGGGGTGCGCGCGCTGCATGCGGCCGGTATGGAGATCGGCGGCCACACGCACAACCACCCGATCCTGCTCAATCTCGCCGATGCAGACGCGCGCCGGGAGATCGAATCCAACAAGCGCGAACTCGAATCAATTATTCAACAACCCCTGATGACATTTGCCTATCCGAACGGCGTGCCCGAAAAAGACTTCGCCGAGCGTGACGTCGCGCTGGTCCGCGCGCTCGGCTACCGCTATGCCGTGACGACGGCCGCAGGAGTCGCCGGCGCTGGCACCGATCCGTTCCGCATGCCACGCTACTCGCCCTGGAGCAAAACCAAGGCACGCTACCTAGCGCAGCTGTTGCGCAACGCGCTACCGGCGCATTGTAGCGGGTAGAACAACGCGGAGCTGAAAATGAAGTCAACGCTAGTTTGCGCGCCGTACAGAATGACTATCGCTCAAGCCGCTGCAGAAACGCGTCAAACATCAACAAAGACCACAGCAACGGGCTGTAATCCCGCCGACCTGACTGATGAGCACTGACGGCGTGCTGCAGAAAGACGGCATCGAAGTAGCCACTATCGCGCAGGCGGTCGCCCAACACAGCGTCAGCAACCCTTTGGCGAAGCGGGCCCCGGAACCACTCCGCAAGCGGCACCGCGAACCCCATCTTCTGCCGATAGAGAATATCGTCTGACAGATAAGGCTTGAGCGCCTGCTTGAATATATGCTTCCCGTCGCCGCCCCGGAGCTTCATGGTCGACGGCAAAGAGGAAATCCACTCCACTAGCGGATGGTCCAGCAAGGGCACCCGGACTTCCAGCGCATGAGCCATGCTGGCGCGGTCAACCTTGGTCAGAATGTCTCCCACCAGGTAGGTCTTCATGTCCAGGTACTGGACCAGCGACAACGGATCGTCAGTCGGCGCACGCGCGGCGTGGTGCTCGAACACCTCGATGGCGCGATAGCCCTGTAGTTCGTACTCAAAGTGCTCAGAAAAGAGCTTCCTGCGGAGCTCGTCACTGAAAATGGAGACAGAATGGAGGTAGGCCTCAATGCTGGTACGGGCCAGAGACTGAAAGGTGGTTTTCCCCCGCACAAACCGAGGCGCCCAGTCCAGCTTGGGGTAAAAACGCCCCAGCGGTCCGAATACGCCCTGCCGTAGGCCGCGCGGTATTCGCTGGCGGACGACCTCCTCCGCCATATGCAGGCGATAACGTCTATAGCCGGCATAGTTTTCATCGCCGCCATCACCTGACAGAGCAACGGTAACGTTCTCCCGCGCCAGCTGGCAGACCCGGTAGGTCGGTAGCGCAGAGCTATCGGCGTAGGGTTCGTCGTAGAGATCAATCAACTGGCCAATCAGGTCAAAGTCGTCCGGATTGACATCACGCACCCGATGGTTTGTCCGGTAGCGTTCAGCTACTGTCGCCGCATAGGCGGATTCGTCGAACTGCTTGCTCGCGAAGCTGATTGAGCACGTGTTCACCGGGTCGCTCTGCAGACCGGCCATCATGGCCACTACAGCCGACGAATCAACGCCTCCGGAAAGGAAAGCGCCCAACGGGACTTCCGCCACGAGGCGTACTTGGACCGCTTCGCGTGTTCGCGCAATGAGCTCGGCACGCGCGTCCGCTTCACTGATGGTGCTGTCTAAAGCAAAAGGGACATCCCAGTATTCCGTGCTCGTGGGTCGCGACTGCCCCCGGCGCATGCTGAGCGTATGCCCGGGCGAGAGCTTGCACACATCAGAAAAAATCGTGCGCGGCTCGGGCACGTAGCCAAATGCGAAGTACTCTTCTATCGCCTGCGGATCGAGCGCGCGACGTACTTCCGAGCACAGCACAATCGATTTGAGCTCGGAGGCAAAAAGCAGCCGGCCATCCGGCAGCAGGGCGTAATACACCGGCTTTATGCCGAGCCGATCGCGTGCCAGAAAGAAGGTTTCCGAACGCCCGTCCCAGACCGCGAACGCAAACATCCCCCGCAGATGGCTGACACAGGACTCGCCCCATTCCATCCACGCGTGCAGCAGCACTTCCGTATCGGAGCGAGTATGGAAATGATGACCGAGCGTCTCTAGCTCGGCGCGCAGCTCGAGGAAGTTGTAAATCTCGCCGTTGAAGGTAAGCCAGACCTTGCGGTCATCACTCGCCATGGGTTGCTGACCAGACGCAAGATCGATAATTGAAAGCCGTCGGTGTCCAAACCCAATACCCGGCGCCACATGCACACCGCGCTCGTCAGGACCCCGGTGCGTGAGCGCGTCCGTCATACGGTCCAGCAGTGCCGCATCAATAGGTCGTGTTGCTGCCAGGTCGACGATTCCGGCTATGCCGCACATTTAAGCTCTCCCGGAGGACGCATGGCTATCCAAAAGCTGCGCGTACAGTGCAGCGTAGCTATCGACCATTGTCTGCAGACTGAAAAGATGCTCAGCCCGCACGCGGCTCGCTCGTCCGTGCTTCGCAATGAGTTCCGATGAGTCAACATAGCGCGATAGTGCTTCCGTCAGGCCGTCCTCCCCTGGCTCGGGGATGAGCGCCCCGTTTGCGCCATCCTCCACGAGTTCGGAATTCCCGCCAACCCTGAAAGCGACGATGGGGAGCCCGCTTGCCATCGCTTCGAGGATCGTATTCGAGATCCCCTCGTTTAAGGATGGCAGAACAAAGACATCCATCTTTCGCATTTCTTCGGCAACCCGGTCTGATTCCCCGGCAAACACAACCTGGTCAGCCATGCCGCCCTCTTCGACTATCGCCTCACAGGCAGCGCGCAACGGTCCGTCTCCCACGATCCGAAGCTGGACGCGCTGACGCCATTCGGGGTGCCTTCGCAGAAGCGAAACGAATGCGCCGCAGAGCAGGGTCTGGTTTTTGACGGTCGCCAGGCGCCCGACGGTACCAAAGGTCAACCGTCCATCGTCCAGCCGTCCCCGCGGTTGAAAGTGTTCGCAATCGACGCCATTACAGATGGTATGCACCCGGGCCCTGGAAATCGGCACACGCACGGTAAGGTATGACTCCAGGTCGCGGGAGAGCGCGATCCACGCGTGTACAAAACAGCCCATGAACCGCCGGAAGCGCTGGTATTTTCGAACCTGCCCGTTCAGGTCGTTCACATCCCACCCGTGTTCGCCGTGGATGCGTACCGGCACCCGCGCAAGCCAGCCAAGGAGCTGGATCTCCAGCGTCCCGAGATTCCGCGTATGCAGCACATCCGGACGCACCTGCCTGATTAACTCGAAAATCCGTCGCCAAGCATGGAAATCGTGCCCGGGCCTTTTATTAATGTCGTGGCATTCAAAGTTCGAGCTCTCAAGACGTTCCAGATACCCACGATCGCATGCTGTCAGCGCAACGATGATGTGATGGTAATCTCCTGCAGGCAACCGGTTGATCAGATTGACCATGCCGTTTTCGAGCCCTCCGACTCCAAAACGGTAGAGAACATGCATGATCCTAGTTGGTTGTTTCACCCTGGGCGCTCGCCGGCGTTCGCGCGAATCTCTTGAGCGCGGCCAGTCTCAAGCCAGGATCGGATGCGAACTCACTCAAACGCGACCGCGCCTCACCCAGCTCGGTAAATGGCGTCGCAATGATGACTGCGATCCCTCCTGGATCCCGGCCCATCAGCCGGGCAAGGGCCTGAGACAGCTTGACCTCCAGGCGACGTGCACCTCGTATAGTGCCGGTGTCGTACCACTGCCAGGCCAGAAAAGTCGTCGACCGATCTGCCCAGGACGTCAAAATCACCTCCGCTGTGGTGCTGGGACGCCCTGGTGCGCTGGAAGCTCTCATGCCGCGGGAGTCGAGACGGAACTGAGCAGGGTCGAACAGTCTGTTGTTGCCGCCAACGAGTTCAGCTCCAGGACGCTCCCGATTAAAATGCACTACATCCACTGAAACTACCCCGCCGCCGGGTTGTACGTAACGCGCGGAAGTCCGTTCCGACCCAGGGAACTCAGCGCCTGTCATACTCGTCAACAGAGCGTACGGTCCCTCCCAGGCGTCGATGGAAGGTGCTAGTGTGGTCCAAGGCTCGTGAGACACATCTTGCAGCTTATTCAGAGCCCACGCCGGCGCGGGAAGTAGTACGGCGACCAGCAGGAACGTCACCAACGGCCGATCTTTCCCGGTCTGGCCAGGAGTGCTGCCACGATCCCACCTTTCCTGCCGATCTTTCACGTCGCTGAAAGTCTCGCCCACAAGGAACAGCACCAGCATAAGCACACCGAAGAAGACCCCGCCCGCAATGAAGTGGTCAACACCCACCGCCAGCCTGAAATCACTCAGATAGGCAACGAGCGCAATGCCAAACGCCCGAAGTCCGTTACCCAGCACCGGCACCGCGACCAATAAAATCAGGAAAGCAAGCCGCCGCCACGGCGAGCGAAAACGCAGGTACAGGAACAACGAGCCTACCGCCACGCCCGCAATCAAATAGCTGATCCCGCTACACACTTCAGCGACGACAAAATTGCCGTTAGGCAGGGAGAGGTGGTGCCCCTCGAGTAACGCCGGCACTCCCACCAGTTTCAGCAGTCCCACCGCCGCGAACGCTGTCCAGTCCTGGAGAGCAGGCACCAGCACGTCTCCTTCCGGGACCATGAAATAGAGATACGCGAGGGGAAACCAGAGCAGACGCGCCATCTGGCGCCCGATTAGCGCGCAGATAGTGCCTATGACCATCCCTACAAGCGCCAGGTGCTCAAAAAAAGCAATGTCCGAGAGCCGAGCAACCAGCCACAGCACGCTATTCGAAGCAATGAACAGCAGCGCGGGCAGGAAAGTACCGGTCGGGACCCCGCGCAAGCGGTCTCGCTCCAGCCACGCAACATAACCCGCCAGGAACACGATGACAGGACAGTGGTGGTAGGTACTGGAGTTGAACCACTGAAACGCCATGCCCGCAGCACTGTCTCGGTAGACACTGATAAACCCGAGGATCAAAACGGACAGGAGCGTCACACGAGCGCTCCACGATCTTTTCCAGGTATTTTTAGCCTGCATCGCGCAGTGGCTCTCTTCGGAACAGCTCGCGCAGGGCGCCAGACAGCCGCGTCATCCGTTCCTGGATGGCATGAGGTGGCCAGCGTACACTTCACAGAACGGCCCCCAGCGAAAATCCTGCAACAATCGGGACAGGCGGTTCAGAGCTTTGTGCTGGTTGACGTAATGGCGAAAACGGGTCTTCGGCGATAGGTGTCTAAGACGAGGTTGCCCTGGGTCAAACTCCCATGGGTGAAAGTACATATTGGCCGGCAGCCTCTCTGTCTGATTCAAGCGCCGTATCAAAGCCCGCGAAAGCTGATAGGGAAACAAACGAAAAAATCCTCCGCCACCCGCCGGGTAATTGCGCCCCATCACGCGGACGGTGCTGACCGGGATCTCGAGCAAAGCGCCATCATTCGGGCAATAAGGCACCCGCGGTGCATCCGGGTTCCCGTATAGATCACGGCGCACCGGGTAGACGCTCGAACTGTAGCGAAACCCGGCTTCCTCGATCACGTTGAACGCCCACTGATTGCTGGCGGTTATGGAGAAACTGGCTGCGCGAAAGCCGCTCACCTCTGCGCCTGCAAGATCTTCCAGCAGAGCTTTTGTATCGCTGAGCTCTGCTTTGAGCGTCTCGGGCGTCTGCTCTGTTAGTCGACGATGCTTATACCCGTGGCAGCCCAGTTCGTGGCCCGCCGCCACGACCTTCCGCACCAGGCCGGGAAATCTGTCAGCAACCCACCCAAGAGTAAAAAAAGTCGCATGCGTGCCGTGACTATCGAATAGTTCGAGCAGGCAGTCTGTCTCCCTTTCGACACACGACGGCCACCGCGTCCAGTCCTGCTCTGTAATGTAGGGCTCAAACGCAGATACCTGGAAATACTCTTCTACGTCGATGGAGATCGCATTCAGCATCAGAACTTCGGCCTTCTTAACCCGCCTGAGAGAAGAAAAGCAGCGCGGGGAGGCGCGGCTTAACGCGATGAGAGCATCAGTGCGTAAGGAACCAGGCGCCGACCGCAAACCCAGCAAGCGATACCGCCGCAATTGCTGACACGAACGCCACAGTCCAGAAAGGAAATCGCGGGCGCTGCTGTTCCAGGGTCTGGAACGAAGGCGCCGCAGGTGGCTGCGAATCCGCCAGCTGCCGCGTGAGCGCGTCAACCGACGACTTTAGTCCCTCTACGACCGACTGAAGCTTCGCAAACTGTTCTTCTAGAGCGACGTTTCCACTTGCCTGAGTAACAGACACTTCTGAATCAGAAATCACCGGCCGCGATGGTTCTTCCCGAACTTCTACCGAGTCATCAATATCCTCCGACTGCTCGTTTTCTACTTCCGTACAGACCAGATCGGCGATCTCGAACGTCAGCTCGTGCTGCTCATCGAGATAAGTATTGAGCAGCACCCGGTCAAAAAGTGTATTGATGCGTCTCGGAACCCCGTCCGTGGCGGCAAAAATCCGTGAATAAACACCTTCATCGATTTTCGGATCGTGGTCCCATCCCACGGTCCTCAGGCGATGTTCGATGTACTCCTTCACTTCGGCGGCAGATAAAGGCCGCAGATGGTACGCAGCGATTACCCGCTGCCTTAATTGCTCCAGCCCGGGCGCTCTCAGCACAGAGCGGAACTCTCTCTGACCCAGGAGAAAACTTTGCACCAGCGGCGCGCCGTGGTAGTCAAAGTTTGACAGCATGCGTAGCTCTTCAAGCGCTGAGCGGGAGAGGTTTTGCGCCTCGTCAATCACTAGCAACACACGCTTTCCAGCGTCTCGGCTCTCTTTGAAGAATCCTTCAAGATCGTGCAGAAGGCTGGCTTTAGTTTTTCGTTCGAAGCCGAGACCGAACTCGGCCGCAATCAGCCGCAGGAGATCAACATCCCTCAGGTTGGTAGAAACTATTTTTGCTGCAACCAGATTCTGCTCGTCGATCTCTTCGAACAGATTATTGACGATCATGGTTTTACCGGTACCTATGTCCCCGGTGACGACAATGAAACCCTGCTCCTGCTGCAGGCCATAGCGCATATACGCCAGCGCCCGTTTGTGCCCTGTGCTACGGAAGAAAAAACGCGGATCGGGATTGAGCTGAAAAGGTTTACCGGTCAGCTTGAAGAAAGATTCGTACATGCGTCCGGTCAGAGAGTGAAGATGATGGCGCCGGAGAGTGCGTTCTCGACGTATTTTCCAGTTAAACCACCCGCGCCACCGATATTCTGCGGGTCGTCGTTCTTTGTGAATTCGTAGCGCAACCGCGCCGTGCTGTGGGGACCAAGGCGATAGCTCAGACTGGGATAAATGCTGTAGAACTTTGCAGTCCCCGCTTGATCTGAGCGCTTGTTGCCCTGCCAGGTTGCGCCGATCGAGTAACGCAGTTGTCGACTGAGGTTCCAGTCGAAGTTCAAACTGGCGCCCTGGCGCTTGTCATCGTAGTCACCACCCTGATACTGCCGATCGTACTGGAACAGTCGCAGGTTGAGATTGCCTCTTCTAAGCCGGTAGCTCAGACCAGCTGTAGCCTGTTTCACAACGTAGACATCCTCAGTCTGGTCCGGCGCCTCCAGGACGGTATAGAACTGATTGTTGGTTACAGGATCGAAAACGGGCTCGCCGAATCCATCGAGCAAGGGGACCAGTTGAAGCCCGCGTTCAAACTGGTTAGCTGTTTGCAGGTTTTCGCTGTACTCGCCGAACAGGCTCCACCGACGGAGTCTGTGGCGTCCCGAAACCGAGAAGGTGTTGCCGTAAAATCTGTCACCCCAGCTGCCGGATAGCTCCGTTCTCTCGCTGGGCGTCCATGTGCCGCCAATGGTCCAGAAGGGGCCATCAAGCTGGTTCTGGCTTGTAGGAAACTTGTTGCTCTCGGTTCCGCCAGTCGCGGTAAAACGCAGCCTGCGGTCAAAAACATAGGATAGCTCGCCGATGTAGCGCGTGAATTCCGATTTGGGCCGACTATCGCCACGGTCCAGATCGCGGGTCTCGAAAGTAAACCTGGCGGGCGTCCTCGCAAACCGTCTGCCACTGTTGAGCTGGACCAGGTAGCTGTCCTCCGTACTACCGGTGTCGTTGTTATTTACTTGATCACCTCGCGAGTTTCGGTCGACGTCCTGATATCTGTAATTAGCGATTAGCTCGACCCAAGAACCGAAGCCGTGTTGCAGTCTGGGCGAAAGCTCATATAGCACCAAGTCCCGCTGGTTATTCCCTGGCCCTCTCGTGTTGCGGGATAGCTGCTGTCTGCCCTGCGCTTCCTGCGCTATTCGGCTGTTGGCGTCGAAGAAAAGCCAGTTTTTGATCAGCGTTGCGTCGACATCGCCCTGAAGCTGATGGTTAGTGTCGTTGTAACTCGTCTCGTGCCCGTACTCGAGGCGCTCAAGGTTGTAGTCGATATTCGCCCGTAATCGCGCTGACTCGCCTCTCATCGCAAGACCGGGGCGAATCGATGTAATGAAATCTCCACGTTCCCCTTCATCGACGAGGCGAACGTTGTCCGTGTAGGTTTCGTCCAGTGAGAACCGCGGCACGATGTCCCATTGCCCCGCCAGGCTCAGCTGTGGGGCGACCATCAAAGCCCAAAAGACGAGCAGTAATCTCCCGAGCGCTACGCGTTCAGGCCCACTGATCCGCGCCGTGTCCGCAGATTCAGCGTTGCTGGCGATACGAACCATAGTAGTCGTAATCCGAGACGTAGCTCTGTTTGGACTTATTCAGTACAACGCCGGTGATGTTGATCCCTTCCATACGATGCAGGGTCTCTTTCAAAGTATCGTGGGTGGTACGCCCGGCTTCGGCGACCAGAACGACCTGCCCCACAAGAGGCGCAAGCGCGACCACTGTCGACATAGCCATCACCGGCGGGGAGTCAAAAATAATCACGCGATCGCGGTAGCGCGAGGCCAGCTCATCTGTTAAATCCTGCATCCGCGAACTGGCCAGCATTTCCGTGCTCTTGTGGTGGACCTTACCCGCCGGAATGACGGTGAGGTTCGGGATGCTGGTGCGGACGAGGAGCGGCTCAATAGCCTGACTCTGATCAGCGAGGAAATCGAACAATCCCGGAC
Source organism: Gammaproteobacteria bacterium (assembly GCA_038116745.1). Classification (GTDB taxonomy): domain Bacteria; phylum Pseudomonadota; class Gammaproteobacteria; genus JAYODW01. The sequence goes on from JAYODW010000024.1 coordinate 33,121, forward strand.
GATCTGATACACCAAGCAGCTTGCTCATATCGCGCTTGAGCGGATCGCAATCGATAGCGAGGACGGTGTGGTCGACCTCCATCGCGATGCTCATAGCAAGATTGGTGGAGGTAAACGTTTTGCCTTCACCAGGGACTGAACTCGTGATCAGGATAAGGTTCGGCGGGCGTGCACTGTCATATATTCCCGGAACCATATTGCCGAGCAGGCGCCGCTTGATGCGCTGGAGCTCTTCTGCCTGGTGAGTCATCAAAGCATTCGACGTAAGAATTCCCGTCGCAGCCATCCGCTCGAGGTCGAGCACAACGTGATTCCTTGGCTGAGAACTTGTCGGGATAAAGGCGGCTTTATCTGGCACAGCTGTCTCGGCCCCATGGATATCGGCGGGCGAGGTTCTCTGCTTCGCTTCAGATGAAGGAGCCATCGGCGGTGGTTTCGAGGTAGACGATGGTTCCAGAGACCTATCGCCCCCCGGCCTGTGTCTTTCTTCGACCCCGGTTGGCGCAACCCCGTCCCGTCGGTCCATAGCCTTTTCGAGGTCATTTGACGGCATCGAAGGCGCTTGAGGACTTTCCGACACCGCTTGTGCCTCTTGTCGCTTTGCGCCCACAGACTCCAGCTTGTCCATTGCACGTTCAATCGAGCTCATATCACAGCTCCGATCAGTCCGGCTAATCTGGCGTGCAGATTCATCCCCATTACCTCAAGCGAAACTACACCCGCGTAAAATGAGAACAGCCCGAAAAGAACAAGGGAAAACATCGCCAGCTCCATTCGGCGCTCTCTCTTTTGCACCTCATCAAACAGCATCGACACGGAGCCGAGAACTGGCAGGTGAGTAATCTCGCGAACTTCCTCTGTCGTGTAGAAGCGGGGGTAGATCTGAGAAACCAAAACCGCAAATCCTGCTCCCATAGCAAGAGCGAGCGCAGTCACCGCTGAGATCAGAAGCACCCGGTTCGGGCCTGAAGGCGTCAGCGGGATCCTTGGCGGTTCGATGACCTTTAGCTTGATATCGTCTGCCTGCTGATCAGCCTCCTCTGCAAGGCGAGCGGCCTCCCGGCGTTTTAGCAGCTCTTCGTACTGCTGTTTGTTGAGGCCGTAGTCCCTGTCCAGCCTCTTGAGCTCGGCTTCGATCTCGGGGACCGTATCGACCTCGAGTTCAAGCTCTGCGACATCGCGGCGGTAGGCCGCAACGCGCGCTATCAACGCCGAGACATCAGCGTCTGCCTGAGCCATGGCCAAGTTGATTTCCTGATAAGACGACGCCTGCATCGGATCAATGATGCCCGGACTCACAGACCTTTGTGCCGCCATCTGCGCGCGTTCATCAAATTCTTTCTCCCGGCGTACGTTCAGTCGAACGATCTGCTCCTGCAATCCAATCACGTCAGGATGCTTGTCGGTATAGAGCAATCTCAACTGCTCAATCTGGTCTTCAAGCTTTGCTATCCGTTCGTCGTATTGCGAGGTCATGGGCATATCAAAAGCCAGCTCATCTCCCATGATCCCGAGCACTGGCTCCTCTCCTGCGAGCTGCCGCCGAAGGGTACTGCTGCGATTCTGGGCTTCCTGAAGCTGGAGCTCAGCTTCCTTGAGCTTCAGTTTCATTGCCTCAAGGCTTTGAAAATAAGACCCACCGTCTCCCGGCATCTTTCCTGCGTTTCGCTGTTTGAAGTCTTTCAAACGGTCTTCCGCGCTCAGCAGACGTTGCTCATATTCAGCGATCTGGTCTTCGAGAAACTTTTGCGTAACGACTGTGTCGACCCGGGTCGACCCGAGGGCTGTCTCCAAAAACCGGTTGAGCAACTCGTCGACGACGCGCTTCGCTCGCTGCACGTCGCCATCTTCAAACCCTATCTCATAGATATTGTCTCGCGAGGTTCCGGTGAACCGAAGCTTGGACGCCATCTTGTTCACCAGCAGTTCGAACTCTCTGTCGGTTTTGGTCTCCAGATCGAGATCAGCTTTCCGCGCAACATCCTCAAGGTTAGGGCGGGTCAACAGAGTGCGCTGCATGAGCGCCGCCGTATTGGCAAGGGCGTTGTTGTTTACCGCCAAACCTTGGAGAAGTGGACGCAGCATGGATTGCGTATCAACAAAGATTCGGGCTCGGACTTCGTAGACATTGGGGAGCATTAGGACGGTCGACCAGCCCACCAGGCAGACTACCGTTGCCACAATGAGGGCCGGCCAGCGATGTGGCCAGACCTTTCGGACATAGCGTCGGGCGAGCTGGATTTGATCGTTCACTGGCTACCCCAGTCGAACTTCCTGTCTTCCCTTCGTCAGAACCAGGCCTCAGGAATGATCAGAACATCTCCCGGCTGCATGGCAACGTTCGCACTGATATCACCGTCTTTGATGAGATCGTCAAGGCGAACTCGATATTGGGCTTGGCTGCGGACAATCGATGCCCGGTTACCCGCTGCAAACTCCGTGAGCCCTCCCACCTGAATCATGACATCTAGCGCGGTCATATCCTTACGATAGGGAATAGCCTGCGGTTCCGCAGCTTCACCCACAACTCGCACTTGCTCTCCGTACTCCCCGACAAACCCTGAGATGGTCACTGTGACCAGCGGGTCACGTATGTACTCTGAAAGTACTTTCTCTATTTCCCGCGCGAGTTCTGTTGGCGTCTTTCCGCTGGCTTCCAGATCCTCGACCAGGGCGGAGGAAAACTTGCCGTCCGGCCTGACCGTAACCGCCGTGCTCAACTCTGGGTTCCGCCAGACGAACACGTTCAAGCCGTCACCCGGGCCGATAATGTACGTGTAATCTGTAGTGCCGCCTGCTGAAGCCGGCGCATCTTCGTGGCCTTTCACGAATGGCACCCAGTCGGCGTTACATCCTGTCATCAACAACAATGCAGCGACCAGAAACAGGTCTAGGCACGCGTTGCCTACAACGGTTGTTACCTTGCGCGTATTCATGACACCCCCTTTGCCGGTGTGCTGCTCACTTTATTTGCCTGAAAACGGCAGCGCTTGATCGATATTTTACCGAGAAATCAGGAGATTTGACACGATCGCTCATGCAATCTGTGAGTTAATCAAACTACCCGATAATCCACTGCCACTCTAACACTCATAAACGGGTAAGACACATTGACCTGATGGGGACAGATCGCCCACCCGAAGAGCTGGCTTCATGGGCCAGACGGCAGCGCTCCAGCCCTGTCCGCGCGGTCCCGATCAAACTGCTCGCGTTGTCCCAGCAGGAAGAAAAATAGTAAATGATGTTCCCATTCCCGGCTGACTGCTAACACTGAGCCTGCCGCCCATGGCCGTCACAACCTGACGGCTCTCGTAGGCTCCAATGCCCATGCCAGCTTTTCCCTTCGTTGTGTCGAACGGTTTAAACAACCGCTCTTTGACGAATTCCTCACTCATTCCGGAACCGGTGTCTTTGACCTGAATTCGGACACCCTGCTCCTCTCGATCAAGCAGCAGTGCCACGCTTCCGTCGCTATCCGTTGCTTCGATGGCGTTCTGCAGCAAGTGCTCTACCACCGCAAGCAGTCGCTCCCGGTTTCCGGTAAGAAATATCTGCTCACCGCTCGATGTGATAGAGAGCTCCGGCCGTGGTTTTTCGTCAGATTTGTCGGCGATGGCCTCTTGCAGCAATACCACGAGGTCAAATTCGCGTGAATCCAGCCCCATCATGTCGACCTGCCTCAGGCTGGAAAGCATCCGGTTCATCTTCTCCACGGCGTTGCCAACCGTAGTGAACGCGTCGGCAACAAACTCAGGGTTAGCTCGGTGCTTTTCAGCGTTGCGCAAGACAAGCGACAGTTGTGCCACAACGTTTTTCAGGTCGTGCACCAGGAACGCAGAGAGGCGATTGAAGGTTTCGAATTGCCTCGCCTCTGCCAGCGCATCGGTGACATGCAGTAACGCCAGATAGCTAGCCGCCTGATTGCCGGCAGTGCGCAGAAGATTCCTGTCCTCCCAGTCGATCGGACGATTTCCTGGTGGGGGCGCGAGCAGAAGAAAACCCTGCAGGTCGGCTCCTCTGGCAATAGGCACGATTAGTGACCTGGCCTCCCGTTGGGAAATCCACGCAGGCGGCAGGAGTTCCAATATCTGCGGGTCAAACTTTGCTGCCGCCCTGATATCCCAGGCGCCTTTTGCTTCCTCAAGCGCCAATATGAACGCCGAGTCTCCCTCGATCGAACGCGGCTCAATGGTCTCGACTTCTATTGCAGAAGCAATTTCGAAATCCCCCGAGTCAAGTCTTCGAAAAAGCACCCCTGCAGGGCTTTCGACCATATCGCATACCGCCGTGAGGACAGTCAGATTCAAGGAATCCGGCCTTAGGTCGGAGCTTGACAAGGCGTGCGTGAACTTGAGCCACTGCTCACCATATTCATATTTATTACGGTAGAAGTGCCGAGCGATAAACATACGCAATCGAGACCGCAAGTGGGTCGATGCAAACAGGCTCGCCAGCAGCAGCAGCGCAGCGGCCAGGAAAGCCGCCTGAAGCGCTGGCCCCCATTGACCTCCGAACAGGCGCAGGTAGAAGCCTGCCGTTGCCATCGCAATCAGGTAAGCACCCGCCGCGATCAAGCCAGTGCTGTGGAAAACAACCCGCCTGGATATGAATATTTTCAAGTCCCACTCTTTATGCCTGGACGCGGAGATCACCAGCATGGGTATCGTCAGCGTATTGACCAGGCCACGGGCGCTCCAGGTGACCTCTGCGATCCGGTTGAACAGCACGGCGTCGGCGTAGAGGTAGAAATCAAAAGTAAAAATAAAGCCGAGACCGAGGCACAGATGCTTTAACGCCCACCTTGAACCTCGCGCTGTGTGGCGGAACAACTGCTCGGTGAAAAACAGGCCGACCAAGGACATGGAAAGGAATAGAGTCAGATTGAGTTTCTGCGTGCTCTGCACGTCGACACCGAGGAACGCGGGCAGCCTTTCGGGGAAAGTCAGACTCACCGCGAAGAAAACCAGCACGGCTGCGAAGGCGTTCATGAATATTTCAAGCCATCGCCTGTATCGCTCGATGACAAGATGTTTGAGAATCTGGACCAACGCTAGGATCCAGAAGGTTCCCCGAGCGATTTCCAGCAGTCCTCCGAGAACGCGGAAATCCTCGCCTTGAGGCGCTGCTGTTCCCGCAACGGCGATAAGAGCGAACCAGAGAGCAGTTACAAAACTGGCGATAATCAGCCATTGACCGACGCGACGATCCCCGGGCGCAAGCGCGACCAGAAGACCGAAAAACAAAAAAGAGCCCGCGCCTGCTGCGCTGGAGATCATGTTGAAGGTGTTCATTCCCTGCGACCTCCAGATGCAGGGCACGAGAACCAGAAGAAGCAGGGAGGCCCAACAATGTAGAGCCGCAGCTCACTCGGCACAGGACCTATTACGCGGTTTCGTTGCTTGGCGCTGAAACGAACCCGCATTGAATTTCCCGCCTCCCTAAGCTTCGTGGATGCACATCTGGTTAGGTCGGCGCAAACACTACTCGACGGTCACCGATTTGGCGAGATTCCGAGGCTGGTCAACGTCAGCACCTTTCAACACGGCCACGTGATACGCCAAAAGCTGCAGAGGAACGCTATAGACGATGGGCGTAAGTGCGTCTTCCATCGGAGCAAGTTTGACGGTCCTGCCGGCGACCGGACCCGCAACGTCCACGCGCGAGTCAGCCAGCAGGTACAGCACACCACCACGGGCACGGACTTCTTCCAGATTCGACTTGAGCTTCTCCAGCAGTTCGTTACTTGGGGCTACCGCCACGACAGGCATCTCGTCGTCGACAAGCGCCAGAGGGCCATGCTTCAGCTCTCCGGCTGGATAGGCTTCAGCATGAATGTAGGAGATCTCTTTGAGTTTGAGGGCACCTTCCATAGCGATCGGAAACATGAATCCCCGTCCGAGATACAGCGCGTGGCTCTTGTCGACAAATTCCTGCGCCAACGCCTCCAGCTGGTCGTTCAGCTCCAGCGCCGCGTTGATACGCCCAGGCAGGCGTTCCAGACCCTGGATTATCTCGGCACGTATATCCGGCGTCATACGGTGCCGTTTGCCCAGCGCTAAAACCAAAAGCATCAGAGCGACCAGTTGAGTCGTGAACGCTTTCGTTGATGCAACCCCGATTTCAGGCCCTGCACGGGTCATCAGCACCAGATCGGACTCCCGGGTGAGGGTGCTCTCCGGAACGTTGCAGATCGCCAGAGAGTGCTCATAGCCCCACTCGCCAGCCTGGCGCAGGGCTGCCAGCGTATCGGCCGTTTCGCCGGACTGAGAGATCGTCACGAAAAGCGTGTTTTTACGCACAACGGGACGTCGGTAGCGGAACTCACTGGCCACCTCCACCGAGCACTGCACGCCGGCCAGGCTTTCAAACCAGTAGCGCGCGACCATTCCTGCATGGTAACTGGTGCCGCACGCGATGATGGTGACCGACTCAACCTTATCCAGCACGGCGCCAGCTTCCATACCGAACACCTCATCTGGTACATCTTCCGCCAGGATTCTTCCTTCCAGCGTGTCACCGATCGCACGCGCCTGGGTGAAGATTTCTTTGAGCATGTAATGGCGATAGCCAGCTTTCTCTGCGGCGTCTGCCGACAATTCAGACACTGACTCCGGCCGACTGACCCGCTGACCTTTCTCGTCATAAATGCGGATCTCGTGACGGGTGATCTCTGCGACATCACCATCTTCGAGGAAGATGAAACGCTGGGTGACGGGCAACAGCGCAAAGACATCCGACGCGACGAAGTTCTCACCAATTCCAAGTCCGATGACCAGCGGACTCCCGCGTCTGGCGACAACCATCGCGTCAGGTTGATCAGGCGCTATGACGGCCAGCGCATAGGCGCCTTCCAACTCTGTGATCGTTTGCGTCACCGCCGCGAGCAGGCCATCCCCGTTTACCAGGAAGTCAAAAATGCGATTGACCACCACCTCCGTATCAGTCTGGGAATGAAATTCATGTCCCGCCTGCAGCTGCTCTCGTCGCAGCTGCTCGTGGTTTTCGATAATTCCGTTGTGGACCAGCGCCACCCGCTCCCGACATACGTGCGGATGGGCGTTGGCAACCGTCGGTTCTCCATGCGTCGCCCAGCGTGTATGGGCGATGCCCACTCCGCCCTCTCGAGGTTGTTGCTGAAGAGTTTGCTCGAGAACTCCAACCTTGCCAGCGACGCGGGCTCGATCGATGCGCCCGTCGCTCAGGACCGCAACGCCGGCGGAATCATAGCCGCGGTATTCCAGACGCTTCAGACCTTCCATAAGGATAGGTGCGACATCCCGCTGCGCAACGCCTCCGACAATCCCACACATATTGCTCTCCTCTGAGCTACTGTTTTGCTGGTCGGGCGGCACAGCATTCAACACCTGCGGCCTGCACCCGAGTCAACCAGGTATTTCCAGTCTTTCTCGCTCTCTCAGGCGCGGGCATCGGGATGTAATTTATTTAGCGCTGAGCTTCGACGCGAAACCCAAGTCTGCCATACCAATGAGTCTCCCACGTTGCTCGTGCAAAAACGGAGAAACCTGTCGCCCGGTGTTGATGTCGCGCTTTAAGCCAGCCAGAGAATGCCCCGGCTGAAATTGCGGGGCACTCTGCAGAAAAGGTTCATCTCGAACAACGAATATTGGTCGGGGCGAGAGGATTCGAACCTCCGACCCCCTCAACCCCATTGAGGTGCGCTACCAGGCTGCGCTACGCCCCGACAGATATTCGCCGTCTTGAGTCCGAAGACTCGGGAGGGAATGTCCGCACTCCCTGGAAGCGCGGGCGCGGCATCATAACCGCGCACAGAGAAGACGTCGACGTCAGCGACGGAGGATGTCGAGAACTTCCTCCAGCTCAACCCGCAGTTGTTTGACAATCTGCTGACTCATGCTGGAATCCGCTTTGACCTCATCTCCTGAGAGTTTCTGCCGCGCGCCGCCTATCGTGAAGCCATGCTCGTACAAGAGGCTCCGGATTTGGCGAATCAAGATGACATCCTGGCGCTGGTAGTACCGGCGGTTTCCTCGACGCTTGATCGGTTTGAGCTGCGGAAACTCCTGCTCCCAGTAGCGCAGCACGTGCGGCTTTACCGCACAGAGCTCGCTGACCTCACCTATAGTGAAGTAGCGCTTGCCCGGAATAACAGGCAGTTCGTTATTGTTCGATGCTTCCAGCATAAGCTTCTACTCGGGCTTTTAATTTTTGGCCAGGCCGGAAAGTAACCACTCGGCGCGCGGTTATCGGGATCTCTTCCCCCGTTTTAGGATTGCGCCCCGGTCGTTGATTTTTATCGCGCAGGTCGAAATTCCCGAAACCCGACAGCTTGACCTGCTGCCCCGTTTCCAAAGAGCCCCGAACTTCCTCGAAAAAAGCTTCAACGAGTTCTTTCGCCTCACGCTTATTGAGCCCCAAATCCTCAAACAAGCGCTCTGCCAGCTCTGCTTTTGTCAACGCCATTCGTATCAGTTCCTGAGCGCGGCCCCTGTCTCTCTCGCTAAAGCGCCGAGGACGGAGGCAACTGCCTCATCTACCTGCTCAATGGTTAGAGTGCTAGAAACAGCCTGAAAGATCAAGCCTAAGGTCATACTTTTTTTGTTTGAATCAATATGTTGGCCCTCATATACATCAAACAGCTGCAGGTCTCTTAGGATTTCTCCAGCTGCCTTTCTCACGACTTTCAGGCAGGCAGCTGAGGCGACTTGCTGATCAACCACGATATTCAGATCCCGCCTGACCGCTGGGAACCGCGAAATAGGTTCGTAGGCACAACGCTTCCGGCGCACGCGGCCGGGCAAGGCTAGTTCAAACACGAAAAGCGGCAGCTCAATGTCATAGATGCGCAATAAGCGCGGGTGAATCGAGCCAATCGTCCCTATGACAGCTCCGCGACATAGGACATCCGCGCGCTGCCCAGGACGCAGCGCTTCCTCTGCACTTTCGCGAAACTCAAGAAGGTCGCCCGAAAAACTCTGGAAGGCGATCGTCATATCTTGTTTCAAATCAAAAAAATCCACTTTCCTTGGAGAGAGCCCCCACTGTTCGCGGACCGCAGACCCACAGCGCAAACCGGCAACGCGCAATTCCTGCCCGTGTTCATAATCAGCACCAAATACAGCGCCAGCCTCAAACAGCATCAGATCCTTATGCTGCCGATTCAGGTTGTGCCGAGCGGCCTCCACCAGACCAGGACAAAGGGAGGGTCGCATGCTCGCCATCTCGCTAGAAATCGGATTGGCAAGCGCCAGACTCGGTTTTGTCGAGAAATTTTCATGCGTTTCAGGCGCGATAAAGCTGTAACTCACGATTTCGTGGTAGCCACGGGACACCAGGGCCTCTCGCACCGTTTTTTCGGGAGTCAGCTCCGCTCCGCTCAGATCCTCCAACGAAATCACGACCGACGGCGCTGCGCTGGGAATCGCGTCATAGCCGGTGATTCGAGCAACCTCCTCTACGAGATCCACTTCCAGCGTCAGGTCAAACCGGAACGGCGGTGGCGTCACACGCCAGATTGACGCGCCCCGCTCAACCTCCAGTTGGAGCGATTTCAGTACCCGGTAGATTCGGTCGTTAGAAATCCGTGTCCCGAGCAACTCATTGACCCTGCTCGGACGAAAACTTATCGCGGCCCGGCGCGGCACATGGGTAGTGCTTTCCAACACCGTGGTTGGACCGGGTTCACCACCACAAATCGAAAGGATAAGAGCTGTCGCCCGCTCTATCGCCCTCTCCTGTCGGGTTGGATCTACGCCGCGTTCGAAGCGGGTGGAAGCATCGGTCTGCATGCGATAGCGTCGCGCGACACCTGCCAGCTCTACGGGGTCGAAGTAGGCGCTCTCCAGGAAAATGGAGGTGGACTGTGAGGACACCGCGCTGTGTTCACCTCCCATTACACCCGCGAGCGCAACAGCGTTGTTATCGTCAGCAATGACCAGCGTCTGTTCGTCCAGCGTGATCTCGTTGCCGTCCAATAACAGCAGGCGCTCTTCAGGGCGCGCCCGCCGCACTCTTACCTGAGAGCCAAGAGCGCCCAGATCAAAAGCGTGCATCGGCTGGCCGAGTTCCAGCATGACGTAGTTCGTCACATCCACCACAGGATGAATCACTCGTACACCCGCGCGACGCAGCCGTTCACTCATCCACAGCGGTGTCCTGCTGTCTGGGCTGATGTTGGAGACGACGCGCCCAGCATAACGCGGGCAAGCAGCGGGGGCTTCGAGACTTACCGGTATTAAATCTGAATTGACTGGCGCGACAGGTACACACTCTGCGTCACGCATCTTGGCCCGCACCAGTGCGGACAGATCGCGTGCAATTCCAAGGATGCTGAAACAGTCGCCTCGGTTAGGGGTCAACCCGATTTCGAAAACAGCGTCATTTTTGTCAAACAACTTCTGCAGGGGGATGCCTGGTTCGCTCGCCTGGTCGAGTTCCAGGAGCCCCTCCGCCTGCTCACCAAGCCCAAGCTCGGCCGCCGAGCACAACATGCCTCGAGACATAACGCCGCGGATCTCAGTTCGCTGGATTCGGCCACCCGGTACTTTCGCGCCCACCCTCGCGAATGCGGCTTTCAAGCCAGCGCGTGCATTCGGAGCGCCGCAGACAACAAGATGCTCTGACTTGCCGTCATACACACGGCATACCTTCAAACGCTCTGCCTTCGGATGCACCTCCACCGACAGAATCTCGCCAACGACGACACTTGAAAATTCGATTTCAACGGCATCGACCGCATCGACCTCAAGACCTGCAAGCGTGAGACGCTCCGCAACTTCATGGCGGTCAAGTCGCGGATTGATCCACTCTCGCAACCATTGTTCACTGAGTTTCATGAAGTCAGGTGCCTAACAGTCCTAGAACTGGCGCAGAAACAGGAGATCGTTTTCGAAGAAAAGACGCAGGTCTGAAATACCGTAATGCAGCATGGCGAGACGCTCGACCCCCATCCCGAACGCGAAACCACTGAACTCATCAGGGTCAATACCCACGTTCTGAAGTACCGCCGGGTGGACAATCCCGCAACCGAGCACCTCAAGCCAGCTGCTCACGCCATGCTCCGACTCAAGCTTAATGTCGACTTCCATCGACGGTTCGGTAAAAGGGAAGTAAGACGGGCGGTAGCGTATTTGCAGGTCTTCGCGCTCAAAAAAACCTTTCAAAAAGCTGTCGAGCACGCCTTTCAGATGCGCCATCGTTACATGCCGGTCAACGAATAGTCCTTCAACCTGATGAAACATTGGAGAATGAGTCTGGTCGTAGTCGCATCGATAAACGCGGCCAGGCGCGATAATCCGCAGCGGCGGGGAACGTTCTTTCATAACCCGAATTTGTACCGGCGAGGTATGTGTCCGCAGCAGCCTGCCATCTGTCAGATAGAAGGTGTCGTGCATTGCCCGCGCCGGATGGTAGGACGGGATATTGAGCGCCTCGAAGTTATGGTAGTCGTCTTCGATTTCGGGTCCATGAGCAACACTGAAACCGTACCGACTGAGGAGTCGTTCAATCCGACTCATGACCTGCCGAATGGGATGCTGCGCACCTGGCGCGTCGCCTCGTCCCGGCAAGGTTACGTCGATTCGATCGACGTTGAGGCTTTCGGAAAGCGCCTGCTCGGAAAGGGCTTCGCGGCGGGCGTCTAGGATTTCAGTGACCGCGCGTTTAGCGGCATTGATACTCTGCCCTGCTTGTGGCCGCTCCGCGGGTGGTAGCCGTCCCAAGCTCTTGAGTAGATCAGTCAGCAGGCCTTTTTTACCGAGAAATTCAACGCGAACAGCGTCAAGCTCGGCCAGATTCGAGGCTTCGTCAGACTGCTGCCTGGCCTCTTGAACGAGTTCTTCGGGCGTTGAAGCGGCACCAGGCATGAGAAGTTCTAAGAAAGGTAGATTCAGGTGAGGCCGCTAAACCCAGCTACGAACAGCGGCTGGCGTGACCACAAAACCACACGGTCTCGCTGGCGTTAAACAGCAGGAGTGGCGCTGACCGTGCTCACACCAGCAAACAGCGTGCGCAGAATCTCTCGAGCTGGACCGCTCTCAACCAGCCGCTAAAGCAGCCTTCGACTGCTCGGCCAAAGCGTTGAAAGCTGTCACGTCGTGTACGGCAAGGTCAGCAAGAACCTTTCGGTCGACTTCAATACCCGCCCGCAGAAGACCATTAATCAAACGTGAGTAACTCAATCCGCAGTTCCTTGCCGCCGCATTGATACGCACGATCCACAGCGCGCGGAACTGACGTTTGCGCTGCCGACGATCGCGATATGCGTACTGTCCGGCTTTGATAACCGCTTGCTTGGCCACGCGATAGACGTTCTTGCGCCGCCCGCTGTAACCCTTCGCTTGCCGAATTACTTTCTTGTGGCGTGCATGTGCCTGCACACCGCGTTTTACACGTGCCATATCGTCAGATTCCTAAATCTTTCTGTTAGAGCCCAGGCAGCATCTGCCGGATAGCCGCCTCGTCCGCGTGCGCCACCAGCGCACCATGCCTCAGCTGCCGCTTACGCTTCGGGCTTTTCTTGGTCAGGATGTGATTTTTGAACGACTGCTTACGCTTAATGCGTCCGCTACCCGTTTTCGAGAACCGTTTCGCTGCACCGCGATTGGTTTTCAGTTTCGGCATGCTTGTTTACTCCAAGCCCTTGACGGGCTCACTCACACATTCTTCTTGGGAGCGATGACCATCACCATCTGTCGCCCCTCGAGTTTCGGATACTGTTCGACTGCGCCAAGTTCCTCCAGATCTACTTCGACACGTTGCAGCATATTGGCGCCCAGATCCTGGTGTGCCATCTCCCTACCGCGAAATCGCAGGGTCACCTTCACCTTGTCTCCGTGCTCGAGGAAGCGTTTCAGATTGCGCAGCTTTATCTGGTAATCACCCTCATCAGTTCCCGGCCGGAATTTTATTTCCTTAACCTGGATCTGTTTCTGCTTGCGCTTGGCGGCGTGCCGTTTCTTGTTCTGGTCAAACAGGAACTTGCCGAAATCCATGATCCTACAGACGGGAGGCTCTGCTGTAGGCACGATTTCAACGAGGTCGAGTTCGCTCGTTGCTGCTTCACGGCGCGCGTCATCGATCGAAACGATGCCCTTATTGTCTCCGTCAGCAGCAATCAAACGCACCTGCGGGGACAGTATCTCGCCGTTTACGCGATTCTTTTTGTCTGCGGCTATGCCTCAGTCCTCCAAAATAATTTGGCCGCGCTGTACGGCTTCCTCGCGGAGACGGGTCACAAATGCCTTCACCGGCATAACACCCAGATCTTCTCCGCCACGCGTACGCACGGCCACAGTTCCATCACCCATCTCGCGCTCCCCAACAATGAGGAGGAATGGGATTCTTTGCAAAGTGTGCTCGCGGATTTTAAGTCCGATCTTTTCGTTTCTCAAGTCCGAAGACGCCCGGACTCCTTGATTTTGCAGGGTTTCTGCAACTTGCTGAGCGTAGTCCGCAAAGCGCTCTGTAATGCTCAGAACCACCGCCTGCTGGGGCGCAAGCCAGACCGGCAGGCGCCCGGCATGGTGCTCAATGAGGATACCGATGAATCGCTCAAGCGAGCCCAGGATGGCGCGGTGGATCATCACGGGCGTGCGTCGCTCGCCGGAGTCCGCCACAAACTTCGCGCCCAACCGTTCGGGCATTGAGAAATCCACCTGCACCGTGCCGCACTGCCATGCCCGACCGAGGCAGTCGCGCAAGGTAAATTCGATCTTAGGGCCGTAGAAAGCCCCCTCTCCCGGCTGCACTTTAAACGGCAGGGACTTCGCTTCGAGCGCCTGGCTCAGGCTGAATTCCGCCCTGTCCCACAGTTCGTCCGCCCCGACTCGCTGCTCCGGACGCAATGACAATGCAATTTCGATGTCGTCAAACCCGAAATCCCTATAGACCTTAAAGGTCATGTCGATCAGCCGAGCGACCTCCATCTGCAGGCCGTCTTCGTCGACAAAGATATGTGCATCGTCCTGAGTGAAACGTCGCGCGCGCAGGAGCCCGTGCAGCGTCCCGGACGGCTCGTTGCGATGCACAATGCCGAATTCGGCGATCCGGAAGGGCAGATCCCGGTAACTGCGCAGCGCATGGTTGAAGATTTGAACGTGCCCCGGACAGTTCATCGGCTTGATTGCGTACTCCCGGTTCTCAGACTGAGTCGCAAAAATCATGTCGTGAAATTTGTCCCAGTGCCCAGACTTCTCCCACAGCGAACGGTCAAGAACCTGCGGCGTGTGCACTTCCTGGTAGTCGGCGTAGCAAACCTTGCGGATGTACTGCTCGACCAGCCGATACAGCTCCCAGCCTTTCTGATGCCAGAAAACCATGCCGGGCGCTTCGTCCTGGAAATGGAACAGATCCAGCTGGCGCCCCAGTTTCCGATGGTCCCGTTTCTCTGCTTCCTCCAGACGATGCAAGTAGTCCTTGAGAGCTTTCTGATCCTCCCAAGCGGTTCCGTAGATCCGCTGCAGCATTTCGTTGTTCGAATCGCCGCGCCAGTACGCGCCGGCAATCTTCATCAGTTTAACCGCCTTGATCCGCCCGGTATCGGGAACGTGCGGACCACGACAAAGGTCTACGAACTCGCCCTGCCGATAGAGCGAGATCGGTTCATTACTCGGAATAGAGGCAATGATCTCGGCCTTGTAGGCCTCACCCAGCCCTCGAAAATATTCCACGGCCTCATCGCGCGGCATCACGCTACGCGAGACGGGGATCCGATCTGCCGCCAGCTCTCCCATCTTCTTTTCAATCGCCGCGAGATCTTCGGGGGTAAAAGACCGTTCGAAGGCGAAATCGTAATAGAAGCCATCTTCGATGACCGGACCGATCGTGACCTGCGCCGAGGGAAACAATTCCTTCACGGCATGCGCCAGCAGGTGCGCGGCGCTGTGGCGAATGACCTCGAGCCCTTCGGCATCTTTAGCGGTCAGGATCTGCAGTGAGCAGTCGCTTTCAATGAGGTGAGATGTGTCGACAGCGCTGTCGTCGATCAAACCGACTATCGCGGCTTTAGCCAGCCCGCTGCCAATCGACGCGGCTACCTCGGCGACGGAAACCGGCTGCTCAAAAATCTTCTGGCTGCCGTCCGGAAGCGTAATCGTAGGCATGGTGCTTTTTCAGGGCGATGATTAAAAGGCCGTGCCCCCGATGGGGTCGGGTGGCGCTAGTAGCTCCAGAATCGGGTCATCTCGTTCGGGATAAGACATCCCGCTGCGAAGTGGTAGGCGCGATTGGACTCGAACCAACGACCCCCACCATGTCAAGGTGGTGCTCTAACCAGCTGAGCTACGCGCCTGTTGCCCCCGCTTGTAGGACGCCTGTTAACACAGACCACCCTGTCGCGAAGGGGCGGCAGAATACACAATTTGACTGCGAGCTGCTACCGGTTCTCGCACGTACTGAACGGGCAGCTTTACCAGGATTCTGAAGTCGGACACTCAGAGTGCCGCCGCAACCGGTCCTTCAGTGCTGACGTGATGCTCGCGCGCCAGAAGGACGTAAAAAACAGGCACGACAAAAAGCGTAAACAGCGTGCCGATTCCCAGTCCGCTGGCGATTACCAGCCCGATGTGGAATCGGCTCACGGCGCCGGGACCGCTTGCTGTCAACAGGGGTACCATCGCCACAACCATAGCCACGCTGGTCATCAGGATCGGCCGCAACCGGATCCGCGCCGCCTCCTCGACAGCTTCCCGCTTACCCAGACCGCGTTCTAACTGAAGATGATTTGCAAACTCGACGATAAGAATCCCGTTTTTCGTCACCAGGCCGATCAAGGTGATAAGACCCACCTGTGTGTAGATGTTCAGAGTCGCAAAACCCAGCACGATGAAAATCAGGGCACCAGCTATCGACATTGGAACTGACATCAGAATGATGAACGGGTCGCGCCAGCTCTCGAACTGCGCTGCGAGCACCAGATAAATGACAATCAGTGCAACGAAGAATGTAACCACAAGCGCATATCCCTGTTGCGCATACCGCCGGGACTGTCCCGCGTAATCCCAGGCAAACTCCCGTGGTAGCAGTCGCCCCCCGACCTCCTCGAGATAGCCGAGCGCATCCCCCATGGTCACTCCCGGCGCCGGCAGTCCTTCCAGAATGACCGCATTGAGCTGCTGGAACTGCAGCCGTTCGCTGGGTTCGACCGAGCTGTTGAACGACACGATGGTCGACAGCGGCACGAGATCGCCCCTGCCGGTCCGGATGTAGTAATCATCAAGCATCTGCTCGTCGGCACGGAAAGCGCGCTCGACCTGCGGAATGACCTTATAGCTGCGACCCTCAAGGTTGAACCAGTTCACGTGATTCCCGCCGAGCAGAGTACCGAGCTCGAGTCCGATGTCGCTCATGGAAATCCCGAGCGCCGCGGCGCGGTCTCGGTCAATTGTGATCATCGCTTTGGGACGATTGAATTCGACTGATTTCTGCAGGAAGGTGAAGCGCCCACTGGTCATCGCCTCACCGATGAGTTCATCGGCAGCACGGTCGAGCTCCTCATCCGAGGCAGCAGCGGTGAGCACGAACTGCACCGGAAGACCGCGCCCTGGAGTCGGAAGACTCGGCCGCGGAAACGCTGAGATCTGCAGCCCGGTTATCGTCATCAGTCTGCCCTGCAGATCCCCCTGGATATCCCACTGGGCGCGGGGACGTTCCGAGGTGGGAGGCATCTTGAATCCTGCGAAAACCTGGTTACGTGCATTGTTGAAGCCGAGCATCATGAAACTTTCCCGATACTCGGGGATCGTCTCGAAGGTCTGGATCATCTGGCGCGCGTAGATCTCGTCATACTCAATGGTCGCCGTCTGCGGTCCACGTCCCATGACATAAATAATGCTCTGATCCTCGACCGGGGCAAGCTCCGCATGGCTGGAAATGAACATGAAGTAGATGACCGCGGCGGTTGCCAGCGCGGCCACGACAATAACTGAGCTGTAGGCGAGGCACGCATGCAGGGCGCGGCCATAGGCTGCGCTCAGCACGTCGAAGACCCATTCGACTCCGCGCTCAAACATGCTCCGGTGCCCTTCCTTTGCGGGCCTGAACACCCTCGAGCAGAGCATCGGCGACAGTGTCAGGGCGACCACGCCAGAAATCAGGACCGCGCCGGCAAGCGCAAAAGCAAACTCCGTGAACAGGGTACCCACCAGACCGCCCATGAACCCGATCGGGGCATAGACCGCCACCAGCGTCGTGGTCATCGCGATAATCGGTAGCGTGAGCTGGCGCGCGCCGATAAATGCAGCCTGCATCGGCGACTCGCCCTGCTCGATATGACGATGAATGTTCTCAGCGACCACAATCGCGTCATCCACTACCAGGCCGATGGCCAGAACCATCGCCAGGAGCGTCAGCAGATTGATCGAGAACCCCATCAGGAGCATCAAAAACGCACCGCCGATGAGAGACAACGGCAGCGCCACCGCCGGGATCAATGCCGCCCTGACCGAACCCAAGGTCAGCAGGATCACCGCGAGCACGATCAGCACGGCTTCGCCCAGAGTCGTAAAAACTTCCTCTATCGACTGCTGGATGAACTCACTCGCGTCATAGGGAACGAAGACTTGCATACCAACCGGCATCCGCGCTCGGACTTTAGGCAGCTCTTCGCGAACCAGCTTTGCGACCGTCAGCGGGTTCGCGTCGGGCGTCGGCGTGATACCGATGTACATGGCCAGTTCACCGTTGTACCAGGCCATCGATTCATAGTCGTCGGCACCCAGTTCCGCGCGCGCCACATCCTTCAGGCGCACGATGATGTCGTCTTCCTCGCGGATAACAAGAGACTCGAAATCCGCCACGCCTGAAATATCGGTGTCGGCACTGAGATCCATGGCGACGTAGTCGCCTTTGGTTTCCCCTGTGCTCGACAGGTAGTTGTTCGCCAGCAGGGCCTGACGCACATCACCCGCCGTGACATTCATCGCGGTCATGCGCCTTGGATCCAGCCAGATCCGCATGGCATAGGTCTTGTGGCCGAACATTTCTGCTTTCGCGACCCCGGCGACCCCCTGCAGCTGCGGCTGCACAACGCGGAGCAGGTAGTCTGTCATTTCCGGTGGTCGCAGGTTCTTGCTGTGAAACGCGAGATACATGAGCGCGAGCGGATTGCCGGTCCGTGAGTCAATGACCGGATCGTTGGCGTCATCCGGCAGCACGTTCCGCTGGCTTGCCACTTTGGCCTGGATCTCCGCCACGGCCGCGTTGGGGTCATAGTTCAGCTTCATGAACACTTCGATCACCGATATGCCTTGCCGGCTGGTCGAGCGCATGAAATCAATGCCATCTGCTTCGGCAATGGCCTGTTGCAGCGGGGTGGTAATGAATCCCTTGACCAGCTCACTGCTCGCCCCTGGGTAACTGGTAGTCACCGTGACCAGGGTGTCCTCAGTGCGCGGAAACTGGCGTAATTCGAGAGACTGGATCGCACGCAGTCCGAAAACCAGGATCAGCAGGCTCACAACGCTCGCCAGCACGGGCCGGCGGATAAACAGATCGGTTACGTTCACCGCGACACCGTCTCCGCCAGGGGCTCTGCTGTTTCGATCACCTTGACCTGCATCCCGGAACGCATTTTGTTCTGCCCTACGGCTACCACCCGCTGTCCGAGCTCCAGCCCATGAACGATCTCAACAAGGCCCGCGCGGATTTCGCCGGTCTCAATGGTGCGTTTTTCAACTGTGGTTGTACCGTCCTGGTCGACCACCACGAATACCGTACTGCCATAAGGACTGTAGGTGACCGCAGTCTGCGGCAGGCACAGCACAGGGCGCGCTTCTGTCTCAATCGTGGACACCTCGGCAAACATTCCCGGGCGCAATCTGCGCTCGGCATTTTCGAGCGTTGCCCGGATGCGGATGTTCCGCGTACGGGGATCGATCTCGCTGTCGAACGCCGAAATGCTGCCGACGAAAACCTCATCAGGATAGGCCGGAACCGTCACTTCAACTCGCTGCCCGAGCGACAAGCGTCCAAGATTCTGCTCAGGCAGCGCGTAGTCCACATGGATCGGCGACAAGGCATGCAAAGAGACGACCGGGTCGCCGGGCTCGAGGTAATCCCCGAGATTGACTTTTCGGATCCCAAGAACACCGTCAAACGGTGCGTAGATGCGCTTACGCTCAATGAATGCCTGCTTTGCGCCAACCGCAGCCCGCGCCTCATCCAGCGCCGCCCGGGCTGCCTCAAAGTCCGATTGGGACACCTGCTTCTCGTGGAACAGCTTCTCCGCACGCTTGAACTGCAGCCCGCGCAACTCCCGCGTCGCTTTGAGACCTTCCAGCTCGGCCACTGAGATCCCGACGTCCATTTTCGCCAGCACATCGCCCCGACGTGCCAGCTGCCCCGATTCAAAATCAATATCGATGATGCTGCCCGGCAGCGCGGCCACGACCTCGACACCGTTTTCCGCCACCAGGCTGCCCACCGCGAAAAGCGTCTGGCGCCAGAAGTCTGCTTCAACATCCAGCGCCATCACCGCAACCGGCGGCATGGCGCGGGAAGACAGGGCCTCGATTTCTGACTGTCTTTTCACCTGGAGGCTCTGGATCGCCCAGGCCGTCACAGCCAGAACGATGGCGATCATCAGCAAACGCTTGAACATCTCAGCAACTCAACTTCGGTCAGATCCGTTCACCGGCTACGCGCGGCATATCGAGCAGATTGGATTTAAGCGCCGTGATCTCGTCTCGCAGCGCCGCCGCCCGCTCGAATTCCAGGTCGCGCGCGTGTCGATACATCTGCTCCTCGAGCTGCCCGATTTTCTTCATCAGCATGTCGTCCGAAAGCCCATGGTATTCGCCGCGCTTCTCCGCAGCGCGCGCCTGGCGCCGGGCGCCGGAGCCGGGCGCGTACGCAGCCTCCATAATGTCCGCCACCTGTTTCACAATGCCCTGCGGCGTAATGTCGTGCTCCTTGTTGAAGGCAATCTGCACCTCCCTGCGCCGCTCCATTTCGGCCACCGCTCGCGTCATGGAGCCGGTTTCCCGGTCCGCGTACATGATCGCCCGACCATTGAGGTTCCGCGCTGCACGCCCAACAGTCTGGATCAGGGACCGATCGGAGCGGAGAAAACCTTCCTTATCCGCATCGAGGATCGCCACAAGCGCCACCTCGGGAAGGTCAAGCCCCTCGCGCAGTAGATTAATACCGACAAGCACATCGAATTCACCCAGGCGAAGATCGCGGATGATCTCAACCCGCTCGACGGTATCGATATCCGAGTGCAGGTAGCGCACCCGAACACCATGCTCCGACAGGTAATCGGTGAGGTCCTCGGACATCCGCTTTGTCAGGGTTGTGACCAGCACTCGTTCTCCGCGTTCGGTGCAGCCATTGATCTCTGACAGCAGGTCGTCAACCTGCGTACCTGCAGGTCGCATCTCGACAGGCGGGTCGACTAATCCAGTCGGTCGTACGACCAGCTCAACCACCTGCCCGGCATGATTTTCTTCATACGGCCCCGGCGTTGCTGAAACGAACACCATCTGCGGCGCCATCTGCTCGAACTCCTCAAACCGCAGCGGTCGGTTGTCGAGCGCGGATGGCAGGCGAAATCCGTACTGCACCAGGTTCTCTTTCCGCGAACGGTCCCCCCGATACATGCCGCCGAGCTGAGGGATAGTGACGTGGCTTTCGTCGATCACCAGCAGCGTATTTGACGGCAGATACTCAAACAGGGTCGCTGGCGGCTCGCCAGACTGTCGCCCGGACAGATGCCGGCTGTAGTTTTCAATCCCGTTGCAGTACCCGATCTCCAGCATCATCTCGACGTCGAAGCGAGTGCGCTGCTCAAGCCGCTGCGCCTCAACCAGCTTGTCGTGTTTGCGCAGGAACTCGAGTCGCTCTTTGAGTTCTTCCTTGATCGTGTCGATTGCGCGCAGCACGGTCTCCCGCGTCGTGACGTAGTGCGACTTCGGATAGATGGTGTAGCGCGGCAGCTTGCGCAACACCTCACCTGTCAAGGGATCAAACTGGGAAAGACTCTCTATCTCGTCATCGAAAAGCTCGACGCGCAGCGCCTCGCGGTCGGACTCTGCGGGAAAAATATCAATGACCTCGCCGCGCACCCGGTAGGTGCCCCGATCGAGCTCGTAGTCGTTCCGCTTGTACTGCAGTTCGGCCAGCCGTCGCAGAATCGCGCGCTGGTCGATGATCTCGCCCCGCCTCAGGTGCAGCACCATGGCGTGGTATTCCTCAGGCTCTCCCAGACCGTAGATGGCAGATACCGTGGCCACGATGATGGTGTCAGGGCGCTCCAGCACAGCCTTGGTCGCAGACAGGCGCATCTGCTCAATGTGGTCGTTGATCGATGCGTCTTTCTCTATATACGTATCGGACGCTGGCACATAGGCTTCCGGCTGGTAGTAGTCGTAGTACGACACGAAATATTCGACGGCGTTGTGCGGAAAAAAATCGCGCATTTCGCCGTAGAGCTGCGCCGCCAGGGTCTTATTCGGCGCGAGGATCAGGGTCGGCCGCTGCACTGTCTGAATAACGTTCGCGATGGTGAAAGTCTTGCCGGAGCCGGTTACACCAAGCAGCGTCTGGTGATACAGACCGCTCTGCAGACCATCGAGCAGCGAGGCAATCGCCTGCGGCTGCCCCCCGGCGGGAGAGAACTCCGAAACCAGCTGGAACGGCCGATGGGCGACTGCCGAGAGTTCCGTCGGTCGTGCCTTTTTCATGCGCAAAGTTTACATGAGCCGCCGGCGCCCACAGGTTGCTCTGATGCTGTTAACAGGGTGATACCACACGCCAACCCGAGGCGCCTCGAGGAGAATTGACCCCCCCTATACGCGTCAGTACCATACGCGCCTCCTCACCTTTCCCCGGTAGCTCAGTCGGTAGAGCGGGTGACTGTTAATCACTAGGTCGGCGGTTCGAGCCCGTCCCGGGGAGCCATTACAAGCTTCATTTCAGGCCCGCTTTTCCTGCCAACGCCGAGCCGTCAGCGTGGCCGGCATTTTCCCAATGAGCCACTTCGAGGCCAGTCCTGGGACAGTCCAGCTGCGTTGGCCGTTTTTGAGAAACGAACCAGTCACTCAATAGGAACCCACAGGGGAACCCGTATGTGAATCGGGGGACAGTTGCGCCAAAAAACTTCCTTTCCACGCGCTTGGAGCAGCGGGCCCTCGGCGGCTTAGGACATGAATAGCGTGTTGCGGTCTCAGAACACCCATTCCAGTGGCGGTTTTAGTGCAGTGGTTGGCAATTTGAAAGATTTTGACGGTGACCGAGGGCTACAGCCGGCAATCCTTCGTCATTCGCCCTGCCACAGAACACCCCTCACCGCGGGTCTGGGCACCTCACCCTCTTCAGCCGCTGCTGCCAACCTCAAATCGACACATCGTGTCGCACGACAGACACGCCAATACCACAGCGTGCTCGATTGCGGAGCCGCAGTCCTTCGCAATTCCCCAACGTCTGAAACGGCGCCTCGGAATGCGCGCCCTGAACACTGCTCTGCAGGCCTGCAGCACGAGCGCCGGGTGATTTAGGAGAGCCCTTTACCGTCTACCGGATTTCGCACCATGACACTCGAGAGCGCCTACTATCTCAGTCAGATCGTTGCAGCATTCGCCGTCGCCAGCCCCCTGCTTTTCGGCGGTCTGCAGATGCAGAAGAACGTTCGGACG
This sequence comes from Gammaproteobacteria bacterium, assembly GCA_038116745.1. Taxonomy (GTDB): domain Bacteria; phylum Pseudomonadota; class Gammaproteobacteria; genus JAYODW01. Next base: position 55,731 of record JAYODW010000024.1, read on the forward strand.
CAACGCCATCATGCATCAGGCCGTCGTCAGCCAGACCCTGGATACGACCAGGTTTTATGACTCCTCGCCGAACGCTGAGGTCTGCGCCAGCCTGTGCTCAGCTGAGGAGTGCATGGGACTGACCCCAGGGGAGATCTCCATCGCTGGCGGCATCATGCGCCTGAACGTGCTGAACCTCGAGGAGGCGCACTGGCAGCGCGATAACGGCTCTCTCTCGGAAGACGCGGTGCAAAGCACCATCGCGTCGCCACAGCGCCGTTTTGCTATGCCGGGGATACGCACAGCATTTGGCATTTGGCATCTAGTATGGAGCGCTTTCCAGGTCCCAGGTCACTCTGGTCGAGCGCCTCGGGCTCCGTAAAGGCGATCTGGTTCTCGCAAACTTTGACGAAATATCGGCTGAGGAAATAAGCCGAGTTACCGAAGGCTCAAGCTTTTTGGAATTTTAGCCCGTGGCACATTCCCGGCGCCGCAGCAGGACCGGTGAGTAGTCAAGTCGCGACAGCGCGATCCGGCTGAGCAGCGCTGTGCAACGATTCAATATATTTCGTCGACGCCTTTGCCGAACTCTCAATAAATGACCGATATTCGTCGCTATACCAATGGCCGCGAAGGCGCCACCATTCTTGTATCCCCGGACTTCCGAACACATCACAAGTTTGAGCTACCAGCCCTTGCCAGATTGCGGCATCAAGGGTTCCCTTTCGATATGACAGATGAGCGTGCTCCCAAGTCCGTGACCAGTGATGCAACAAGGCGGTGAAGCGGACCTTCTCCGCTGCCGTGAGTGACGAAAAGCTTTTAATGCCCTTCAGCCATATGTCAGCGCCCTCGGGATTTGAGAACAGGAGATCCATTGACGCCCCGAGTTCCGCGACCAGGGATTGCTGAGCCGCCTGGTTGACCGCCAGGGTACTGTGCTTCATTTGGATGGCCAGATAGATGAGCGTAGCCACCACAGCCAGCGCCCCTACCACTTCCGCAACTGCCGAAATCGCAAGCCAATTCACTGGTCAGCCTCCGCGTCATAAAACCAAGGAGCAGCATACCTGACACCCTCGTTTGACCGGCTGCCCGTTCGTCACGCACATCCCGACCATTCGTACAGACAGGTAAGTACCATGAGCGCTGACAAATAGTTCTTTCCATTCAGCCTACTGGGGTGCGCGAATATGAACTGGGATTCTGTATCGGCCATTAGTCAACTCGTCGCGGCGATCGCAGTCGTTGTGTCTATGGTCTACATGTCTGCTCAGGTGCGATCTGGAGCGGAAACGTTCAAGACCAACGTGCGAGATGCATCCTTTACCTCCCTTATGGAATACAACTACGCCATCCTCGCTGATGCGGAGCTGGCGTGGATTTTCCAAAAAGGGATGAGGAACCTTGAAGAATTGTCTGAAAGTCAACAGGCGCGAGCACTACACGTCTTCTATGCTTTCTTCAAACTGTGGGAAAACATCTATCTGCATTACCTGGCAGGGTCCGTAGAGGGGTCCGTTTGGGAAAACAACAGCAAAGTTTTAACTACATATGGCGCTATGCCCGGTGCGCAAAGCTACCTGCGCGACCGTATGCCGATCTTCGAACCCAGATTTCAGCAGTTGCTGAGAGGCTTGGATCCTCGATCGACCGGCTCAGGGGACATGCTGCAGGTTTATGGAACCGAAGTACCGGAATCGTAATGACTGCAGCTGGCGGAACATCCGTTAACGGAGAGCGCTCGCTTCCCCGCCCACCGTCCTTGGGTGTTGATTGACGCTGAGATTCCACCCATCGGTTGCGCTGAACTCTGACCCGGTCAGCGGGCAACCTGGTGACGGTTCAATAATTCAAACGCTGCATGCCTGGCTGAGCACGCTCGCCACGGTTTCAGCCAGTGCCAGCGATGCCGTCAGACCCGGCGACTCGATGCCGAAAAGATTCACCAGCCCGGGCAGCCCGTGGGCGCCCTCGCCCTGGATTACAAAGTCCGCCGCTGGTGCGCCAGGCGGAGAGAGCTTCGGTCGGACGCCGGCGTAACCGGGATGCAGTTTTGCAGAGTCCAGACCCGCCCAGATCCTGCGGCCCGCGGTGACAAACTGCGGTTTGAGTTCAATATCCACCGCATACTCTGGCGCTTCAACCCAATGCACATCGGGCCCGAAACGCGCACCACCGGCAAGGTCAAGCGTCAGGTGGGTGCCGAGCCCGCCCGGCACCGGCACGGGATACACCAGGTGAGAAAAAGGAACCTGCCCTGAGTAGGCGAAATAGCAGCCTTTTGCGTAATACACCTCGGGCACCGCTGCCGCGGGCAGCGCATCGATCGCGCTGGCGACACGATGCGCGTCAAGTCCTGCGGCGTTAACCAGAACTGAACTCAGCACCCGGGTATCGCCGGCGCTCACGGCCCAGCCAGCAGACCTCTGTTCAACCCCCGTGACCTTCGTACGGAAGACCATCGTCGCCCCATGGTCTTCAGCCTCAGCAACAAGCGAGAGCATCAGTCCATGGCTGTCGACGATGCCGGTCTCCGGAGATTCCAGCGCTTCACGACACAGCAGTTCCGGCTCCAGCGCCCGCACTGCTTTACGGGTTAATCGGTTTAGTTCGATACCCGCGGCCGCGGCCCTGCCCTCAATCTCATCCAGAGCCGCTCGCTCGGACTCTGTTTGCGCAATGATCAATTTTCCGCAGCGGCGATGTCCTACGTGATGGCTCTGGCAATAGTCGTAGAGCATCCGACGACCCTCGATGCACAGACGTTCTTTTAATGAGCCAGACGCGTAGTAGATCCCAGCGTGAATCACCTCGCTGTTGCGCGAGGAAGTGCCGGTGCCGAACTGGCGCTCCCGCTCCAGAACAAGCACCTCATTGCCCGCCATCGCCAACCTGCGGGCGACAGCCAGTCCAACGACCCCAGCGCCGATGACGATAGCGTCAACGCGATCCATGACTTCTCAACACGACCCCGAGAACCAGTTTGTTTTTTGACATCAGAGCGCGTACAGAGGGCCCCAGGTCACGCTGGCTATGACAGGCCGCTACGACACGACGCACTCCACCTACAGTAACTTGAGACCCGACGAAACGCACTGGGCAGCGATGTGTCTTTTGGGCAGTTGAGCCACCGTCTCCAGATGCTGACGATAAAAGAGGCGTGTAGACTCGTGCAGCACTTTGAGGTGACGACCTCAGCGACCCGAGGACATTAAATCCAGAGGGGGGGACTCATGAACAGGCTACTAATCACTTTTTTCATTCTTATGGCCGGCGCCGCTGCGCAAAGCGGAGCGGCAGACTGCAATACCTTGATGTCGAACGCCTCACTATCAGACGCCGAGCGACGCGAGCAGACAGCTGTCTGCCTCAGGGCATACTGCGAGGAAGAGGCACATGCGCTGCAGCTGACCGAAGAGGCAGGTGCACGCTTCATGAACCTCTGCCTGGTCGACCGCTACGACCTCGTGGTGGGGGGCACACCTCAGGCGACAGATTCAGCACATGCTGCGCCAGAAGAAAATACCATCGCCTGTGTCGGAACTTCCGACTGTACCGACCTCAGCACCGGCGTGGAGGCGACGGCCCTCGGCCCCTATGGAAGCAGCCGCGCTGAATCGGGACACCGGTTTGTCAGAGTTAAACGGATCGAAGAAACGCTTGATCCCTGACGCCGTCAAGAGTGTGGAGCGGACGCCTTCACGAACGGCGCCGATGCACAAAGCCCCCGGGGCCTGACTTGGACCGCGTCCTGGAACTCTGCCCGCCGCTCCTGAGCACGCTCCAGTTCCAAGTTCGAAATCACATCAGTCGCGCAACCACACCTCAGGTGCGCGTCAACAGCCGATTCCGCCGCGCAAACGCCAGTGACAGGTACCACACATCGCCACCCCGGGATCAGTTGTTGTGCGCGAGCCGCTACCGATCTGCTTTGATTAAGCCCCGCGGCACGCCCAATTCAGTGTGAATTGCGACGATACCAGGCGTGTGAAGGCTCTACTGAACAGGAAATAAATAGAGAACGTCCGGGATAGAGCCGCCCAGGCGCGAGCACCACAATATGAAAGTAATCTACAGTCAGGACCATCAGCTGCACTTCCCGCGGGCCGAGCTTTACGGCGGGGAGTTCGTCACCCCATTTGAGCGACCCGCCCGGGTCGAATTCATCCTCGCTCGGCTGCGTGAGCGCGGCTTGACCGATATTGCGCCGCCTGCAGAACTCGATCCCGCACCCCTCCGGAAGATCCATGACGCCGGTTTTCTGAGCTTTCTCGAGAGCTGTTGGGACGAATGGGTCGCGGCCGGCTACCGTGGGGAGGCCCTGCCGCTCATCTTTCCAGCGCGCCGCATGCAGCAGCGCTGCCCTCGTCACATCGACGGCAAATTGAGCTACTACGCGCTCGCTAATGAGACCGCGATAACCGCGGGTTCCTGGCGCGCGGCCCAGGCGTCCTGCGCCGTGGTGCAGACCGCACAGCGGCTGATTGCGGATGGCGAGCGTGCGGCGTTTGCGCTCTGCCGCCCGCCCGGTCACCACGCCGCAAGCGACCTCTATGGCGGCTACTGTTTTCTCAACAACGCCGCCGTCGCAGCGCAGATGTTTCTCGATCAAGGTGCTTCGCGGATCGCCATCCTGGACATCGACTTCCATCACGGAAACGGCACTCAGGACATCTTCTATCAGCGCTCAGACGTGCTCTTCTGCTCTCTCCATGGGCAGCCTGAAGACGCGTTCCTACATTTCCTGGGGTATGCCGATGAGACAGGCAGCGACGCTGGCGCAGGCTATACGCATAACTTTCCGCTACCGCCCGGCACAGCCTTCGACCGCTGGGGCGACGCGCTCGATGTCGCCCTGAAACGGGTCCGCGCTTACGCGCCCGATGCTCTGGTGGTCTCGCTGGGTGTCGACACGTTCAAAGACGACCCCATCAGCTTTTTCAAGCTCGACTCGCCCGACTATCTGGCTATCGGCGGCAGGATCGGCGCCCTGCGCTGCCCTGCCTTGTTCGTCATGGAGGGTGGTTACGCGATCGACGCCATCGGCCTCAACACAGTCAACGTGCTGGAGGGCTTCCTTGACTGCAGCTGAGCTCTCCGGGCGCCGCAGCGGCGGTTGCGCGCTGTGCCCGGGATATCTTCCTCTTCACGGCACGGTCTCCGTGCCCTGCCGTCCGTGCGCCGCTCAGCTCACCACGTCGTCCGGTAGCGGCGCGCGCTCTCGCAGTACCCATAGCAGACGCTCCACCTGAAGGGCCGCATCCAGCATTCGATCGCTGCCACGGAGGCCATCCGCACTGTTCAGGAGCTCGCGGCGGACCTGGTCAGCAAGACCGCCGTGTTCAGCGGTGAGCGTCTGTACCAGAGAGCGGGCGTCACGATCCGCGTCGCCGCAGGCTTCCGCAACCACCACCAGCAGAGCATGCAAGCCCTCGACCAGAGAACAGGCAAACTGCGGTCGCTCATGGCCAGGGACAGCAGCCAGGGCCAGCGCGAACCGCCCGAGTGCCTTCTGCATCGCAGAGAAGTCAGCCAGCCGGCGTCGCGCCGTAAAAACGCCCTCGATCGCGCCGCCAGGATGTTGCCGCGCGAGGTCCATCAGAAACTGCTCTGTTGCCGCCAGCAACGCAGCACTGGCAGCGATGCGCGCATGTAAGGGGAGAGCGTCCTGCGCCCTTTCATGCTGCTCCCTGAGATCTTCGAGGAAATCCGGTAGCGCCTGGATAAGACGCAGGTGTTCGAGACGGACGAGCGACAGAGCACCCTCCGGTTCGGCGAGCGCGCTTTCAGACAGATACCTCGGCGTTGCATCGGATTCAAACGGCGCTGGTGGCGCCAGGCGTTCAGCCACAGCGACCACAGGCCGGCGGAGGCTGCTACCAAGCAATACCCCCACAAGCTGCACGCCGAGAAAAAGGAGCGCCACCTGAAACGGCACGGTGACACCGGACTCTGCCGCCAACCCCACCCAGACGGCATCTCCGTAGAGCACCAACGGTAGAAGCGCCGCTGCGCCAAGTCCTCTCAACAGACCCTGGGTCAACGCCAACTGCCTGGAGGGGCCATCCATGCCCGAGGTCACCAACACGACAGCTGACCCTGACCCGGCACAGGCGCCAAGGATCAGCAGGGCCATGGTCGGCAATTCGACGAGTCCTGCGCTGACCAGCGGTAGCGAAAGAGCCGTCACAATCGAGGAGGACTGGAGCACGATTGCCAGCACATAGCCACACAGCAGCGCTACGCCGGGCCCTGAGGCGCTGAAAGCGACCATCTCCAGGACCACCGGCTGACCTTCGACAGCGCTCACAGCGTCCTTGATGAAACCGAGCCCGACTATCAACAGACCGTAACCAAGCAGCGCGAACACCGCGTGACGATAGCGCTGCGCCTGATCCAGTCCGAACAAGAAAGCCAGGCCGATCAGCCCCAGCAGGTACAGCGCCAGGACCCTCGCGTCAAAAACTGCCATTAGGACCAGAGCAGATGTGCCCACATTGGCCCATGCCAGTAGAGGAACCGCGTCTACCAGAGTCAGAACCCGGGCGGTCACAAGGCCGGTTGCGATGAAGGTCACCGCGCTGGTGGACTGGGTCAGGGCACCGCCGACCACACCCACCAGCGGCGCCGCACCCACGCGACCCAACCATCGGGACAGGGTCCGGCGCAGTCGGCCGCTGACCAGGTCACGCAGGTGGCCGGATAGCAGCCGCAGCCCGATGAAAAACAGTCCCAGCCCGGCACAGGCGCTGCCCGCTGCGCTCATCCCCTGATGGCCGGGTCACGCAGGGTGCGCCCCAGCAGCGCAAAAACCAGCAGCAGAGAGATCCCCAGAGCGGCCCAGGCCGAGCGGTTGAGCATCGCAAACCTTGCTTGCTCTGCCTGACGGGCCGTTTCCCGTTCCTGCTCAGCTGAGGCCATCAGCGATGCAACCAGATTATCAAGCCCGTCGTTGAGTGGGCGGTCGACGCCGCGTACCGACCGATCCGCTATCGCGAACATAGCGCCAATCGACTCCTGGGCAGGCATAGCCTTGCCGTATGCACGCTTAACTCGCTCGTGTTCATCCACAAGCCACTTCATCGTCTCACGCGTGTCGCCCATCGACTGTTCCTCGGCCCATCGCAACACGCGCTGCAGCGCGGCTTCGGCAAACTTCTGCTCGCGCGCCAATTCAGCAGAGAAGACCTTGTAATCAGCTGCCTCTGCGCCACGCAGCAGCACATTTTTCCAAGACTGAACCTCGATTTTGAAATGCACCTGCGCTTCACGGGCAGCGTCAATGGCGGCCACAAGTGCGGCCTGGCGGGCGCTCGTGACCGCGTGCAGACGTTCCATCGACCAAAGGGAAAACAGGCTGACCAGTCCGCTGGCGAGCAGGGTCAGGGCCAGCAAACCGGAAAGCTGGACCAGCGTGCGGCGCAGGCGCACACGATCGTGAACGGAAATCATGGCAACTGGCTGAGGTGCGAAAAGAGGGGGCCGGCAGCGTACTTCAAAAACACATCGCAGATGGGTGCCCCATACGGACCTATCGTCCTGCCGTGGGAAAGTGTAGGGTGGCCAATACGACACCGCCTTCAGCAGATGTCTTCAACCCGACCGCCTACCCGGACCCGATCGTCCCAGCCCCTTACGCAACAGCACAAGGAAATTTCTCATGCAACGTCGCAAGCTCCTCAAGACTGCGGGCCTGAGCGCCATTCTGGCATCCGGTACCGCCCCGACGGTGATGGCGGCGCCCAAGCTCCGCTGGCGTCTCGCCTCGAGCTTTCCCCGCCAGCTAGACACGATTTACGGCGGCGCAGAAACCTTCGCGCGTGCGGTTCTCGAGCTGAGCGATGGGCAGTTTGAGATCACGACCAACGCGGCTGGGGAGCTCATGCCGGCGTTCGGTGTGGTCGACGGCGTGCAGCAGGGTGCAATCGAGATCGCGCACACTGCGCCCTACTACTTCTTCGGCAAAGACCCAACCTGGGCGCTGGGCACAGCGATTCCGTTCGGCATGAATTCGCGTCAACGACTGGCGTGGATGACCCAGGGGAACGGCGGCAAACTGATGGCCGAGTTTTACGATGGCTACAACATCGTGAATTTCCCGGCAGGAAACACCGGCGCACAGATGGGGGGCTGGTACCGCAAGGAAATCAAATCCATCGCCGATGTCAACGGCCTCAAGATGCGGATCGGTGGCTTCGGTGGCACCGTTTTTCAGGCTATCGGCGGCATCCCGCAGAACCTGCCGGGCGGCGAGATTTATCAGGCGCTGGAGAAAGGCACCATCGACGCCTGCGAGTGGGTGGGCCCGTATGATGACCTCAAACTCGGCTTCCACAAGGTCGCGAGGTATTACTACTACCCGGGATGGTGGGAAGGCGGGCCGGAATTTGACGTGCTCATCAACAAAGACGCCTTCAACAAGCTGTCGCGCCAGTTTCAGGACATCCTCAAGTACGCGGCGCACTTCAGCTATTCGGATATGCAGGCGAAATACGACGCGAAGAATCCGGCCGCTCTGAAAGAGCTGGTCGCAGAGGGGGCTCAGCTGCGTCAGTTTCCGAAGGACTTCATGGACGCTGCATTCAAAGCCGCCATGACGTATTACGAAGAGCTGAGCGCCAGTAACGACAACTGGCGCCGCGTGTACGAGGACTACGCTGCGTTCCGCAAGGACGAACACCTCTGGTTCCGCCTGGCCGAGGGCTCGTTTGATCGGTACATGCAACGAGCGCCGCTGTAAGCGGCGCGGATCGCGGCAGACGAAAAGCCAGCGCTGGCCATGCTGACATACGCCCGGGTCCTCGCGGCCTCCATCGACCGGATAACCATGCTGGTCGGACGCCTGGCCACCTGGCTGGTTCTCGGCGCCACAGTCGTCAGCGCGCTCAATGCCCTCGCCCGCTATACGCTTAACCTCGGCTCCAACGCGCTGCTGGAAATCCAGTGGTATTTCTTCGCCGCGGTTTTCACGCTCGGTGCCGGCTACGCGTTCCTGCGCAATGCGCACGTGCGGATCGACTTCATTGCACATCGCTTCTCGCCGCGCACGCGCAACTGGATAGACGTTGGCGGCATCTGCTGCTTCCTGCTGCCTTTCTGCGTGCTCATGATCGATCTCTCCTGGCCCCTGCTGGTCCAGGCCTACACCTCGGGCGAGCGGTCCTTCAACCCCGGCGGCCTGATCCGCTGGCCGGTGTACGCTTTTATCCCTGCCGGATTCGGCCTGCTCGCGCTGCAGGGGATCTCGGAGCTCATCAAACGCCTTGACTTTCTTTACGGTGGCGGCCCGGATGTTCTGACCGAGTCCCCAAGCGAAGCCGGCGAGTCCAACTAGCGCTCTCGCATCATGCTCGCATTCGCACAAGCCAATTTTGTCCCGCTGCTGTTTGCGGGCCTCGTCGGATTCCTGCTCCTGGGATTTCCCGTCGCGTTTTCACTCGCCGCTACTGGCCTCTTCTTCGGCTTCATCGGAATGGAAATGGGGCTGTTCCCTCCAGAGCTGTTCCAGGCGCTGCCCTTGCGTGTGATCGGCATCATGCAGAACGAGACGCTGCTCGCGATCCCGTTCTTCACCCTGATGGGAATCACACTGGAACGCAGCCGTATGGCAGAGGAGCTGCTGGAAACCGTGGCCCAGGTGTTCGGTCCAATACGCGGCGGGCTGGCCGTCGCGGTGATTCTCGTTGGCGCACTCCTCGCCGCAACCACCGGCGTCGTAGCGGCGGCCGTCATGTCCATGGGCCTGATCTCGCTGCCAGTCATGCTGCGCTACGGCTACAACCCGGCAATCGCGGCGGGAACAATTACCGCCTCAGGCACTCTGGCTCAGGCGCTGCCGCCCTCTCTCGTTCTGATCGTGCTCGCCGACCAGCTCGGCCGGTCAGTGGGCGACATGTACCAGGGGGCGCTCTACCCCGGGATGATGCTCATTGGTCTCTATCTGGCGTTCATCATGTTGATCGCGCTGGTGCGTCCGCGCTGGGTCCCGGCTCTGCCGGCAGAGGCGCGCATTTTCCGCGAGTCAGACGGCGCCAGCGGACATCGCTCACTCGGTGCGCTGGCAGTACTCACCGGAGCGGTCGGGATGGTGTGCTATCACCATTACGACAGCCTGATCGACGCGCTGCTTGACCGCCGCGCTCCTGCGCCCGCAGATGAGCGCCTGATCGTGGCCGTAGCCGCCGCCGCTTTCCTTGCCCTGGTCCTGGCCTGGGTCAATCGCCGCCTGCAGCTCGGTCTGCTCTCACGCCTGACCGAGCAGGTCACCTTCGTCCTGATCCCGCCGTTGATCCTGATTTTCCTGGTGCTTGGAACGATCTTCCTCGGGGTCGCCACGCCAACTGAAGGTGGTGCAATGGGTGCAATGGGCGCGCTGGCAATGGCAGCCCTCCGCGGTCGGCTGTCGCGTCAGGTGCTGGGTGAAGCGATGGAAAACACTACGCGCCTGTCCATCTTCGTTCTGTTCATTCTCATCGGCTCGACGGTTTTCAGTTTTACCTTTAACGCGGCCGATGGCGCGGTATGGGTGGAGCACCTGTTCGCGCACCTTCCTGGCGGACAGCTCGGATTCCTCCTGTTTGTGAATGCCCTCGTGTTCACGCTGGGCATGTTCATCGACTTTTTTGAGATCGCGTTCATTGTGGTGCCGATGCTGGCACCGGTTGCCGACAAAATGGGGATCGACCTCATCTGGCTGGGGATCCTCCTGGCAATGAATATGCAGACCTCGTTCCTCACACCGCCCTTCGGCTTTGCGCTGTTCTACCTGCGCAACGTTGCGCCTACGGAAGCGTATACCGACACCGCAACAGGTAAGCGGATCCCCGGAATAACAACGGCGCAGATCTACCGAGGCGCAATTAGTTTCATCATCATCCAGCTGCTGATGGTCGGCGTGCTCCTGTTCAACCCGGAGATCGTCTCCAGCCATCTGGCGCACACCGAAAAGCTCGACGCGGCGACGGTTGAACAGCTGCTGGATCTGCAGAACGAGCCGGAATCTCCCCCGGACGGCGACAACGGTCCCGATGCGTTGGGAGCCGAAGAAGAGTGGTGATTCTCGCGACCGCGAGTTAAACGGGACCGGGGCGGCTGGAAGCGGTCGCCCACTACCCGGTCCGGGTGCGCCCTGTTGGCTGTTCCAGTCAGCGCTTAATTGCGACGCTGACCGCCCGCAACTCAAGCGGATTCGGGACGGGCAACACCCTAACGCGCTGGCTTACCCCCGCCACGAGACGCGCGCGGACGGCGCTGCGCTGTCCTGTCTTCTTCGACGAGCGCCACAGCCGCATCGTAGGTATCCAGGTCACCCGTGGTAAGCGCCTCGTTTTCAATCTCGACAATGCGCAGGACCTCGGACAGGAACCGCTCGCGCCACGCCGCACGCTCTTCCAGCACCTTTGCGCTGGGTCGGTAGCGGTCTATATCGCTGCGTTTGATTCCGGCCTTTTTTTCCAGCAGGCGTTCAGCCGTGTCCAACCGGTCGTGCAGTACGGCTACTTCACCGGCCAACCCCATCACCATGGCAATCACTTTGTCGACGTTCGGATCGGAGAAAAACGCAGGACGCTCGCCTTTCGCCTTACGCTGCAGCTTACTCATCAGGATCGCGCACGCTTACTTGTCGTTGCCGTAGATGAACCAGAAGCCGCCGCCGCCGAAGTCTCCACCCTGAAAGGTATGCGAGCGGCGGGCTTCGGCGATCTGGAACGCGCTGGGGATCAGCGTCTCGAACTCCTTCGTCGGATCAAATCCCGCCTGCCGCGAGAGCTGCTTGAGATCGATTTCATGCGAGCGTGCCCAGAACGGTTCATTGTTGTTGCGCGTATCCCAGTCGAGCATGAACGCATTGAAGGCATCCATGTCTTTATAGGGAGGCGTCTCCGCGTGGATCATCACGCCGCCTGGGCGCAGCAGACGATGGCACTCCCTGATGATTTTCTTCAGCGCCGGCGCAGAGGTTTCATGCAGGAGGATATGCGAAACGATGAGGTCGAAGCTTTCGTCTTCAAAATCCATCGCCTCCGCATTCTGCTGCGAAAAATGGATCTTCTTCCCGAGCTCCTCAGCCCGCGCGTGGGCGTAGCGCAGCATCGGTGCGGCCACATCGACAGCATGAATTTCAGCTCGAGGAAAAGTCTCGCAGTAAGGGATTGTGCTATGACCGACAGCACACCCGAGATCCAGAATCCGTCGCGGCTGGAAATCAGGACGATTTTCCTGCAGCCAGAGCGCAATACTCGCACCCATGTCGTTGTTATACGGGCCCATCTGGCCCATCGCGTAGATATGCACCGCGCGGTCATAGACCATCCCGGCACTGGCATCGTCGGCGGCGAATTCGGAATGATAACCACCGGGCTGGCAGTGGATATCGACAGCGGTGTGGTACTTCGGTACCGGTAGCTCAGGATTCAGAGTTAGCGACCCTTTTCGCCGACCGCGCTTACGGTTGACCGCTGCGTTGAGCTGCTCAAGCTGGCGCTCCACCGGGATCTGACAGGACGACCACATCATTTCCTGACTCGTGCGCAGCAGCGCACTGAACATCTGGTAGTAAGGATCCTTCACCATTTCGTCGCGCACTTCGAAACGGTCCTTCGCGGCACGCCCTTTCGCCTTGCGTATCCTGGGCTCGACGCGCTTGTCGTAGGCAACCTGATTGCCACCGTGGACGTGCTTGACCAGAAACTGCTTGTAACTGCGGACGAACTCCTGCCGCGCAAACTCGTCGTGCGTGGTCGCCGGCAGCACCTTGTGCTCTGCCTGGCCGTTGATAGCGTTATGGTTGCTCATGGGCATCCCCTCTCAAAATTGTCTGGTGCTGCCGCAGGCAGCAATTACCAGCATTTGCCTCCGTAAACGATACAAGCATAAACCACCCCTGCCAGTGCCTCTAGGACGTGAGCCAGATGGCTCGGTCGTGGAAAATGCGAACAGCGCTGCTCTCAAAAGCCCCGCTCGTAGGCATCGGTCGCCCGCGCATAGGTTGGGATCGGAAGCTCAAGATTGACGCCCGCGCGGCGCGCACAGGCGATCGGCCAGTTGGGATTGCGGATAAGTTCGCGCCCGATACAAACCAGGTCAGCCCGCCCGTTGCCGATCAGCTCTTCCGCCAGATCGGCAGCCGCGAGCGACCCCACGGTCGCGACAGCAAGCCCCGTCGCCCGACGCAGACGCTCGGCATAGGGCACCTGGTAGCCTGGGAAAACGGGGGCGGTGTACTGCGGTACCAGGTTCCCCGTCGTGACATCGAGCAGGTCTACGCCGAGCTCTCTGAAGCGCAGCGCGAGCCACTCTGCATCTGCTTCAGTGACCCCGCCGGCATGCGGATCCAGAGCCGTCATGCGCACTGCAAGCGGCTTATCTTCAGGCCACGCTTCGCGCACCGCCTCGACAATTTCCAGCACCAGACGCGCGCGCCCTTCGAGACTGCCGCCGTAAGCATCCTGGCGCTGATTGGTCAGCTCACACAGAAAGCTGTGCAGCAGATAGCCGTGCGCCGCGTGGATCTGAATGAGATCCACGTCTGCCTCTACAGCTCGCTGTGCTGCCTCCACGTATGCCTGAACGAGCGCTCTGATGGCAGCTTCGCTCATTGCCTCAGGCGTCTCGTATCCTTCATCGAAGACGACGGCGCTGGGCGCTTCAGACCTCCCCTCGAGCTGCGATTTCCGGCCTGCGTGGGCGAGCTGCACACCCAGAGCTGCGCCACAATCATGCAGAAAAGAGGCCACGCGCCTAAGCCCATCGACCTGCCCGTCCTCCCAGAGCCCCATGTCCCGAGCGCTGATCCGACCGCGCGGCGTGACAGCGACGACCTCGGTCATGATGAGTCCGGTACCGCCCAGCGCACGGGCTCCGTAGTGGACAAAATGGCGGTCACTCACCCGCCCGTCCTCCTCGGCCATGTACATCAGCATGGGTGAGAGCACGATGCGGTTGCGCAGAGCCAGCCCGCGCAGCGTGAGCGGTGAGAACAGCGGTGAAGTCACGCGTCGTCCCCGCTCAGAACGGGTTATCGAGGCGCAGCGTCTTGTGCTGGATGAACCACTGGCCGTCGATGCACACCATGTCGTCATGATAGGTGCCGGTACACACGACCCGGAGTTGGCCTGCTTCCACGGCGGTCAGCAGCAGGTAGGAATCAACCCGGGCAGTGTGCTCTGACAGCTCGCGGAACACGATGTTGGTCACGCAGTGTCGACGCTGATCGGTCTGGGTTTCCATGATTCCACTCAGCCAGTCGACAATCGCCGCACGTCCCTCGTACGGCCCCCAGCCTTCATGGCCGTCGAGGCTGATATCGAACGCGCCATCGACCGAAAAGCAGCCACCCATGAGTTCCAGATCTCGGGTGTCGTAGCCCCAGGCGTAGCGATTCAGGGTCTCTGTGACGTCTTGTCGTGCACGGGTTTCGTCAAACATAGCCGTGGTCCTTCCGTTGTTGTCTATCGGAGGCTGGCCATAGTACGCCACCTCTGTTCTGCGCTCGTAAAGGCTTAGCACGCGACGGATCAGGGCAAAGACACGCGAATCGGTGGCAGGGGAGCGCGAGCCCGCCAGCTACCTAACACTTGACCTCTCAGGCGTTACTCGGCGACCTTTCAGGCTCCTGTTCAGGAGATTCGAACATGTCCGAAACCGGCCCCCTCAGCGCTATCGTTGAAGCCCTCATCGACGCCTATAACGCCCAGGATTTTGCGCGTCTGCGTGGTTTCTTCGTCGACGACCTTCACTTCTGCCACCACAACCGCGGCTTCACGCTCGATAACGCCGATGAGTTCGTGTCCCTGCTGGAGCATTTCGCGCGCGAGATCGTGCCTGATCGTCGCTTCGGCCCACGGGTGCGGATACTCGAATCAGGCGACACCGTGGTGCGGGAACAGAGCTGGGGTGGTCTGGTGCAGCAGGACATCCCGGGCATGGCTCAGGCCGGGGACCATCTTCAGCTGGACCTGTGCAGCGTGTTTATTTTTTCAGGGGACAAGGTCGCCGAGTACCACGATTACGGGTGAGGTCTTGCCGTGTAGTCTGAACGCGTCGCTTTTTCCTCGACCGCTCTGACGCTGAAAGGTCGGATGGCGCTGCCTGGGTAATCAGGCAGACCAGGTCACCAGCAGCCGACGCGGCCCGCGAAAAGTCATGTTTGGAGAGAACTCGAGCGGCTGCTCTTGGACCAGCGCAAGATCCGGGAGCCGCTCGGTCAGCGCCTGCACCGCTATCTGTCCCTCAAGGCGCGCAAGACGCGCGCCAAGACAGAAATGAATACCGTGACCGAAAGATACGTGCCGCTCGGGATGCGACCGGTGCAAATCGAAGCTTGCAGCCGCGTCAAAGGCGGCATCGTCGTGATTGGCCGCCCCCAGGCTCAGAAAGACGCGCGTCCCCTTGGGAATGGCCACTCCGTGAAAAACCGTGTCGCGGGTCGTCACCCGGCGCCAGCTGGTCTGCGGAGAATCAAAGCGCAGCACTTCCTCCAGCGCGTTCTGGATCAGATCGGGATCGCGGCACAAGGCCCGCCATTTCTCTCCTCCGGGCAGGAGGTTCAGCAGGGACAGCGAGAGGTAATTACTGACGATCTCATGGCCGGCAAAGCTGAGGCCGTAAACGATGGATTCGACCTCACGCAGGGTCAGTGCCTCCGGCTCGGCCCGGTGTGCTTTAACCAGTTCGGAGGTGAAATCGTCCTGCGGTTCAGCCAGGCGCTCGGCCACGAAAGTCCGACAGTAGCGGAAGTAGCGCAGCATGTTCTCCGCGATGGCGGTCTGCTGCGCTTCGCTCGGCTGGCCCCAGGTGAACATGAGGCGATTGGACGTCCATTCAATCAGTCGCTGATCGTCCGCCTCGGGGAAGCCGATAAAACGGAAAATCACCTGCCCGGGTAGAGGGTGAGCGAAAGCGGACACGAACTCCGCTGGCCGCGGCGCTGCCTGCATGGCGTCAATCAGCCGGTGCGCTGTATCGCGGATATAGGGTTCGAGTAGTTTCATGCGCCGGCCGCTGAAGCCGTCGCGCGTGAATTTGCGGATCCGCGTGTGGTCAGGCTGCTGACAGTTCGACATCACCGCCTGCGGGTTGTAGTCCGGTGCTGACATCACCTCACGGGCAGCCTCGCATAACGGAAAGATCGGATCCTGGACATTAGCGGATGAAAACAGCTCGTGGTCCTTGAACACCTCAACGACGTGTTCCATCCGCGTGACGACGAGGTAGCCGAGCTGCTCGGCGAAAAAAATCGGCGAATCCGAGCGCAGCCGGCTCAGCTCCGGGTAGGGATCGGCCAGGTACTGTGGACCGAATGGCGAGAAGTCGTGATTGAACGGGCAGCCGGTCGGCTCGGTTGCCGGGGGCGGGCTGATCTTGTGGTACGCGTCATCGGCATCGCGCGCGCTGTCCTCCCCCGGCGCCATCAGCGTACTTCGAAACCTTCGTAGTCCCTGGCGGCCACATCGCTGCACAGCTGTCGGTAAGTGCCGAACCCACCGATGTAGGGCAAGAACACCCGTGGTTTGCCCGGCACGTTCGCGCCCATGTACCAGGAGTCGACCTGAGGAAAGAGCGTTCCGTCGGCAAGCTCTTTCACGTGCGCGCACCATTGGCTCTCGGCATCGGCGTTGGGTTCTATCAACGTGCTTCCTTGTCGCCGCACGAAATCCATGCACTCGGCGATCCAATCCACGTGCTGCTCGATCGATGTCGGCATATTGCCGAGCACGGACGGCGATCCGGGTCCCGTAATCATGAACAGATTAGGAAAACCTGCGGTCGTCACACCGAGATAAGTCCGCGGCCCTTCGGTCCATTTCTCGCGCAGCAGCTGATCATTGCGGCCGCGGATCTCGATGCGGTTCAGCGGTCCCGTCAGCGCATCAAATCCGGTCGCAAAGACCAGCATATCCAGCTCGAAGGTCTTCCCTGAAGTGCGCACGCCGTCAGCCACGATGCGCTCGATCGGGGTCTCTCGGAGATCGACCAGGGTCACGTTGTCGCGATTGAAGGTCTCGAAATAGCCCTGGTCCAGCGGCAGGCGTTTGGTCGCAATCGGGTAGCCAGTCGGAATCAGGCGGCGTGCAGTCTCCGGGTCTTTGACAATCCCGCGGATCTTGTCGCGCACAAAATCAGCCGCGATGTCATTCGCACGCGGATCGACCAGCAGGTCGTTGTAGCTGCCGAACATCCACTCGAAGCCACCCTTCTGCCAGTCGGCTTCCATCTGGGCCAGCACTTCCTCGCGCGGCCGATCAAGCGCAGCCTGATCGCGCAGATCGTAAGGCTGACCGATACTGGTCCAGCGACACGCTTCGCGGATCTCACGAATATTCTGCTTGAGCTCTGCCACGCGCTCAGAGCTGAGTGCGTGGTTGCGCGCAGGCACGCTGAAGTTCGGCGTGCGCTGAAACACCACGACTTCCGCCGCGGCCGCGGCGATGATCGGGATCGCCTGGATCCCCGAGGAACCGGTGCCGATGACGCCGACCCGCTTGCCGCCGAAATCAACGCCGGCATGCGGCCACTGTCCTGTGTGATAGGCCTCGCCTGTGAAATCATCCCGCCCCGGGATCGCAGGCAGCTGCGCTGCGGATAAGCAGCCGACTGCTGTTACGAGATAGCGCGACCTGACGGTTTCGCCGTGCTCTGTCGTGACCTGCCAGCCGAGCGTATTTTCGTCAAAGCGCGCAGCTGAAACCCGGGTATCAAAATCAAACTCGCGCTTCAGGTCGAGCCTCTGCGCCGCAAACTCCAGATAGGCCAGGATCTCCGGCTGCTCGGGGAAGCGCTTGCTCCAGGTCCATTCCTGCTCGAGTTCCGGAGAGAACGCGAAGGAATAAACCCAGCTCTCCGAGTCCGAACTTGCTCCAGGGTAGCGATTCCAGTACCAGGTACCGCCGACTCCGGAACCCTGCTCGAAGGCTCGCAGGCTGAGCCCCATCTCGCGGAAACGATGCACCGCGTGAAGACCGGCGAAGCCCGCACCGATCACCACCACGTCGACTTCCTGAGGTCGACTCGATTGCGCCTGTTGTGCGCCTGCCATGACTTTTTCCTCCCGAGGGGCGCCGGATCTGCGCGTCAGTGACGGCGGAACATCGAAGCCGGTTCAGTTCGACTCATGCGACACGCCGTCGGCCGCGAACCAGGCGTCCTGGCAGCTCGCCGGTGGCCACCCCGTTTTCAAAGGTGACGGCGCCACGGACCACGGTCGTGTGATACCCGTTCGCACGCTGTACCAGACGCTGCCCGGCGGCAGGCAGGTCGTAGACCATTTCCGGGACCGGCAGCGACAGGCGCTGGAAGTCGATCAGGTTGATGTCCGCGCGCAATCCGGGGCGGATCAGACCACGGTCCTCGAGCCCGTAGAGCAGCGCGGTGTCTCTGGTCTGCATTCTGATCGCCTGCTCGAGTCCAATCCGATCGCCCCGACGGCGGTCACGAACGAAATGCGCCAGCAGATAAGTCGGCGCACTCGCGTCGCAGATCATTCCGCAATGCGCGCCGCCGTCGCTGATCCCGAGAACCGTGTTCGGGTGCAGCATCATTTCTCGTGCGACGTCGTAGTTTCCCGCGTTGTAGTTGAACAGCGGCGAATAGAGAAAAGCGCGACCTGCTTTCTCAAGCAGCAGGTCATAGGCAGTAGCCTCCGGCGACTGGCCCCGCGCGCGTGCCAGCGCAGCGATACTCTGCGCCGCGTCAGGCTCGTACTCGGGCGGATCGCCGAGCCAGAAGATTCGGTCGTAGTCAGCGATAGTGGTGTTCATCGCCTTGCCTTCCATGAACAGCAGCCGCAGCAGGCGCGCCGGTCGGCCGTCGGGCTGCTCGAGGATCGCGGCGCGAACTTCAGGTTTGCGCATCTCAGCGACCCGAGCTTCCATCGGCAGATCCGCGATCGCCCGGTAGCCTGCGCGTCCGGTAAACGGATGCGTCCCCTCCAGGCACATGAGCACGCCCGGCGGCCGGATCGCGACCTGCGGATAGAGTCCTTGCCCGCGCCGTGCAGCGTAGTCAAGCAGGCGCTGCCACTGCGCCGGATCCTCATCGTTCTGGATGCAGGCGAACGTGACCGGACAACCCGCCCGATCGATGATCTCGCCCATCCACGCGAGCTCATCCCGCTCCGGAGCGAGATCCGAGGCCACCTCAAACACCGCGCCGCCGGCCTCTCCCATTGCACGAGCAATTGTTGTGAGCTCTGCGGCGTCAGCATCCGTCCCAGGCACAACCTCCCCGTCGATCGAGCGGTGCAGCACCGTGCGCGAGGTCGTAAAACCGACGGCGCCGGCCCGCACAGCTTCGCCAACGATGGCGGCCATGGCGCGTCGCTCATCCTCGTTCGCATCAACATCGGTTGCCCCGCGTTCTCCCATGACATAGGCGCGCACTGCGCCGTGCGGCACCTGCGCCGCGAGGTCCAGCGCGCGCGGAGAGGCTTCCAGCGCGTCCAGATATTCGGGAAAGGTTTCCCAGTTCCACTGGATCCCCTCGGCCAGCGCGGTTCCGGGAATATCCTCGACGCCTTCCATCAGCCCGATGAGCCACTCGTGACGCGCAGGATCTGCGGGTGCGAAACCGACCCCGCAGTTGCCCATCACGGCCGTGGTCACCCCGTGCCAGCTGGAAGGCGTCAGATACGGATCCCAGGTCGCCTGACCATCGTAGTGAGTGTGAACATCCACCCATCCAGGCGCGAGGATCAGTCCGTCGGCCTTGAGCTCTCGCCGTCCTTGCCCAAGCTTGCCACCCACTGCAGCGATGGTTTCGCCCTTTATTGCCACATCCCCGGTGAAAGCAGCTTCACCGCTGCCATCGACGATCTGCGCGCCACGGATTACGAGGTCATACATCGCTAAGCTCCCTGTTCATGCCTATCCGGAACATTGTCAAAAAATATATCGGGCAGAACCCAGGTAAGGGAGGCGGTCACGCCTGCTGCTGCTTTGCATCCAGGTTCCAATCCTGCGTCCGCGTCAACTGGCCGCGCGGTCCCGCTGCCACTCATCCAGCGTTGGCGAGTAAATGGCGAACCCATTGCGCCCGGCATCTTTGGCCCGGTACATGGCCATATCCGCATTCTTAATC